>JAHBUY010000001.1:145000-745000 GCA_019637795.1 bacterium | reverse complement strand
GAGCTGCCGTTCCTGCCCGACCTCGCGGCGCTCGAATGGGCGGTGGCGCGCGCCTTTCACGCGCCCGAGGAGCCGCCGCTGACGCCGTCGGCGCTGGCCGCGCTGACCCCCGAGGCCGTCCTCGGCGGTCGCATCCGCTTCCAGCCGTCGGTGGCCGTGCGCGCCTCGCGCTGGCCGATCCGCGCCCTGTGGGAAGCGCGCGACGCCGCCCCGGGTGGCATCGACGTCGACCTCACCGTGGGCGAACGGGTGCTGGTGCACCGCGTCGGGTTCGGCGTCGCCTGCGCGCCGATCGACGCCGGCCGCGCCGCCGCGCTGCAGGCGCTGCTCGCCGGGGAGACGCTGGTCGTCGCCGCCGAGCGAACGGACGATCCGGCCGCCGTCATCGCCGGACTGGGCGAATGGCTGGCGGCGGGGATCGTCGTCGCCTGCGGACTTGACTGGCCCGGGGCATCCTGGGATTGAAACGGCCGCATGCCGAAGTCGACACCGCTGCTCAATTCCGCCGATTTCACCAGCTACCTGAACGAGAAGAGCATGCAGTTGGCGCCGGGCGACGTGAAGACGTTGCTCTCGCAGGCGGCGGCGATCCGGCGACGCGCCAAGGACGTCGGCGCCGATCACCCGCGCATGCGGCGGCAGATCGACTTCGCGCTGACGCTGGTCGCGGAGCACAGCAAGGGACGCTGCCCGCAGATCCCCTACTACACCATCGCCACCCTCTCGGTGGCGCTGCTGTATTTCAGCGACCCGGTCGACGTCATCCCCGATTGGATCCCCGGCATCGGCATCACCGACGACGCGATCGTCTTCGAGCTGGCGTTCACGATGAGCCGCCCCGGCATCGAGCGCTACTGCGCCTGGAAGAGCCTGCCGATCGACGACCTCTACCCGCCGCCCAAGCCGGCGGCGAAGGGCTCGCCGCGGCGCGGCGCCAAGGCCACCGCCGCGAAGCGGCGCCCGCCGGAGCGCAAGAGCCGGCGCTGACCGACCGAGGCGCCGCCCGGCTCAGCCGCGGCGGTGCAGGAGCACCTTCGGCCCGTCGCTGAAGACCACCTCGATCTTGTTGACGTCCCGCAGGGACGTCACCATGCCGAGGCCGAAGGCCGAGTGGTTGATCAGATCGCCGACCGCGAAGCGCTGCGTCGTGGCGTAGCTCTTCGCCTTCGATGGATCGCGCCCCTTCAGCAAATTCGCATAGTTGGGCGGCTTCGGTTCGGTATCGCGCTTGGCTCTGGGGCGCGTCGTCCCAGTGCTCCCGGGCGGCTTCGCCCGATGGGCGTGCTGGCCGCCGCAGGTGTTGCAGTGGACGCGGGTGACGCGCCCGCCGACCACCGCCTCGACGGTGTGGGCGAGCATCAACTTGCACTTGGTACACCAGCTTTCGATGTCCTTGCCGACGACCGGGGCGGGAGCAGCCATGAGGAGAGACACTTAGCAGGCGTGGTCGGCCCGGGACAACCATGGGGAGGAACGCCGACAGCGCGGAGCGAACGGCCTGTCGCCCGATCCCCGGCGCGTCTCGCCGCTTTGACACATCGGCGAGAGCGGGAATACAGCTCGCAGACAGGCTGCATTCCGGGGGGGAACATGATGCGAACGTATGCCGCGGCGCTGCTGTGGGTGGTGGGGGCGCTGAGCGCGCCGGTGGCATTGGCCGAAATGCCGTATCCGGCCAATCCGGCGCCCTGCGCCTCGCCCGGGGATCAGGGATGCATCGAGGCGACCGACTGGGCCAGCTTTCTCTTCCTGCCGCCCGGCGTGCTGCCCGACGACTACCGCGGCGGCGACGTGTGGAAGTACAGCAGCCAGCCGACCGGCAACCCGCAGATCGACACCAGCGCCCAGGAGCTGTTCGGCGTGACCGGCGCCAGCATCGATCGCGCCTGGCAGACCACCACCGGTCGTCCCGACGTGGTGATCGCCGTGCTCGACTCCGGCATCCGCTGGGCCGAGCCGCAGGCCGACCTGGTCGACAAGTTCTACCTCAACCGCGGCGAGCTGCCGGTGCCCGAGGGCAGCACCAACGCCCGCGATCCCTACGATCGCAACGGCGACGGCGTCTTCAACCTCGCCGACTACCGCGCCGACGGCGTGCACGCCGCCGACAGCCGGGTCAGCGACCAGAACGGCAACGGCGTCATCGATCCGGAGGATCTGATCTTCATCTTCTCCGACGGCGTCGACGACGACGGCAACGGCTACGTCGACGACATCAGCGGCTGGGACTTCTTCGAGGACGACAACGACCCGCTGGACGAGGTCCGCTACGGCCACGGCACCGGCGAGTCGCACGATTCCGGCAGCGAGGCGAACAACGGCAGCGGCTTCCCCGGAAGCTGCCCGAACTGCCTGCTGCTCGAGGTGCGGGTCGGCGACAGCTTCGTCACCGAGGTGAACCACTTCGCGCAGGGCGTCGTGTTCGCGGTCGACAGCGGCGCGCGCGTCGTCCAGGAGGCGCTCGGCACGCTCAACCGCAGCCGCTTCGGCCAGCAGGCGATCGACTACGCCTACGCCCGCGGCACGGTGGTGATCGCCTCGGCGGCGGACGAGGAGTCGAACCACCACAACTACCCGGCCACGTACAACCACACGGTGCAGGTGAACTCGGTCACCAAGTTCGCCAACGTCAGCGGCATCAAGCAGAGCCCGGAGTCGTACCTGTACCTCAACGGCTGCACCAACTACGGCGCCCACATCGCGCTCGCGGTGCCGTCCTCGAGCTGCTCCTCGGAGGCGACCGGCCGCAGCTCCGGCGTCGCCGGCCTGGTGGTGTCGGCGGCGCTCAACGCCATCGACCGCGGCGCGCTGACGCCGTACCCGCGCGACGACGGGACGCTGGCCCCGTTCCCGCTCTCGGCGGAGGAGGTCAAGCAGATCCTCACCCTGACCGCCGACGACATCAACTTCGATGCCCGCACCGACGTCGCGCCGCCGCTGCCGCAGAACTACTCGACGACGCTGCCGGTGCCCGGGGTCGGCGGCAACGAGCGCTTCCACTCGATCGCCGGCTTCGACCAGTACTTCGGTTACGGCCGCCTGAATGCCGACACCGCCGTGCTGCGCGTCGCTTCCGGCCAGATCCCGCCCGAGGCGTCGCTGTCGGCGCCGGACTGGTTCGCGCTCGTCGATCCCGAGCGCACGCCGACCCTCACCGTGCGCGGCCGCGTCGCCGCCAATCGCGCCGCGTCCTTCCGCTACGTGCTCGAAGCGGCGCCGGGCGTGCAGCCGGCGGAGGCGGACTTCGTCGTCCAGGCGACCGGCGACGACCTCACCGAGGCGCTCGACGGGGCGCTGGGGACGATCGACGTCGCGGCCCTGGCGGCCCGCCTGCCGCACGGCAGCCGCGGCGCGGCGTTCAACGACGACGGCAGCCCCGATCCCGATCGCTTCACGGTCACCATCCGCGTCCGCGTCGTCGACGACCGCGGCAACGCCGGCGAGGATCGGCGCGCCCTGGCGCTGCACCACGATCCCGACCTGCTGCCCGGCTTCCCGCACTTCGTCGCCGACGGCGGCTCGGCGCCGGCGACCGCCGACCTCGACGGCGACGGCAACGAGGAGATCATCCTCGGCGACGCCAACGGCGCCGTGCACGCCTGGCGCGCCGACGGCAGCGAGCTGCCCGGCTGGCCGGTGCACACCGATCCGCTCGAGATCCATGCCGAGTCGTCCGGCTACGCCACCGACGACATCGACGTGCCGGTGCACAGCTCGATCCTCGGCGGCGTCAGCGTCGGCGACCTCGACCGCGACGGCACGCTCGAGGTCGTGGCCAGCGACCTCCAGGGCCGGCTCTACGTGTGGCAGCGCGACGGCTCGCGGCGACCGGGATTCCCGGTGCGCACGCTGCCCGAGTACTCGTTCGCCTACCGCTCCGAGCGCCTTGGCGCCGGCGCCGAGGATCTGGTGCCCGATCGCACCAATCGCCACGACCGCGACAACCGACTCGGGCGCGCCCTGCTCGGCGGCGCCGCCCTCGGCAACCTGGACGGGTCCGCCGACGGCTCGCTGGAGATCGTCGCCGGCGCCTACGATCGCCACCTCTACGCCTGGCACGCCGACGGCACGCCGGTGCCCGGGTGGCCGGTGCTGCTGAAGGATCCGGCGAAGGTCGCCGCGGTCGATCCCGAGACCAACGAGGTGACCCTGATTCCGGGCAGCGGCGCGGCCCTCGGCACCAAGATCATCGTGCCCCCCTCGCTCGGCGACATCGACGGCGACGGCGCGCTCGACGTCGTCGCCGCGGTCAACGAGGAGTACGTCGAGGCGCCCAACGCGGTGTTCGAGAATCCGCTCATCCAGCTCTTCCAGGCGGTCGGCGTGATCGAGAGCGGCAACACCCGCGTCTACGCGCTGCACGCCGACGGCGCCATGCACGGCGCCAACGGCATCGCCCGCGGCTGGAATCCCGACGCCTTCATGGCCGGCTGGCCGGTGAAGACGGCGCTGCTCACCACCGAGCTCCTGCCCACCGTCGGCACCGGCAGCAACGGACCGCCCGCGCTGGCCGACGTCGACGGCGACGGCACGCTCGAGATCGGCACCATGTCGGCGATCGGTCCCGTGTACCTCTTCAAGCACGACGGCGTGTCGTTCTTCGGCCGCCATCCGGGGGGCCAGGACCGCACGCTCGAGAGCGAGCGCCTCGGCGGCGCCAGCAACGCGACCGACAAGCCGAGCTTCGGCGGCCTCGGCGCCGTCACCCTGGCGCGTTTCGCCGGCGCCGACGGGGGCTACCAGTTGCTGGCGCCGACCGCCGGGTTCGGGAAGCTGATCGACAACCAGCTCCCGGCGCGCCAGTTTCCGGCCGAGAACCACCTCTCGGCGTGGGCGATCACCGACGCCGGCGGCGCGCCGAGCGATCGCCAGTTCCTGCCGGCGTTCCCGCATCAGGTCACGGACCTGCAGTTCCTCGCCGGTCCGACGGTCGCCGACATCACCGGCGATGGCCGACCGGAGGCGATCGCCGGCTCCGGCGTCTACGACGTGCACGCCGTCGATGCCGCCGGCGTCGAGGCCGCGGGCTGGCCGAAGTTCACCAACGGCTGGATGGTGCAGGCGCCGGCGGTCGGCGACCTCGACGGCGACGGCCGCCTCGAGGTGGTCGCGACGACGCGCGAGGGCGGCCTGTTCGTCTGGCGCACCAGCGGCGACGAGTGCGGCGCCATCCCGTGGCGGCGCTGGCACCACGACGAGTGGGGCAGCGGCAACGCCGAGACCGATGCTCGCCCGCCGGCCTCGCTGCGGCCGCAGGAGATCGCCGCCGCCGCCGTCGACGCCCGCCACATCCGTCTGACGCTGGCCCGCGTCCCCGGCGACGGCCTGTACTGCGGCACGGCCGCGTTCGACGTCCGCGTCGCCGCGCAGCCGATCGTCGACGAGGCCGGCTTCGCCGCGGCCGAGCCGCTGCAGGTCACCGACAGCGATCCCGGCTCGCGCCGCCCGGGCGAGATCGTGGCGCGCGGCGACGCGCTCGCGGGGCGCACCGTGTACGTCGGCGTCGTGGCGCGCGACGCCGCCGGCAATCGCTCGACCCTCGCCGGCGTCGGACCGGTGGCGGTGCCGACGGACGAACCGACCGCGACGCCGACGCCGAGCCCGACCCACACCGCCAGCCCCGCCGATACCGCGACGCCGACGCTGACGTTCACCCAGGCCCCGCCGACGGAGGCGACGAGCACGCCGACGCCGACGCTGACCCTCTCGCCGACGATCACGGCGACCGTTGCCGAGCCCTCGGCGACCGTCTCGGCCACGCCGACGGCGGTGCCCGCGACCTCGACCGCGCTGCCGTCGACGCCGACCGTCATCGCCACCGCGACGGCGCTCTCGACGGCGACGGCCGCCGCCACGAGCACGCGCGCCGCCACCGCGACGGCGCCGCCCACCGCCACCGCGACGCGGCGGGCGCCGAGCGACGGCGGCTGCGCCGTCGTCGCCCCGACGCCGTCCGGTGGCGCCGGCTGGTGGGGCGTCGCAGTCGGCGTGCTGCTGCTGCTCCGCCGGCGTCGTTGAATGCAGCGCGCGGGCGGCGCTTCGCGTCGCCCGCGCGCTGGTCCCGCGCCTACGGCACGATCGCGACCGCCGAGCTGCGCAGGACGACGACCGAACGGGAGCGCACCGTATAGCGCGCCTTGCGCACCGGCGCTTCCTTCCCCTGGGGCAGGATGTCGCGCGGCGCGGGCTCGGCGGTGTCGATCACCCGCAGCCAGCGCTGGCCGGGTGGGGTGGCGGGCAGGGCGAAGCCGAGGTCTTCCGTCCACGCGTTGGCGGCGAGGTAGATGTCGCAGTCCGGCCGCGGCGCCAGCTCGCCGGCGAGGTGCATGGCGAGCGAGCGCGACTCGTGGCTGAAGTCGGGCCTGCCGAGCTCGACGCCGTGCCAGGTGACGTCGGGGCGGCCGAGCGGGCCGCGCGGCTGGCCGTTGAGATAGTCGCGGTGCCCGAGGACCGGGTGGGCGGTGTGGAAGGCGATCAGCAGCCGGGTGAAGCGGAGGAGATCGCGGTTCTGCTCCATCATCCCCCAGTCGAGCCAGGAGATCTCGTTGTCCTGGCAGTACGCGTTGTTGTTGCCGCGCTGCGTGCGGCCGAATTCGTCGCCGGCGAGCAGCATCGGCGTGCCCTGGGCGCAGAACAGGAGGGTCAGGAGGTTGCGCATCTGGCGGCCGCGCAGCGCCAGGATGGCGGGGTCGTCGGTCGGTCCCTCGACGCCGCAGTTCCAACTGACGTTGTCGTTGTGGCCGTCGCGGTTGTCCTCGCCGTTGGCCTGGTTGTGCTTCTCGTTGAACGACACCAGGTCGGCGAGGGTGAAGCCGTCGTGGCAGGTGACGAAGTTGATCGAGTGCGACGGCGTGCGCCCGGAGCGGGCGAACAGGTCGGCGCTGCCGGCAAGGCGCGAGGCGAGCGCCGCCGCGTAGCCGGGATCGCCGCGGACGAAGTGGCGGACATCGTCGCGGAACGGCCCGTTCCACTCGGCCCAGCGGCGGAACGACGGGAAGGTGCCGACCTGGTACAGGCCGGCGGCGTCCCAGGCCTCGGCGATCAGCGCCGCGTCGGCGATCACCGGATCGTTGGCGATGCGTTCGAGCACCGGCGGATTCGACAGCACCTCGCCGTCCTGGCCGCGGCCGAGGATCGAGGCGAGGTCGAAGCGGAAGCCGTCGACGTGCATCTCGGCCACCCAGTAGCGCAGCGCGTCGATGATCAGATTGCGCACCACCGGGTGGTTGCAGTTGAGCGTGTTGCCGCAGCCGGAGAAGTCGATGTAGGCGCCGGTGATCGGATCGACGAGGTAGTAGGTCGCGTTGTCCAGTCCGCGCAGCGACAGCGGCGGCGCGCCCGGCGGCAGCGGCCCCTCGGCGGTGTGGTTGAAGACCACGTCGAGCATGACCTCGAGGCCGGCGCGGTGGAACTCGCGCACCATGGTGCGGAACTCGGTCACCTGCGCGCCGTCGAAGCCGAAGGAGGCGTACGACGCCTTGGGGGCGAAGAAGCAGAGCGGGCTGTAGCCCCAGTAGTTGAGCAGCCGGCGGCCGCTGGTGGGATCGACGATGCGCGGCTCGAGCTCGTCGAACTCGTACACCGGCAGCAGCTCGACGGTAGTGATGCCGAGGTCGCGCAGGTAGGGGATCTTCTCGATCAGGCCGTAGAACGTGCCCGGGTGGGCGACGCCGGCGGAGGCGTGGCGGGTGAAGCCGCGGACGTGCAGCTCGTAGATGACCTTGTCCTCGAGCGGGATGCGCGGCGGACGGGTGCCATCCCAGTCGAAGGCGGTGCTGACGTAGAGGGAGCGGCGTCGCGGCCAGCGGTTGGGGGCGACCTCGCCGTCGCGCGGCTCGACGGCGCCCCAACGGCTGCCGCCGGTGAGCGCGGTGGCGTAGGGATCGATCAGCACCGCGTCCGGCTCGTAGCGGTGCAGCGGCGAGTCGTTGCCCGGCCGCGCCGCGCGCCAGCCGTAGCGGGTCCCCGGATCGAGGCCGGCGAGCTCGACGTGCCAGACGTGGCCGGTGTGGTTGCTGTCGGGGTCGAGCGGCAGCTCGAGCACGGGGGCGTCGCGGCGGCGCCCGAAGAGCACCAGCGTCACCGCCGTCGCGTGCTTGCTGAAGACGGCGAAGTTCAGGCCGTGTCGCGTTTCGGTGACGCCGAAGGGCAGCGGATGTCCCGGCAGGACGCGCAGCTCGCGGCCGAGGGCGTCGCGCACCAGGCGCGCCGGCTGATCCCTAGGGGAGGGAGGGGGTGGGGGCGACGGCGGGATCATCGGGATCACGGCTGATGGCTTCGAGCTCCTGCTGGTAGGTCTCCGGCAGCCCCAGCAGGGCGACGGCCGCGACCAGCACGACGGTCGAGATCCAACTGGTGGCGGCGGCGATCTCGCCGCCGACCAGCGAGACCAGCGCCAGGCCGAGGGCCCAGCCGAGGGTCTGCACCAGCGACAGCCAGGCCGCCGAGGTGCCGCGGTACGAGGTCGGGAAGAGCTCGGTGGAGAAGGCGCGGACGACGACGCCGCCGGCGGTGTTGCAGAAGACGAACAGCGACCAGGCGATGGGCAGCATCCATCCCGGCCCGTGGTAGAAGGTCCAGGCGAAGAGCGGGAAGAGCGCCAGGAAGGTGAAGCCGACGGCGCGGCGACCGACGCGGTCGCCGATGCGGCCGGCGACGATGTTGCCGATGATCCCGACGGCACCGCCGATGATGAACATCAGCGCGAATTCGCCCGGCGACCAGCCGTGCACGGTCAGCACGAAGTAGGCGGTGAACTGGAACACCGCCGATTCGCCGACCGCCATCAGGCCGCCGACCAGGGCGATGGCGAGGGCGCGGCCCGGATAGCGCCGGGCGAGGTCGAGCAGCGGCCGGTACCAGCCGGCCAGCACGCCGGCGTCGTCGCCCTGCGCCAGCGCGGCGGCGCGATGGTGGCGGAAGCGGTGCGTCTCCGGCACCCGCCGCCGCAGCAGCGGCGCCAGGAACAGCGGCACGAGGCCGATGACGTACAGGGCGCGCCAGCCGTAGGGCAGCACGTCGACGGCGGCGAACAGCGCCGCGCCGAGGCCGTTGCCGCAGGCGGCCAGCGCGCCGAGCATGCCGATCGCCCAGCCGCGGTGCAGGGCCGGGAATTCCTCGGTGACGATCACGAAGGCGACCGCCGAGGCGGTGAGCATGAAGGTGCGGGTCACCGTCTGGGCGAGCACGAACTGCAGCGCCGTCTGGGTGAACGCCGTCGCCAGGGTGCCGAGGCTGAACAGCAGCACGCCGGCGAGGAAGACGCGGCGGCGACCGATGCGGTCGGCGAACGGGACGATGAGGAACGCCGGCACCGCGCCGAGCTTCACCATCGCCAGGAAGCTGCCGAGGTCCTTCTCGGGCATCTCGAGGTCGGCGGCGATGTGCTTCAGCGCCGCCGTCAGCATCGAGTTGTCGTACTGCTCGAAGAACAGCGCCAGGGCGACCAGTCCGAGCAGCGAGATCAGGCGCGGCTCGACGTCCGGCACGCCGCCGAGGATCGGCGGGATCCACCACGGGTTGCGCAGCGCCGAGCGGAATTCGGACATCGCTCCGGCATTACACCACGGAGGCCACGGAGAACCACCGAGGGCGCGGCGTCGCTGTGGTTTCAGCGCATACGGCGTGGTACTGCACCCTCGGACGGGGGCTGACCTGGAAGAGGCGCGCAAACTCGAGGCCCGCAGCGGGGCCGTCGCCGGGGCCGGGGTGCTGGTGCGCGACGTCTGGCAGTTGCTGCGGCCGACGCAGTGGGCGAAGAACACCGTGCTCTTCGCGGCCCTGATCTTCTCCAAGCACCTGTTCGTCTGGGCCGATTCGGCGCGGGTGGTGACGGCGTTCGTGTGCTTCTGCGCCGTCGCCAGCGGCGCCTACGTGATGAACGACCTGCGCGACTGCGAGCGCGACCGTCAGCATCCGCTCAAGTCGCGCCGGCCATTGCCGTCCGGCCGGGTGTCGCGCGGCGTGGCGATCGGGCTGTCGCTGGCGCTGATGGCCGCCGGCCTGGTCGGCGCGGGGATGCTGGGCAGCGGCTTCCTCGTCCTGACGGTCGGCTACCTGCTGTTGCAGGTGGTCTACACCTTCGCCTTCAAGGAGATGG
Source organism: bacterium (assembly GCA_019637795.1). Classification (NCBI taxonomy): domain Bacteria; species bacterium. The sequence continues at coordinate 734,901 of JAHBUY010000001.1, read as the reverse complement.
TGATCCTCGACGTGATGTCGATCGCCACCGGCTTCGTGATCCGGGCCGCGGCGGGCGGCGTCGTCATCGGCGTCCCGGTGTCGCCGTGGCTCATCATCTGCACCTTCCTGCTGGCGCTCTTCCTCGGCTTCGCCAAGCGGCGCCACGAGCTGGTGCTGCTCGAGGGCCGCGCCGAGGAGCACCGCGCGGCGCTGCGCGAGTACAGCCCGTACTTCCTCGATCAGATGATGTCGGTAGTGACCGCCTCCGTCGTGGTGGCGTACGCCAGCTACACGGCGTCGCCGGAGGTGCAGGAGAAGCTCGGCACCGACAAGCTGTACCTGACCATCCCGTTCGTCCTGTTCGGGATCTTCCGCTACCTCTACCTCGTCCACCAGAAGGAGGAGGGCGGCAATCCGACGCAGCTCCTGCTCTCCGACCAACCGCTCCTGCTCGGCGTCGTGCTGTGGATCCTCACCGCGGCGCTGGTGCTGTACTGGCCGTGATGGGTCGCGACGAGCGCCGCCACGGCGAGCGGATCGACAAGCCGTGGGGGCACGAGCTGATCTGGGCCCACACCGACCGCTACGTCGGCAAGATCCTGCACATCCGCGCCGGCGAGTCGCTCAGCCTCCAGTACCACCGGCAGAAGGACGAGACGCTGTACGTGCTGGCAGGCACGCTCGAGCTGACGCTGGGCGAGAGCGAGGGCGCGCTGACCACGCATCGCCTGGAGCCGGGCGAGCGGGTGCACGTCTGGCCGGGCCGCGTGCACCGTCTGGCGGCGCGCACCGATTGCCAGGTGCTCGAGGTTTCGACCCCGGAGCTCGACGACGTCGTCCGCCTCGCCGACCGCTACGGCCGCGCCGGCGGCTGACGCGGGGTGGCAGCCTGGCGATGCGGGCGCTCGTCACCGGGATCGACGGCTTCGCCGGCCGCCATCTCGCGACGCGGTTGCGGGCCGGTGGCGCCGACGTGCACGGCACCGTGCGCCGCGCCGACCGCGTGCCGGCGCTCGCCGGGCTCGCGGCGGCGTCGCTGCGCCCGCTCGATGTCAGCGACGGCGGCGCCGTCGCCGCGATCGTCGCGGCGGTGACGCCCGAGGTGGTGTTCCATCTCGCGGCGCGCACCTTCGTGCCGGACGCCGCCGCCGACCCCGCCGGCGTGTTCACCGTCAACGCGCTGGGGGTAGTGCACCTGCTCGCCGCGATCCACCGGCACGCGCCGCGCTGCCGCGTGCTGGTGGTGGGGTCGTCGGACAGCTACGGCGCGGTGGCGGACGACGCGCAGCCGATCGTCGAATCGGTGCCGTTGCGGCCGCTCAGCGCCTATGGCGCGAGCAAGGCGGCGGCCGAGGTGGTGGCCGGGCAGTGGGCGGACGGCATGGGGCTCGACGTCGTGCGGGTGCGGCCGTTCAACCACATCGGTCCGGGGCAGGATGCGCGCTTCGTCAGCGCCGACTTCGCCCGGCAGTTGCTGGCGGTGGCGCGCGGCGCGGCGCCGCCGCGGATCGAGGTCGGCGACCTCGACCCGGTGCGCGACTTCAGCGACGTGCGCGACGTCGTCGACGCCTACGTCGCGATCGCCGAGCGCGGCCGGCGCGGGGCGGTGTACAACGTCTGCTCCGGCGTCGGCCGCTCGATCCGCTCGCTGCTCGACGACCTCATCGCCGCCGTCGGGGTGTCGGTCGAGATCGTGGCCGCCGCCGACCGCCAGCGTCGCTCGCCAGTGGCGCGCCTGGTCGGCAGCCCCGCCGCGCTGCGCGCCGCGACCGGGTGGCAGCCGCGGATCGCCTGGCAGCGGACGATCGCCGACATCGTCGCCGCGAATCGCATCTGACACCCTGGACGACCGCGCTCCTGCGGGGGGCCGTGCAACCGCGAAGGGATGCGACGCCGTCTTCGCTGGAGGGCCGCGCTCCCGCGCGGCCGTCGCAGGATGGGACGAGGCGAGGGACTTCAGCGCCCGTTGCCATCCACCGCAGCGCGCGGCCCTCCGGGTCAATTCAACTGGTACGTGACGCGGAACGACGCCTGGTCGCGGTCGCGGAAGAAGCCGACCGACTGGTAGGCGCCCGAGATGTAGACGTAGTCGGCCTGGAACAGGAGCCAGTCGTTCCAGCGATAGGTTAGCGTCGGGTGCAGGGCGGCGGTGCCGCGGACGAACTGGATGTACGTGAGGCGCGGCGACAGGCGGCCGTGCAGGTAGTCCGTCTGCATGGTGATCTGCCCCTGCGCGTCGGCCTCGTAGGCGTTGACGTAGTCGTTCTGGAAGTTGCCGCGCTGGCGGAAGACGTTGCACTGTCCCTGCCCGTTGCCCTGGAAGCAGACCGGGCCCGGCTTGAGCTGGCCCTGCATGCGGAAGTGCTTCGCGGGGTCGCCGTTGTCCGCCGACGCGTTCCACGAGCCGACGATCGAGCTGCTGAGCACGAAGCTGTTGGTCGGGTTGAGGAAGCGGGCGAAGAAGAAGCGGTCGAAGCCGATCTCGTAGCGCAGCACGTCGGCGTAGGGGATGTTGCCCGGGCTGGTGATCGCGTTGGGGCGCAGGTTGGGGCGCTTCGGATAGGGCGCGCACTGCCCCGGGTGCTGCTGGTCCTGGGGACAGATGTTGAGGTTCTTCTGCGGGATGAAGCCGGCCTCGTGCTCGAAGAACTGGGCGTTGAGGCGGATGATGCCGTCCAGCCACTCGGAGAAGAACGTGCCCGCCAGGCCGTAGACCATCACCGGCTTGTGCTCGAGGATGACCGGGAAGAAGTTGGTGCCGTTGATCCGTACCGGCGTGTTCGGGCTCTCCTGGAAGCCGAGCTTCACCGGCGTCGGACCCTGCGGGTAGGTGCGGTAGACCCAGGTCTGCAGGGTCAGGAAGCGATCGACGACGCTCTGCAGCCGGATGCCCCAGCGGCTGCTGGAGATGTCCTGCGGCAGGGTGTGGTCGAAGTACAGGAACTGGAACGTCGGCGGGAAGACGCCGCCCGGCAACCCCGCCTGCTTCTGCGGATCGATGCCGCGCGGCGAGTAGGGGCTGACGCCGGCGATCAACGGCACCTGGGCGGTGGTGTTGTCGATGAAGCCGGGCACCCAGTAGCCTTCGACGAAGCCGCTCGACAGGGGACCGAGCACGTCGAACAGGTTGTAGCTGGTGCGCAGCGTGTAGAGCGGAATGCGCGCTTCGTCGATGTCCTCGAACAGGCCCGGCGCCGCGATGGTGATGTCGAACGGGTTGCTCTGGTCGAGCAGGGCGATGGTGTCCGACTCGCCCCAGGAGATGCTCTGGCGGCCGAAGCGGAGGAAGAAGGGTCCCTTCGAATAGCTGAGGTAGAGCTCGTTGACGCGCGCCTGGTGGGCGTAGATGTCGCGCGGCACCATTTCGCTGTAGCCGTCGAAGACCTGGCCGAAGCTGGTCGCGCTGGTCGCGGTCTTCGGCAGCTTGATGCTGGCGCCGCGGGCGTACCAGCCGTTGGTGCGCGGCGTCATCGGCGGCACGGCGTTGTTGAACGTGCTGTTCATTTGCGCCTGCTGGCGGTCGAACTGCGCCGAGCCGTAGTCGTAGATGCCGTCGTAGAAGGCCCAGGCGGCGATCCGGAAGCGGAAATCGTCGGGCGTCATGAAGTCCGCCCACGAGCCGTTCATCCAGTTGAAGTACGAGGTCAGCTTGGCGTCGACCTCGGGATTGAAGAAGTTGCGGTTCTGCACCAGTTGGCCGGTGAACGTCTCCGGGAAGGTGAAGACCTGGGAGTCCTCGCTGCGCACCGAGAACTGGCTGTAGATGCGGCCGCGCAGCGTGATGTTCTGCGCCTCGTCGAGGTAGATGCCGCGCGCGCCGCTGGAGAGCAGGAGTGCCACGCCGCCCGCCAGCCATGCCAGCCAGGCTTGCCGTCTCACCATTTCCCCCCTCCTTTCGACCCGTACCGCGCGCAGAGCCGCCCGAGTCGTCGGCCTGGTGCCCCACCGTCCCCGCGCGTTGTTGCGCGCGCGCCGACGTCACTCAGGATCAGCGACGCCGCCTTTTAGGCTTCCGCTTTTCTGACTGTCAAGCGACGGCGGGAGGGGCGCGAGCGCGGCCGCGCGCCCGCCTCCGCCGCGCACCGCGACGGCGCCGTCGGCGTCGATGACGACCGCGACGGCGCCGTCGCGGTCGGTCCGCCACAGCGCGGCGCGGCGCTCCCGATAGGCGCGCTCGACGGCGGGCGCGGGAAAGCCGAAGCGGTTGTCGGCGCCGGCGGAGACGACGGCGAGACGCGGCGCGACGGCGTCGAGGAACGCCGGGGTGCTGGATGTCGCGCTGCCGTGGTGCGGCACCTTGAGGATGGTGCTGCGCAGTCCCGCGCCCCAGCGCGCCACCAGCGCCGCTTCGCCCGCCGCCTCGAGATCGCCGGGGAGCAGCACCGCGGTCGGCCCGAAGCGCAGTTGCAGGGTGAGCGAGCGGTCGTTGTCGCCGCCGGCGTCGTCCGCCGCGGGATGGAGGACGCGCACCGTGACGCCGTCGATGCGCGCCGTGTGTCCGGGCGCCGGCTGTTCGCGCGCGACGGCGCCGCGGCGCAGTGCCCGTTGCAGGGCCGCGAATCCGGCGCCCCGCCCCGGCTGGCCGTTCCACCACAGTCGCGGCGGCGCGAACGCCTCGGTCAGGAAGGTGAGGCCGCCGGCGTGGTCGTAGTCGGCGTGCGAGAGCACCAGCGCGTCGAGGCGCAGGATCTTGCGCCGCCAGAGCGCCGGCGCCACCACGCGCTCGCCGACGTCGAGCCGCGATCCCGCCAGCCCGCCGCCGTCGACCACCCACACCTGCCGCCGGGGGAATTCGATCACCGTGCAGTCGCCCTGGCCGACCGAGACGAAGGTCACCCGCAACACGCCGGCGGCGCGGCGCTCGACCGCCCAGGCCGCGGCATCGACGGCGAGACCGCCGAGCGCGAGCCCGACCACCCAGGCGCGCCAGCGGCGCGACCGCAGCAGGCACCCGCCCAGCGCGGCATACACCAGCGCCAACTCGAGCAGGCTGGGCGTCGGGACGCGCACCGCCGCTCCCGGCCAGCCGGCGAGCCAGGCGGTACCGAGATCGGCGACGCGAATGGCGATGCCGACGAGCCAGAACAGCGGCGGCGCCGCGGCCGGCCACAGCGCGACAGCGACGGTGCCGATCAGGCCGACGGCGACGGTGAGGATCCCGAGCAGCGGCACGACCACCAGATTGGCCAGCGGCGCCACCAGCGAGACCTGGTTGAAGTGCCAGGCGGTGAGCGGCGCGGTCGCCACCACCGCGCAGGCGGTGACCGCCTGCGACAGCACCAGCCAGCGCAGCCAACGCCAGTGCGGGCTGCGCAGACGGAGCAGGCGGGCTTCCTCCCAGGCGTCCCACCAGGCGGTGAGCCGCGGCACGCCGAGCACGATCGCGAGCACGGCGACGAACGAGAGCTGGAAGGAGATGTCGGCCGCCGCGCCGGGCCGGCCGAGCAGGATCAGGCCGGCGGCCGCGCTCACCGGCGCCAGCCATTCCCGCGGCCGGTCGAGCAGCAGGCCGCCCGCGACCAGCGCCGCCATCAGCTCGGCGCGCATGGTGGCGACGCTGCTGCCGGCGATGGCGCCGTAGAGCGCGAGCGGGACGAGGCTGCCCGCCATCGCCAGCTTCGGTACGCTGGCGGTGAGCAGCAGGCGCTCGCTGCGCGCCAGCAGCCAGCGCGCCGCCGCGTAGGCCGCGGCGGCGACCAGGCCGACGTGCAGACCGGAGATCGCCAGCACGTGGCTGACGCCGGCGCGCGCGTAGCGCGCCCGCTGCGCATCGTCGAGCCCGCTCGTGTCGCCGATCAGCAGCGCCCGCGCGATCGCCGCGTCGGCGGGCGGCAGGGTCGCGGAGACGGCGGCCGCGGTCGCCGCGCGCCAGCGGTCGAAGGGCGCCCGCCAGTCGTCGTCCGCGGGCGTGCGTTGCCAGCCGCGGTCGTCGCGCGCGACGGCGGTGGCGGTGACGCCGCGGCGCTGGAGATAGGCGCGATAGTCGAGCTCGCCGGGGTTGCCGAAGTTGCGCGGCGGGCGCGGCGCGAGCAGCGCCTCGATGCCGTCGCCGCGCCGCCAGGCGAGGGCGGGGTGGTCGATGCGCACCTGCAGGCCGCCGCGCGCCGGCTGGAAGTCGGCGCCGCGGCGGGCGGCGTGGACGTCGACCATCAGGCGCTGGCCGGCGGCGCCGATTGGCGCGGCATCGACGACCACGCCGCGGATCCAGGCGCGCGCCCCGCGCAGCGCCCCGACGTCGTCCGGAGCATCGCCGCGCCGCAGCACCGCCTGGGCCTGGCAGTGGCCGAGCGCGAAGGCAGCGGCAGTCAGAGCCGCCGGCAGCAGCCGGCGGCGCCGGGCCGCCAGCCCGACGCCGAGCGCCATCGCGGCCGCGGCGACCATCCACGGCAGCGTCGGCCCCTGCGCGCCGGCGAGCTGGCCGAGCAGCAGCCCGAGAACCAGCCAGTAGAGGGGAGTTGGCGGCGGTGCAGCCATGTCGCGCAGCCGTTCGTCAGTCAGCAGTCGTGCAGTCAAAATAATAGATATCAATGATAGAAAGCATCTTTACATGCCAGGGCGCGGCGCGCTACGCCACGGGCACCCGGCTCCCACGGGCCCACACCACCAGACCGGCGCCTGCGCGCCGGCCGAGACAGGAGGAGGAACCCATGGCAGGACCCATCACGCGTACCGTGACGGCGATGCTCGCGGCGCTGGCGCTGTGCGCCGCGTCGCCGCTGTTCGCCGGCACCACCCCGCTCAACATCAACACCGCCTCGGCGGCTGAGCTCGCGACCTTGAAGGGCATCGGCCCGGCCAAGGCGCAGGCGATCGTCGAGCACCGCGACAAGAACGGTCAGTTCAAGAGCGTCGACGACCTCAGACTGGTGCGCGGCGTCGGCGACAAGATGCTCGAGCAACTGCGCCCCCAGGTCACCGTCAGCGGCGCACCCGCCGCACCGGAACCGGCGGCAAACGCTGCCGCACCGAAGAAGTAGCGCGGACGCGCCCGTGGGAGCCGGGCCCGATGATTTCGATGCCGGGACGCCGAGGGGCGACGCGCGGACGAGCCTGACAGGGGGTCGTCTTCTGGCTTGCGCGCCTCTGCGCCCCCGCGTGACGCGTTACCTCCGCGTCCCGTTCCTTGACTTTGCGGCCTCCCCCCAGGCAACTGGCTAGGTCGTTTGATTGAATCCGGGAGTGGGGGGATGAGCAGCGTCAGCGGCAGGTATGCGATCGTCGGCGTGGGCACGTCGCGTTTCGGCAAGCTGCAGGGGGTGAGCACGATGGGCTTCACCCTCGAGGCGAGCAAGCGGGCGATCGAGGATGCGGGCATCGGCCGCGACGCCATCGACGGCGTTCTGGTGATGATGCCGGCGATCATGGGCGAGCAGCACGGCTGGGCGGCGCGGGTCGCCGGCTACCTCGGCCTCGAGCCGACGTTCTCCGCCACCATGGACCTCGGCGGCGCCACCGCCTGCGGCTCGGTGCAGACGGCGATGGCGGCGATCGATGCCGGCTACTGCACGGCGGTGCTGTGCTGCTTCGCGACCCAGAACTGGCCGCAGGGCGTCGCCATGCAGCTCTTCGGCTCGGAGTTCCAGGTCCCGTACGGCGACGTCGGCGCGCTCACCCTGATGGGCCACATCAAGCGCCGGCAGATGCACGAGCACGGCTACACCGAGGCGCAGTACGGGCAGATCGCCGTCACCTGGCGGGCGCACGCGCGCGACAACCCCGAGGCGCAGATGCAGAAGCCGATGACCCTCGAGCAGTACCTGGCCTCGCGCTGGGTGGTGGAGCCGCTGCGTCTCTTCGACTGCTGTCCGAACACCGATGGCGGCGGCGCCTGCATCGTGACCTCGCTGGAGCGCGCCCGCGATCTCAAGCAGAAGCCGGCGCGCATCCTCGGTGCCGGGCAGACGCACGCCACCGAGATCATCCATCCCAACGGCCGCGACCCCGAGCGCCTCTCCGGCAGCCGCGCTGCCGACCAGGTGTACGCGATGGCCGGCGTGCAGCCGGCGGACGTCGACTGCGCGCAGCTCTACGACGCCTTCACGCCGCGCGTCATGCACGACCTGGTCGCCTACGGTTTCTGCGCCCCGGGCGAGGCCGGCGCCTTCGTCGAGGCCGGCCAGGTCACCCATGGCGGCAGCCTGCCGTGCAACACCGCCGGCGGGCTGATCTCCGAGGGCCACCTCTCCGGGTTCGGCCACATCCGCGAGGCGGTGCGCCAGGTGCGCGGCACCGCGGCGGCGCGACAGGTGCCCGACTGCGAGCTCTGCCTGGTCACCGGCTACGGCGGCGCGCCGCACGAGGCGCCGCCGACGGTCAGCTACAGCGCCCTCCTGCTCGGGCGCGACTAGGAGGAGCGATGTTCGGCGCCATCGAGAAGCCGCTGCCGCGTCCGAGCGAGGACAGCGCGCCGTTCTGGGAGGCGGCGCTCAGGGGCGAGCTGCGGATGCAGCGGTGCGGCGGCTGCGGCCACGTTCGCTTTCCGCCCTCGCTCCTCTGCCCCCGCTGCCTGTCCGAGGCCGCCGAGTGGGTGGCGTTGAGCGGCCGCGGCACGGTGTACAGTTGGGTCGTCGTGCACCAGTCGCAGCATCCGGCATTCAATCCCGACGCGCCGTACAACGTCGTGATCATCCAGCTCGACGAAGGACCGCGCCTGCACGGCAATCTCGTCGGCACGCCGAACCAGGAGATCCACATCGGCATGCCGGTCGAGGTGGTGTTCGACAAGGTGAGCGACGACACCGCGCTGGTGCGCTGGAAGAGGGCCTGAAGACGATTTCACCGCAGAGGCGCAGAGACACGGAGATGTCCGCGTCTCCGCGCCTCTGCGGTGAGAATGGGAATCGACATGGCGATCGCTTCGCGACGCAAGCCACAGCGACCAGTGACGCGGAAGAAGAAGGCGGCGGTGCGCAAGCCGGCGGTCGATGCCGTCACCGCGGAGATCATCCGCGGCTGCATGGAGACCATCTGCTACGAGATGGCGACCCACGTCAGCCTGACGGCGACGACGCCGATCCTCAACCAGTCGAACGAGCGCAACGCCACCATTCTCGACGGCCGCGGCGCGCTGGCGGCGCTGTCGGTCGGCATCCCGCAGTTCATGCTCAGCTCGACGCTGCCGGTGCGCTTCGCGCTCGAGTTCTTCGGCGTCGACGGCCTCTACGCGGGCGACGTGCTGGTGGCCAACGATCCCTACCACGGCGGCGGCCACCTGCCGGACTACAACATCTTCGCGCCGGTGTTTCACCAGGGCGAGCTGGTGCTGATCGCCTCCATCCAGTGCCACCATGCCGACACCGGCGGCGGCATGCCGGGCGGGTACAACGTGGACGCCGGCGACATCTGGGCCGAGGGCGTGCGCTTCCCGGCGGTGAAGATCTTCGAGAAGGGCGTCGAACGGAAGGACATCACCTACTTCATGAAGGTGAACAACCGCACCCCGACCTTTGTGGGCGACCTGCGGGCGCAGGTCGGCGCCGCCCAACTCGGCGCCCGCCGCCTGCAGGAGGTGATCGAGCGCCATGGCGTCGCCGCCGTGCGCGGGGCGGCGCAGTACATGATCGACTACGCGGCGCGCCGCTTCCGCGCCGAGGTCGCCTCGTGGCCGGACGGCACCTACGAGTCGGATGCGTACGTCGATCACGATCCGAAGGGGAACAAGGACATCCACATCCACTGCAAGGTGACGGTCAAGGGCGACCGCCTCACGGTCGACTTCACCGGCTCTGACACGCGCGAGAACCTCGCTGCCTACTCGACCTTCGGCAACACCCGCGGCTACGTGGTGGCGCAGATCGCCACGATGATGGACCCGTCGATCCCCAAGAACGAGGGGTTCTTCGACTCGATCGAGCTGATCGTTCCCAAGGGCTGCTGCCTCAACCCGCCGCCCAACAAGTCGGTGGCGGCGGGCACGCACCACCCCGGCACCGAGGTTGGCGAGGCGATCGCCAAGGCGCTGGAGCAGGTGATCCCGGAGCGCTGCTGCCCGCAGATCTACAAGATGGGCATGCCGACGGTGATCTTCGGCACCCACCCGCGCACCGGCCAGCTCTTCATCGACCACTCGGTCGACACCTTCGGCGCCTACTGCGGCGCGGTGAAGGGGCAGGACGGTTGGGGGGCGATGAACGTCAGCTTCGGCAACCTCATCCGCGCCACCGGCGAGATCAACGAGAGTATCTTCCCGGTGCGCCACCTGGCGCGCGACTACGCCACCGACACCGGCGGTCCCGGCCAGTGGCGCGGCTGTCCGGGCACGCGCTACGTGAAGCAGATCCTGGCGCCGTCGCAGATCTACACCTACGTGGTCGGCCGCAAGTACCCGATGCCCGGCATCGCCGGCGGCGGCAACGGCGCGCCCAACGAGTTGACGCTGTGCGCCGGGAGCCCCCGCGAGCAGGTGGTCGAGACCACCGCGTTCTACGTCCCGCACGAGACGGGCGACCGCTACGAGTACCGCTACGGCGGGGGCGGCGGCTGGGGCGATCCGCTGGCGCGCGATCCGCAGGCGGTGCTCGACGACGTCCTCGACGAGTACGTCTCCGTCGAAGGCGCGCGCCGCGACTACGGCGTCGTCCTCACCGGCTCGTTGGCGGCGCTCGACCTCGCCATCGACCACGCCGCGACGAGCGCGCTGCGCGCGGAGCGAAGAACCCACGAATGAACACGAAGGGCCGCAATGAACACAAACGCGTTCGACCTGGAATCGCCATCGCGACCCGCACGCCTTTGTGTGCCTTCGTGTGCCTTCGTGTTCATTAGTGGCTTCGCATGAGTTACCGCATCGGGATCGACGTCGGTGGCACCTTCACCGATCTCGTGCTGGCGCGGCCGGACGGGTCGATCGCGCTCGCCAAGAGTCCGACGACGCCGGACGATCAATCGCGTGGGGTGCTGGACGGCATTGGTCTGCTCGCCGCGGGCGAGGGCGTGGCCCTCGGCGCGCTGCTGGCGAAGACCAGCGCCATCGTCCACGGCACGACGACCGCCGACAACACGATGATCGAGATGAGCGGGGCGGTGACCGGGTTGATCACCACCGCCGGGCACCGCGACGAGATCGAGCTGCGGCGCGGCTTCAAGGAGGACATCTGGAATCCGGCGCTGCCGCCGCCGCCGCCCATCGCGCTGCGCCGGCGGCGGATCGGCGTGCCCGAGCGGCTCGACTTCGAGGGGCAGGTGGTGACGCCGCTCGACGAGGCGGCGGTGCGCGCCGCGCTGCGACGGCTGGTGCAGCTCGGCACCGAGTCGCTGGCGGTGGTGTTCATGTTCTCCTTCGTCAACCCGGCGCACGAGCGTCGGGTGCGCGAGATCGCCGCCGAGGAATGCCCGCAGCTCCACGTCTCGCTGTCGCACGAGGTGATGCCGTCGGCGCCCGAGTTCGAGCGCACCAGCACGACGCTGGTGAACGCCTACGTCGGGCCGAAGATCCAGCGCTACCTGCAGCGGCTGGTGGATCGCCTGCGGGGCGCGGGCTACGCGCGGGCGCTGCTGGTGATGCAGTCGAACGGCGGCATCATGACGCCCGAGTACATCGCCCGCCGGCCGGTGACGACGCTGAGCTCCGGGCCGACCGGCGGCGTGATCGCCGCCTGCGCGGTCGGCCGGCAGGCGGGCATCGACGGGTTCGTCTGCGCCGACATGGGCGGCACCAGCTACGACATCTGCCTGATCCGCGGCGGCCAGCCGGAGGTGACGGCGGGGTGGAACTGGCACCACCGTTATCTCATCGGCCTGCCGATGGTGGACATCCACTCGATCGGCGCCGGCGGCGGCTCGATCGCGTCGGTGGTCGAGGGCGCGCTGCAGATCGGGCCGCGCAGCGCCGGCGCCCAGCCGGGGCCGATCTGCTACGGCCGCGGCGGCCGCGAGGTGACGGTGACCGACGCCAACCTGCTGCTCGGCTATCTCAACCCGGGCGATTTCTGCGCCGGGCGCATGACGCTCGACCCCGCCGGGGTGCGCGAGGCGCTGGAGGCGCAGGTGGCGCGGCCCCTCGGCATCGGCTGGGTGGAGGCGGCGCAGGGCATCTATCGTCTGGTGAACGCGCACATGGCGAACGCCATCCGCCGCGTCGCCGCGGCGCGCGGCGTCGATCCGCGGCGGCTGACGATGGTGGCGTACGGCGGCAACGGACCAGTGCACGCGACGGCGCAGGCCGAGGAGCTGGGCATCGGCGAGGTGCTGGTGCCGAAGCTGGCGCCGGCGTTCTCGGCCCTCGGGCTGCAGCTCTCGGATCACCTCATCGACGAGATGCGCGCCTACATCGCGCCGGTCGGCGCGGTCGACCTGGCGCGCGTCAACGCGCTGTTCGCCGAAATGGAAGCGGCGGCCAGGCGCGTCCTCGGCAGCCGTCGCGGCCAGCACGCGCGGCTCGAGGTGCGGCGGTCGATGCAGCTCTGCTACCCGGGGCAGACGTTCGACATGGCGGTGCCGCTGGCCGCGGCGAGCGGCACGCTGACGGCGCGCGATCTCGCGGCGACGGTCGAGCGGTTCCACGCCCTGCACGAGGAGCTGCACACCTATGCCTCGCGCGACGAGCAGCCGATCCTGCGCGGCCTCCGCCTGACACTGGTCGGCGTCACCGAGAAGCCGCGGCTGCCGCGCATCGGCCGGTCGTCCTCGAAACCGCCGCGCAAGGGGCGGCGTCGGGCCTACTTCGGCGGCCGGTTCGTCGACGCCGCGATCTACGACGGTCCCCGGGTGCGGGTCGGCCACCGCCTCCGCGGTCCGGCGATCATCGAGGAGCCGTTCACGACCATCGTCGTCCACCCCGGACAGGTGGCGACGCTCGACCGTTTCGGGAACTACCGGATCGCGGTGCGGTCGCCGGCGGCCGGTCGGCCGCCGGCCAGACGACCTGCCGGGGGCTGACCGCTACCGCTTCAGGCCGCCCCAGAAGATCGCCTCCACCAGCCGTTCGTCGGTGCGGCGCAGACGCTGCGCCATGCCCTCGAGCAGGCCGACCAGGACGTTGACGACGATCGCCGGGCTGCGCTGGGCGAAGTCCTGGAGTTGGTTGCGCGACAGTCGCACCAACTCGCCGTTGGTGGCGGCGACGACGGCGGCGGTGGTGGGGCCGGGGTCGAACAGGCTGATCTCGCCGAAGAAGCCGCCCGGCTCGATGCGACCGAGCAGCACCTGGCGGCCCTCCGCCTGGCGGCGGACGTGCAGGATGCCCTGGGTGACGATGTAGAGCGTCGGATCGGTGACGCCCTGCTGCAGCACCGTCTCGTCGACGCGGAAGGTGCGGCGGGTGCCGGCGGCGAGGAGCGCTTCGACCTCGTCGGGCTCCAGGCGGGACAGGGGAACGGCCAGTGCGGTGCTCATGGCGTCGTCGGATCCTCCGGCTCAGTTGGCGTGGCGCAACGCCCTGCCGATCTTCCGGCGGTTCTTGTTGATCTCGCGCAGGTGGGCGATGCCCTCCTCGGCGACGTCGCTGCCCACCACTTCGTCGGGCTCCCGCGCCAGCTCGTCCATGTCGACCCACGCCGCGTACATCGGCCGGGTGCGGTCGGTGATGATGCCGGCCTTGAGCAGGGTCTTGATGAGGACGCGGAAGATGTTGGTGCTCTCGGTCATCAGGCGACGGCGGTCGGCGTCGGTGAAAGCCTCCAGGACGGCGCTCCGCACCCACTGCCAGTCGAGCCCGAACTGGGCATAGATCGCCTGCTTCTGTTCCGAGTTGACGAGGTTGAAGAGCAGCGTCTCGAAGCAGCGCGCCGCCCACGCCTCGACCTTCTCGTGCTCCTCTTCGCTCAGCTTCGGCACCGTGCGGTCGGCCCAGATCTTGCCGAACTTGTGATGGAAGGCCTCGTCGGTCATCACCATCTGCACCAGGCGGCGCAGCAGCGGATCGTGGGTGCGCGAGTGGATGGTGGCGAACGCGCCCATCGCCAGGCCCTCGATCAACATCTGCATGCCGACGAGCTTCTTGTAGACCTCCGGCGCCAGCACCAGCTCGGTCATCAGGTTCTTGAGGGTCGTCCCGACCGCCAGCGGCCTCCCCCAGCGCTGCTCGATGTAGCGGGCGAAGGCGGTGACGTGGCGCGCTTCCTCGCGCGCCTGGTTGGCGGCGTACTCCTGGGCGCCCGGGTCGCGGAGGATCAGGCACAGGCTCGCCGACAGCGACAGCGCGCCCTGCTCGCCGTGCAGAATGCTGGAGAGCATGAAGTGCGTGTTCTCGTTCGCCATGCGGACCTTCTGCCCCTCGTCGAGGCGGTCGGCGACGGCGCAGTTGAGCTCGATGACCATCGAGCGCGGCATCAGCGTCTCGTTGGCGAGGTCGAAGGGCTGGGTGAAATCGACGTAGGCGGCGTCGGTCGGATCCCAGAAGTGGTCGTTGGTGGCGGAGACGATCTTGTCGAAGGCGTCGGTGCGCTCGCCGTAGCGGTCGACCTCGATCAGCGCGGGGAAGGCGTCGCGGTCCACCGTATTGTAGATCGGGTCGTGGGTGATGTGCTCCGCCATCGTCTCTCCTTCAGCCCGTGGGAGGCTCTTCATAGGACGGCATGCGGCCGGGTTCGTCAACCCCGGCGATCACCTGGCTATTTCACCTCCGCTGTCATAGGACACCGCTGTGAGCACGGACGCGCCGGCGCCGCCCAGGGCTGCGAGGTGATGAGGATGTTGCGAGGGGCGACGGTCCTGCTGCTGGGCGTGCTCTGCGCGACCTCGGCGGCGGCGGACAGCGGCGCCGCGGCGGTGGTCGAGCACCTGCACGCGACGCTGCTCGGCGCCATGAAGGACGCGGCGGCGCTCGGCTACCAGGGCCGCTATGACCGCATCAAGCCGGCCGTCGACACGAGCTTCGACCTCGACTTCATGGCCAGGTTCGTCCTCGGGCCGGACGGCAAGGATCTGAGCGCCGCCGATCAGGCGCGGTGGCGCGACGCCTTCGAGCGCATCACCGTCGCCACCTATGCCGGCCGCTTCACCGGCTGGGGCGGTGAGCAGTTCAAGACCCTGGGCGAGGAGCCGGCGGCACAGGACACGGTGTTCGTGAAGACCGTGCTCGACCGTCCCGACGCCGAGAACGTCCAGCTCACCTACCGCCTGCGGCAGAGCGACGGCGGATGGAAGATCGTCGACATCTACAACAAGGGCACGGTGAGCGAGCTCGCCCTGCGGCGCTCCGACTACTCCTCGGTGCTCAAGCGCGACGGCTTCGACAAGCTGGTGCAGACGGTCGACGCCAAGGTCGCCGACTACGCGTCGGGGAAGATCACGAACTGACCTCGATCTGGGGGAGGATGTCGTCCGACGGCAGCGGCGAGCCGCCCATGGTCGATCGCGTCGGCGGCACCGGAACGAGGCGTGGAGTCCTGCGCCACTCCGCGTCTGCGCGCCTTCGGGCTGATCTCGAGGCTGGCGGTCAGGGCGCCTGCGCGTCGTCGGCGATCTCGCGGTGCGCGGCGCGGCGATCCCAGACCTCGGCGGTGCGGGTCTGGTAGTAGGCGTTGCGCAGCGCCGAATAGTAGTCCACCGACGACGAGCGCAGCGCGGCGATGCCCTCGCTGTACGCGTCGCGCGCCGCCAGGCCGGACGACAGGCCGAGCGAGCCTTCGTACACGAAGAGCTGCGCGAACGGCAGGATGTAGAGCATCGGCTGGAGGAAGAAGTCGACGACCGTGCCGCTCGAGTCGCGGGCGTTCGACGGGCCGAAGAACGGCAGCACGAGATACGGGCCGCTGCCGACGCCGAACAGCGCCAGGGTCTGGCCGAAGTCGGAGTGGTGGCGTTCCATGCCGAGGGCGGCCGCCGGATCGAAGAGGCCGGCGAGGCCGATCGTCGAGTTGATCGCGAAGCGTTCGGTGGTGACGCAGGCGTCGCCCCACTCGCGCTGCAGCAGGTCGTTGATCAGGATCGAGACCGAGTTGATGTTGAGCGTGAAGCGCCGGACCGCCCGCCGTCCCGGCGGCGGCACGATGAACTGGTAGCCGCGGACGAGCGGATCGATCAGGAAGCGGTCGAGCTGCTGATCGAACCACAGCGTCTTGCGGTTGGTGGTCTCCAGTGGATCGGGGAAGCCGGCCGGAGCCTCGTGGGCTTCGAGCTCGAACGCGTGCTCGTCGAGCGGAATGACCTCCAGATCGGTGGTCGGACTGGCGGTCTCGCCGGCGCGCGCCGGCGGCGGCCCGCCGGCGATGCAGAGCAGCGCCAGCGCGAACGCCAGGGCACGGGTCGATGCGGAGCAGCGCATGTGACGATCGCGCACCCTATATCGCGCTCCCGTGCTACGCTACGGGGCGAGCCCCCTGCGGATGCGCGACGCAGGGCGGCGCCCGACGGCCGCCCGGACGGTCGGGCACGGCCTGTCCCCCATTCGTCCGGCCTCGGAGGTGTGCATGCGTTTCGGTCTGTTCGGCATCAACATCGGTCCGTGCGCCAGTGGTCTGACCGCGGCGGACGTCGCACGAGAGGCGGAGGCGGCGGGGTTCGAGTCGGTCTGGACGGGTGAGCACGTGGTGCTGCCCGATCCCCAGGTCGCGCCCTCGCCCTTGCCGCCCCAGACGCCGCTCCTCGATCCCGCCGTCGCGCTCGCCGTCGCGGCGACGGCGACCACGCGCCTGCGCCTCGGCACCGGCATCATCATCCTGCCGCAGCGCAATCCGCTGGTGCTCGCCAAGGAGCTGGCGAGCGTCGACGTGGTGTCCGGTGGCCGGCTGATCTTCGGGCTCGGCATCGGCTACCTGAAGCCGGAGTTCGACGCGCTCGGCGTTCCCTTCGCGCACAAAGGGGCTCGGGCGATGGACTACCTGGAGGCCATCCTCGCGCTGTGGACGGCGGAGCGCCCGCTGCACGAGGGGCGCTTCGTCAATTTCCGCGGCATCGACGCCCAGCCGCGGCCGGTGCAACGGCCGCATCCCCCGATCGTCATCGGCGGCAGCACGCCGGAGGCCTTCCGCCGCGCCGTGGCGCACGGCAACGGCTGGTACGGGTTCTCGATGGACCTGGGGCAGGCGGCGGAGTGCCTCGCCGGCCTGCGCAGCGCCGCCGGCGAGATGTCGCGTCCGGCGGCGCTCGGCGGGCTCGAGATCAGCATCACGCCGCGTGGGCCGGTCGATCGCCAGACGGTCGAGCGATTCGCCGAGCTCGGGGTGCACCGCCTGATCCCCTACTGGCCGCTGCCGACCACCGCGGCGCTGGTCGAGCGCGTGCGGCGCTTCGGCGAGGAGGTGATCGCCGCATCGCCGTCCTAGCGTCGATGTGACAGGAGAAACACTCACCCGGAGGTACGGAGGCGCGGAGAACGCCGTCCCGATCCCGGCCGTCGGCGCGTCCAGTCGCGGCGCGCATCGGGACGGTGCCTCCGCCTGCGCTCCTGCTTGCTCCGTGCCTCCGTGTGAATCGGGCTCCGTCTCGTCGAGAAGGGCGTGGAGCTCCAGGTCCGTTGGCGGCGATGCGCCGTTCATCTGGTGACGCTTTCATTCCCCGCTGGCATCGGTAGGATCGAGCTGGCGGCGCGGAATTATCTCATTGCCGATCGCGGCGATGGCCGGGTAGGCTCGCGGCGATCTCGAGACGTCATGACGACCGAGCACCCGTCCTTCGATCCCGACGCGCCGCCCGACCATTCGTGGCCGGCGATCCGCGGCCGCCTGGCGATCCTGTGGCAGGCGGCGCGGGTGGTGGCCGGCATCGTGCTCGTCGCCATCGGCGTCCTCGGCTGCGTGCTGCCGGTCATCCCGGGCATCCCGATCCTGATCGCCGGCGTCGCCCTGCTCGGTCCGCGGCATCCGTTGGTGCGGCCGTTCGCCGAGCGCCTCGAGCGCTGGCGCGCGGCCGGGCGCGGCTGAGGGTCGCGGCCCGCTGGGTGCCGCAGGCGGGAACGGTGGGACAACGCTGTCTCCGTCTCTCGCCGGCGGCGACGCGCGGGCTGGCCGTCAGCGCGGCGCTCCTGGCGCTGCTGTTCGCGGCGGACTCGGCAGCGGCCCGCTGCTGCGCCGGCCGCTGATCGTCGATCCGCGCTGCGCGCGGCGACGCCACGAGCGCTGGGCCGCCGGCTGCGGCGCGCTCACCCCACCTGCAGCACCGCGGCGCCTTCGAAGCCGTCGTGCTTCAGTTGCCGCAGGGCCTCGTTCGCCTGCTCGAGAGGGAACGGCACGGTGCGTGGGCGGATCGGGATCTCGGCGGCGACGCGCAGCAGCTCGATGCCGTCCTGGCGGGTATTGGCGGTGACGCTCTGCAGCGTGCGTTCGTGAAAGAGGTGGCGCTGGTAGTCGAGCGGCGGCACCTGGGTCAGGTAGATGCCGGCCAGCGCCAGGGTGCCGCCACGATCGAGCGCGGCCAGGGCCGGCGGCACGAGCTCGCCCGCAGGGGCGAAGAGCACGGCGCTGTCGAGCGGTTCGGGGGGCGCCTCGGTGGCGCCGCCGGTCCACTCGGCGCCGAGCGCGGCGGCGAGCGCGCGGTGACGCGCCTCGCGGGTCATGACGAAGACCCGGCAGCCGAGGTGGCGCGCGACCTGGATCGCGATGTGCGCCGAGGCGCCGAATCCATACAGCCCGAGCCGGCAGCCGGGCTCGATGTTGGCCCGGCGCAGGGCGCGGTAGCCGATGATGCCGGCGCAGAGCAGCGGCGACGCCTCCGCGTCGCTGATCGTCTCGGGCAGTGCGTAGGCGAAGTCCTCGCGCACCACGGCATACTCCGCGTAGCCGCCGTGCTCGTGCCAGCCGGTGAAGCGGGCGTTCGGGCACAGGTTCTCCGCGCCGCGTCGGCAGAAGGTGCAGGTGCCGCAGGTGGCGCGCAGCCAGGCGATGCCGACCCGCTGGCCGCGCCCGAGGCGGGTGCAACCAGCCCCCAGCGCGTCCACCGTGCCCACGACCTGATGGCCGGGCACGATCGGCGAACGCTGCGGCGGCAGGTCGCCCTCGACGACGTGCAGGTCGGTGCGGCAGACGCCGCACAGGTGCACCCGGACGCGGATTTCGCCGGGCCCGGGATCGGGGATCGGCCGGTCGGCGAGGCGCAGCGGCGCCGTCTCGACCGGGGCGGGGGCAGCGAGCAGCATGGCGCGCATGGGTTCCGTGTAGCGCGCAGGGCGATCGCGGCAAGGGACGCGCGCCGCGCGCGCTTGCTCGGCTCGGGGCGGCGGGGCAGCATCGGCGCCGCATGGCTGTCCGCGCGCGCGCCCGCTCGACGTCCCCCCCGCGCGTGGCGGGGCCGGGGCCCGTCATCGACCACGGGCCTGCGCCGTGGATCCTGGCGCTCGGCATCTTCGTGCTCCTCTTCGCGCTGTACACGCTCAACTTCCGTGTTCGCGGCGCCGGCGACAGCGTGCCGACCCGGCGGCTGCCGTTCAGTCTGCTGCGCGAGGGCAATCTCGATCTCGACGAGTTCACGTGGGAGCGCGGCGAGCGGGGCACGCTGCCGTACTTCGTCCACGCGCACGGCGGGCACATCTATTCGGTGACCCCGATCGCGACGGCGATCGTCGCCACGCCGCTGTACGTGCTGCCGGCCTGGTGGCTGGCGCGCGCCCACATCGACTACGACGACGTGCGGGCGCGCGTCCTCGAGGTGGTGATGGAGCGGGTTGCCGCGGCGGCGCTGACCGCGCTCTCGGCGGTCGTCGTCTTCCTGGTGCTGCGCCGTCTGGCCACCTGGCGCTGGGCGGTGGCCCTGACCCTGCTGTACGGCATCGGCACCAGCGCCTGGTCGATCTCGAGTCAGGCGCTGTGGGCGCACGCGCTGGCGCAGGTGACGCTGGCGCTGCTCTGCCTCATCCTGATCGCGCCGTCGCCGACGCGGCTGGCGCTGCTCGCCGCCGGCGCGGTGGCGGCGGTGTCGGTGGCCAATCGGCCGCAGACCGCCGTGCTGGCTGGCCTGGTGTTCCTGTTCCTCGTCGTCCATCAGCGTTGGCGCGCGCTCTACTATGCCGCGCTGCCCGGAATCGCCGGGCTCGGTCTGGCGATCTACAACTACGCCATCTTCAGCACGACGCTCGGCGGCTACGGCAGTCTCGGGCATTTCAGCGGCTCGCTCGTCCAGGGCGCGAGCGGCCTGCTGGCGAGCCCCAACCGCGGCCTCCTGGTGTTCACCCCGATCATGGGGTTCGCGCTCTGGGGGGCGCTGCGGGTGTGGCGGGTGCCGGCACCGCCGTGGCTGCGCTGGCTGAGCATCGTGCTGCTGCTGCACGTGCTGGTGTACGCGACCTTCAAGGAGTGGTGGGCGGGGTACACCTACGGACCGCGCTACTTCAGCGATGTGCTGCCGGCCCTGGTCATCTTTCTCGTCTACGGCTTGGTGCCGTACTGGCGCTGGCCGGCGGTGCGCGTCGTCGCGACGGCGCTGGCGCTCTTCGGTGTCGTCGTGCAGGCCATCGGGACCTATGCCGAGGACGACAGTTGGAATCGCGAGCCGACGCCCCTGGAGCGGGCGCCGTGGCGGGTGTGGGACTGGGGCGATCTGCAGATCGTGCGCAGCGCGCGCCGCGGGCTGCACCCCCTCGAGCTGAGCCGCGTCATCTTCGACAGCATCCATCACGGACCGGCGGCGCGGATCGCCGAGCTGGCGCCGGCGCAGCTCGCCGGGCCGATCGCGGCCCTCGAGCTGCCGGCGCGGATGACCGTCGGCGGCTCCGTCGAGGCGACGGTCCGCATCACCAATGGCAGCGACGTCGGCTGGCCGGCATTCAACGGCGAGGGCACGATCAGCGCTCGCTACCTGGTGTTCCTGCTGGTGCGCTGGTTCGCCGGCGGCGCGCCGGTGCCGGGCGTCGGCGACGTCGTGTTGCTGCCGGAGAACCTGTCGCCGGGGGAATCCGCGGAGATGCGGGTCCGCCTCGAAGCGCCGCCGCGTCCGGGGGACTACGAGTTGGAACTGCGGGTGTCGCAGTCGATCGACGGCCGGCGTGGGGTGGTCGGGCCCGACGCGTTGCGCCAGCCGGTGCGGGTGGACCCCGCCGTCAGATGAGGCGCGGCAGCGCGCGCTCGAGACAGATCTTGATCTCGTCCCGACAGGCCGCGAACACCGACTCGTCGCGTCCCGCAGGATCCTCGATGTCGCCGCTCTCGCCGGCGAACTCGCGCAGCGTGTAGATCTCCTTGCCGGCCGCCTCCGGCCAGCCGGCGCGCAGGATGCGGATCTGTTCGCGCGTCATCGCCAGGATGAGATCGGCCCGATCGATGAGGTGGCGGTTGCGCTTCAGGTCGGTGGCGACGCTGTCGGGCGGCAGCTCGATGCCCTCGTCGCGCAGGACGAGGCGGGCGTCGAGCGACACCAGCGCGCCGTCGCGCGCATAGGGCGCGACGCCGCCCGATTCGATGCGGTAGCGGTCGGCGGCGCCGCGCTCCGCCAGCATCTTGCGCAGCAGCGCTTCGGCGATGGCGCTGCGGCTGGTGTTGGCGTGACAGATGATGAGGATCGTGCGGATGGACACGGGGGGAAGCGGACGGGCATGGCGGGGGGATCCGCCATGCCCGCGACGGGTTCAGGCGCTCAGCGCCTCGGCCATGATGGCGCCGATGTTCTCTTTGGCGGTCAGCCCCTTGGCGAGCTCGGCCTTGAGCTTGTCGCCGAGCGCGGCGGGCTCCCAGGTGGCGCGCTGGCTGACCTTGCCGACCGAGTGCCAGCCCTGCATCAGCCAGACCGTGCCGCCGCCGACCCGGAACACCTCGCCGTGCACGTTGGCGGCGTCGTCGCTTGCCAGCCAGGCGACCAGCGGGGCGATGTTGCGCGGATCGAACACATCGAACTTGCCCTCCTCGACCTGCTTGCCCATGAAGGCCGCGGTCGAGGGCGTCGCCTCGACCGTCAGGCGGGTGCGCGCGACCGGCGCGATGGCGTTGCAGCAGACGCCGTACTTCTGCATCTCGGCGTCCATGACGATCGCCATCAGCGCCACGGCGGCCTTGGCCGAGCCGTAGTTCGACTGCCCGACGTTGCCGAGCAGGCCGGCGTCGGACGACGTGTTGATGATGCGGCCGTTGAGCACGTTGCCCTTCTTGTGTTCCTCGCGCCAGTACTCGCAGGCGTGGCGGCTCATGGCGAAGGTGCCCTTGAGGTGGACGCCGATCACCGAGTCCCAGTCCTCCTCGCCCATGTTGAAGATCATCCGGTCGCGCAGGATGCCGGCGTTGTTGACGACGATGTTGAGCTTGCCGAAGTGGTCGAGCGCGCACTCGACGATGCGCTTGGCACCCTTGAAATCGGAGACGCTCTCGCCGTTGGTGACCGCCTCGCCGCCCATCGCCTTGATCGCGTTGACCACCTCCTGGGCGGGGTGGACGTCGGCGCTGCCCGTGCCGTCGAAATGCGCGCCGAGATCGTTGACCACGATCTTGGCGCCGTGCTTGGCCATCAACAGTGCCTCTTCGCGGCCGATGCCGCGACCCGAGCCGGTGATGATCGCAACCTTGCCCTCGAGCAAACCTGCCATGTGAGTGCCTCCTCTGCGGGGTGTCTGTATGGGTGTGCGGGGTGCCCGAGCAGCGCCCTGGAGTGGGGCGCCGCAACGCGTCGAGAACCGACGAAAGCTGCCCCGAAAGGCGCCGGCAAGTCAAGGCACGCCACGGCGCCGGCGTGGTTCTGGCGGATGGGTCGGCCGGGTCCTAGCGCGCGAGCGTGGCGAGGACCTCTGCGTCGGTTGGGAAGGCGAGCGGAGGCGGGGCGGCGAGCGCGACGTAGGCGAGGGCATCGAGGTCGTCGCCCGGCACCGCGACGCCTCCGGTGACCTCGCCGGCGAACCAGACGCCGACGGTCTGGCGCGCGCGGTCGTGGAAGTTGGAGTGGACGGCGACGACGCCGCCGACCGTCACCGCGAGGCCGGTTTCTTCGCGCAGCTCGCGGCGTGCGGCGGCGCGCACGTCCTCGTCCCACTCGACGTAGCCGCAGGGCACGCACCAGAGTCCGGCATGGGGGCCGCGCGCCCGGCGCCCGAGCAGCACGCGGGGGCCGTCGCGGAGGAGCACGGCGACGCCGACCGCCGGGTTGCGATAGGCGACCCGGCCGCACCCGGCGCAGCGTCGACGGCGGCCGTCGACGAGCAGCCGCGCGCCGCACCGGTCGCAGAACCTCGCCTCGTGCTCATCCGACATAAAGATCCTGTAAATCAGACTCTTGCGCGCCAGCAAACGACCAGGGTTTTTTGGTTGATTTGTCTCTTGGCGCTGCCTACTATGGCGCCGGTTTTCGTTCATGCGTCAGGAAGCAAAGATCCTCCGCTCCGCCGCCATCGCCCTCGGCATCGCGGGTGCGCTGGCCGCCACGGCTGGGGCGCAGGCGCCGCCGCAACGGTTGCCGTCGGCGGTGCTCGTCTATCCGCTGATCCGTGTCGAGGGCAGCGGTGCCACGGTCGACACCCGGGTCGAAATCGTCAACCTGACCTCGCGGCCGGTCGACGTGAAGTGCATCTATGTGCCGCAGCAGACCTGCAGCGGCATCGACTTCCATGTCCGCCTCACCGCCAACCAACCGCTTTCGTGGCTGGCCAGTCGCGGCCTCTTCACCAACAGTCCGGGCACCGCGGTGCCGCCGTTCAGCTCCACCGGCGAGCTCAAGTGCATCGTCCAGCCCGATCAGGAGGGCGTCGACCGCCACAACGCCATTCAGGGGCGGGCGGCGGTGTTCGGGTCCGACGGTCAGACCATCGGCTACAGCTCGGTCGGCTTCCTCCGTCTCGTCGACGGTCCGTTGGAGAACACGATCCCGCTCGACGGCGCGACCTATTCGCAGTGTCCGGATCAGCAGCACTTCCTCTTTCTCTCCAGCACCGGCAATCCGGCTTCGGAGAGCGAGATCGTCATCGCGCCGTGCTCGGAGGATCTGGAGAATCTGGTCGCGCCGCCGACCACGGTGCAGTTCGAGGTGATCAACGAATTCGAGCAGCACCTGTCGGCGTCGACCACGGTGACCTGTTACGCCCGGCGCACGCTGCGCCAGATCAGCAGTACCTTCACGCGCGCGACGCTAGGGTCGGAGACCGGCCATCTCATCGTGCGCGGTGTGCAGACGCCGGTCCTGGCGATGTTGGTGGACCGCTTCCAGACCTCGGGAGGGGCCACCGCGACGGCCGGCAACGAGCCGGCGCTGCGCGGCGGGCGCCCGGCGGAGATTCGCTTCCCATGACACGCGGCGGTCGGGGCATGCGCATCGCGGTGGCGGCGTTGGCGCTGTTGGTGGCGCGGCCGACCTGGGCGGTCACCGGCGTGGACTGGAACGCGGTGATGCGCGCCCTCGGTGGAGCGCTCGACTCCTGGCGGCAGTCGTCATTCGCGCAGAGCACGCCGACGACGCTCCCGGCAACGCGCACCGTGACGCCGCCGCGCACGTTCACTCCCACCCGCATCGGCACGGCGACGAAGACCCCGACGGTGACGGCGACGGAGACGAGGACTCGCACGCAGACCAGGACAACCACCCCGACGCGCACGGCGACCTCGACCCGGCAGCCCTCTTCGACCTGGACGCCGCGCCCGACGTCGACGCCGGTGCCGACCCTGGCGAGCGACGGGCAGATCGCCCTGGCCGCCGCTCAGGGTCTGCCGCCGGCGCAGAAGCTCGCCTCCGCGTTCGTCATCTTCCCCTATATCGTCACCAGCGCGACCCAGGACACCCGCGTCGAGCTGATGAACATGTCGGACCAGACCATCCAGTTGCAGTGCTTCTACGTGCGGCAGTCGGACTGCATCGAGGTCGGCTTCTTCGTGTCGTTGACCGCCGGCCAACCGCTGTCCTGGCTGGCCAACGACGGGGCCAACAACCCGCTGACCTTCAGCGCCGTGCCGCCGTTCGACGGCGTCGGCGAGCTCAAGTGCGCCGTCGCGTCCAACCGCGCCGAGTTGAGCACGCACAACGTGCTGCAGGGGCGGGTGCTGATCTACGAGAAGCTCTCTGGCGAGACCGTCGGCTACGACGCGATCGGCTTCCAGAAGCTGACGCCCGGTTCGTACACCGGCGTCATCAATCTGGACGGCTTCACCTACGAGTCGTGCCCGGATCGGCTGCACTTCATCGTTCTCACCAATCAGGGCAGCACCAGCAGCACCCTGATCACGGTCCCCTGCGCCGAGGACCTGCTCACCCAGACGCAGACCGAAACGGTGGTGCAGATGGCGATCATCAACGAGTTCGAGCAGGTGTTCTCCTCGTCGTACCGCCAGAAGTGCCTCGGCAAGCCGAGCGACCAGACCTTCTCGCGGTTCGGTACACTGAGCAAGGCGACCCTGGGAACCGACACCGCGCACCTGGTCATCCGCGGCGTCTCCTCGCCGCTGGTCGGTCTGGTGATCGACCGCTTCATCGGCCAGAACAACACTCTGCACACCACCGCCAACGAGCCCTTCCTCGAGGGCGGGCGGGAGTCGACGGTCATCTTCCCCTGACGTCCGCCTGCGGCGGGTGGGCGGCTGGCGGTGCTGTTCGTTCTCCGGGCGGGACCGTGTCCCGTCGGAGGTGCGATTCTCGCGCGATCGGGGATGGAGACCACCCGTGCTGTCGGCGGGGGCCTCGCCGGCGGGTGGCCGACGAAACCGTGGCCAAATCGCCGTTGCGGGGTCCCGGGGCTGTCCTATACTCGCCACGGAGCGAGGACCGGGCGGTGCGGGAGTTCTTCTACGGCGTGATCCTGGGTGCGGCGGCGATGTACTGCTTCGAGTACTTCGATGCTCCAGGGGTGCTGGCGTACCTCAACAGCGCCACCGAATCCGCCGTGCAGTCGACGCACGGCTACACCCACTGAGGCGGCGTCAGCCCATCGCCAGCACGCGCCGGCCGCAGCCGGAGCGCACGGCGTCCTGCAGACGCAGGCGAATCTCGCTCTTGCCGAGGTGGCCGGCGAGGCGAAGCGCCCGGAGCGATTGCGCCACGCATTGCACGTAGGCGCGCGGGCTCGACCATTCCTCGTCCGCGCGCGGGCCGTCGCAGGGGCAGGCCTGATCGATGGCGCAGCCGTCGGCCAGTACCAGGCTGTTAGCGGCCGTGCCGGCGCAGGCGTCGCAGACGTCACCGACGCCGTCGCCGTCGCTGTCGAGCTGATCGGCGTTTGCCGCGCTCGGGCAGTTGTCGACGTCGTCGGCGATGCCGTCGCCGTCCGTGTCGCGGGCGCCGGGCGTCGCCGGAACCGCCACGATCGTCACCGAGAAGGCGCGGTGCGCGCCCCGCGCCGAGCTGAGCCGCAGGCGAATCTCGTTGGCCGTGGACGGTTGCCGGCGGCCGCTCGTGAGCAGCACCGGGAGGCCGTTGAATCGGCTATCGAGCACCACCGCCATGCGCTCGTCGGCGAAGCGCTGCAGGAAGCCGGATCCGGTGATCGTCAGATTGTTGCTCGTCCACGCGACACCGGTCACGGCGGCGACCGCATAGGCATCACCGGGGAGAACGCTGACCTCGAACGAGCCGGTCAGCGGGCTGGAGGTCGTCTCGATCGGGGCGCAATCGGTGCACACGGTGGTCAGGCGACTCTCCGTCGTGAGCACATAGCGCACGGTCTGCGCCTCGGCCGGTCGGGCAAGCGCTCCCAGGGCGATTGCCAACAGCCCGAACAGGACTCGATGCCAGGGCATCACAAAAAACGATACGCGGCGGGTTGCGCCGAGGCAAGGTGAAAGCGCGGATCAGCGAGCGACGCGCTGCTCGCGCGCCGCTTCGAGGTGCTGTCGATTGGCGTCGAGCCGCTCGTGCTGCTCCGCTACCCGCGCGCACGCCGCGACGCGCACCGTCGTGGTGCGGAAGCTCGCCGCGATCTGCTCATCCGACTGCCCCAGTGCGCGCGCTGACAGCAGATCCTCGCACGTCGGACGATCCGCCGCGGCCGGACCGGCGAGCAGCGCCAGGCCGGCGGCGGCGACGAGCAGCGAACGGATTCGAATCGAGCGCATGGCTCGACCCTAGGGTCCCGCGCGCTGCAATGTCAACGCGGAACGCGTCGGATGGTGGTCAGACGATCGACGCGCCGCGCTTCGGCTTGGTGACGACCACCACTTCCTGGCCGTTCACCCGCACGGTGCGGCGATCATTGAGCGGCTGTCGCACCGTCTGTTTGCGCGCTCGATCCGCGCGCCAGCGTCTCAGCTCGTCCTCGAGATCGTTGCCCTTCAACATGACCCCTCCTCCTTCAACCCCTCCACCACCGTGTCACGTTGCGCGAACCGGTCAGTTCCCCACGAACGACTCGATGGAGCGCGCGCGGCTCGGATGGCGCAACTTGCGCAAGGCCTTGGCCTCGATCTGGCGGATGCGCTCGCGGGTCACGGCGAAACGCTGCCCGACCTCTTCGAGCGTATAGTCCGACTTTTCGCCGATGCCGAAGCGCATGCGCAGGATCTGCTCCTCGCGCGGCGTCAGCGTCGCCAGAACCTTGCGGGTCTGCTCCTCGAGGCTCGTGTAGACCGCGGCGTCGGCGGGCGACACCGTCTGGCGATCCTCGACGAAATCCCCCAGCGAGCTCTCCTCCTCGTCGCCGATCGGCGTCTCGAGGGATACCGGCTCCTTCACGATGCGCAGCACGTTGCGCACCTTGTCGAGCGGCATCTCCATCTTCTGCGCGATCTCTTCCGGGGTTGGCTCGCGCCCGAGTTGCTGGACCAGGTAGCGTGACGAGCGGACGACCTTGTTGATCGTCTCGATCATGTGCACCGGAATGCGAATCGTGCGTGCCTGATCGGCGATGGCGCGGCTCACCGACTGGCGGATCCACCATGTCGCGTAGGTCGAGAACTTGTACCCGCGCTGGTACTCGAACTTCTCCACCGCGCGCATCAGGCCGATGTTGCCCTCCTGCACCAGGTCGAGGAAGCCGAGACCGCGGTTGGTGTAGCGCTTGGCGATGCTGACGACGAGGCGCAGGTTGGCCTCGATGAGGCGCTTCTGGCCGTCCTGGGCTTTGAACTCGCCTTTGCGGATGACGCGCAGGGTCTGCGTCAGTTGTTCGAGGTTCATCCCGACCTCGGCTTCGAGATCGGCGATCTGCTTGCGCGCCGCCTTCAGCTCGTCGACCTGACGGCGCGCTTCCTCGACGCCGAGCCGAAGCTGGCGCGCCGCCGCCGCCGCCGAACGGCTGTCATCGCTCTTGATCCGCGGCGCCAGGCGCAGGATCGCCGGCGCCGTCTGCTTGGTCTTGCGCTCGACGGCGCCGATCACGTCGTGTTGCCGGTCGAGCACGCGCTCGGCCTTCTTCAGCTTCTCGACCACCGTCGTGATGTGGCGCCTGCCGAGCTGGAGCTCGTCGATCGTCCGCCGCACCTTCTGTTCGGCGTTCTGCAGCTTGCGGGTCGCCGCCGGGGTCGGCTTCTTCAGCTTGCGGTGCGCTTCGCGGGCCTGCGTCCGCTCCGCGGCGACCTTGCGCAATTTTTCGAGGATCTTGAGGATGGCGCCATCGCTGGCGCTGGCCTCTTCGGCGCCCTCTTCCTGGTTCTCGTCGCTCTCCGCCTCCTCGTCCTTGAGCTCGCGCTCGCTCAGCTCGCCCGCCTTGATGCGATCGGCGAGCTCGAGAAGGTAGTTGATGAGAAAGGGATGGTTGAGGACGTTTTCACGAACCTGCTTCTCTCCCTCCTCGATCTGCTTGGCGATCTCGACCTCTTGCTCGCGACTCAGCAGGGAGACCGCGCCGATCTCCTGCAGGTACATGCGAACCGGGTCGGAGGTGTCCTCCGCGAAGCTCGACGCGGTGGTGGCGGCGGCGGCAGCCGGACGAGGCTCTTCGCGCTCTTCCTCGACCCACTCGCCTTCCTTCTCCGCGACGTCCTTGCCGAGGCCCGCCTCGGCCAATGACTCGACGCTCTCGACGTCGATCTCGCCCAACATGGAGATGACGCCGTCGATCTCCTCGCCCCCAGCCTCCGCCCCCTGCAACCGATCGCCCAGATCATCGAACGCGCGCCCGTGCGCCTTTGAATCGTCCGCCAGCTTGCGTGCCTTGGCGTGGGAACGGTTTCGCTGCATCGCTTTCACCTACTCAAGCCTCCCCGAAGGGGCACCGCGGGTACCCCGCGCACCGCGCCTCACGAGCGTCGGCCGACCTTACCCCTGCGCGCGCTGGCGCGTCTGCAAGAGAAGCACTGTAACTTGTCGAAAGAACTGGGGTATGCCAGCGGTCGCCATCCGGCTGGAGCGGCCCACAGAAGAGATCCTACCGGGCATGACCGTCTTAAATGGCGCCAGGTAACGAGTCAAGGCCGATGTCGGAATGCAAGTGAAAATTTCTCTCGCCTCTCCCAGACTTAGACTCATGAACCGGGCTCGAGGCCGGCTCCGGGGTCAGTCGTAGTACTCGAGCCCGAGGTGGGTGATCAGCTCCTCGCCGCGCAGATGGCGGAGGGTGTTCTTGAGCTTCATGAGCTGGATGAACAGGTCGTGCTCGGGATACAGGCCGGGGGCGGTCTGGGGGCTCTTGAAATAGAAGGAGAGCCACTCCTGGACCCCGTGCATGCCGGCGCGGCGGGCGAGATCGAGGAACAGCGCCAGGTCGAGGACCAGCGGGGCGGCGAGGATCGAGTCCCGGCAGAGGAAGTTGATCTTGATCTGCATCGGGTAGCCGAGCCAGCCGAACACGTCGATGTTGTCCCAGCCCTCTTTGTTGTCGCCGCGCGGCGGGTAGTAGTGGATGCTCACGCGGTGGACGTAGTCGCCGTACAGTTCCGGATGCAGGTCCTCGCGCAGGATGACGTCGAGCACCGACAGCTTGCTCTCTTCCTTGGTGCGGAAGTTGGCAGGCTCGTCCAATACCTCGCCGTCGCGGTTGCCGAGGATGTTGGTCGAGAACCACCCCTGCAGCCCGAGCATGCGCGCCTTGAGGCCAGGGGCCAGGATGGTCTTCATCAGGGTCTGGCCGGTCTTGAAGTCCTTGCCGCAGATCGGCAGGCGCCGCGCCTGCGCCAGCTCGACCATGGCGGGGATGTCCACCGTCAGGTTGGGCGCGCCGTTGGCGAAGGGGATGCCGCGCTGCAGCGCCGCATAGGCGTAGAGCATGCTCGGCGCGATGGCGGGATCGTTGGCGCGCAGGCCGGCTTCGAACGACTCGAGGTTGAAGTGCACCGGCTGCGGGCTGAGGAAGCTCTCGGTGCTGCCGCACCAGACCATCACCAGTCGACTGACGTCGCTCGAGTCCGCGAAGCGGTCGATGTCGGCCATGATCTGCTCGGCGAGCTCCATCTTCGTCGCCGCCTGCTTCACGTGCGGGCCGTTGAGCCGCTTGACGTAATGCGGATCGAAAGCCGCTGGCCAGGGCGTCAGCGCGTCGAGCTCGTCGCGGACCAGCGCGAGCTGCGTCGGATCGAGCACGCCGGCCTTGCGGGCGCTCTGGTAACAGGTGTCGGGAAAGATGTCCCAGGCGCCGAACACCAGATCGTCGAGGCCGGCGAGCGGCACGAAGTCCTTGATCAGCGGCACCCGCTCATCGGTGCGTTTGCCGAGTCGGATCGTCCCGAGCTGGGTCAGTGACCCGATGGGTCGCGCCAGACCTTTGCGAATCAGCTCGACGCCGGCCACCAGGGTCGTGCTGACGGCGCCCAACCCGACCAGGAGGACGCCGAGACGGCCCTCGGCCGGGGCGATCTGCGCTGCGGTCATGGCGCTCGGTGTTAGAAGGTTCCCCTGGGCAAGGCAAGGTGATCCCTGGGCGACGACGGGACCGGCGACGGCGCCAAACCTCCCGCCGCGCGATCGACAATGAGATCCGCTCGAGCGCCGCGCGTCCTTGACTTGCCGGCAGGCATCGGGAAGCGTCTGCGCATGCGTTGGCGGGGTGGCTGCTGGTGAAGGGAGCGCTGGTTCTCTTCGGGGCGCTCGCGGTGCTGGTGGGCGCGGTCTGGTGGTTCAAGCTCGAGCCCGGCCCGCCGCAGGTGGACTTCGCGCAGGTGCCCGATCCCATCGGGCGCACCGTCACCGGCGACCTCGTGGTGCGCGCCGCCGGGCATCCCGGATTGCGCTACGTCGAGGTCCGGTTGGTCGCCAACGGTCAGGCGATCACGCTTTACCGCCAGGAGCTCCCGGCGAGTCCCAGCACCCGCGAGCAGGACATCGCGTTGAACGCCGACCTCAGCGCCACCGGCGCCGTCGAAGGGCCGGCGAAGCTGGAGGTGGTCGCCGGCACCTACGCCTGGCATCTGTTCGGCGGCGAGCGCGAGACCGTCGCGTCGCGCGACGTCACGATCGACACCACGCCGCCGCGCGTCGACGTCCTCACCACCCAGAACAACATGCGACTCGGCGGCGCGGCGCTGGCGCTCTTCCGCGTCAGTCCCGATGCCACCGACGTCTCCGTCAAGGTGGATCCGTATTCCTTTCCGGCGGTCCGCGGCTACTTCGCCGATCCGAGCCTGGTCATGGTGCTGTTCGCGGTCCCGCAGGATCTGACGGCGCAGGCACGCCCGGTGTTGCGCGCCGTCGACGCCGCCGGCAACGCCACCGAGGTGTCCGTGCCGGTGTCGATCAAGAACCGCCAGTTTCCCGAACGCCAGTTGCAGATCGACGATGCCTTCCTGCAACGCAAGGTGCCGGAGATTCTCTCCAAGGTCGGCAAGCCGGTGCCGGCCGACCTCGTCCAGGGCTACCTGGTGGTGAACCGCGAGGTGCGCAAGGAGTCGGAGGACAAGCTCGACGCGATCACCGCGCAAACGGCGGACGTGCCGCTGTGGACGGGCGTCTTCCGGCGCCAGACCAACGCCGCTCCGATGAGCGCCTTCGCCGATCGCCGCGCCTACGTCTACAAGGGAGAGACGATCGACAAGCAGACGCACCTCGGCTACGACCTCGCGTCACTCAAGCGCGCGCCGGTCGAGGCGACGCAGGCTGGGGTGGTCCTGTTCGCCGGCTACCTCGGCATCTACGGCGATACGGTGGTCATCGACCACGGCCTCGGCGTCTCGTCCCTCTACGGCCACCTGAGCAGCATCGGGGTCAAGGAGGGGCAACGCGTCGCTGCCGGCGAGGTCATCGGCCAGACCGGCGAGACCGGCCTGGCCGGCGGCGACCATCTCCATTTCTCGATCCTCGTGCGCGGCGTTCAGGTGGACCCGGTCGAGTGGTGGGATCCGAAGTGGATGCGCGAGCACCTCGCCGATCAACTCGCGAGCCAGCCCGCCGCCAAGCCGGCGGCCGTCGCCGCCCCACCGCCGGCGGCGAACGACGGCGGTCAGCCCGCGGCCGATGGCCAAGCCGGGCACTGATCAGCGGCAGGCGGTGGGCGAGCGCCTGCTGACCGACTGGGGCGTCGCCGCGGACGCGGACGTCGCGGCGCTCACGGCCCACGCCGGCCGCGCGGCGGATGCGGATGTCGCGATCGCGCACCGACTGGGCGGGATCGCGAGCCAGGCGAGCGCGCGCCAGTTGCAGCAGATGCGCGCCGCCGCGACCGACAAGGGCCTGCGCAAGGAGATCAAGCGCGCGCTCTACCGGCTGGAGCAGCGCGGCGTCGCGATCGCCGATGGACCCGCCGCGGCGCCCGTCGCGACGCCACCGTCCGCGCCGCCGCTCGAGGGCTACGTCTCCAGCGTCGACGGCCGCGGCGACCAACTGGTGTGGCTGATCCGGCCGCAGCCCGGCGGGGTGCTCCATCTGTTCGCCGTCATCAACGACGTCGAGGGCCTGCGCGAGGTGGCGCTGCACAGTGCCAGCCGCAAGGCCCTCAAGACGTTGCGCGGCGAGCTCGAGCAGCGGCATGACGTCCGTCTCGCGGCCGTCGACTGGCGCCACGCCGACGCCCTGGTGCGGCGTGCCTTCGAGGCGGCGCGCGCCAGCGGTGGGCGCATGGAGGGGGACTATCCGGCGTTGCGGGCGCAACTGTGGCGCGAGGCGCCGACCGAGGCGTCGCCGCTGCCGCCGCCCGCCGCCGACGCGGCCGCGCTCGCCCGCTCGGCCGACATGCTGGGCGAGCCCGAGCTGCGCACCTGGTTCCGCCCGGCCGAGGAGCTGGCGCCGTTCCTGGAGGAATTCAGCAGCGTGCAGGACAGCCCACTGGTGCTGAACGAGCTGCAGCAGCGCGAGCGCTTCGACGACATTCTGGCCCGCGCCGTCGACCACACGTTCGGCGGCGCGCAGAGCGAGCGCTGGGGGCGGCGGCTGGCGGAGATGGCGCGCTACTTCGCCGCCACCCGCCGTCCCGACCGCGCCGCCGAGGCCGGCGCGGTCGCCGCGGCGCTCGCCGCCGGCGCGCCGCCGCGCGACATTCCGTTCTGCGATCAGTTGGTGCGCGCGAGCTTCGCCTACTTCGCGCAGCTCGCGGCGCGGCAGGAGGCCGAGCGCGCCAAGGGCTCGTTGATCGTGACGCCCGGTCAGGCGGCCCGGCAGCGCGAACCGCGCTGAGCGCGTCGGTCAGAGCGCGACGACGAGACCGTCGGAGGCGATCTCCTCGGTGATCTCGTCGCGGTGCGCGAGCACCTCGCGGCCGCAGTGCGACAGCACCAGGCGTCGGCACCCGAAGCGACGGCGCTCGGCGGCGAGCCGCGGATAGTCGATGTGGAAGTCGACCTGCGTCTCGTAGAAGCAGCACTCACAGATGAAGAGGTCGACGCCCTGCGACAACGTCACCAGCGCCTCCGTCCATCCCGTGTCGCCCGAGTACAGCACCACCTTGCCGTCGATTTCGAGCCGGTAGCCCAGCGAGATCTCGGTCGCCTGGTGCGGGACGGCGAACGAGAGCAGCTCGGCGGAGCCGATCGGCGTCCGCGTCCCGCCGCTGACTTCCACGTAGCGCGCCTCGAACGGCAGCGGGCGCGCGGCGAGGTCGCGGTACATGGCGCGAAAGAGATCCTCGACCCGCGCCCGGGTGCCCGGCGGTCCGACGATGGTCAGCGGCCGCCGCCGCGGGACGTCGAAGGTCTGCGCGATGAACAGAAACGGCAGCCCGGCAAAATGGTCGCCGTGCAGATGGCTCAGGCAGATGGCGTCGAGGCGCTCGATGTCGACCCCGTCGCGCTGCATGGCGAGCAGCGCCGAGGCGCCGCAGTCGAGCAGCAACGTGCCGCTCGGCGCTTCGACCAGGTAACTCGCGTGGCAACGGCCGCGCGCGTTGAACGCATCGCCGGTACCGAGGAAACGGACGGACACACTCACCCAGGGCTCCTCATGGCCGTTTTGACGGCGCGCATTATGGCGCCACTGGCGGGCGATTACTACGCCCTTCCGCGGGCCGGGCCGGGCTCGCTCAGGCGATCGATCTCGCGCAGCAGCACCAGCAGGGCGGCAAGGGGAGGCGTGGCGCCGGCGCGCAGGTCCTGGGCCAGGCCGACGATGACGTCGACCTGATCGCGACGGGCATCGGTGTAGGCGGCCACGCGTCCGGCACCGTCCGCGGCGACCGTGCGCGTGGCCAGCACGTCGGCCACCAGGTGGCGGCGCGTGGCGCGCAGCCGATCCAACAGGCCGGCCGCGGCGCGCGCCTCCCAGCGGTCGTCCGTGGAGAGGGCCCCGGGCAACGCCTCGCGCAGCCAGTCGAGCTCGAGCGCCGTCCCGAGCTCGCCGTACACCTGAGCGACAGCCGGGAGGGGCGAGCTGGCGTTGGCGGCGATGCGCGCGATCTCGATCGCGTCGCCCAGGCCGGCCAGGAGCGCCACCCGCTGGGCCAGGGGCGGCGGCACGCCGGCCGCCTCGAGCGCCTGCACGTCGGCCGCGTACGCCGCGCCGCGTCGCGATCCGAGGAGCGCCGGCCACTCCGACAACAGGAGACCGACCGGCTCCTGCAGCGGCCGCACGATCGCATCCAACGGCCGCTGAGGACGCAGCGACGGCACGAGACCGGCGACCGCGGCCTCGAACGCGCGCTCGATCCGCATGGCGCACGCGGCGTCGGCCTCCCCGTTCATCCGCTCGGCGGCGCCGTTCAGCGCCGCATCCAACGCCGCGCCGTCGGCGAGGGCGCGCGCCGCCAGCCACGCCTGCACCACCTCGAGGACGTCGCCGCCCGTGTCGCGCACGGCGCGCACCAGGAAGGTCATTCCCAGGTCATCGACGAGCTGGTTGGCGAGCTGAACGGCGATGATCTCGCGCCGCAGCGGGTGCTGCGCCGCGGCGCGCGGGTAGCGCTCGCGAATCGCGTCGGGAAAGTAGCTGAGCAGCAGCGGCTCCAGCGCCGGGTCGTCGCACAGCGGCGCCTGCAGCAGGCGCCGCTGCAGATCGAGCTTGGTGTGGGCCAGCAGCACGGCGAGCTCGGGGCGGGTGAGGCCGCTGTAGAGGCCGCGCCGGACGCGCAACGCCTCGCGCGTCGGCATCTGCGCCGCCTGCCGATCGAGGCCGGCTTCGGCCTCCAGGATGCTGATCAGATCGCGGAACAGGGGCAGGTCGCTGCGCGAGCGGGTCTGGTCGAGATGGAGCGTCCGGGCCTGCGAACGGTTGTGCGCCAGCACCGCCGCGCACACCGGTTCGGCGAGCTCCGCCAGCAGCGCGTTGCGCGCCGGCTCCGGCAGGGTGCCGTTGGCGACCAGCGGGTGCAGGGCGATCTTCAGATTCACCTCGTGGTCGGAGCAGTCGACGCCGGCGGAATTGTCGATCGCGTCGGTGTTGATGCGGCCGCCGTTGAGCGCGTATTCGATGCGCCCGCGCTGAGTGAACCCGAGGTTGCCGCCTTCGACGACGACGGTGGCGCGCAGCTCGCGCGCGTCGATCCGCACAGGGTCGTTGGCCGGATCGGCGACGGCGACGTGCGTCTCGTCACTCGCCTTGACGTAGGTGCCGATGCCGCCGTTCCACAGCAGGTCGACCGGCAGGCGCAGGATCGCCCGCACGACCGCCTCGCCGGACGGCGCCGGGTCGTCCAGCTCGAGCAGCGCCCGCGCCTCGGGCGACAGCGGGATCGCCTTGGCGTCCCGTGGGTAGACGCCGCCGCCGGGGCCGAGTGCCGCGGGGGCGTAGTCGGCCCATGTCGAACGCGGCATGGCGAACAGCCGCTGCCGCTCGCGGATGCCGCGCTCGGGATCCGGGTGGGGGTCGAGGAAGACGTGGCGGTGGTCGAAGGCCGCGACGAGCTGCAGATGACGCGAGCGCAACAGGCCGTTGCCGAACACGTCGCCACTCATGTCGCCGATCCCCGCCACCCGCACGGCATCGCGATCGAGGTCGCGACCGAGCTCGCGGAAGTGCTGACGCGCGCACTCCCAGGCGCCGCGGGCGGTGATGGCAAGCGACTTGTGGTCGTAGCCGTTGCGGCCGCCGGAGGCGAAGGCGTCGCCGAGCCAGAAGCCGCGCGCGGCGGCGATCTCGTTGGCGACGTCCGAGAACGCCGCGGTGCCCTTGTCGGCGGCGACGACCAGGTAGGGATCGGGGGGATCGTAGACGATCAGGCCCGGGGGCGCCTTGATGGTGCCGCGCTCGACGTTGTCGGTGACCGAGAGCACGGCGGTGATGAAGCGGCGGTAGCCGGCTTCGATGCGCGCCGGCTCGATGGCGGCACGGGCGCCGCCGGCGACGACGAAGCCGCCCTTGGCGCCGACCGGCACGATGACCGCGTTCTTCACCACCTGGGTGCGCAGCAGGCCCATGATCTCGGCCCGGAGGTCGTCGGGACGATCGCTGAAGCGAATGCCTCCGCGGGCGACGCGGCCGGCGCGCAGGTGGACGCCGCGCAGGTCGACGCCCTCGACCCAGATCTCGAAGGCGGCCGGCGGCGTCGGCTGCGGCAACTGGGTGAGATCGAGCTTCAGGGCAAGGGCCTCGCCCGGCGCGATCGCGTAGGCATTGGTGCGCACCGTGGCGGCGACCGCGGCGGCGAGATGGCGCAGGATGCGATCGTGCACCAGCAGCGGCACGGCGGCGATGCCCGCCTGCAGGGCGGCCTCGGCCGCTGCGGCCGGTCCCGCCAGCCGCTCGCGCGGCGGGTGCGTCGTGGCGGCGGGATCGAAGCGGGCCGCGAACACCGCGAACAGGGCGCGCGCGCAGGTGGGATTGGCGTTGAGCGTCTCGACGATGGTCGCGGTCGCGCCGGCGCCGCTCTGACTGGCGCGCGCGACATAGGCGCGCAGCACCGCCACCGCCTGCCAGTCGAGGCCGGCGCTGAGCACCAGGGCGTTCAGGGGATCATTGACCGTGCGCCGCGCCCGCACCGCGTGCAGCGCCGCCACCAGGCGCGGCGCATCGCGGTCGGCGTCGAGCGCGCGGCCGTCGATCCCCTCGACGCCGAAGCGGTGGATGGCGACGCGCTCGCCCGCCGGCATCGTCAGGGCGATCACGTCCTCGCCGAGCACGCGCAGGCCGAGGTTCTCGAGCACGGGGACGAACTCGCTCAGGACCAGCGTCTCGTTGCTGGCGTACAGGTTGAGCGTCGGCGCCGCGCCGGGCGCCGGGCGCGCGAGCTCGATCTGCGCCTCCCCGGTGGCGCACAGCGCTTCGATGCAGGCGACGTCGCGGGCGGCGGCGGCAATCTCGGTCCCGGCCTTGTAGGCGGCCGGGAAGGCGGCGCGATAGCGGGCGACGAGCGCGCCGCGCTGCGCCGCGGGCACGAGCGCCGCCAGCTCCTCGGCCAGGGCGTCGTCCCAGGTGCGCAGCAGGCCGCCGAGCTCCTCGCGCAGCGCCGCCATCGCCGGCCCGGCGAGCTGGGAGGGCGCGACCGCGATCTGGAAGTGCAGGCGGGCGACGGTACGGTCGTCGAGCGCCAGGTGATCGAGCAGGAGCGGGCCGCCGAGATGGCGGGCGACGGCGGCGGTGATGTGCTCGCCGAGCTCGGTCGAATAGCGGGCGCGCGGCAGCAGCGCGATCACGAACAGCCCGCGACCGGTGGCGTCGGCGTGGGCGAAGAGGCCGACGTGCAGCGCCGACTCCGCGTCGACGATGGCGCGCATCGCGTCGAGCACGTCCTCGATGCGGCTGGAGAAGAGCTGCTCGCGCGGGAAGCTGTTGAAGAGGTCGACCAGGTTGCGGGCGTCGTGCGAGCCGGCGACGATGCCCTGCCGGTCGAGGATCGCCGCCAGGCGGCGACGCAGGAGCGGGATCTCGCTGGCCGCCTGGCCCTCGGCGCGAAAGGTGAAGAGGCCGATCAGGCGGCGCACGCCGACCAGCACCCCGCGCGCGTCCACCTCCTTGATGGCGATGTCGTCCATCGGCGCGTCGCGGTGCACCGGGCTGGCGGCATTCGTCTTCGACATCAGGATCAGGGGCGCGCCGCCGAGCCGCGCCGCGATCTCCGCCGGCACGTCGCCGCCCGCGGCCCAGCGCGACGGCGCGGGGGTGCGCAGCAGGCCGAGGCCGCTGCCGGCCCGCGTGGTCGCCCGCAGGGCCCCGTCGGTGGTCAGCGCATACTCGCGGTAGCCCAGGAAGACGAAGCTCTTGTTGGCGAGCCAGTCGAGGAACGCGGCGGATTCCTCCCGCTCCTCCTCCCACGGGGAGGGCAGCGGCGCGGCGCGGAGCGTCGCGGCGGCGTCGGCGAGGCGGGCACGCATGGCGCGATAGTCGTCGGTGACGGCGACCAGGCGTTCGAGTCGATCGGCGAGCCGCTCCTGCAGCGCGCTGCTCGCCGCCAGGTTGGCGACCTCGACGTGCACGAACGATTCGTGCGGCACGCCGGGCGTGGGCGGGGTGACGCGCCGCAGATGGCCGGCGGCATCGCGTTCGACGCCGAGGATCGGGTGCAGCAGCAGCCGCACCATGCCGCCCTCGCGCTGGAGGAAAGCGCGCACCGTGTCGACGATGAACGGCCGATCCTCGAGCACCGTCTCCACCACGGTCAGCGAACTGCTCCAGCCGTCGCGCCCGCGCTCCGGGGTGAAGATGCGCAGCGCGATCGGCGCCGTGCGCTCGCCCAGGAAGGCGAGGGCGCTGGCGGCGCGCGGCCAGGCGTCGGCGTCCTCGGCGAGCGCGC
Source organism: bacterium (assembly GCA_019637795.1). Lineage (NCBI taxonomy): Bacteria > bacterium. The sequence continues at coordinate 696,198 of JAHBUY010000001.1, read as the reverse complement.
CGCCGGCGCCGTAGAGCTCGCGGGCGAAGGTCTCGACGCGGACCGGATCGGGCGGCGGGGGCGTCGCGGGCGGTGCGCCGAGCGGTCCCGGCGCCGGCGTCTCCTCGGCGCCGCCCTCGGGCGGCGTGGGGCGCTGCTCGGCGCGGCTCTCCATGAGCTGCGCGATCGCCTTCTGCAGTGACGCCATGGGGATCCCGCCGCGGGGTTACTCGCGCGGTGCGGGTATTTCAACCCGCACCGTGGCGCCGATCCGGCGAGCGCCCAGCGCGCTCGCGAATGCTTCCGCCGCCCCGTCCTCCGGGGCGTCTCGCCAGTCGATCAGCAGGCAGTGGCGGCGCGCGGCGCGCTCGCGGACCAGCGCCGCGAGGGCGCGGGCGACGTCGTCTTCCGAGGCGCGCACGAGCTCGACCGTCGCCCGCTGTCCGTCGAGGAGGTGGCGGGCGTAGGTCACGTGGACCACGCCGACGACCGTGCCGTCGCGCAGGGCGACGTAGCAGTCGGCGCCCAGGTCGGCGACCAGCTTGCGGAAGTGGTGCCGGGTGGCGCGGTCCGCCGGGGCCGGCGCGGCGGCCGTGAGGAGGGCGAAGATCGCCCCGGCATCGGTGCGGCGGGCGCGGCGGCAGCGGATCGGACGAGCTTCCATCGCAGCCGCGCAGCGTAGCACACCGGGTGGAGGCGGACAGGTGCGGTAGGCGCTGCCGGTCCCGTGTGGTAGCCGCCTGCCATGGCCGCCGGCGACGAGACGACCGCGAGGCTGGTCGTCACCACCGGGGAGATGGCGTACGGCGCGCACGCGGTGGCGCGGGTGGACGGAAAGGTCATCTTCGTGCGCGGCGCGGCGCCGCACGAGGAAGTCGAGGTGGCGCTGCGCGAGACACGACCGCGCTACGCCTTCGCCGACGTCGTCGCCGTTCGCCGTCCGTCGGCGGCGCGCCGCCACCCGCCCTGTGCCTACCTGCCGCGCTGCGGCGGCTGTCCCTGGCAGCACCTCGACTACGCCGCCCAGCTCGCCGCCAAGCGCCGCATCGTCGCCGAGCAGTTGCGGCGACTCGCCGGCCTGACCGTTCCGGTGCAGGCGCCGCTGCCGTCGCCGCGTGAATACGGGTATCGCCGCCGGCTCAAGCTGCGCGTCGCCGACGGGGTCGTCGGCTTTCACGCCGCCGCCTCGCACGACCTGGTGGCGGTCGACCACTGCCTGCTCGCCGAGCCGCACGTGGACGCCGCCCTCGCCTGGTTGCCGGCGCTGGTGGCGGCCTTGCGCGCGGCGCTGCGGCGTCTCGAGGTCGCGTCGCGCGGCGAGGGCGCGCGGGTGGTGGTGGCGGGCGAGGCGGAGGGCGGCTGGCACGCCGCCGACGAGGCCGCCTGCCGCGCTTGGCTTGCCGCGCATCCGGCGGTCGCCGGCCTGGTGTTGCGCGGCCGTGGTTGGACGCGCGTCTGGGGCGATGCGGTGGTCTCGGTCGTCGGCGCCGCCGCGCCGCCGCTCCAGGTGCACGCGCCGGGGTTCACGCAGGTGAACGATGCCGCCAACCGCCTGCTGATCGAGCAGGTCGTGGCCGCCGTGGCGCCGCGGCCCGGCATGCGCGTGCTCGACCTGTACGCCGGCGCCGGCAACCTCTCACTGCCGCTGCGCCGCGCCGGGGCGCTGGTGACCGCGGTCGAGCAGGACCGCACCGCCGCCGCGGACGCGCGCGCCCAGGCGGACAGCGAACCGGGGACGCCGCTGCGGATGCTGGCGATGACGGCGGAGCGGGCGGTGGCGGAGCTCGCGGGTGCCGGCGAACGCTTCGACGCCGTGATCCTCGATCCGCCGCGCAGCGGCGCTGCCGCCTGCGTCGCGGCGCTGCTGCGCATCGCGGCGCCCCGCCTGGTGTACGTGTCGTGCGATCCATCCACCCTGGCGCGCGATCTGCGGCCGTTGCACACCGCGTATCGGATCGACGGCGTGCAGCCGATCGACTTCTTTCCGCACACGTACCACGTCGAAACCGTCGTCACCGCAACGCTCGCTTGCGACCCCCCAGCCCCTGATGTAGCGTCTGCGCGGCGTCACGGGCCGAGCCTTTCGCGGACGCGCCCACGCAGGCGACGCCGCATGCGATGACGCACACGCAGCCTGTAAAGGTGTGAGCCCTGATGGCCAAGCCGCCGAAGACCCTGGCGCCCAAGATCACCATCATTCCCGGGCGGGGTGTCTCCCAGACGATCAATTACCTGCTGAAGGATCGCGACGAGCTCGAGTGGCTGGTGGCCGTCGGCCGCAACAAGGAAGGCGAGATCTTCTTCTACGACACCGGCGGCGACATCATCGAGGACCTGGGCACTCTCGAGTATCTCAAGGAACGCATCGCCCGCGCTCATTTCGGCGACGAGCCGGAGTGAGCGGCCGCAGCGCGCCGCCCGTCCGTCACCGCGCTGACACCGACACGTCACTCGCAGTGCCACCTCCCCGGTCGCAGGAAGGCCGGCAGAGCGCCGCGACTGGCGGCACGCTTCTGGCTTCTGCCTTGCCGCTACTGGCGGACGGGAGGCCGGACCGATGGAAGATCTGCGCAAGCAAGCGAACGACCTGTTGGTGTTCTACGGCAAGATGCAGAACCGGCTGTCACAGGCCGGGGTCAACGACACCGGGTCGCTGGTTGGGATGTTCAAGCAACTCGAGCGCGGGCTCGAGGCGGTGGCGTTGGAGGACCTCGATCCGGCGATTCAGGAAGTGACTCGCCTGGTCGAGTCGCTCAACCGCATGCAGTCCGATCTGCAGGTGATCAAGGAGCTGAAGCTGCGGGTGGAGAAGACCCGGGTCGCCGTCGGCAGCGGCGGCCGCGCCGAGGATCCGCTGTCCGGCAACGGCCGGCGCGCCGCCTGAGCGCCCCTCAGTTCTTCGGCATGGCGCCGGACGGGCTCGCGTCGCCCGGCGCGGGGGTCGGCGGCGGCTCCATCAGGTCGCTGAGGCGGACCTTGCGGTAGGAATCGGGCACGGTGAACGTCGACGGCGGGATGTCGCGCTGCTGCACCGATGTCGCGGTGCGCTCGAACGTGCCGGCCACGTGGTGGGTGACGCTCTTCACCACCAGCGCCTTCTCGGTCACCCGCCGGTACTCGGGATCGCGATAGATCGCGTTGTAGGCATCCGCCGACTTGCCCTGCATGACGGCGCTGTTCTTGAGCTGCTGCGCGAGGTAGCGGTCGTAGTTGAGATCCGACGACAGATCGACCGGCGCGATCCACATCTCCTCGAACAGATCGCCGTCCACCCTCACCTCGTACTTCTCGGCGGCGTAGCCGGCGATCTTTTCCGTCACCCCGGTCGCGGTGATGGACACCGGCGGCAACTTGGATGGGTCGACGGTGCTGGGCGTCGGCACGCTGGCCGCCGCGTCCTTGTCCTTCTTCTTCCCGGTGAGGTGGCCGATGCGTTCGCGTATCGCGGCGTCGCGCGCCGTGGTCATCTCGCGCAGGTAGTCGCTCGACGAACCGCTCCAGAAGTAGTCCTTGGTCGGGTTCATCATCACGAGGCGATCTTTGTCGTAGTCGGTGATGGTGACCACCTCCGGCTGGTCCATGCGAACCTGGTTCTTGGCGATCGACTGGGTCGCCTTCTGGGCCGCCATCGCCTGCCCTTTCGGCCCCGCGGCGGCGGTGCTCCACTCGATGACCCAGCCGGCCTGCGCCAGGCTGGGGATGAGTGCCAGGGCGGCGAGAATGGCGAGCGAACGAAGCGTGCTGGGCATGAGTGGGTCCTTCCGCATGGGTGTCAACGCGCGACCTTACCGGCGCATCGACAGCGGGTCAATTTTCGCGGCGCGGTCAGCGCAGGGCGCTGGCCGTCCCGATGATCGTGGGCGTGCCATCGTCTTTGGCGCACCAGACGTCGGTCACCACCCGAACCCGCGAGCCCTCGGGGATTTCGTCGCGGATGCGCCCCGCGGCGCGCACCGCCTCGCCGCCCCACAGCACGTTGACCAGATTGAGCGACATCTGGCCGCCGCAGAAGAAGCCGATGCCGAACGCCTGGGTCATCAGCTCGGCGAGCAGGCAGACCGAGAGCATCCCCTGGACGACGACGTCTGGGAAGCCGAGCGCCTGCGCCATCTCGCGATCGGTGTGGTAGTTGCGCACCGGGCCGGAGAACGCCTCGCACATCTCGAGGGTGACGACGCGGCGAAATCCGGGCAGCGGTTCGCCGCTATTGGGCGGCTCAAAGCGGCGCTCCGGGCGGCGCTCCCGCTCCTTGTCCACCACCATCGCATCCCCGGGGGCGTCGGCGAGAAAGCTCTGGTGCGTCCGGCTGCGCTGCAGCCAACGCCCGTCGTCATCGGTGACCAGGACCTCGTTGACGACGTAGTCGCGGTTGCGCTTGCGGTACCGGCCGACGACGGTCGACCGGGTGCGGACCACGGAGCCCACCGGCATGGGGGCGAAGAGATCCCATTCCTGTTTGGCGTGCAGATTGCCGATCAGGTTCGGCAGGTACCAACTGAGGTCGCGGTAGACCTCGGAGTGGTAGAGGAGCGCCGGGGCGATCGGGCCGCCGAACGGGGAATCGCCGCGATACCACGGGTGGCGGTCGCCGGTGCCGTCGCCGTAGCGCGCCACCTCGGCCGGGGTCACCGTGGCACGGCGTCCGCCGATGTCGCGACCGACGAACACCTCGTGCGCGGGGAAGAATTCGATCGCCATGGGGCGGACCATATGGGCGACCGCGCCGCGCCGTCAACGCGGTTGAAGGGGGCGGGCGCTCCAGGCTAGGAGCACGCTCGCGCCGCCATGCTCGTCACGCTGATCGGAGTCGCCGTCCTCGCCGTATCGCTCGGCGTGGTGGCCTATCTCGGCAGCGTCCTGTGGGGCGCGGCGCGCGGGCCGCTCGGCGCCTTCCTCGAGCGGCAGCAGTTCGAGCGCCATGTGGCGCGCATCGAGCGCGCCGACCGCCTGCTGCGCGAGGGCGACGTCTCGGCGGCGTTGCTCGAGCTCGAAGCCGCCCTGTATCCGCAGCCGCCGCAGACCGCCACCATGGCGCGCGCCGTGGCCAACCATCACACCGGGCTGCTGAGCCGCCTGATCGCCGCCGCCGATTCGGTGCAGGGGCAGCGCGTGCGGCTGATCTCGCTCGCCAAGGCGGACCGCCTGTTCCACGAGCGCGCCGCCCTGCAGCAGCGGTACGTGGCGTTGCGCCAGAGCGGGTCGCGCCAGCGCCTGCGTCAGCTCGAGCAGGACTTCCGCGGCAACACCCGCGAGCTGCGGGCCGCGCTGAACGCGCTGAGCGCGGAAATTGCCAGCACGCGGGCCGTCCGCTACCACTGACCGCCATGTGGGAACGCGAGCTGGACGTGGCGATCGACACGGCGCGTCGCGCCGGGGCGATCGTGCGCGAAGTGTACGAGCGGCCGTTCGAGGTGGTGGAGAAATCGCACGACAATCCACTGACCGAGGCGGATCTACGGGCCAACGACTGCATCCACGCGGCCATCCTGGCGGCGTTTCCTGGCGACGGCTGGCTGTCGGAGGAGACGCGGGATTCCCGCGAGCGCCTGTCGCGGCGGCGGGTGTGGATCGTCGATCCGCTCGACGGCACCAAGGAGTTCACCCAGCACATCCCCGAATTCTGCATCTGCATCGCGCTGGTGGATGACGGTCGGCCGGTGGTCGGCGTCAGCTACAACCCGGTCACCGACGAGCTGTTCGCCGGCGCCGAGGGGCATGGATTGCAGGTCAACGGCACGCCCGCCCACTGCACGGACACCGCCGACGTCCAGCAGGCGCGGGTGCTCGCCAGTCGTTCGGAGGACAAGCGCGGCGAGTGGGATCCGTACAAGTCCCTGATGAAGGTCGAGTTGACCGGCAGCGTCGCCTTCAAGCTGGCGCTGATCGCCGCCGGCCGCGCCGACGGCACCTTCAGCCTGACCCCCAAGCACGAGTGGGACGTGTGCGCCGGCGCGGCGCTGATCCTCGCCGGCGGCGGCCGCATCACCGACTGCCACGGCGTGCCGCTGCGCTTCAACAGCGAGAAACCGCTGCTCCCCGGCATCATCGCCACCAACGCGGCCCTGTTCGCTCCGATCCGCGCCGTCATCGCCCGCGTCGGCAAGCCGGCGCCGACGGGCACGCGGGCCTGACGCGGCCGCCGCGCGCCCCGCGCTCGCTGCTAGCGGGCGGCGCGGCGGGCGACGGCGGTCGCCACCAGACCGGGCAGATCGGACATCACGCCGTCGACGCCGAGGTCGAGCAGGCGCTCCACCTCCGCGGCGTCGTTGATCGTCCACACGTGCACTTCGAGGCCGACACGATGCGCGGCGGCCACGCTCGCGGCGCTGACGATCTCCACCTCGCCGTGTGCCGGCGGCACCTGCAGCGCCGCGCCCGGTGGCGCGTAGCCGCCCCAGTCGTCGCGCAGCCAGCGGTCCATGAACGCCATCACGTCGCCGACGCTCATGCCGGTGGCGACCCGGTCGCCGACCGCGGCGCGGATCGCGGCCATGATGTCGTCGTGCTCGGCGGCCAGCAGCGTGCGCTCGAGGGCGCCGCCGTGACGCAGGATGGCGAGCGTCGCGTCGACGATCGGCGGCTCCGCCTGCTTGATCTCGATGTTGAACGCGTGCCCGGGATGGGCGGCGACCACCTCGGCGAGCCGCGGGACGCGCACGCCCTGGCCGCGATACGGGTACGCGTGGCCGTCGTGCGTGAAGTGCCAGCCGGCGTCGAGCGCCGCGACATCCGCCCATCGCCACTCGCGCACCGGGCCCTCGCCGTTGGTGGTGCGGTCGAGCAGGGGATCGTGCAGCACGACGATCTCGCCGTCGCTGGTCGCGTGCACGTCGAGCTCGAGGTAGCTCGCGCCGAGCGCGGCGGCGAGCGCGAACGACGGCAGCGTGTTCTCGGGCGCGACGCCGGCGGCGCCCCGATGCCCGAAGACGCGCGGCCGCGGCCGCGCCAGGTAGGTCGCGGCGCTCAAAAGGTCAGCGTGATCGGGCCGACGCCGCTGGCGACGGCCAGCGCCGGCAGGCCCATCTCGGGCGCGATCGGGGTCGCCGGCGAGCTCGGCGGCAGCGTGCGCAGGCGGGCCGAGAGCTGCCGCCGCCGCGTCGCGGAGTCCACCAGCGCGCCCTTCTCGGGCCGCGCCGGGTACTGGATGCTCCGTGGATCGACGTACTGGCCATCCTCGAAGGTCGCGAAGTGGAGATGCGGCCCGGTGGCGAGGCCGCTCTGTCCCACCCAGCCAATCACCTGGCCGCGCGCGACCTTGGCGCCACCGCCGACGCCGGGCGCGATCTTCTCGAGGTGCGAGTATGCCGACACGAATCCGCGGCCGTGGGCGATCTCGATGTGGTTGCCGAAGCCGCTCTGCACGCCGCTGAACTGCACCGTCCCGATGCCGATGGCGCGTACCGGCGTGCCGGCGGGGGCCGCGAAGTCGACGCCGAGGTGCGGCCGGTTGACGTGCAGGATGGGATGCATGCGCGCGTCGGTGAACGCGGAGGTGATGCGCGACAGCTCCAGCGGGTAGCGCAGCGGCGCGTCGTCGAGCGGATGGCCGGCGCCGTCGACGTAGGTGGGGGCGTCACCGTCGGTGAGCAGGTAGGCGGCGGCGCGGTCGGAGCGCCCCTCGTACTCGACGGCGACGATGCGGCCCGGCCGGAGCAGCCGGCCCGCGAGCGTCGTCCGCTGTTCCCAGAGGACGCGAAAGCGGTCGCCGTGATGCACGTTCGCGTTGAAATCGAGGCGCCAGCTCAGCAGGTCGACGAGTTGGGAGACCACCGCATCGGGGATGCCGGCGCGCACGGCCGCGTCCTCGATGCTGCGGCCGACGGTGCCGCGCGCCCCGATGGTGCGCACCCGCACGGGGACGGGCTCCCGCCGCGCCGCCGGACGACCGCGGCCGTCCACTTCGATCACGAGGCGCTCCTCGCCTGGCAGCTCGTAGCGCAGGGCGAGCAGGTGGCCGCGATCGCCGAGGTCGAGCTCGAGGACGCGGCCGGCCACCAGGCGTCCCAGATCGGTGACGCGCCGAGCGGCACGCTGCCACCGGGCGACCTCGTCGCGCGCGATCCCCTCGTGGCGCAGCAGCGCATCCAGCGTGTCGCCACGCGCCGCCTGCAGCTCCACCCGGCGCGCCACCAGCGGCGGCGCGGGCGTGCCGGCAGGCGCCAGTGCGTGCACGGGCACGCCGACGAGCAGGACGCCCGCGATGGTGGACAGCCAGCGCCGCACTGCACCTGTCGCCACAGCACACACACCGGCTGCCGGGTCGCGTCGGCGCGACCCGCTCCCGTGCAGCCTCATCCACATGTCAGGGTGCCGGGACCCTGCCAGAGCCCGGCGGCGGGGTCAACGCATTCGGGCGCGTACCCGGGAATCGAAATTGCCCGGCCAGGGCTTGCTTGGTAGCGTGCGCCCGTGATCAGGCGGGCGGCGCGCGCATTCACGCTGGTGTGTCTGGCGCTGGTGCTCGCCGCGGCCGGCGGTGCCTGGTGGGCGTGGCAGACGTTGTTCACGCCGGTCCCACCCGTCACCCCTGGCATCGTCGTCATCGTCCCCTCGGGCGAGAGCTTCCGCGCCGTCGCCGACCGCCTGTACGCCGCGGGCGTCATCGCCCATCCGCTGCTGCTGCGCGCCTACGCGCGTGCCGTCGGGCTCGACCGAACGGCGCGCTGCGGCGAGTTCCGGTTCGCGGAGCCGATCTCGCCGGTGGCCGTGCTGGCGCTCCTGCAGTCGGCGAGCGACGCGGCGCGGCAGGTGACGATTCCCGAGGGGTTCACCGCCGAGCAGGTGGCGGCGACGCTCGAGGAGCGCGGCTATGGCGGACGCGACGCCTTCCGCTGCGCGATGGAGGATCCCGCGCTGCTGCTGGAGCTCAGGTTGCCGGCGACCGGCGTCGAGGGATTCCTCTTCCCCGACACCTACGTCTTCGACGCCAGCGCCGGACCGGCCGACATCGTGCGCGTGATGGTGGGGCGCTTCCGCGCCCAGACCGCCGACCTGGCGGCGCGCCGCGAAGCGATGGGGCTCAGCGAGGCAGCGATGGTGACGCTGGCGTCGGTGATCGAGAAGGAGACCGGTCAGGCCGACGAGCGGCCGCTGATCTCCGGCGTGTTCCACAACCGGCTGCGCCTCGGTATGCTCCTGCAGTCGGATCCCACCGTCATCTACGGCCGCGGCAACGGACGGGCGCCGCTGACGCGCGCCGACCTCGCCAGCGAGCAGCCCTACAACACCTACGTGCACCGCGGGCTGCCGCCGGGTCCGATCGCCAACCCCGGGCGCGCCGCGCTCGCGGCGGCCGTCGCGCCGGCGACGACCAACGCGCTCTACTTCGTGTCGCGCAACGACGGCTCGCACGTCTTCTCGGACACGCTCGACGACCACAACCGCGCCGTGCGCCGGTTCCAGCCGAATCGCGACTGAGCCTCACGCGCGCTCGAGGCGATCCAGCTTCGCGTACAGCGCGTCGATGTCGCGCTTGAGCTCGGCGTACTGGCTGAACATCTGCTGCGGGCTCTCGTGCCTCTGGTAGAAGTCGGGCGCGTTGATCACCGCGGAGACGGCGGCCAGGGCGTCCTCCTTGTCGGTGATCTCCCGCTCGAGCTTCGCCTGGTCGCGGTCGCGGCGGGCGGCGGCGCGGGCCTCGGTCTTCGCGGCGGCGCGACGCTCGGCGTTGGGCGGCGGCGCCGCGGGCGGCGGTTCGTCGCCGGCCGCCAGCGCGTCGTCGTGCACCGCGATCGGCGGCGGCAGGCTGCCGTCGGACTCCGCCGCCTTGCGGCGGACGTAGTCCTCGTAGTTGCCGAGGTATCGCGTCGCGTGGCCGGCGCCGACCTCGATGATCTCCTCCGGCAGGTTGTCGAGCACGTAGCGGTCGTGCGCCACCAATACGAGGCTGCCGTTGTAGCGCTGCAGCGCTTCCAGCAGGACCTGCTTGGCGGTCATGTCGAGGTGATTCGTCGGCTCGTCGAGCAGCAGGCAGTTGGGCGGCTCGAGCAGCAGCAGCGCGAGGGCGAGGCGGTTGCGTTCGCCGCCGCTGAGGACGCGGACCTTCTTGTCGACGGCGTCGCCGCTGAAGAGGAAGGCGCCGAGGAGCGATCGCACCTGCGGCACCAGATCGGTCGGCGCGGCGGCGGTGGCGAGCTCGAGCACGCTGCGATTGGGATCGAGGACCCTCGCCTGGTCCTGCGCGAAATAGCCGATGCGGACCTTGTGGCCGAGGTGGCGGCTGCCGCCGCTCAGCGGCTCGGCGCCGGCGAGCATCTTGATGAGGGTCGATTTCCCGGCGCCGTTCGGGCCGACCAACGCCACCTTGCGGCCGCGTTCGATGGTCAGCGACAACTGGTCGTACACGGTGAGGTCGCCATAGCGCTTACTGGCGCGCTCGAGGCGCAGCACCTCGCGGCCGCTGCGCTCGCAGGGCGGGAAGCGGAAGTGGATCGTGGCCGGGCCGCCCTCCGGGGGCGGGATGCGCTCGAGCTTCTCGAGGTACTTGATGCGGCTCTGCACCAGCGTCGCCTTCGACGCCTGGGCACGGAAGCGGCTGATGAAGGCCTCGAGACGGGCGATCTCCTCCTGTTGCTGCGCATGGGCCGCCGCCTGTTGTGCGATCTGGCTCTCGCGCGTTTCGAGATAGCGGCTGTACGGCGCCGGGTAGTCGGTGAGGCGCGCGCTCGAGACCTCGGTGATGCGGGTGACCGTGACGTCGAGGAAGTAGCGGTCGTGGGCGACCAGGATGACCGTGTGCGGATAGGCGACGAGGAATTCCTCGAGCCAGTTGCGCGCCTCGAGGTCGAGGTGGTTGGTCGGTTCGTCGAGCAGCAGGACGTTCGGTCGGCGCAGGAGCAGGGTCGCGAGCGCGAGGCGCATCTGCCAGCCGCCGGAGAGCTCGCCCGCGTCGCGGGTGAAGTCGGCGGTCGTGAAACCGAGGCCGAGCAGCACGCGCTCGGCCTGGCTCTCGTAATCGTAGCTGCCCTCGACGTCCCAACGGGCGCGCGCGTCGCTGTAGCGGGCGAGCAGCTCGTCGTGGCCCGGATCGTCGGCGGGCGCGTGCGCGAGCGCCTCCTCGAGCGCACGGCACTCGCGCTCGAGGGCCAGCACGCCGGCAAAGGCGCCGAGTGCTTCTTCGAGGACCGTGCGGCCCGAGACGGTGATGCCGTCCTGTGGCAGATAGCCGACCGCCCAGCCGCGCGGGATACTGATGGTGCCGCCATCGGGCTCGTCCAGCCCGGCGATCATGCGCAGCAGGGTCGACTTGCCGGAGCCGTTGGCGCCGACGAGCGCGACCCGCTCGCGCTCGCCGACCGTCCAGTTGGCGCGATCGAACACCACCTGGCTGCCGAATTGCCGGCAGAGATTGCTGATGCTCAGCACAACCCTGGCAGTCTGTACCCACCGCACTCCGGCCTGGCAAGGTGGGCGCACGGCTTGCACTCGAGCGGCGGCTTCTCTATCGCCGCAGCGGAGCGATCTGGCGTGTCATTGGTGTTGCGCATCGCCGCGGTGTACTCGCTGGCCTGGGCCGTCGGCCTGGCCCTTCCGACTCTCCTACCGGGCGGCGCCGCCGCGGACCCGGCGGCGCGGGCGATGGGATACGCGCTCGCCGTCGCCAATCTCGCCTATGCCGTCCTCTTCTGGACGGCGGCGATGGCGCCGCGCTCGTACCGCCTGATTCTCTACGTCGCGCTGCTCGTCTTCGGCCTGCGCGGCGCGATCGGCACCTATCAGGTGCTCTACGCGCTGGATGGCGCGCCGGCGGTGCTGCAGCTCATCGACATGGTGCTGAGCGTCGCCGCCTTCGTCGGCATGCTCAATCTGCTGCCGGCGGAGCTGGGGGTCGGGCGGCAGCGCCGGCCGTGAGCCCGTTCGGTCAGGTGGCGAAGGAGGAGCCGCACCCGCAGGTGCGGGAGGCGTTCGGGTTGAGGAACTTGAACCCGGCGCCGTGCAGACCGGTCACGTAGTCGATGGTCACTCCGCCCAGGTGCTCCTGGCTCACCCCGTCGACGAAGATGCGGACGCCGTACTGCTCCAGCACCGCATCGTCGGCGCCCGGCGTCTCCTCGAACGCCAGGTGGTACTGGAACCCCGAGCAGCCGCCGCCGACCACCCCGACCCGGAGGCCAAAACCGGCGACCTTCTCCTTGACCATCGCCGCCTTGACCATCTCGGCGGCCTTTTCCGTGAGGCTGACGACCGGACTGGCCGCGCCGTGCCCAGGGTCGACCGACGACGGGCTCTGCGACTCGCCGGCAGATGCTGGTGAAGCTTTTGCTTGCTCGAGCGTCACAGCTCACCGCTAACGGCACGACCCGACGCAGTCAAGCGCGGGGCGGTCGCAACCTTGAACTCGCAGGAGGCTTTTGCCTATAGATGCGCGGTTTGCGCGACATGTCGCTCTCCCCACGATATTTGGTTGTCGTCAACCTCTTACTGCTTGCTCTCGCCGCCTATTCCGCCTCATCGATCGTGGGTACCGCGCTCGCCGCTCGGCTGATTCCGCCTCCCGACGTGGAGATCAGCCCGCCCCCGGCCCCGCTCGAGATCGAGCCGGCCAAGCCGGCGACCTATTACGCCCTGATCCCGAAGCGGGACATCTTCAATTCGGTCAAGCCGACGCCGGTGCCGGTGCAGGAGAAGGTGGAAGCGGCCCCGACCCAGTTGAAGCTGAAGCTGTGGGGCACGGCGGTCTTCGACAAGGGCAACTCGTTCAGCATCATCGAGGACCAGGGGGCGCGCAAACAGGGGGTCTACGGCATCAACGCCGTCGTGCCCGGAAACGCGGTCGTCAAGGCGATCGAGTGGAACCGAGTGATCCTCTCCCACAACGGCAAGGACGAGATCCTCGAGCTCGAGGAGCCGAAGTCGGTCGCCGGACCGGCGCGGGCGATTGCGGCGGCACCCGCCGGGGCGCCGGCAGCCAACGGCAGCGGCATCCAGCAGCTCTCGGAAAACGAATTCACCGTGCCCAAGGCCGAGGTTGACAGTGCGCTGGAGAACATGAGCCAGCTCTTCACGCAGATTCGCGCCGTGCCGCATTTCGAGGGGGGGCAGTCGATCGGGTTCCGTCTCTTCGCCATCCGCCGCGGCAGCCTGTTCGATCGCATCGGTTTGAAGAACGGCGACATCATCCGCAGCATCAACGGCAATGAGATGACCGACCCGAGCAAGGCCATGACGCTGCTCCAGGCGCTGCGCGATTCCAACAACCTCGACGTCGAGATCACCCGCAATCAGCAGCCGCAGAAGCTGACGTACAACATCCAGTAAAGCCAAGCCGTGCGAGGGACTATGCAGTGGTTGCGCTCGGGGCTGTCGCTCCTCGGCTTGGTCGCCGCGGTGTGCATGCCGGTCATCGTCGCGGCGCAGCCGCCGCCCGCCCCGCCCGCGGGGGCCAACGCGGCGGCGCCCGCCGCCGCCCAGAATCCGCCACCGGTGGTGGCCGAGAATCCGCCGGCGGGCGTTCCCAAAGCGCCGCCCGTGCCGCCGCCGGGGTTTGGGAACGCTCCCGCCGTCCAGGCTCCCGCGCCACCGCCGCCGGCCGGCGGCATGGCGCGCGGCGCCAAGCCCGCCGCGGCCAGGGACGACGCCGAAGAGAACGGCATCGTGATGAACTTCCAGGACGTCGATCTGGACCAACTGGTCAAGTTCATCAGCGAGATCACCGGTCGCAACTTCATCCTCGATGACCGGGTGAAGGGGAAGGTGACGATCATCTCCCCGGGCAAGATCTCGATCGACGAGGCGTACGCCGTCTTCAATTCGGTCCTGCAGGTGAAGGGCTTCACGACCGTGCCGAGCGGCGCGGTGCTGAAAATCCTGCCCTCCCAGGAGGCGAAGAGCTCGACCGTCGAGACGGTGTTTCCCGGCGCTCCGCGAATGAAGGGCGACGAGTTCATCACCAAGCTGATGAAGCTCGAGAACGTCGACGTGAACAACATGCTGGGGATCGTTCAGCCGCTGGTGTCGGCGAACGGTCTCTTGGCCGCCTACACGGCGACCAACACGATGATCATCATCGACAGCGCCTCGAACATCGACCGCATCTCCGGCATTCTCAAGGAGCTCGACGTCGACGTGAAGGATCGCGGCGTCGAGGTGGTGCGCCTCAACTACGCCTTCGCCGGCGAGCTCGCCGCGACCCTGGCGCAGGTGCTCGAGGACCCGGCGAATGCCGCCCCCACCGGGGCGGTGGGGCCGCGTCCCGGAGCGGCGGCTGCGCAGGCTGCTGCCCAGGCGCGTGCCCGCCCGGGCGTGGCGGCCGCCGCCGCGAACGCGCAGCCGGTGCAGGGAGGCACGGGCGCCGCCGCCTACAAGATCATTCCCGACGAGCGCACCAACGCGCTGATCCTGGTCGCCGGTCCGCTCGAGATGCGGAAGATCAAGGATCTGATCGTGCGCCTCGACGTGCCGTTGCCCTTCGGCACCGGCCGCATCCACGTCTACTACCTGAAGTTCGCCAATGCCTTCGAGATCGTGCCCGTCCTCTCCGACCTGATCGGCGGCCAGGGCGGCCCGGCCGGCCTCGGCGCCGGTCTGGCGGCGCGCGGCCTCGCCGGCCAGACCAGCTTTCGCGGCGGCCGTCTGGGTCAGCAGGGCGGTCTCGGCGGTCTCGGCAGTCAGTTCGGCAGTGGCACCCGTGGCCAGTTCGGCGGCGGGGGCTTCGGCGGTGGCGGCTTCGGCGGTGGCGGCTTCGGCGGTGGCGGCTTCGGCGGCGGCGGTTTCGGCGGCGGGGCTTCTGGCAGTCTGCGCGGCGGCCGCGGCGGCGGTCTGGGTGGCCTCGGCCAGGGCGGCGTGGCCTCGATCGTCGGCGGCGGCGGCGGCGAGTTCGAGGGCCAGGTCCGCATCACCGCCGATCCCTCCACCAACGCGCTCATCATCAACGCCTCGCCGCAGGACTACGAGACCCTGAAGCAGGTCATCGTCCAGCTCGATGTGCGCCGGCGGCAGGTCTACGTGGAAGCGATCGTCATGGAGGTTCGCCTGAGCACCCAGCGCGCCCTCGGCATCGAGATGCAGGGCGCCGCCGGCACCGGGAACGGCGTGCTGCTCGGCCGCGTCAACTTCAGGAACCTGAACGCGCTCAGTGATCCGACCGGCGCGGCGCTGGGCGGCATTTCCGGACTGCTCGCCGCCGCCGCCAGCAACCAGACGATCCGGCTGCCGAACGGGACCGTGGTGCCGGCGCAGCAGCTCATCATCACCGCCTCGGAGGGCAACGACGACGTCAACATCCTGTCGGCGCCGAACATCGTCACCACCGACAACCAGGAGGCCGAGATCGTCGTCGGCCAGAACGTGCCGTTCATCGCCTCGACGTCGACCAGCGAGACCAACCTCGGCAACACCTTCAACACCATCGAGCGCCGCGACGTCGGCATCACGCTGCGCCTGACGCCGCAGATCTCCGAGGGCGGCATGGTCCGTCTCGACATCTTCGAGGAGGTCTCGGCGCTGGTGCAGAACGCACTCATCAACGCCAACCAGCTCGGCCCGGTGACGACGATCCGCTCCGCCACCACGTCGGTGGTCGTCCGCGACAAGCAGACGGTCGTCATCGGTGGCCTGATCTCCGACGGCACCGACAACCAGGAGAACAGCGTGCCGTTCATCAGCGACATCCCGGTGATCGGCAACCTCTTCCGCAGCACCTCCGGCATGCGAGAGAAGATCAATCTGCTGATCTTCCTCACTCCGCACATCATCCGCGATGCGGCCGAGCACCGCGACAAGTCGGTCGAAGAGCGCGACAAGATGAAGTCGTTCATGGAGGAGCGCGGCATCCGCTACCGCAAGCGCAAGATCCTCGACAACCCGTCGTGGACGCCGGACATTCCCAAGGAAGGCGAGGCGACCGGCGGTGGCGACGTGGCCGAGAATCGTGCCAAGGGCGCCACGATCTACAGCCCGCCCCCGTTGCCGGCCGCCGGTGCGGGCGTTGCGACCGGGGCCGCGGGCACGCAGATGGCGGCGGTCGACGTCAATCGCCCGGCGATCGACGCGATCCGCAGCGAGCCGCAGCCGGCCGTCCCCCACCCGCCGGCCCGCTATGTCCTGCTCGCCGCCTTCGCCCAGATGGGGACGCCGCCGCCGGGGTTGCAGACGGCCAGCGGTCTGCTGGCCGTCGAGCTGCCGCAGGACTCGAGCCTCTCCAACCTCTTCGAGGCCGGCAACCAGTACCGGTTCACGAGCGACAAGTACGAGGGCTACTACCGCGTGCTGGAAGCCTACCCGACCGCCCGGGAGGCCCTGCTGGTCTATCCCGAGGGTCTGCCGGTCGACGCCGCCAAGGGCGATTACCTGCACTGGCGGCAGCTCGACGACGCAACATCCTCTGACGTGACCGCCTGGTCTGCGCTACAGTGACGTGACCATGGCGGTCGCGGCCAAGTCACTCGAAGCCTGTCTCATCGAGCAGGGCGCCGTCTCCGAAGCCATCATCGAGAAGGCGCGCGAGCGCCAACGCGACGGCAAGCGGCTCGGCGACGTCCTGCAGGAGATGGGCGCCATCGACGGCCACGTCTGGGCGCGGGCGATGGCGAGCCACTTCGGCCTGCCCTTCGTCGAGCATCTGCCGGACGACGGCACCGCGGCCGAGTGCGTCGACAAGCTGCCGATCAACTTCGCCAAGCGCTACCAGCTCCTGCCGGTGCAGCGCAGCGGCGACAGCGTCGTCGTCGCCACCGCCGATCCCAGTCAGCTCGGCCCGCTGGATGACGTCCGCCTGCTGCTCCACAAGCCGATCCGCGTCGTCGTCGCGCCCGGGCCGGTGATCGTCGACGCCATCAACCGCATCTACGACGCGGCCTCCAACACCGCCTCCGACCTGATGGAGGGCCTCGACGAAGAGCGCCTGGAGATGATGGCGACCGACTTCGAGGAGACCCAGGATCTGCTCGACGCCGACGAGGAGGCGCCGATCATCCGCCTGATCAACTCGGTGCTCTTCCAGGCGGTCAAGGACCGCGCCAGCGACATCCACGTCGAGCCGTTCGAGCGCGATCTCGCGATCCGCTTCCGCATCGACGGCATCCTCTACGACATCATCTCGCCACCGAAGCGCTTCCAGCCGGTCATCATTTCGCGCGTCAAGATCATGGCCGGCCTCAACATCGCCGAGAAGCGCCTGCCGCAGGACGGCCGCATCCGCATCAAGCTCGCCGGCAAGGAGGTGGACATCCGCGTCTCCACCGTGCCGACCGCCTACGGCGAGCGCGTCGTCATGCGTCTGCTCGACCGGTCGGCGACCATCCTCAAGCTCGAAGAGCTGGGCCTCAACGCCCACAAGCTGGGCCTCGTCGACTCGCTGATCCACCAGTCGCACGGCATCATCCTGGTCACCGGCCCGACCGGCAGCGGCAAGACGACCACCCTCTACGCCGGGCTGTCGCGCATCAACAGCACCGACAAGAACATCATCACCATCGAGGATCCGATCGAGTACCAGTTGCACGGCGTCGGCCAGATCCAGGTCAACCCGAAGATCGATCTCACGTTCGCCAGCGGCCTGCGCTCGATCCTGCGCCAGGATCCCGACGTCATCATGGTCGGCGAGATCCGCGACCCCGAGACCGCCAAGATCGCCATCCAGGCGGCCCTCACCGGCCACCTCGTGTTCTCGACCCTGCATACCAACGACTCCTGCGGCGCCATCACCCGCCTCATCGACATGGGCATCGAGCCGTTCCTGGTCGCCTCCTCGCTGATCGCGGTGATGGCGCAGCGGCTGCTGCGCCGCGTCTGCCCGAGCTGCCGCCAGCCCTATCGGCCCTCGGTGGAGGAGATGCGGCAGCTCGGCGTCTCGGCGGACGACCTCGAGGGGCGCCAGGTGTACCGTCCCGGGCCGGGGTGTCCGGACTGCAAGCAGACGGGGTATCGCGGCCGCCTCGGCATCCACGAGTTGTTGATCATCGATGACGAGGTGCGCAATCTGACCATGAAGGCCGCCGATTCGGCCTCGATCCGCCGCGTCGCCGCCGCCAAGGGCATGAGCTCGCTGCGCGAGGACGGCGCGGAGAAGGTGCTGAGCGGCCAGACCACCATCGAAGAGGTGCTGCGGGTCACTCAGGAGGACCTGATCTGAGCCCGTGGGCGGGCCGCGCGGAGTGAATCTCCAGCGCTGCCCGATCGTCGGAAGCTGCGTCGGTATGCCGGTTTACGCCTACAAGGGGCTCAACGAGAAAGGCCGCAACGTCGGCGGGATCGTCGACGCCGACACGCCCAAGAACGCCCGCCTGAAGCTGCGCCGCTCGGGCATCTTCCCCACCGAGCTGAGCGAGACGCGCGAACAGGCGCCGGCCGCGGCGGCCGCCAGTGGCGGTGTCCGCATCGGCGGCTTCAATCTGAACCTCGGCAATCTGTTCGAGCGCGGCATGACGCCGCAGGACCTGGCACTGATCACCCGCCAGTTGGCGACCCTGGTCGGTGCCGGCCTGCCGCTGGTGGATTGCCTGGGCGCCCTGATCGA
Organism: bacterium; assembly: GCA_019637795.1. NCBI lineage: Bacteria > bacterium. The sequence continues at coordinate 677,765 of JAHBUY010000001.1, read as the reverse complement.
GCAGGTGGACACGCCGCGCCACAAGAAGGTCCTGTCGCAGGTGCGCGAGCTGGTGGTCGAAGGCGGCACGCTGGCCGATGCGATGAAGCAGCACCCGGCGGTGTTCAGCGATCTGTACGTGAACATGGTGCGCGCCGGCGAGGCCAGCGGCGCCCTCGACATCGTGCTCGTGCGTCTCGCCGAATACACCGAGCGCGCCGCGGCGCTGCGCGGCAAGGTTCGCTCGGCGCTCACCTATCCGGTGTTCATGGGCATCGCCTCGATGGGCATCCTGTTCTTCCTGCTGTCGTACGTCGTGCCGAAGGTGACGCGCATCTTCGAGGAGCGGAACGCCAAGTTGCCGACGATGACCATCGTCCTGCTCGCCATCAGCAACTTCCTCTCGACCTACTGGTGGGCGATCCTGGCGGTCATCGTGATCGCGGTCATCGCCGTCCGCGTCTCCACCCGCACGCCGACCGGCCGGCTGCGCTTCGACGCCCTCACCCTGCGCGTTCCCTACTTCGGCAAGGTGCTGAAGAAGGTCGCCCTGGCGCGCTTCGCGCGCACGCTCTCGACCCTGCTGCTCGGCGGCATCCCGCTGTTGCAGGCGCTCGACATCGTCAAGCACGTGGTCAGCAACATGGTCCTCAGCAACGCCATCGAGGATGGTCGCAACAGCATCCGCGAAGGCCACAGCGTCGCCGACCCGCTGAAGAAGAGCGGCCTGTTTCCGCCCCTGCTGGTCCACATGATCGCGGTCGGCGAGAAGAGCGGCGAGCTGGAGCAGATGTTGTCGCGCGCCGCCGACGCCTACGACGGCGAGGTGGAGGCCTCGGTGTCGGCGCTGAGCAGCGTCATGGAGCCGGTGCTGGTCATCTTCATGGGCGGCGTCGTGCTCTTCATCGTCATGGCGATCCTGCTGCCGATCTTCGATCTCAACCAACTCGTGAAATGATGCGGGCGACGAACAGCCGCCCGCGTTGGAGGTTCCTCATGCGTCGTCTTTCCTCGACCGCCGGATTCACCCTCATCGAGATCATGGTCGTGGTACTCATCCTCGGCCTGCTCGCCGCGCTCGTCGTGCCCAAGATCGTGGGCCGCACCGACGAGGCGCGCGTCACCAAGGCGAAGGCGGACATCAAGGCGATCGAATCCGCGCTCAACCTGTTCAAGATCGACAACGGCTTCTATCCGACCAGCGCCGAAGGTCTGACCGCCCTGGTGCAGGCGCCGCCGCGCGCCAAGAAGTGGAACCCGGACGGCTACCTCGACAAGATCCCGGTCGATCCGTGGGGTGCCGAGTACATCTACCAGAGCGACGGCCGCCGCGTGATCGTCGCCTCGCTGGGCGCCGACGGCGTCGAGGGCGGCGAAGGCTACAATGCCGACATCAGCAACCTCAACATCGAATGAGCGTCGGCGTCGCCGCGAGGGCGGCTTCACGCTCATCGAGATCGGCCTGGTGCTGCTGATCATCGCCACCATCGTCGCCCTCGTCGTCCCCCGCTTTCGCGACCAGTCGCGCGCCGAGCTCCAGGCCCAGACCCGCAAGCTCGCGGCCACCTTCCGCTTCCTCCAGGAGGAGGCGATCCTCAACGGGCGCGTCTACCGCATCAATTTCGATCTCGACCAGCAGCGCTACTTCGTCACCGAGGCGGACGTCACCGACGACGCCGCGTCCTTCACGCACAGCAGCGGCATCCTGGCGCGCGACGTGACCCTGCCGTCGACGGTGCAGATCGCCGACGTCGATACCCCGGAAACCGGCGGCAAGCTCTATCAGGGCGTCGCCCTGGCGCACTTCTTCCCCGACGGCTTCGTCGAGCCGATGGCCGTCCACCTGCAGAACGGCCAGGAATTCTACACGCTCTACGTCGCCAACGGGCTCACCGGCCGCGCCCACGTCGCGGCGGGATACATCGACCTTGGCGCCTCGAGCTGAGCGCGGCCGCGCCGCCGGGTTCACCCTCATCGAGGTGATGGTGGCGATGACCATCGTCGCCTTCGCCTTCGTGGGCCTGCTCGGCCTGCACAATCGCAACCTGAAGATGATCGGCGACGACCAGAACCTGACCCAGGCGACGCTGCTGGCGCGGCGCTTCATCACCGAGATGGAGGTCATCGAACAGTGGCCGGACACCGGGATCTCGCACGGCGAGTTCTCCGAGATGCCGGGCTTCTACTGGGAGCGCGACGTCGAGGACACCGACGTCGCGACCGTCCGCCGCGTCGTCCTGCACGTCTTCTGGGACGAGCGCAATCCGAATGCCGTCGAGCTGCTCTACTTCATCCGTGATGGCCGTGACCCCGACAAGCAGACCTGACGCCCGCGGCTTCACGCTGCTCGAGCTGCTGCTCGCGATCGTGATCCTCAGCCTGGTGACGGCGACGGTCTACGGCTCGCTGTCGCGCACCGAATCGTCGAAGCGCATCGCCGAGAGCCGCTCCGAGCTCTATTCCGCCGGCCGCCTGGCGGTGATGAAGCTGGCCGGCGACATCGAGGCGGCGCTGCCGCCGCCATCGGGCGACCGCATCTACTTCCGCGGCGGCGGGGGCCGTAGCAGCGCGCCGGAGCTGCACCTGGTGACCATGAACCGCGGCGGCTTCGGGATGAACCGCGTCCGCCCCGGGCGCGTGCTCGTGGTGTACAGCCTCCTGCCCATCGCCAAGCGGCGCGGCCAGTACTCGCTGCTGCGCGAGGAGTACCTCTACAAGGCGATGCTCGACAAGGCCGACGGCATCCAGCAGCAGCCGTCCTCGAGCCTCGACGAGCAGGACGAGGACCAGGCGCCCACCGAACAGGCCTCGTTGCTGCTCGAGTGCCCGAACGTCCAGGACGACCTCGATCTCCCGGGCTCCTGCCTGCCGGTCACGTCGCTGATCTTCCGCTATTTCGACGACACCGTCGGCGACTGGCGCGACGACTGGGACAGCACGGTCGACAACAGCGCCACCTACGGCCGTCTCCCCGCGGCGGTGGAGATCACCCTGACCCTGGCCGATGAGGACGGCGCCGAGCATCCCTTCTACACGGTGGTCGACCTGCCGCTGGCGCGCGGTCAGCCGACGCCGGCGGTGTCCGCGAACCAGCGCGCGACAGGGCAGAACGGCGACCACGACGCGGATGAGCACGATGAGTCCGACCACGGGACGGAGTGAGGCCGCGCGCGGCGGCGCCGCCGCCGCGGCGCCGCGCCCGCTCGACAACGAGCGCGGTCTGGCGCTGGTCATCGTGCTCGCCGTCGTCGCCCTGCTGACCATTCTGGTGACCGAGTTCACCTTCAACACGCAGCTCGATCAGCACCGGACGCGCAATGCCGTCCACGCCCTCCAGGCGCAGCTCCTCGCCCGCTCCGGCATCAATCTCGCGGAGGGCTTCCTCATGCTCGACGAAGAGCCGGCGTACGACGCCTACAGCGAGGACTGGTTCCCGCAGATGGTCCAGTTCTGCCGCGAGCTGAACATCGACCCGACCATGCGCCTGCGCTGCACGGTGCGCGACGAGAGCGGCAAGATCAACGTCAACAACACCCGCGAACCGCCGCGCCGGGTCCAGGGCCAGTCGGTGACCGGCAGCGCCGTGCTGCGCGACGCCATGCGCTGCCTGTTCGCCGGCCGCGGCATCGACGTCGAGGTGGTCGACCGCCTGGCCGAGTACTGGCAGCAGGAGCCGCCTCCGCGCGACGACGGCAACCCCGGCGTCATTCCCGACTTCACCTCGCTCGAGGATTTCGGCGCCACCTTCCGCATCTCCAGCCAGGACCTGCAGAAGCTGCGCGGCGTCCTGACCGCGCAGCCGCGCGCGCTGCTGCCGCGCATCAACGTCAACACCGCGCCGCGCGAGGTGCTCGCCGCCGTGCTCAACGCCGAGCAACACCAGGGCGCGTGCGCGGACAGCGGCACGGTCGACGAGGTGGTGCAGCGGCAACGCGATCCCGACCAGCCGTTTCGCGCCAGCGGCGATCTGAACAGCATCATCGGCAGCCTCGAGAACTCGAACATCAAGTCGACCCTCTTCGGCGTGCAGAGTCGCCTTTTCCGCCTGGAGGCGAGCGCGCTCACCAACGTCGATCCCGACAACCCCGACAGCGGCGGCATCGGCCAGACGATCAGCATCCTGGTGGCGCGGCAGACCTCGCTGCGCCCGCGCAGCGGCGGGGTGCAGCAGGTCGGGAGCAACGGTAAACCCCTCCCCAACTGGACTTTGCGGCCGCTGGACTGGCAAAAGGAGGGGGGCGCGCGCCTCTTCCGTCCGCTCCCCGGCGAGGATGAGGACCAGCCCGGGACGATGGACGAGGAGAATGCGCCGCGCGACCGGCGCGGCTGACCCAGCAGCATGCCACAACGCATCTTGTCTCTCGAGATCGGCGACGCCGAGCTCAAGGCGGCGGTCGTGCAGACCAGCTTCCGCGACTACAAGGTCGCGGGCTTCTTTCGCGAGGCCCTGAACGGGAACGCGAGCGACCAGGTCAGGCAGTTCGTCGCCTCCCACAGCGAGCCCGGGGACACCATCCTCTCGGCGCTGCCCGGCGACCGGGTCACCTGGCGGACGCTCTTCCTGCCGTTCCGCGACCAGAAGAAGCTCTCGCAGACCATCCCGTTCGAGCTCGAGAACAGCGTCCCCTTCGGCCTCGACGAGGTGGTGGTCGACTACCAGGTCCTGCAGCGCGACAGCGCCGGCTCGACCGTGCTGGCCGCCCTGGTCCAACGCGACGACCTCGAAGCGCATCTGAAGCTGCTGCAGGAGAGCGGCGCCGATCCCAAGGTGGTCGGCATCGGGCCGCTCGCCGCGCTCAACGTCCTGAGCCTCGTTCCGGACCGCCCGCCGACCTTCGCCTTCGTCGACTTCGGCGTCGGCACCATCACCGTCGCGCTGTACCGCGAACGCGAGCTGGTCGGCCTGCGTACCCTGGCGCGCCCGCTGCCCGACGCCGAGAGCAACGGCAGCGGCGAGGCCGGCGCCGACGCGACGATCGCCGACCTGCGCTGGACCCTGCTGGCGCTCAACGGCGCCGCGCTGGACGACGAGCTGCCGTGCTATGTCGCCGGCGACCCGGCGCTGGTCGACGGCCTCGAACGGCCGCTGGCCGCGGCGCTCGGCGTCAGCGTGCGCCGTCTCGATCGCATCGGCCTCCCCACCCTGACGCCCGAGATCGGGACGCAGGCACCAGCCTTCAGCTCGAGCCTCGGCCTCGCCCTGCGCGAGGTGTCGCCGAACGCCGCATTGGGCGTGAACTTCCGCAAGGGCGAGTTCACCTTCCATCGCGGCCAGCAGGAGCTGCGGCGGGCCTTGCGGACGGTGGCGCTGCTCGGCGTCGTCGTGCTGGTGCTGACGGTGCTCGACATGTTCGTGAAGTACCAGCAGCTCCGCCAGCAGGCGGCGGCGATCGACACCCAGATCCAGAAGGTCTTCGCCGCGACCCTGCCCGACCTCGGCCGCCCGCTCAATCCCAAGGGCGTGTTGCAGCAGGAGACCGATGCGCTGCGCGAACGCGTGGACCTGGTCACCGACATCGTACCGGTGAGCACGTCGACCAGCATCGATATCCTGCGCGCCGCCGCCGGCGCCGTGCCGAACAACATCCGCATCGACTGCGAGGAATGGACGATGGACCCGGACGCGGTGCGGGTGCGCTGCAACACCGAGACGTATACGACGGTGGACGACATCAAGGCCGGCCTCGAGCACACCGGGGTGTTCAGCGGCGTGGAGGTGAAGGACGCCAAGCCGGACCCGAAGGGCGGCATCGACTTCCGCATGACGATGAAGCTGAACAAGGCGGTGCGCCCGCCGAGCGGCGGCCGACGATGAATTGGGGTGCGCTGCTGGCGTACTACCAGCGCCTGTCTCCCCGCGAACGGATGCTGGTTGGCCTGGCGGGCGGCGTCGTGCTCGTCATGGCGCTCTACCTGTTGGTCTGGGAGCCGCTGGAGACGGGCCGTCTCGGGCTCGCGCGCCGCATCCAGATCAAGACCACCGAGCTGCAGGAGATGCAGCACATGCGGGAGGTCTACCTCGATCTCCTGAACCAGTTCGAGCTGCGGCAGAAGATCATCGACCGCGCCGACCCGAAGTTCTCGCTCTTCCCGCACATCGAGGCGACCGTCGGCCAGGTGGTGGGACGCGACAAGATCACCTCGATGAACCCGCAGAACAAGGAGCTCGGCGGCGGCGCCTATCGCGAGGAGTCGGTGGAGATCAAGCTCACCGGCGTCACCCTCGAGCAGCTCACCGACCTGATGTACAAGATCGAGAAATCGCCGCAGCCGCTGCGCTTCACCCGCATGCAGGTGAAGAAGCGGGTGCGCGAACCGTCGACCTTCGATCTCACGGCGACGGTGTCGATGCTGCGCGCGCAGCAGCCGCCGCCCGGCGCCGAGAGCGGTGGCGGGGCAGGGGCCTGATGCGCGTTCCGGCCCTCCGCCTGCCGGCCTGGCGGCCCTCGTTCGACTGGGCCGAGCTCGGCTCGCGCAGCACCATCCTCTACGCGCTCTACACGCTGGTGCTGTTCGGCATCTTCCTGTTCGCCAACTTTCCCCACAAGGTCCTCGTCCAGCGCGTGCTCCAGTCGGTCGAGATCCCGGGCGTGCGCATCACCGTCGGCGACGTGCGCTTCGCCTGGTGGCACGGGTTCGAGCTGCAGCAGGTGGTCGTCGCCCCGAGCGATCCGTCGTTGCCGGCGTTCTTCGAGGCGTCGAGCCTGTACGTCCGCCCGGCGCTCTCCGATCTGGTCCGCGGCCGCGTCCAGTCGCTGGCGCTCAGTGGCGCGCTGTACGGGGGCACCTTCGACGGCACGGTCAACGGCGGCGAGGTGAATCGCGTCTCGCTGAACGTCGATGGCCTGCAGTTGCAGCGCTATGCGCTGCTGGCGAGCGCGCTGCAGGGCGGGCAGATCGCGGGCCGGCTGAGCGGCGTGGTGAGCGTCGAGAGCCGTGGCAGCGACATCGGGGACGTGCGCGCCGCCGGCGATCTGCAACTCGACGGGGCGAGCGTCACCGACGCCAAGTACAGCCAATTCCCGATCCCGCCGCTGCATTTCAAGACCGTGGCCACCCGCTTCGATCTGCAGGGTGGGCGCCTCGACCTGCAGGAGCTCTCGGCCGACGGCAGCGAGATCACGCTCAATGCCAGCGGCCAGGTGGCGATGCGGCAGCCACTGGGGGACAGCGTGCTGAACCTCAAGGTCGCCCTGGCGCCGGGGCCCGAAGCGCCGGACGACGTGAAGACCCTGCTGTCGGCGTTGATTCCGCCGCCGGCCAAGGGGGCCAAGGCCGACGCGCCGCGCACGCTCAGCGGCACCCTGACCAAGCCGCGGCTCCGCTGAGGCCCCGCATGTCCACGATGGTGACCGTCCTCGATCCGAGCGTGCGCGGCCCCGCCGAGCGCCTCAGCCTGCCGGGACGGCTCGCGGACGCCCGCGGTCGCGTGCTCGGGATTCGCGTCGATCGCGCCTGGCCGTCGTTCCACCGGGTCGCCAACCGCTTCGTCGCGCTCGCCCGCCTGCGCCTGGGGGTGCGCGACGTCGTGCTCTTCGATCCCGACACCCGCATCGGGACCACCGAGGAGGAGCGTCGCAAGGTCGCCGGCTTCGTCCGCGACATCGACATGGCGATCGTCGGCCTCGGCACCTGAGGGTCGTGCACGTCGTGGAGTGTCCACGACACGATTGAAGTGCTGCGCGCGGGGAAGCCGGCCGCCGTGGTGGTGACGGAGGTGTTCGTCAACCTCGCGCAGACGGCGGCGCGCGCCCGCGGCGTCGATCCGATTCCGATGCTCGTCCTGCCCCATCCGATGGAGGGGCGCGCCCCGGCCGAGATCGACCGCATCGCCGAGGAGCGCTTCGCGGCGGCGATGCGGTTGATCGTGGACGACGGAGAACCCGACTGACCACGAACAACAGCACGCCGTTCCGCTCCGCGGCCCGGGGCTTCGTGGACATTGGTGGTCATTCGCGTCCATTTGTGGTTCGTCTCGGGCGCCATGCGCGGCACGCTGACCTCGGATTCCTACGCCGCCCCCGCTGACGCGGAGGAGTTTTTCGCCTACGCCGAGTCGCGCGGCTGGGGCGACGGGCTGCCGCTGATCCCGCCGACGGCGGAGCGGGTGCAGGCGCTGCTCGAGACGGTCGAGGAGGCGCCGGAGGCGGTGATCGGTGTCGTCGAGCCGCGGCGCGGCGAGGCGACGACGGAGAAGATCGCGGTCAACGCCGTCATGGCCGGTTGTCCGCCGCCCTGCTTTCCGGTCGTCGTGGCGGCCGTGCGCGCCGTCTGCGACCCCCGCCACAATCTGTACGCGCTCAACACCACCACCTGTTGCGCCGCGCCGGCGCTGATGATCAACGGCCCGGCACGCCAGGCGCTCGACATCCAGTGCGGCTACAGTTGCCTGGGCCACAACGGTCGCGCCAATGCCACCATCGGCCGCGCCCTGCGACTGGTGATGCGCAACGTCGGCGGATCCATCCCCGGCGCCGTCAGCAAATCCACCTTCGGACAGCCGGGCCGCATCTCCCTGTGCTTCGGCGAGTGGGAGGAGCGGAGCCCGTGGGCGCCGTTCCACGTGCGCCGCGGCTTCGCCGCCGAGCAGAACGTCGTGACCGTGCACTGCGCCACCGGCACCCAGGACATCGCGGACATCTGGGCCGAGAGCGGCGAAGAGCTGTGCATCCTCCTGGCCCGTTCGATCGACTGGATCGGCAACAACAAGGTGCTCGTGCCGCAGCGGGACGGCGAGGTGTTGTTGCTGCTCTGTCCGGACTTCGCCGACCGGATGGCGCGCGACGGCCTGGCGGTCGCCGACGTGCAGCAGCTCCTGCTACGGCACACCCGGACGCCGATCGAGCGCTGGCCGCGCGGGTACTGGGCGAAGCTCGAACAGCGCGGCTACGTCGAGGACGGCCTCGTGCCGCTGTGCGCGGCACCGGAACAGTTCCTCATCGCGGTCGCCGGCGGCGAGGGCGGCCATCACGCGCTCTACTTCTGCGGCTTCGGTCTCACCTGGTCAGTCTCCGTTCCCTTCCTGCTCGAACCCGCCGAGGTGGCGGGCGAAGTGTGCGAGCTGCCGGCGCGTGTCTGACGCGATGACCCTCGACGCCCTGTTGCGCGACTGGGCGACGCGCTGGGGTGGGTACACGGCCGTCCTCGGTGGCGACACGGCGCTCTCGTTCGCCGCGCTCGACGACGCCGCGACGCGCTGGGCGGCAACGCTCGCTGGCGCCGGCGCGGGACCGGGATCGCGGATCGCGTTGTGGGGCGCCAATCAGCCGGCATGGCTGGCGGCGGCGTTCGGCGTGTGGCGGGCCGGGGCGACCCTGGTGCCGGTATCGACCTTCGCGACCGAACGCGAGCTCGGCGACATCATCGCCCATGCCGACGTGGATGCGATGATCGTCCAGCCGCGGATGGGGCAGCGGGATTTCGCGGCGATGGTGAGGGCGCTGCCGGACGGCGTCCGCCCGCGTCAGGTGTGGCCGCTCGCCAGCGATGGCCCGCGGGGACGAGGCCCGGCGCGCGCGCCCGCCGACGCCAACGACGGCGAGGCGCTCGCCTGCGTGCTCTACACCTCCGGCACCACCGGCCAGCCGAAGGGGGTGATGCTGTCCCACCGCGCGATTCTCGCCACCGTGCCGCCGACCGCCGAACGCGGCGGTCTGGCGCCGGGCGATGTGGTCCTGTCCACCCTGCCGCTGTTCTGGGTCGCGGGGTTGGTCATTCGGGCGCTGCCGACGCTCGCCTCCGGCAGCGCGCTCGTCCTGCTGGAGACGTTCTCGGCGAGCGCGGCGGTCGCCGCGTTGCGCGCCCATCGGCCGACCGCATTGCACCTGCGTCCGCCACAGGTCGGGCAGCTCCTCGCGCATCCCGATTTCGAGCCGTCGATGTTGGCGCCGATCCGCCGCGGCGGTGGGCGGGTGGACTGGTTCGCCGGGCACCTCGATGCCGACCGTGCCCGCTTCATCACTGGTTACGGCATGACCGAGACCGCCGGCTACGTGACGGCGCTCGACTGGCGGGATGCGGCCGCGGAGCGCGCCAGCGAGATCGGGACGCCGCTCCCCGGCGTCGAGCTGCGCATCGTGGCAGCCGACGGCCGCGCCTGTGCCGCCGGCGAGACCGGCGAGATCCGCGTCCGCTGCCCGGGCCTGTTCAGCGGCTACTACAAGCAGGCCGGTACGGGGCTCGACGACCAGGGGTACTTCCGCACCGGTGATCTCGGTTCGGTGGATGCCGAGGGGCGCTTCCGCTTCACCGGCCGGAGCAAGGACCTGCTGCGCGTCAAGGGGATCAACGTGTCGCCGGCCGAGGTCGAGAACGTGCTGGCGGCGCACGCCGACGTCGAAGCCGCGCACGTGGTGGGGCTGCCCGCGGACGGGCTCGATCAGGAGGTCGTCGCGCTGATCATCACCCGCGGCGGCCGAGCGCTCCCGGAGGCCGAGCTGCGGGCGCACGCCGCCGCCAACCTGTCGGGCTACAAGCGGCCATCGCGCTACCTGGCGATCGACCGCGATGAGGTACCGCTCGGCGCGACGTCGAAGCCGCAGCGCGCCACCCTGGCACGGCTCGCCGCGGCGCGGCTGGAGCGCCCCGAGTCGTCGCGCGGCTGAAATCGCGCTTGTCGCCAGCCGTGCGGTGGAAGTACTGTGCGCCCGGGGGAGACGACCGCATGACGCACCGCTGTCCCGGCCTCGCGTTCGCCCTTCTGCTCGTGGCCATGGAGGCCGATGCCGCGATCGATCTCACCGGCAAGTGGCGGGTGGAGTACGGCGCCAGCGGCACGGAGATCGTCGATCTGGCGCAGAGCGGCAGCGCCGTCACGGCGACCCTGGCGCCCGGCGGTGTCCCGGTCGCGATGTCCGGCACCGTCGACGACATCGGCCTGTCGCTCAGCCTGAGCGTCCCCGGCTGCGCGCCGCCCGCCTGCTTCGCCACCCTCTCGGCGCGGCTCCTGCCGGACGGGACCTGGCTCGACGGTGTCCTGGTGCTCGGCGCGCCCCCGCTTCCCGGCACCTCGCGCGTGCTGGGGCGCCGGTGCGAGTGCTTCGATGGCAACAGCAGCGATGGCGACGGTTGCTCTGCCGCATGTCGCATCGAGCCGTGCTTCAGTTGCGTTGGCATGCCGTCGACCTGCACGCCGACGCCGGATGGCGGCACCTGCGAGGACGGATCGCCGTGCACGGCCGGCACGACCTGCAGCGCCGGCCAGTGCGGCGGCGGCGGCAGCGTCAGCCCCTGCATCGACCTCCGCGGGGTGTTCGATGTCCACTACGAGAGCGGCTTCGTCGCCTTCGACACCGCCGAACGCGTCGAGCAGTTCGGCGAGACGGTGCTCTTCCGCGATGCCGCCGGCGGCACCCCTGGCCTGCTGGGGCATCTCGACTTCCTCACCGGCGCGCTGGCACTGGACGTGCCCGTGACCTACATCCTGTGCATCGGCGTGGAGCACGCCACGGGGACCGCGGCGCTGGACGGATCCGCCTTCACGCTGTCCGGCAGCGCCAGCGTGCCGACGCTGCACGGCTGCCTGGCGGACGCCTACGGCGCCACCGGTGTCCGCCGCACCACCTGCGGCGACGGCGTCGTGGTGGCGCCCGAGCAGTGCGACGATGGCAACACCACCTCGGGCGACGGCTGCGACGCGAACTGCACGGCGACCGGCTGCGGCAACGGCGTCCGCACCAGCGGCGAAGCGTGCGACGACGGCAATACCACCTCCGGCGACGGCTGCGCGGCCGATTGCACCGTCGAGCCGTGCTGGACCTGTGTCGGCGCGCCGGCGTCGGCGTGCAGCACGGCCTACACGCCGCACTGTGCCCGTCCGCAGGAGCCGCGCCGCGCGACCGTGCGCCTGGCGCGCCGCGCGGACGCCGCGCGCGATCTCATTGGCGCGAAGACCGGCAAGACGAGCGGTCTGCCCATGGCCCTGCTCGGCGATCCGCTGACCAGCGCCGCCTACCAGGTGTGCCTCTACGATCGGTCGCTGCCGCTGCCGCGGCTGCTCTTCGGCGCGCGCGTGCCCGCCGGCGGCACCTGCGGCGGCAGTCCCTGCTGGCGGGCGGTGAGCGGGGGCTTCGCCTACCGCGATGCCAGCGGCGCCGCGGACGGCATTACCACGCTGCGCGTCGTCGCCGATCGCCACGGTCGCGGCGAGGCGATCGTCGCGGGTCGCGGCAGCGGCCTGCTGGGGACCGCTACCGGCCTTCCCGAGCTCCCGCTGCCGGTGCCGCTGGAGGTGCAGGTGCAGAATGCCGTCAATGCCGACGGTTGCTTCGCCATCGACGTGCCCACCGTGGCCGTCGTGCGCAACGACGCGGCGAGCGGCCGCTTCGTCGCCCGTGGCGCTCCCTGAGCGCGGCGTCGCGCGGCTCGATTTGCGCGCTCATGCCAACATGTGTTTAGCCGCGGCTCGATCGGAGGCTCAGGCATGGCACTTCCCGCGCAGAAGGTGGGCGCCGTCGCGGCGCCGAACGCGAGCGACTTCCTCGAGCTGTATCGGCACGAGCGCCCGGCGCCCGCGCTGCCGGTGGAGGAATTCCTCGATCAGTTGCGGGCGCTGATCCGCGCCCATCCGATCGATGCCCGGCTGCCGCACCTTCTCAGGTACGGGGGCGCGTCGCGCGAGGCGATGCAGCGGTGGATCAAGGACTACTACCAGTGGCTGCGGCGGGATGCGCAGGGGACGGCGGCGACGATCGCGCGCTGCCCCCGCCGCGGCCTCTTCCTGGCGCTGAGCCCGTTGGTCAGCCGCAAGACCGGTTTCTACCAGGTCACGACGCCGGCGCTGGAGCTGTTCGTGCGCTTCGCCGCCGCCTTCGATGTCTCCCGCGCCGAGCTCGAGGCGCACTTCGCCTGCGCGGAGACGATGCAGGCCACGTTCACGCGCCTGCAATTCCAGTTCTCCACCTTCGACGAAGGATTCGTGGTGTCGGCGCTCGCGGCGGAGGGGTCGCTGCTCGACGTGGTGCGCGACGAGCGTCCGTTCCTCTGCCAGCGCGGCATCGCCGAGTACGTGAAGCGGGCCTGGGGTCTCGATGACGAGGCCGTGGCCTACTGGCGCGCCTACGAGGATTTCACCGGCTTCGTCCGCGAGCCGGTGTGGGACATCGCGCGCGAGATCGCGGTCGATGGATCGCAGCAGCAGCGGCTGCGCACCGTGCTGCATCACTGGCTGCTGCTGTATCAGAACATGCGCCATGCCTGGAGCGAGATCGTGTCGGGCACGTATCCGTTGCCCGAATTCGTCTGGCCGCCGCCGGGCTCGCGCTTCTCGACCGGCGACGACCAGTCGCAGGAGGAGCTCGAGGCGGAGCTGGCCGAGTTCTGTTGCGCGCTGCCGCGGCCGACGGAGACCGCGTTCGGCTTCCTGATGTCGGGGCGCGCGTCGCTGGCGGCCGCCCGCGAGCTGGCCCAGGACTTCTTCCAGCTCGACGCCACCCGCGCCATCGCCGGGCAGCTCAGCCACATGCTCGACGCCAAGGCGTATCCGGCGATGGCGCAGGCCTTCGCCACCGAATCGGGCGGCTATCTCACCCGCTGTCACATGGAGATCTGGGCCGACTTCTGCGAGCGCGCCTTCGCGATCACCCGCCGCGACCTGCAGGAATGGATTCCCCCCACCGAGACGATCGGCAGCCACTACGTCACCAAGTGGTTCCTCACTCACGGCCTGCCGGAGGAGGCGATGGCGGCCTTCCATCTCGGCCCGCCGCCGGCGGCCAAGCAGCGGTTGGGGAAAGGAGCGCACGGGCTGGGGCAGGGAGGCGTCGCCGGCGAGGGCCTGATCGAGCAGGCGAGCGCCTCGAGCCCCCTGGTGAAGGCGTTCCAGCGCCTCGGCATCGATCCCGACCTGGCGGATTACTTCTTCCGCCTGCACCGCGAGATCGAGCCCTTCGAGCAGGACGAGGGCTGGGCGTACGTCCCCACCTTCATCACGACCGGCAAGCAGCGGCGCATCTTCAAGCGGGCCTACATCGAGAAGATCCTCTCCGAGCGGCGCAAGGACGAAGGCCTGCTGCGGCGCATGAAGAGCCTGTCGTGAGGGTTCGGCCCCACCATTGACCAGCCGCCGCGCATCGTCGATCGTTCTCGAGCGCGGGCCCCGTGCCCGCAATCGACGACGGCGCCTTCAGCCCGAGGACAGGAGCCCGACATGGCATATGATCAGATCGAGACCAGGCGCGAGTGCGACGCGGTCGCGATTCCACAGGGCACGCCCGTGCGCATTCCGGCCGGCACCATGGCGGTGATCACCCAGTCACTTGGCGGGAGTTACACGCTGCAGATCCCCAGCATGGGCGGTCTGTTCCGCGTCGCGGGCCGCGACGCGGATGCGTTGGGCCTGACGCCGGAGGCGGTCGGCGAGGCCCAGGGCGACTCCGGCGGCCCAGTCAGTGAAGAGCACGTCTGGGCGCAGTTGAAGAACGTCTACGACCCCGAGATTCCGGTCAACATCGTCGATCTCGGCCTGGTGTATGACCTGCGCATCCTGCCAGCGCCGAGCGGTGGCAGCCGGGTCGAGGTCAAGATGACCCTCACCGCTCAGGGGTGCGGCATGGGCGGTCCGATCTCGATGGACGCCAAGCACCGGATCGAGAGCCTGCCTGGAGTCGACACGGCGGACGTGGAGGTCGTGTGGGACCCGCCCTGGAACCCGCACATGATCTCCCCTGAGGGGCGCGCCAAGCTCGGCATGGAGTAGGGGGCACCTCCGCGCACGGCGGTGTCGCGCCGCCCCGCCGTGCGCCTGGGAGCGCTGCCAGCGTTCCGGGCTTCCGTTCCTAAGTGCCTGTATCGGCTGCGAAAGTTGCCCAGCGGCCGAGCGCTACGGGGTTTGTCCGGCGGCCGAAGGCCTTTCTCGGCAAGCCCCCCTTGCGTTCACTTTTCATTTGTGGACGCCACACGTCTATGATAAGTGATCAAGAACTGAATCGTCATTCTCCACAGCAATTCTAATCTCATGCAGAGCGCGACTTAATAGAGCGCGCATCGGCCGAGAGCCGAGAAGGCAGGTCCATCATGGTTCCAAAGATGTCGCCGGTGATCATTCCGGAGGAGATCATCGCCTCCGAGCCGGCCCTTCCCGTGCAGTTCCAGGACATTTGGCACCGGACGCGGTACACGTCGCCGGAACGCTCCCTGGTCCTGTCGGTCGTCTGGCAGGCGGTCATCGACCTGCAGAAGTTCCGCTTCGCGAAGCGCCGCCGCCAGCAGCGCCTCTACATGGAGGCGTACCGCTGGGTGGCGTCGGCTGACCGCCAGTGGCCGTATTCGTTCGAGAACATCGCGGAGATGCTGAACGTCGCTCCCGAGCGCCTGCGCGAGCAGTTGATCGGCAATTCGGCGCCGATGTTCGTGCCGGCCACGGACACGCCAACGGAAGTGTCCGAGGCGGCCTGATCGCCTGGCTGCGGCGCCGCTCGCAGCGCGCTGCAGGACATGCGCCGAGTCTCGGCGACCGGCGTCGTGGTCCACCACGCGCCGGTCGTCCGTGCATCGCTGAACCGGTAGCGCTCGAACACGATGCGCACCGCTGCCGGCTGCGCCGGCAGTGGGGTCGCGAACAGCGGCTGCACCGCGGCTGGATCCTGGCACAGCCGTTCGAGCAGCGTCGTCACGTATGCCGGCGTGCCGCGCTCGAACGACAGGCCGTAGAACCAGAGCTGGAAATCCACCCGCGGCTGGTGTGGGGCGACCAGATCGGGGGCACGCGTCGGATCACCCGGCTTGTGCCAGAAGCTCAGGCGTTGCCAGTCGCCGTCGCGCTCGACCTCGAAGGCGGGTTCGATGCGCGCGCGAGTGATCTGCGCGAAGAGGTGGTAGGTGTTCACCAGTCGCCAGGGCTCGGCGATCGCGGTGGCGTGGGCCAGCGTCGACGCGGCGGCCGGCGGCAGCGGCGCGAAGGTCAGCATCGCGGTGGCGAGCGACAGCGCGAGGTAGAGCGACGCGACCAGCGCAGCGCCCGCGCCGCGCAGACGGCGCCAGCGCGGCGGCGCCGCTGGGCGCGGCGGCCGCCAGCCCGGCAGGCGGGCGAGGAGGCGCTGCAGATCGCGGTCGGTGAGCAGGAACAGGTGCAGCGCCAGGGCCAGGTAGACGAAGAAGCCGTAGTTGGCGGTCGCGAGGTTGACGATCTGAAAGCCCGTCAGGGCGACCAGGAGCAGCAGGCGGGCGCGACGCGGGCCGAAGGCGAGCGGCGGCAACAGCAACTCGACCACCAGCATCGCCCAGCTCTCGACGTGGTGCCACCACGCCGGCAGGTGATGCGCGTACCAGGCCGGCCAGACGGGCAGGGGCGCGGTCTCGTAGTAGAAGGTCATCGCGCTGCCGTCCTGCCAGTCGCCGAGCGGCGACTGCCACTTCGCCAGGCCCGACTCCCAGTAGAGCTTGAACAGCAGGACCCGGAAGAGCACGTGGATCCAGCGCACCGGCCGATCGGTCGGGAGGAAGACCGCCAGCGCGCCGCATTCGAGCAACAGGTTGTCCCACTGGAAGGAGAGGAACGAGCGAGCCGCCGTCGCGTACGAAAGGTAGAGCGCGGTGGCGAGCCCGATGCACAATCGCGGCGCGACGCCGAGCAGCGCCGCCAGCGACAACGCGCCGCCGACCCAGACGCCGGCGCGCAGCGCGGCGTCGCTGGCATCGATCCAGAACAGCGTCGGCAGGTTCCAGAAGCCGGCGCCGGCGTCGGCTGCCGCGCGCAGGTAGGGCGCCGCCGGCAGGAGGCCGCGACTGCCGATCAGGACGTCGAGTTGCGAGCCGAGGGAGAGCCAGGCGACGCAGAAGATGGCCGCGAGGACGCGGTGGAAGGCGCGGCCGACCACCGGGCCCGACGTCACCGTCGGGTCGAAGGTCCAGGCGCGTTCCGCTCGGCTCACCGGCGCCGCGGCGTCGCGCTCACCGGTGCAGGAACACCGGGCATTCGGCGTTGCGCAGCACGTATTCGGTCGTGCTGCCCAGCACCATCTCGATGATCCGCCCGTGTCCGTAGGCGCCGATGAACAGCAGATCGTGGCCGCGCTCGCGGATGAAGTTGGCGATGCGCTCGGGCGCGTTGCCCGTCTGCTGCAACTCCGTCCGCGTCGTCAACCCATAGGGGCCGAGATACGCCTCGGCTTCGGCGAGGACGCGCCGCCCCTGCTCCTCGTCGCGGTTCACGGTGAGCACGGTGAGCGGCAGGTGCAGGGAGGCGCAGAACTCCGCCGCCTGCTGCATCACCGCCGCGGCGCGCGCGCTGCCGTCGTAGGCGAGCAGCGGAGCGCGGATCTCGCTGAACGACATCGGCGAGATGAGCACCGGCTTGGGGCACTTGCGGGTGACGCTCTCCGAGGTGCCGCCGAGGAGCCCCGTCGAGAAGCGCTCGTTCACCCCCCGGTGGCCGATCACCACCAGGTCGGCGGTGCGCGCCCGCTCGCTGATCTCGTTGGCGACGATGCCCATCGCCATCACCGTGTCGGCACGGATGCTGCGCTGCGCCGCCTGCTCGGCAAACGCGTCCAGCAGGCCGCGCCCGCGTTCCTCGAGCACGCCGCGCATCTTCGACGAGAAGTCGAGGTACGGCTCGAAGCCCAGGGATCCCGAGATGTCGTGGAAGAACGAGCCCTCGATCGAGACGATGTCGACGACGTGCAGGCCGACCACGCAGCCGTGCAGCCGCTCCGCCAGCCAGAGCGCGTACCGCGCCGCGGCGCGCGAGTGCTCCGATCCGTCGAGGCCGACGAGAATCGTCTTGATCACGGTTTGGCCGTAGCACGCGCACCACCGACCGACCAGAGGCGGACGTGTCGTCGATCCGCGGGACGGACCTCTCGGCAGAATCGCCGCCTTTACATCCGCGCGCCCCTCTTTTACTTTCCCCGCGCATGGCGGCGAAGGTGGTGCAGGCGTCGGCAGCGCAGCTCGCGCTGCTGGATGAGCTGAAGGCGGCGGCGGAGAAGATCGGCTTGCGGGTGCGCGAGGAGCGCCTGCTGCGCGAGGTCGGTTATCGGGTCCGCAGCGGCCGGTGCCGATTGGCGGACGATCAGTTGCTCTTCATCGACCGCACGCTGCCCGTCACGGCGCAGATCGACGTGCTGGTCGACGAGCTGGCGGGCCGTGCCCTGGACGACGTCTACCTGTCGCCCGCCGCTCGCGCGCTGGTCGAACGCGCCGCCGTCAAGGAACCACGCGATGACGGACGCGAAGCGCACGGCGGATGAGCGCTTCACCCGCTTCAAGGAGCACCTGCGGCTCCAGCGGCTGAAGTCGACCACCCAACGCGACACCATCGTCCGCGCCTTCCTCGACACCCAGCGCCACGTCTCGGTCGAAGAGCTGTACGCCGAGGTGCGCCGCCGCAACCCGCGCATCGGCTACGCGACGGTCTACCGCACCATGAAGCTGCTCACCGAGTGCGGCGTCGCCGCCGAGCGCCATTTCCGCGACGGCGAGGCGCGCTACGAGAGCGCCGAGAAGAAGCACCACGACCACCTCATCTGCGAGCGCTGCGGCAAGATCGTCGAGTTCGAGGAGCCGCGGATCGAGCACCTGCAGGAGGACACCGCCAAGCGCCTCGGCTTCCAGTTCACCGGCCACAAGATGGAGCTCTACGGGGTGTGCCGGGACTGCCGCCGCGCTCGCGCCCAGCAGGAAGCCATCTGAGTCTGAGCGCGAGCTCATTCCAGCTTGACTTGCGTCGCCAGCCATTGAAAATGATTTTCAGAATCGGCCCATGCGTTGGCGTCCTCCCGCTCTCGGCCCGTGCGCGCTCGGCGCGGCGGTGCTGTTCCTCGCGTGCTCCGCACGCGCCGCGGCGCCCGACGCGGCGGCGACCGCCGACATCCGGCGCAGCCTGACGCTGCTCAACGTCGTCGGCGAGGAGTATCGCGAAGGGGTCGTCGACGGGCAGGTGGTGCTGCCGGTCGAATACGAGGAGGCGCGCACCTTCCTCGACGAGGCGCGCGGGCGGCTGACGACGTCGGACCCGGCGGTGGCGCAGGCGCTGGCCGCCAGCTTCGACCAGATCCGGGCCGCCATCGAGGCCCAGGCGCCGGTCGACCGGGTCCGCACCCAGCTCGAGACCCTGCGCGGCGAGGTCACCAGCCGCACCGGCGTCAGCGAGCCCATCTTCCCGGAGCGCAGCCCGTCGGCGGCGCGCGGACGGGCCCTGTTCGAGGACCACTGCACCGCCTGCCATGGCGCGGCGGCCGACGGCCACGGCCCCGCCGCCGCGGCGCTGCGCCCGCCGCCGGCGAACTTCACCGACGCCGCGTTCATGCGCGCCGAGACGCCCTTCGACTTCTTCCACATCATCACCCTCGGCCGCGCCACGGCGGCGATGCCGGCCTGGGGCGACGTGCTCTCGCTGCAGGACCGCTGGGACCTGGTGAGCTTCCTGTGGACGGTCGCCGGCACCCCCGGACACGCCGCCGAAGGGCAGGGCGTCTACCTCTCCGCCTGCGCCAGTTGCCACGGCGCGGCCGGCGACGGCCGCGGCGAGTACGCGGCCGCGTTGAGCGCGCCGCTGGCGCCGCTCAACGTCGCGGCGACCCTGGCGCGCAGCAGCGACGCCGATCTGGCGCGCCTGATCGCCGAGGGCCGACCCGGCACCGCCATGCCCGGCTTCGCCGGACGGCTGAGCCCGGCGCAGATCGACGCCGCGGCCGCCTATGTCCGCCAGCTCTCGCTCGGCGGCGAGGACGGGACGCAGCGCGTCGCCGCCGACGGCGAAGCGGCCCGGCTCGCCGGTCTCCTGACGCTGATCGCCAGCGAGTACCAGAAGGCAGTGCCCGCCAGCGGCGCGGTGGTCGAGCAGGAGATGGTCGAGGTCGGCATCCTGCTGGCGCAGGCGCAGCAGCAGGCGCCGCACCTGCAGGCGACGCTCGCGCAGCGCGATGCCGCCGCGGCGGCGCAGCTCGCATCGGCGCTGGCGGCGACCGCGGACGCGATCGGGCGCCGCGCGCCGGCGGTCGAGGTGGTCGCCGCCGCCGGCCGCGCCAAGCAACTCGTCGAGGCGCAGTTCCCGGCGGCCGGCGAAGCGGGGGCGACGTCCGCGCCCGACGCGCTCGCCGCCGCCGAGCGTCTGCTCGGTGACGCGCTCGCGGCCTACCAGGCCGGCAATCCGCGCGCCGTCTACATCGTCTCCGACGCCTACTTCCAGTTCGACCCGCTGGAGCAGGCGCTGGCGCTGTCGCACGGCACCCTGGTGCGCCGCATCGAGGCTCGCTTCACCGAGCTGCGCGGCGTCATGAGCCAGCCCGGCCGCGAGGCCGACGCCGCGGCGCTGGTCGCCGCGATGAGCGCCGATCTGGAAGCGGTCCGCCTCGCCGCCGCGCCGCGCGAGAGCGCCGGCAACCTGATGTTCCAGGGCGCCTTCATCATCCTGCGCGAGGGCTTCGAGGTGGTGCTGATCGTCGGCGCGCTGCTCGCCTACGCGGTGCGCAGCGGCAGCAAGGCGATGCGGCCGCCGATCCTCTGGGGCGGCGCCATCGGCATCGTCGCCAGTCTCCTGACCGCCTGGGTGCTGGCGCAGATCTTCGAGGCCACCGGCGCCGCCGGCGAGGTGCTCGAAGGCGCGACCATGCTGCTCGCCGCCGCGGTGCTGTTCTTCGTCAGCTACTGGCTGATCTCGAAGGCCGAGGCGGAGCGTTGGCAGCGCTACATCCAGGGCAAAGTGAAGACCGCCGTCGCCACCGGCAACCTCCTCGCCCTCGCCAGCGCCGCCTTCCTGGCGGTGTACCGCGAGGGCGTCGAGACGGTGCTCTTCTACAAGGCGCTGCTCGACGGCGCCGGCGAGCAGCGCGGCGCGGTGGTGCTCGGCTTCGGCCTCGGCCTGGCCGGACTGGCGGTGGTCTACGTGCTCTACCAGCGGCTCGGCCGCCGCCTGCCGCTGCGCCAGTTCTTCCTGATCACCGGCGGCCTGCTCTATTACTTGGCGGTGGTCTTCGCCGGGAAGGGCGTCGCCGAGTTCCAGGGCGCGGGCGTCGTCTCGACGACGCTGGTGCCGTGGATGCCGCGCATCGACGCGCTCGGCGTCTTTCCGACGGTCGAGACCCTGGCCGCCCAGGGGGTGCTGCTCCTCTGCGCCGTCTACGCTGCCGCTGTCGCCCTGCGACCCGGCGCCGCCAAGCCCGACGTTGCCATCGAGGAGCCCGCGGCGCGCGCCGCGAAGAGCTGAGCCGAGCCGCCCACGCGATCCGCATGCGCCGCCGCACGCCCGCTCTGTCGCTGGCGCTGATGCTGCTCGCCAGCGTCGCGCCCGCCAAGGTCTTCTACGCCAAGGACGAGGCGCTGCGCCTGGCCTTTCCCGACGCCGACGCGATCGAGACCCGCGACGTCTTCCTCACCCCCGAACAACGCGCCGCGATCGAGGACAAGGCCAAGTCGAAGCTCGATTCCGACCTGCTGACGATCTACGTCGGCGAGCGCGGCGGCGCCCGGCTGGGCTACGCCATGCTCGACACCCATACGGTGCGCACCCTGCCGGAGACGTTCCTGATCGTCCTCTCCCCCCAGGGCACGGTCGCCGCCACGCACCTGCTGGCGTTCTACGAGCCGCTCGAATACTCCCCGCCGGTGCGCTGGCTGCAGCAGTTTCACGACGCCACCCTCACCGACGACCTGCGCATCGGCCGCGGCATCGTCGCGATCACCGGCTCGACCCTCACGTCCGAGGCGGTGACCGGCGGCGTGCGCCGGGCGCTGGCGATCTACGACGTGCTGCTGAAGGGCAAGTGAGCGATGCGCTTCGTCGTCACCGGCGAGTGGACGCGCAACCGCCTGCTCAAGGTGATCGTCTGGTGCTTTCTCGCCTACACCGTGATCCTGTGGGTCACCAACGCCGGCCTGTTCTTCGCCAAGATGAGCCTCACGCCGAGCTCGGTGGTCGAGTACTACCGCGGCAACGAGGAGAAGTTCCTGCAACCGCGCTCCCTCCAGGGCCTGTTGGAGACCCTGCACTTCCACGCCTTCGCCATGGGCATCCTGTTGATGACCCTCACCCACCTGGTGCTGTTCGTGCCGATCTCGATGCGGACCAAGGCCATCGGCATCGCCACCGCGTTCTCCTCCGGCATCCTCGGCGAGCTCAGCGGCTGGGGCGTCCGCTTTCTGCACCCGGCGTTCGCCTACCTGAAGATCGCCTGCTTCCTGCTCCTCGAGGGCTCGATCCTGTGGTTGGTGATCGCCGTCGGGCGCGCGCTGCTGACCAGGGCGCCGAGCGCCTACACGCAGGGACAGGGCACGCCGGTTCGCCCGGTGACGTGAACGGGCGGCCGCGACGAAGGCCGCCTGGCCCGGGAACGGGAGCGGCGCCGGCGCGGCCCACCGGCGCGCGGCTCGCGTTCGCCGTCCTCTGCCTCGCCGGCGCATTGACGCCCCCTGCGGCGGCGCGCGCCGCGCTCGCGCGTCGTGGCGAGCCGGTGATGGGAACCGTGCTCACGGTGACGGTCGTGGCGGCCGACGAGCGGACAGCCGGCCGCCTCGCCGACGCCGCGATCGCCGAGGCGCGCCGCTGGGACGACATCCTCACCACCTGGCGGCCGGATGGCGAGCTGGCGCGGCTGAATGCCCGCGCCGGACAGGGACCGGTCGAGGTCAGCGCCGATCTCGCCGCCGCGCTGCGCGCCATGGTCGCGCTGTCCGCCGAGACCGACGGCGCGTTCGACCCCGCCGTCGGGCCGCTGGTCGAACGCTGGCGCGGCCCGGAGCCGCCGCGGCCGCCGCCGCTGGCGTCGGACGCGACGCGCATCGCCACCGCGTTGCGCCTCGACGGCCAGCGCGCGTCGCTGGTGAGCGGCGCCGCGCTGGATGCCGGTGGGGTCGGCAAGGGCCTGGCGCTCGACGCCATGGCAGCCCTGCTGCGCCGCGCCGGGGCGCGCGCGGCCTTTCTCGATTTCGGCGGCTCGAGCCAGCTCGCGATCGGCACCCCGGCGAACGACGCC
This sequence comes from bacterium, assembly GCA_019637795.1. Classification (NCBI taxonomy): domain Bacteria; species bacterium. Next base: position 654,876 of record JAHBUY010000001.1, on the reverse strand, counting down.
CCCGGCTGGCGCGTCGCGCTCGGCGGCCTGGCGCCCGGCAGGCTGCTCGGCGAGACGATGCTGCGCGACGCCGCGCTGTCGACCTCGCGCGCCAGCAGCGGTCCGAGCCCGGCCGGTCCGATCATCGATCCGCGCCGCGGCGCGCCGGTGTTCGCGCCGCGGATCGCCACCGCCCGCGCCGGCGACGCGACCAGCGCCGAGGCGTGGACCAAGGCGTTGATCGTCGACGGCCGCGCCGCGCTGGCGGCGGCGCAGACGCGCGGGCTGGCGGCGCTGGTCGAGGACGGCGACGGCATCGCCGCCACCGACTCGCCGCGGCTCTGTGCGCCGCCGTGCCCGGCTGTGGTATCGAGCCCGCCATGACCCTCTCGCTTCCGGCTCTCGGACTTGGCACCTGGGCGTGGGGCGACAGCGCGACCTGGGGCATGGACGCGTACGATCGCAGCTACGACTTCGACACCATCCGCGCCGCCTATCGGGCGTCGGTCGATGCCGGCGTCACCCTCCTGGACAGCGCCGAGATGTACGGCAACGGCGAGAGCGAGCGGATCATCGGCCGCTTGCTCGCCGAGGATCCGGCGCGCGCCGAGCGGGTCATCGTCGCCACCAAGTTCATGCCGTATCCGTGGCGCGTCCCGTTCGCGAAACGGTTGCGCGAGTCGCTGCAGGCGTCGCTGGAGCGGCTGCAGCGCCCGTCGGTGCACCTGTACCAGATCCACGGTCCGATCAGCATGCGCTCGCCGCGCACCATCGCCAACGCGCTGGCCGCGGCCCACCGCGACGGGCTCTTCCAGGCGGCGGGCGTGTCGAACTATTCGGCGGCCGAGGTGCGCGCCATCCACGCCGCGCTCGCGGCGCACGGCGTGCCACTGGCGACCAATCAGGTCGAGCTCTCGCTGCTGCGCGCCATGCCGGAGCGCACCGGCCTGCTCGCCGCCTGCCGCGAGCTCGGCGTCACCGTGCTGGCGTACTCGCCGCTCGCCATGGGCCGCCTCAGCGGCAAGTACAGCGCCGCCAATCCGCCGCCGGGCAAGCGCAACTTCTCCGCCTATCCGATGGACGAGATCGAGCCGGTCCTGCAGGCGCTGTGCGCGATCGGCGCCCGCGCCGGCGGCCGGACGCCGGCGCAGGTGGCGCTCAACTGGATCATGTGCAAGGGCGCGGTGCCGATCCCCGGCGCCAAGAACGCGACGCAGGCGGCGCAGAACGCCGGCGCGCTCGGCTGGACGCTGTCCGCCGCCGACGTCGCCACCCTCGACGCGGTCGCCAAATTCGGCCAGCGCGGCATCTTCAACCGCGTCTGGCAGCACGGCTGACCTGGAGCGCCGCGACCGCGGCGCCCCCGGGCTATCGGGGGATGTCCGGCAGCCAGCTCGCGGGCTGCTGGCGGAACAGGGTCGGCGCGTCCCAGTAGTCGCGCCAGAGGGTGATCAGGCCGTCGCGGAATTTGAACACCGCCGCGACCGGCAGGGTGGCGCGCTCGCCGGTCGGATGGTGCCAGACCTCGGTGCGCTCGACCATGATCGTATCGCCCTGCTCGAGCAGCTCGTGGATGGTGGTCGGCAGGCGCTCGAGCGTGCCGAGGCCGAGCGCCAGCTTGGCGCGGATCGCCTCGCGACCGACGACGGTCGCCTCGGCGTAGGGGACGTCCTCGTAGGAGCAGTCCTCGGCGCAGTGATCGGCGACGGCGACGAAGTCGAGGCGCTCGAGGTCGGCGAAGAGCTGGCGGAGACGATCGGCATTGCGCGACATGCGGCTGCCCATAGTCGAGCGCCGGCGCGCTGCCAACCCCGCGTCGCGTCAGAACGCCAGCGCCGCCGCCAGGCGCTCGATCGACGGCGGCGGGGCGCCGGTCTGCTGCAGCGCCGCGCGCCACTCCGGCAGCGAGCCCGGCGGCAGGTGCGCCAGCTCGCGGCACAGCGACTCGTCGATGCGGGCGAGCGCGGCGCGCAGCGTCGCGAGCGATGGCGGGGCGCCGGGGCGTTCCGGGGTCCGCTGCTGCGCCGCCTTCGCCATCGCGATCAGCTCGCCGTAGACCGCCGCAGCGCGGTCCGGCGCCGCCGGCACCTGCTCGCGCGCCCGCGCCAGCACGCGCGCCTCCTGCTCGCGGTCCTCGATCGGCAGCCCGGCGGCGCGCTTGGCGACGGCGACGTCCGGCATCAGCGCCAGCCGCAGCCGCACCCATGCCGCCACCGCCTGGCGCGCGGCGGCGGCGTCGTCGCGCGCCGCCGATTCCCCGAGGGCGCGCACGCGTTGCGCGTCGAGCCAGCCGTCGGCCTCGCGCGCCATCAGCCAGTCGTCGATGCGCGCCGCCAGCTCGCCGCGGTCGGGCGGCAGCAGCGGCGCCTTGTCGTCGACGCTCAGCGGCGCCAGCGCCAGCGGGCGGGGCCCGGCCGCCGGCCAGGCGGCGAGCTCGGCGGTATCGGTGACGATCGCCGCGATCCGCGCCTCGGCCAGCGCTTCGGCGAGGCGGTTGTCGGCCACCGGGACGATGGTCGCGCGCGGGAAGCGCTGCCGCGCGACGGTCTCGAGATGGCCGCCGGCGTTGACGGCGATGCGCACGCCGCGCCGGTTCAGGTCGGCGGGCGAGCGCCAGCGCGTCGCGTCGCCGGGGCGGATCGCCGGCACGGCGCGGGTCAGCGCGTACGGTCGCGCGTAGCGGCCGATGAGCGCCCGGTCGGCGCGCATCGTGACGCCGCTCAAGGCGACGTCGAAGTCGCCGCGCACCACGGCGGCGGCGAGCTCCGGCCACGCCAGCGGCACCCATTCCAGCGTCAGGCCGAGGTCCGCGGCGAGGCGCGTGGCGATGGCGACGTCCAGGCCCTGGCGCGCGCCGTCGGCGGCGAGGCTGGTGAACGGCGGGTAGTCGCCGCTGCTGGCGACGCGCAGCGGGTGCGTCGCGCAGCCGGCGAGCAGCGCCGCCAGCGCCACCACGCCGCGGATGGCGCGCGCCGCGCGCGCGCCGCGCGGACCTCGACACCGCTCGCTCATGCGCCCGCGGGCGGATTGACACGCCCCGACACGGCAGGCAAGAGCCGACGAGATGGCGATCCTCACGCAAGCGGAGTTCGGCGACTTCGTCCGCTGCCTCGCCGACGAGCTCGGCGTGCAGCGGCTGCGCGACAAACTGGTCGCGATGCGCGGCCTGGTGACGCGCCGCGGCGCCGCCAACGCCGAGGCGCTCGCCAGCCAGCTCTGGCAGCTCACCGGCGGGCTGCGCCGCCAGGTGCCGGCGAGCCTGGCGCTGCAGGGCCTGTGGGCGGAACAGGTGGGCGGCAAGCTGGGCGAGGACGGCGAGAAGGCGCTCGAGGGCATCGCCGAGCAGATCAATGCCTGTCTCGGCGAACGCGACACCATCGTCGACGGCAAGGAAGGCGAGCTCGACGCGCTGCTGGCGCAGTATCAGGCCAAGCTCGCCGAGGTGGTCGGCGCCGACCGGGCGCGCATCGACATGCTGCTGAAAGCCGTGCCCGCCGTGGCGGACCGGCTGCGCGCCGGCGTCGCCCCTGCCGGCGGCTGAGCGGCCGCGCATGCCCGCGCTGCGCGCCCTGCTGCCCGCCGACCGCATCGTCGCGGTGCGCGGGTCGCTCGACGTCGCGGTGCGGCGCGTGACCACCGACTCGCGCGACGTCCAGCCCGGCGATGTCTTCGTCTGCCTGCCCGGCTATCGCAGCGAGGGCGGCGAGACGCGCGCCGACCGGCACGAATTCGTCCCCGCGGCGCTCGCCGCCGGCGCCAGCGCCCTGGTCGTCGAGCGCGAGGTGAGCGCGCCGCCCGAGGTCGCCGTGGTGCGCGTCGCCGACGCCTGGGCGGCGGTCGCCGACATGGCGGCCGCGCTCCATGGCCATCCGTCGCGCGCGCTGACGATGATCGGCGTCACCGGCACCAGCGGCAAGACCTCGACGACGTACTTCGTCGACGCCGTCCTCGCCGCCGCCGGACATCGCGTCGCCCGCCTCGGCACCATCGACTACCGGCTCGGCGACCGCACCGTGCCGGCGGCGCAGACGACGCCGGAGGCGCCGCTCCTGCAATCGCTGTTGCGCGACGCCGTCGACGGCGGCTGCACGGCCGCGGTGATGGAGGTGTCGTCGCACGCGCTCGCGTTGCGCCGCGTCGCCGCGATCGATTTCGACGTCGCGGTCTTCACCAACCTGAGCCACGACCACCTCAACTTCCACCCCGACATGCACCACTACCGCCGCGCCAAGGGCCGCCTGTTCGAGGAGCTGTCGAGCGGCGGCAAGCGCGGCACCGCGGTGGTCAACGTCGACGACCCGCACGCCGCGTACATCATCGAGGTCAACCGCGGCGGGCTCGTCACCTACGGGCTGACCGGCGACGCCGCCGTGCGGGCGCGCGATGTGCACACGACCCTCGCCGGCGTGCGCTTCAGCGCCGACACGCCACGCGGCAGCATCGACGTGCGCCTGCGCCACCTCGGCGGCTACTCGGTCTACAACGCGCTCGCCGCGCTGGCGGTCGGCGAGGCGCAGGGCCTGCCGCTCGACGTCATTGCCGACGGCCTGGCGGCGGCGCCGCCGGTGCCGGGTCGCTTCGAGCTGGTGGATGCGGGACAGGACTTCGTCGTCGCCGTCGACTACGCCCACAAGCCGGACGCGCTGGCGCGCCTGGTCGAGAGCGCCCGCGCTCTGCGGCCGCGCCGCCTGATCACCGTCTTCGGCTGCGGCGGCGATCGCGATCGCGCCAAGCGGCCGGTGATGGGGCGGATCGCCGCGGCCGGCAGCGACCTGACGGTGATCACGTCGGACAATCCGCGCAGCGAGGACCCGGCGGCCATCGTCGCCGAGATCGTCGCCGGCGCGCGCGCGGTCGACCGGCTCGGCGAGCGGACCGTCGTCGCCGTCGACCGGGCCGCCGCCATCCGGCTCGCCATCGCCCGCGCCGGCCGCGACGACATCGTCCTCATCGCCGGCAAGGGGCACGAGCCGTACCAACTCATCGCCGGCGTTCGCCACGACTTCGACGATCGCCTGGTGGCCCTGGCGGCGCTGCGGGAGCGCCGCGGATCCTGACCCGACGCGCCGCGCGGCACGCGGCGGGCGGCGCGGGCGTCGCCGCTCGCGCGCTCCGCGTCCCGCTGGGAACGCTCAGGCGCGGTAGACGTCGAAGGCCGAGGCCAGCGTCTCGGCCAGTCCGTCGGGCAGGAGGCCGCCGCGGCTGGCGAGCATGCGCACGCCGGCGGTGAGGAAGGCCTCCTCGCGCGGCTGCGGCTCGGCGTCGAGCAGGAACAGGATCGGGATGTCGCGCGCGATCTCCGCCGCGCGCAGGCCGGCGATGGCGCGGAAGACGTCGACGCACGAGGGCGACAGGTGCAGCACCGCCGCCTCCGGTCGGATGGTCGGCACCAGGTCGAGCGCCTGGCGGCCGTCGAGCACGACGGCGGTGGAGATGCCGGCGCCGGTGAGCTGGGTGCGGACGTCGCTCATGACGTCGATGTCGTTGCTCATCGCCAGCACGCGGCGGATCTTCGGCACCATGCGGTTCAGGAGCGCCGGCAGCGCCACCTGACCGACCGGCAGCGGCGCGAAGTCGACCGGACCCAGCCAGAAGCCCTTGTTCGCCTTCTCCGCCAAAGCGTAGGCGATCAGCGGCATGCGCGGGATGTCGCCGCCGTTGCGCAGATGGCGGACGACGCTCCAGGCGCCGGCCGCCGCGAGGTTCAGCGCCGCGCCGGCGACCAGCCGACCCTTCAGACCGTCGGCGGCCGGAATGCTCGGCGCGAAGGCGCTGATGCGATGGCCGAACTCCGCCAACTGGCGCGCCGCGCCGGCGGCGGCCTCGTCGCCATCGAGCAGGACCAGCTCGCCGGCATCGGCATCGGCGTCGCCCTCGTCGTCGGCGCCCCCGGCGTCGACCGCCTGGTCGGCCACCGTCGGGGCGTCGCGGTCGATCTCGAGCACGTCGTCGTCGGCTCCCTCGTCGCCGGCCGGGATGTCCAGCACGCCGAGGTTCTGCTCCGCCGACTGCAGCAGCTCCGCCTGTTCCGCCAACTGCTGATTGAGGCGTTCCTGGTCCTCGTGCTGCGCCGCCACCTGCTCCTGCAGTTGCGCCAGCTCCTCGGCGTAGCGGCTGGCCGCCGCCGCGGCGCTGGCCTCGGCCGCCCGGCGCGCCGCCTCCTCGCTCGCCAGCCGTGCCTGCAAGCCCGCGAGCTGCTCGTCGCGGACGTTCGCCAGCTCGCGCTCCAGCGCCGCGACGCGCTGCTGCGCCTCGGCGTGCGCGCGCTGCAGCTCGGCCTGCTGCGCGGCGCCGGTTTCGATCCGGCCGCCGAGCTCGGCGCGTTCGGCGGCGAGGCGCTCGGTCGCCGCCTCGAGACGGGCGCGCTGCGCCGACATCTCCGCCAGGGCGCGCTGTTGGTTCGCGCACTCCTGCTGGGTCGCGGCGAGGCTGCGCTGCAACTCGTCGCGGGCCCGTGCCGCCTCGGCGAGGTCGACGCGCAGCCCATCGAGCGTCGCGTCGGCGTCGTGTCGGGTGCGGGTGATCTCGTCGGCGGCGCTGGTGCGCGTGGCGTCGAGCGCCGCCGTGAGACGGGCGATCTCGGCTTCGAGCCCGGCGACGCGCTGTTCGGCGGCGGCGAGCGTCGTCCGCTTCTCGTGCTCGAGCGTCTGGCCGCCGGCGGCCAGCGCCTCGACGCGCCCCTGCAGCTCGCGCTGGTGCGACGCGAGCCGGTCGCGCTCCGCCTGCAGCGCCACGAGCTGGTCCTCGAGCTGGCGGCGGGCGGTGCCGGCCGTCTGGAGCTCGCCGTCGACCGCCGCCAGGCGCGCCCGCAGCTCGGCGCGCTCGGCGTCGGCGTCGGCGATCGCGGCGCGCGCCGCTTCGAGCTCCTGCTGCCGGCTCGCCAGCTCGCTGCCGCGTTCGGACAGCGCCGCCGCCTGCCGCGCCGCCTCGGCGCGAACGCCCGCCAGCTCGCCGGCGATCGCCTCGCGCGCGCGCTCGAGCTCGGCGACGCGGGCGCGGGCCGCCTCCGCCTCGGCGGCGCGCTGTTGGCCGTCGGCGGTGAGCGATGCCCGCGTCGACTCCAGCTCCGCGGTCCGGGCCGCGAGCGCGGCCTCCAGCGCCTGTTGACCGTCGCGCAGCGTCGCCAGCTCGCCGCGCATGCGCTCGAGCTCGGCGTGTTCGACCTGGGCGGCCTCGAGCAGGGCGGTCAGCTCGCCGCGGTCCGCGTCGCTGGCGGCCAGCGCGCTCGATGCCTGCTCGAGCGCCGCCTCGGCGCGGCTGCGCTGCTCGTGGGTGGCGACCAGCTCCTGGCGCAGGCGGGCGATGACCGTCTCGGTCTCGCTGCGCGCGGCCTCGGCGGCCGCCAGCGCCGTCTGCAGCTCGCCCAGCCTGGCGGCGCGCGGCGTCAGGTCCGACACCTGCGCGTGCAGGGCGGCCGCCTCCTCGCCGCGGGCGCGGGCGCTGTCGAGGGCTTCCTGCAGTTGTGTCTCGAGGGCGGCGCGCTCGACCTTCAACGCCGCCAGCGCGGCGTCCTGGGCCACGGCGCGGCGCTCCGCCTCGGCGAGGACGGCGCGGAGCTGCGCGATCTCGGACTGGGCGGTGTCCGCGGCCTCCGACGCGGCCGCGAGGCGGCGGCTGAGGCTGTGGACCTGCTCCTCGATCGCCGGGATCTGTTCCTGCGCCGCGCGCAGCTCGGTGATCTCCTGCTCGAGTCCGGCGGCGCGTTCCTGGGCCGCCTTGAGGAACGACTGCGCGGTGACGCGCTCCGCCGTCTCGGCGGCGCGCTGCCGCTCGGATTCCTCGAGCGCCTGGGTGAGGCGAACCAGCTCGCTCTTCAGCGCCGCCAGACCGCGCAGCAGGGTCGGCTGGGCGGTGCTCGCCTCTTCCTCCACGGCGCGCGCCGTGGCGGCGGCGGAGAGGGGCAGCTCGCTCAGGGCGAGGGCGCAGACGCGCAGCGACTGGCTGAGCGTCTTCAGCAGCCCGTCGGCGAAGCCGCGCGGCGTCGGCGAGAACAGCACCACCACGCCGACCGGCGCGTTGGCGTGGAAGAACGGCACCGCCGCGATGGTCAGGCGGCGCGGACTGATCGCCGCCAGCGGCTTGGGCACGAAGGGGTTCTCGTGCGCCGCCTCGATGACGTTGATGCGGCGATTGCGGATGCTGCGCAACGGGATGTCCCAGGCGCTGACCATCGCGTCGCCGCTCAGCACCTGTTCGGCCTCGGCCTCGAGGCCGACGTGGCCGACGAGCTGCATGCGGCCGCTGCGCGCCTCGTAGGTGAGCAGCGCCGCGGCCTTGGTGTTGGTGCTGCGGGCGATCAGCCGGATCGCCTCCTCGGCGAAGGCGTCGCGCGAGGGGCGGATGGCGTAGACCTGTTGCAGGCTGTCGCGCAGCGAGGCGAGGCCGGCGGTGCCGGGACGAACGGCGGCGCCGAGGGTGGCGGTCGCGGCTGGCGTCTCGGCGGGCAGGTCGGAGGGCGTCTCATTGGCGGCGGGCTCGGCGAACGCCGTCGGCGCGGTGACCTCCTCGACCGGCCCCGCCTCGGCGGCGGCGGCCGGAGCGGCCGACTGGCGGCGGACGCGTGAGAACAGGCCCATGCGTCACCCCGCCGCGCCGGCTGGCTGTACCTCCAACCATCCGGGCTGATCGCCGGTATCGACGATCAGTTCGAGCCGCTGCTCACTCGACAGCTCCACCCACACCAGACTCGCCTGCAGCGTCATCCTCTGTCCGTCCCTTTCCAGCTCGAAGACGAGCGTCTCGCCCTCGGGCGGGTCGCTCAGCACCGCGGGGTCGATCTGATTCGCCGCGCATGGCGCGCTGAACACCGCCAGCCCCGAGGGCGAGATGGATTGGATGTCCAACACCAGCGCCGTGCCGCGCGCCAGCCGCCCGGCGGCCAGCCGCAACCGCGCCGGGCCAGCGGGGCCGTCGGAGGCGGCGGGGGCCGCGGGATGACGTGGATCCACCTGCACGCGCCCGGCTGTCGCAATTCGCATACCACCACCCGGCGGGGTGCGACCCCGCCCGCCGCGCCGGCTCGCGGCCGCGAGCCGGCCGCATCGAAAGGACGCAGTGGCGATTTCCCGACGCTGCCATACCAACTGCGCAGTCGGGCTGGCGGGCCGGGCGGGCCGGCGCGGCGCGCGACCCCCTTGCGGCTGCGCGACAGGAATGAAAAATCCAAGGCTCGTGGAATCGAGGGGACAGCGCATGCGCAGTGATGCGTGCTCGGCGGCGGTGGCGGGCCGCGGAGCGGGCCCACGGGGAACCGGGTGCGGGCGGCCGAGCTGATCGCCTCCGGCGGCGTCCTGCTGCGCCCGGCATGCGGATCCTTCGAGGACGCGGTGCGCGGCCTGGTGGACGTGCTGATCGCCAACGGCTGCATGCCGGCCGCGCTGCGCGATCGGGCGGCGCGCGCCGTCGTCGAACGCGAGGCGATGCAGAGCACCGCCATCGTCGAGATCGGGGTCGCCGTGCCGCACGCGCGCGTCGAGGGCGTCGCCGGGGTCGTGGCGGCGATGGCGGTCTCGCCGACCGCCGTCTACTACGCCATGGCCGGGGTCCCGATCTCGATCGTCGTCGTCGTGCTGTCGGCGCCGGAGCTGGTCGGCGACCATCTCGACACGCTGGCGGGCGTGTCGCTGCTGCTGCAGAGCGCCGACACCCGCCGCGGCCTCGAGCACGCCGTCGATCCGACGACCGCGATGCGCATCCTGCGCGGCGGCAACGGCCGGCAGTGAGCGGGCCGATGCGCGGCGGCCGAGCGGCGAAGACCATCCTGCTCGCCGCCGCCGCGGCGATCGCCGGCGCGCTGGCGCTGCTGGCGCACGGCTTCGCGGCCGCCCCGCTGCCGGCGCCGCCGCCGTTCGCGGGCGCGCTGCCGCCGGCGGCGCCGCCGCCCGAGATGGCCGCGTACCAGGTGCCGACCGGGACGATTCCACGCAGCGCCGCCTTCGCCTACCGCGGCGGCGCGTTCAGCGACCACCGCGACTTCGCGATGACCGCGACGCTGGTGCGCCATCCGCGCGGCGATCTGCTGATCGACACCGGCCTCGGCCGCGGCATCGATCGGCAGGTGGCGTTGATGCCGTTCTGGTTCGCCGCCGCGGCACCCTACCAGCGCGGGACGCCGGCCGCCGACGCGCTCGACGCCGCCGGCTACGACCGCCGGCGGCTGCGCGCCGTGCTGCTGACGCACGCCCACTGGGACCACGCCAGCGGCCTGCCCGACTTCGCCGGCACGCCGGTGTGGGTCAACGCCGCCGAGCGCGATTTCATCGCCCGTGGTGGCTGGATCACCGCCATCGCCCGCGCCGCCGGCGACCTCCGCTACGAGACCTACGCCTTCGACGGCGGCCCCTATCTCGGCTTCCCGGCGAGCCACGACGTCTATGGCGATGGGGCGATCGTCATCGTGCCGGCCGCCGGCCACACCCCGGGCTCGGTCATCGTCTTTCTCGCCCTGCCGGACGGCCGCCGCTACGCGCTCGTCGGCGACCTCGTCTGGCAGCGCGAGGGGATCAGCCAGCGCGAGGAACGCCCCTGGCCGCAGCGCGCGCTGGCGGACTCCGACCCGCGCGGCGTGCGCGAGAACCTGCTGCGCATGGCAGCCCTCGCGGCGCGCTTCCCCGAGCTCATCATCGTCCCGGCCCACGACCAGCGCGGCTTCGCCGCCATGCCGCGCTTGCCGCCCCCGCCCCCGGCGAGCTGACCGGGGACGCCACACACGGAGAAGGATGGGGCCCGGTGGCCCTCCCGGTCTTCAAAACCGCGTGGTGTCGCGTCAGCGGCACGGAAGGTTCGACTCCTTCCCTTCTCCGCCATTAACGAAAACAATAACTTATCGGCACCAGCCCAGTGCGAGCCGACATTGACGGGACCTTGCGCGAGGCAAATTGCTAACATTTGCTAACGCGAGCTCGGAACTGATCACAAGATCGCAGCCGGGCCAGTGGACAGGCGGCCAGCTGCGGCGCCGCAGCTGGCGCTGAGACCGTGGATCCCGAGGAACTGCGGCGCCGCAGCTCAGGCGCCGCCGCTGCGGCGGTCGATCGCGGCGCGGAGCGCACTGTCGAGCTTCTGCGCCGCCTCCTCCTGCATCCCCGGCATGACGTGGCTGTACGTGTCGAGCGTGATCCCGATGGTGGAGTGTCCGAGCCGCTCGCTCACCACCTTGGGGTGGATGCCCTGCGCGAGCAGGTGCGTGGCGTGCCCGTGCCGCAGGTCGTGCAGGCGGATCTTCGGGAGATCGAGCCCGGCGATCAGGCGAGCGAAACCGGCCGTGACCTCGGACGGGTCCATCGGCGTTCCGTGCACGCGGGCGCAGATGAGATCCTGGTCCTGGTAGGCGGGCCCGATCGCCAGCCGCTCCTTCTTCTGCTCCAGGCGGTGATGCTTCAGTCCTTCGACCGCGACCGACGGGAGAGCCACGGTACGCCGGCTCTTGGCCGTCTTCGGCTGCTTGAAATTGAGACCGCCGCGGAGTTGCTCGAGACTGCGCCGGACGTGCGCGACGCCGCGGTCGAGGTCCACGTCCTGCCAGCGCAGCGCGAGGATCTCGCCGCGCCGCAGCCCGGTGGCGACCGCCAGCAGGACCACGATGCCGAGGCGGGTATGGCGCGCCGCCTCCAGGAGCACGGCGGTCTGATTCTCGTCCAGCACGGTCATCTCGCGCCGCTCGACACGTGGGGGCGTCACCGCGTCCGCGACGTTGCGGCCGAGCAGCTGCCAGCGGACTCCCTGTCGTAGCGCCCTGCGCAGCACGCGGTGATGGTGGAGCCCAACTCGCCCTGCCGGACGACGTCAGCGTTCGAACGTACCTGATGGCGCACCAGGATCTGTGGGCTGCGACGATCGACGCGCCTGAGATCGTGGACGCCGCCCGCCGTCACGACCGACTGATCTCTCCCAATTCGAATTCCCGCAGCACCCGCTCGAGGCGCGTGCGCTGATCGTGATCTGCCGCGGCGGGGCCGCCGCTCTGGATTGGGCCTGATTTCGTGGAGAACCGAATCTGCCGGTATCGTCCCGCGATGGGCATCGGCGGTCGCAGGGCAGCAGATCGGCGCCGTCGGGCAGACCGGGCGCGCCACCGGCCCGCACCTCCACTACGAGGTGCGCCGTGACGGCCAGCCTATCGACCCTGGCGTCGGGTGAATTGGTGGTACTCCATCGCGAACAGGACGCGCGTGACTTCGTTCGTGGCTCTGCCTTCACGGTTGAATTGCGGGAAGACCTGGCGCAGCTCCACCTCGCACTGCCCGAGATGCCAGAGCGGAGCGGTGACGCAGCGCAGGCAGACGGCGCGCTGTTCGTCGGTGCGCGAGAGATCCCCGCAGAAGGACTCCGGCGTGGGGGGCGTGGGCGTGGGGGCCGGCGCGCCGCCACATTCCGGCGGCGGGCTGGCGAAGCGGCTGCACCAGGCCGGGTCGCCGGCGGTGCTGACGTACGGCTTTGCCGGCAGCGCCTCGCCCTTCCAGTTCGCCAGGTAGCCGCCGCACGATTCGCGGGCGAGCACCGCCAGCAGATCGTCCTTCGGGTAGCAGCGGGCGTAGTCGGCCAGCACCTCCGCTTGGGCGCAGAGGTACGAGCCGTCGGCGCACGCTTGCTTCTTCAGCCGGGCGCACGCGTCGTCGGGCGCCAGCGCCGGCGCACAGCGGGCTTTCGCCGCCGCGACCACCGGCGGGAAGCCGGCGCTGCCGGGGTGCTGGATCGCCGGGCAGAGGCTGTAGCAGTAGCCGCCGGGCCGGCAGTCGAACAGGCGCGACTCGGGAAAGCGGCGCTGCCAGCGGCTCACCAGCTCCGAGAGCCGCCGATCGGTGGCGCGGGTCGGCTGGCGCTCCGCCACGATCTCCTGTTCCCAGGCCGCTCGGACCTGGCAGATGTCCTCGAGCAACTCGCGCTGTTCCTCGTAAGCGGCACGAACGAGTGTCGCCCCTCCGACCATCAACAGGAGTGTTGCGAGGACTGCAGAGATCCGGCCTTGCCGCGTCATGGCGCCCCGTCGGATTACGACGCGATCGATAACCGTGCGGACTGGCCGCGCCGCACCCTGCCGCGGCTCCGAGCTGACACAGGCTCCAAAGACATCAGACACCTGCGTCGCACGACGGGCTCGATGCTGGCGGTTCGCCGTGCCGTCAACGACGGAGCGCACGTTCCCACACCCATTCGTCGATAATCAGCGGCCGTCCCGTCTCTTCCCGCCGCTTCAGGGCTTCCGCCCAGTGCACGCCGTGGGTACCGAACTTGTACAGCGGGCTGCGGTTCGCGCCGACGACGATGATGTCGGTGTTGGGACCGACGCGGTCGGTGATCTCGCCGCGCCCGCCCGCCTGTCGCGTGGCGCGCAGCACCTCTTCCTGGGTGCCGAACTCGAACTTTCCGGTGATCGCGACCTGTTTGCCGGACAGGGAGAGACCCGAAGGTTTGTCGAATTCTTCCGGGCGTAGGGCTTTCCCCCCGACTCTGCTCCTGTCCCCGTCCGGAGATGTCGGAGACTTGCTCTTCTGCTTCGGCATGATGCGTCTCCTCTCTGGTTCCGATCAGCCACCGCTCCGGATGGTCTCCAACATCCAGTCCAGAATCGCCAGGAACGCGGTCAGCCGCTCGTCATCGTGCAGCGCGGTGATCGGAAAGCTCGGCCGCTTGGCGAGGCGGTCGGCCGGAATCTCGATCGCGATCGCCCGCAGTCGATCCGCCAGTTCCCGGCGACGGGCTTCGTCGGCAAACGGGCCGCCCCCATCGACCATGTGTTGGAACTGAATCTCGACGCGTCCGTACGTCCAGACGGCGAGCAGGAGGTGCCGACCGCCGAGGTAGGGGACACTGAGATAGAAGGACCCATCGGTCTTCCCCTGGCCCCACCAGATCCGGAGCTGCCGCGCCGATGCCCAGTCGAGAATCGTCCGCGCAACCCGTGCCTCGTCGGCGATGCCGCGCGTGGCGAGGGCGGCGAAGAATGAGTCCGCATCCCACTGCCACTTCTCGCCGGCTGACGGAGACTTGCGCTGCCTCGCCTCCGCGGTGATCCCGTAGACCCGCGGGATCAGGGTCTTCACGCCCTCGCCGACATACTGTTTGATCTCAACGGCAAGGACCTCGGCCGGATCCATCTGGTTGTTGAGGAACTCGATGACTCTCCTGAGCTCGGTCGGGATCTCGTCGCCGACGAACACGAGACGCACGCGGCCGGCCTGCAGGTTGGTCTTCACGGACTGCCAGAAGCTGTCCCGATCACCATCGATCCCGATGAGGTCCGCCATCGACTGGTCGAGTGAGGCCACATCCCCGGCATAGCGAGCCTCGAGCCGCGAGCGGATCGACTCCACCGGCCAGTACGCGACGGCGTTGGCCGCATAGTCGAGCATCTGGCCGACGACCTCGCGCCGGATGCGGGTGTCCGTGCTGCGCTTCACCTCGACGATGGTGGGGATGCCGTCCTGGTCGAGGAAGAGGTGGTCGGCGGACCAGCGACCGCCCCCGCCGTCCTGATCGGGAACGCCGAGCTCTCGGGATACCAACAGCCATCGCCGCGGTGCCGCCGCGTCGATCTGGTCCCCGGCCAGCAGGTGTGGGTACCTGGACAGCAGCTCCTGCAGCAGGTCCTCGGAGTCGTACTGCCGTTCCCGCATTTCGACGAGCTGCTCATCGCCGGCGATGAGGAAGATCCCGCCTCCATTCTTCACGTGCTTCCCCCCTGTGCCCTGGCACAACGCCGCGCCGGTCACCGCCCTCGCGGCGCGGCATCTGGCATCGCGACTACGTTACCGTGTCGCCGGGAGGCAAGGCCCCCGGCCTTCCGTGCGCCCGGAGCGCCCTCGCTGGCTCCCATCTGCGGCGCCGCAGTTGTGGATGGGCATCGATCTCGGCCGCGACAGGGATGCGAGGCGACAACGCCGCCGCCGCCGGAGGATCTACGCACTCCTCTTCGCTCGCCCAGCCCGGCGCCGCTCCTTCTTCACGAACCCGTCCGCCGCCGCACGCCCCACGGGGGTCGAGCGCCGGATCTCGTTCGCGATCCAGCCGCCGAGCTTGAGGATGAGCTGGAACTCGCCGGGCGAGTAATCCCACCGATAGGTGTTGCAGAGCCGATGCGCCGCCAGAAAGTTGTCCGCCCGATGTCGTCCGCCGCCGCTGTGCGCGAGCACGTGGTCGGCGTGCCAGGCGCCATCCACCGTGCCGCCGCACACGTGACAACGGCCGGCCGTCTTGGCGAGCACGTCACGGCGTTGACGAGGTGTCAACGCGCCTCTGCGCCGCCCCTCTTCTCGCGCCCGCACGTGGCGCCGTTTGCGCCCGCGCTTGAGCTTGATCAGGCGGGCCGTGATTTGCTTCGCGCTCGAGGTCCGTTCGCTCATGCCGTCCTTCGTCGCACACCAGGTCGTCGTCGCGCCACACCGCGTCTCACGCCCTCGCCCCGTCGAATTCAGCGCGCGGTCCATGACCGCCGTTAACCCTGGTTTGCAGTTGTCGCCCCGCTCGCGATCGACTATCTACGTCGGCTCCGAATCGCGCAGACATTCACCGCAGTGGGGGACCGTGGGACAGCAACGCCCGGAGCGTCGTCGGGGTAACGGGAGAGTCTCGCCGTGAGCGTGGCGGCGCAGGCGCCGCCGCGCGTCGGCATGCTCGCCACCGTGCGCAATCGGCGCGGGCTGGTCACCGCCGTCGAGCCGAGCGGCGGCGGGCGCGACGAGACCGTCCACCTCGTCTCGGTCGAGTACATCGACGCCGACGGCGCGCCCGAGGATCAGCTCCTCTGGGAGACCGAGCAGCAGCTCGGTGCGACCATCCTCGAGCCGTCGGCGCTTCCCGCCATCGCCTCCGACGCGCCGATGGCGCCGGCCGAGCTGGACGCCCTGGTGCGGGCGACGCGCTGGTCGGCGCTGACGCCCTACGTCGATCCCGACGGCTCCGACGGTCCGCTCGACCGCTTCCCGCTCGCCTCGCCGCTGCACGGCGCCATCCAGGTCGAGGATTTCCAGCTCGTCCCGCTGCTGAAGGCGATGCGCATGCCGCGCGTGGCGCTGCTGCTCGCCGACGACGTCGGCCTCGGCAAGACGATCGAGGCCGGCCTGATCCTCACCGAGCTGATCCTGCGCCGCCGCGTCCGCCGCATCCTGATCGTCTGCCCCGCCTCGCTGCGCACCCAGTGGCGCCAGGAGATGCGGGAGAAGTTCGCCCTCGACTTCGAGGTCGTCGATCGCCCGGCGACGCACGCGCTGCAACGCCGCCTCGGACTCGACGCCAACCCGTGGCGCACCTTCCCGCGCGCCATCACCAGCTTCGACTACCTGAAGCAGGACGACGTCTTCGAGAGCTTCCACGCAGCCAGTCAGGCCATCAAGGCGTCTCCACACCTGGCCTGGGACCTCCTGGTGGTGGACGAGGCGCACAACCTCTCGCCGTCCTCGCTCGGCGACGACAGCGACGCGTCGAAGATGCTGCGCCGCATCGCGCCCTGGTTCGAGCACCGCCTCTTCCTCACCGCGACGCCGCACAACGGACACACCCGCAGCTTCACCGGCCTGCTCGAGTGCCTCGACCCGGTCCGCTTCACCCGCAAGAGCGAGGCGCTCACCGACTCGGAGAAGGTGCGCGTCGAGCAGGTGGTGGTGCGCCGCCTGAAGCGCGAGATCAACGAGCGGACGAACCCGCCGCGCTTCGGCGAGCGCGACCTCGTTGCCGTGCCGCTCGTGCTCAGCCCCGAGGAGCAGGCCCTCGGCGCGGCGTTCGACAGTTTCCGCAAGCGCGTCCGCGGTCTCGTCGCCAGGGGAAAGCGCAGGGAGGAGCTGGCCGGCGCCTTCGCCGTCGAGGTGCTCGGCAAGCGTCTGCTTTCGTGCCCCGTCGCGTTCGCCGATTCGTGGCAGCGCTACCGGATCGGCGTCGAGGAGGCCGACGGCGCCGACGAGACAGCCCTCGCCGCCGTCGATGCCGCGCGCCGGCAGCTCCTCGACGAGACGCCCGACGACCGCGAGGTCGAGGGCCGCACCGGCCACGCCGCCCACGTCGTCGGCGCCTGGCTGCGCCCGCTCGCCGCCGAGCTCGCCGCCGAGATGCGCGCCCTCGACGCGGCCCTCGAGGCGCTCGGGCTGGCGGATGCCGCCTCGACGCCGCGCCGCGACGCTCGCTTCGACACGCTCGTGACCTGGATCGACACCCACCTGCGCGCCGGCCGCAAGGGCTTCGTCGCCGACGAGCGCCTGGTGATCTTCACCGAGTACAAGACGACGCTGGACTATCTCGAGCGCCGCCTGCGCGAGCGCTACCCCGACGCCGGCGCGGTGCGGGTGCTGTTCGGCGGCATGGACGACCGCGAGCGCGACGCGATCAAGACGGCGTTCAATGATCCGGCCGACCCGGTGCGCATCCTGATCGCCACCGACGCCGCCTCGGAAGGTCTCAACCTCCAAGAGACGGCGCGCTTCCTCTTCCACTACGACATCCCCTGGAATCCCGCCCGCCTCGAACAGCGCAACGGCCGCCTCGACCGCCACGGCCAGGCGCGCGACGTCACCGTGCACCATTTCACCAGCAACGAGGACGCCGACCTCCGCTTCCTCGCCAAGGTGGCGCAGAAGGTGAACACGATCCGCGAGGACCTGGGCTCGACCGGCGACGTCTTCGACCGCGCCGTCGAGCGCCGCCTGATCGAGGGCGCCGACGCCGACGCGGTTCTCGACGAGCTCGAGATCACCGTCGAGCGCGCCCGCGATCGCGCCGCCCTGCCGCGCACTCGCGAGATCGAGATGGGCGACGCCGAGCTGCGCAAGCTCGCCGCCCTCGCCGAGGAGATCGACCTCGACCCCGAGGCGCTGACCAGCACGCTGGACGTCGCGCTCGGCCTGGGAGCCGGCGGATCGCGCCTGCACGGCCCCGACGACCACGGCCGCTTCCAGCTCGTGCTGCCCGTGCCGGTGGCCTGGCAGGAGCTGGTCGATGACACGCTGCGGCTCCCGGCCAACGGCAGCCTCGGCGCGCTGCGCGGCCTCTGCTTCGATTCGCGTCGCCTGATGCGCGAGGTCGGGCCGCGCCAGGTCTTCCACCCGCGCCGCGATACGGTGCTGATGCACCTCGGACACCCGGTGTACCGGCGCGCCCTCAACACCTTCGCCCGCTCTCGCTTCCCGGGAGCGTCCGTCCACGGTCGCGCCACCCGCTGGGGCGTTCGCCAGGGTGCGGTGCCGGAGGGCGCCGATGCGCTGCTGCTGCTCACCCTGGAGGAGCTGGCGGTGAACGAGCTGCGGGAGACGTTCCACCACTGGGTGCGGACCGTGGCCGTTCCGATCCGCAGGGGCGAGCTTGCCGACGCCCTGCCGCACGCGCCCGCGCGCGCGCTGCGCGCGGCGCACACGGCGACGCCGACGCCGAAGCAGGTCGCCGCCGCCCGCGAGCTGTGGGAGGAGATCGATCGCGACGTGCGCGATCTCGTCCGCGCCGAGGCCGCCGCGTTGTCGCGACGCCTCGCCGCCGCGCTCGAGCGCGACCGCAAGGCGGCCGACGCCGCGGAGCGCGAGCGCTTCCAGCAGCGCCAGGGCGAGGTCTCGGTGCTGATCGAGCGCAGCACCGTGCAGCGCCTGCAGCGCGAGATCGACGAGCTGAAGGCGGAGCGCCAGCAGGGCGTGCTGTTCGATCGCGACTCGCGGCTGCGCGAGCTCGAGCAGTCGGTCGAGGAGCGCGAGGCCGAGGTGCGGCGGCGCCGACAGCACTACGAGGAGCTGCGCGAGCAGCTCCAGATCGAGCGCGACCGGGTGCTGAACGGCATCATCCCGAGGCGGTTCGCGCTGCGCGGCGGCGCGCAGGTGTTCCCGGTGGCGATCGAGATCCGCCTGGCGCGAGGAACGAGGAACGAGGAATGAGGAACGAGCAGCCCACCTCCGGACTCGCTCCTCGTTCCTCGATCCTCGATCCTCTCAGCGCCTGGGAGAGCGTCAGGACCGCGGGCCTGCTGCTCTCGCCGTCGCGCCTGACTGACGTCTTCCCGCCGCATCTCGAGCCGCTGCCCTGGAAGACGGTCGAGCGGCTGCGCCGCGCCATCGCTTCCCTCGACGGCGCGGGACCGCCGCCGGCGCTGCTCGACGTGGTGCTCGAGGAGGTGCTCGGCCTCGGCCGTCCGCTCGAGCCAGAGACGGGCCACTGGCTGAAGGGCGGCGCCCTCGGCAGCGAGTGGACGCACCGCGCCCTCAGCGGCGAGGCGGTCAGACCGCAGCGCGTCTGGCAGGGGACCAACGGCGCCGAGCTGCCGCTCTTCGTCGATCGCGAGCGCCGCCTCGGCATCGGCCGCGGTCGCCGCATGCCGGCGCGCGTCGTCGAGTGGCTGCGCGCCGGCGAGCGCTCGCTGGCGCTGCTGACCAACGGCTGGCAGTGGCGGCTGATCCACGCCTCGCTCGACGCCGACGCCTTCGCCGAGTGGGACGTCGGCCTCTGGTTCGAAGAGGGCGAGCCCGGCGCGCAGGTGACGGCGCTGCGCGCGTTGCTCGACCGCGAACGCCTGACGCCGCCGGTGGAGAACATGCCGGCGCCGCTGCTCGCCGCCATCGCCGCCTCGCGCAAGGGGCAGGGCGAGCTCTCGGCGGCGCTCGGCGAGCGCGTCCGCCAGGCGGTCGAACTGCTCATCCAGCGCGTCTTCCGCGATGCGGAGCTGCCCAACGGCCTCGCCGCCGACGAGGCGACGCGCAAGCAGATCTACCGTGCCGCCACTCGCGTGGTGATGCGCATGGTCGTCGTCCTCTTCGCCGAGGCGCGCGACGACCTGCTGCCGCGCGGCAACCCGGTCTACCATCTCTCCTACGGTCTGCAGGGCCTGCGCGAGGCGCTGCAGCAGGCCGGCGCCGGCACCCGCGACGGCCTCGCCCGTCTGGCGCACCGTCACGCCGCCTGGCCGCGCGTGCTGGCGCTGTTCCGCCTGATCTACGACGGATCGCCGCACAAGGACCTCACCCTGATCCGCTACGGCGGCGGCCTGTTCGAGCCCGGCGAACCCGCGTCGGATGATCCGCTGCGCCGCGCCCTCGCCGCCCTCGAGGATCCCGCCCGCGGCCCCCACGACGCCGACGTCTACCGCATGCTCGACCTGCTCTGCGTCACCGAGATGCGCCTCCGCCAGGGCGCGGGCTGGAAGCGCGTCAACGTGCCGGTCGATTTCTCCGACCTGTCGTCGGAGTACATCGGCATCCTCTACGAGGGCCTGCTCGACTACGAGCTGCGCCGCGCTGCGGCCAACGACCCGATCGTCTTCCTCGCTCTGGGCGACCAGCCGGCCCTCCCGCTCTCCCGCCTGGAGGGAATGAGCGACAAGGCCCTCGGCGAGCTGGTCGAGAAGCTGAAGGCCAAGGCCGAGCCGCCTGCCGACGAGGAGGCGGACGACGAAGATGACGGCGAAGCCGATGCCGATGTCGAAGGCGACGACGATACCGCCGCCGAGGAGGTCGAGGAGGCGGCCGACGAGACCGCCGACGAGCCCGACGATGCCCGCCAGGCCGCCGACGAGCGGGCGCAGACATGGGCGCGGCGAGCCGTCGAGGCCGGCAAGCTCGTCCGCAAGCCGAAGTCCAAGAATAAGGAAACGCTCGAGCACCACGCCGCCGTCGTCGCGGCGACGGCCCGGTCGCTGATCGCCCGCATCGTGCTCCCCGGCGAGTGGTTCCTCGTCCGTTGGGGCGGCACGCGCAAGGGCGCGGGGACGTTCTACACCCGCCCGGGCCTCGCCGTGCCGACGGTGCAGCGCACCCTGCGGCCGCTCGCCTTCGACCCGCCGGCCGGCGCCGACGGCAGGCCCGACCAGTCAGCCCCGGCGGCCGAGTGGACGCCGTGCAGACCCGAGGAGATCCTCGCCCTGAAGGTCTGCGACCCGGCAATGGGCTCGGCGTCGTTCCTGGTCGCCAGCCTGCGCTTCCTCACCGACGCGCTTTACCAGAGCCTGCACCACCACGGCCGCATCGCGGCGCAGGGCGAGCACACCCTCGTCACGCTCGCCGAGGGCCGGCCCTCGACCGGCAGCCTCGGCGAGGAGACGCTGCCCTGCCGGCCCGATACCGAGGACTTCGAGCCGCGCCTGCGCGCCGTCCTCAAGCGCTACGTCGTCGAGCGCTGCCTGTACGGGGTGGATCTCGACCCGCTCGCCGTCGAGCTCGGACGACTGGCGCTATGGATCGAGACCCTCGACCGCGATCTGCCGTTCGAATTCCTCGACCACAAGCTCAAGGTCGGCAACGCCCTGGTCGGCTGCTGGTTCGACCGCTTCCGCGACTACCCGGTGCTGGCCTGGAACCGCGAGGGCGGCGACAAGACGCACGCCAACGGCGTCCACTTCGCGAAGGAGGGGTGGACCAGGGCGATCAAGGCGATGCGCGACGGCGTCGTCAAGCGCGAGCTGGTCGAGTTGATCAGCCGGCAGCTCACGTTCGACGATCACGTCGCCGGCCGGACTCCGGAAGCGCTGCACGACGAGGCCGCCGCGGCCCTCGAAACCATGCACGCGATGGGCGTCGCCGACGGCGACCGGCGCTCCGAGGTCTACCGCGAGCACCTCGGCAGTCGTTCGCCGCTCCAGGCCCTGCGCGCCGCCTTCGACGCGTGGTGCGCCCTGTGGTTCTGGCCCGCCGACCGCCTCGACCTGGCGCCGACGCCGCGCCGCCTCCACGCCCTCTCGGACGAGCAGCGCGCCGTCGTCGCCGAGCTGTGGCGCGAGCTGCGCTTCTTCCACTGGGAGCTGGAGTTCCCCGACGTCTTCTGCCGCGAGCGCGAGATGCAGTCGGATGCGGGTGCGCCGCCGCACGCCGGCTTCGACGCCATCGTTGGCAACCCGCCGTGGGAGACCCTGCAGCCCAATTCGAAGGAGTTCTTCTCCAACCGCGACCCGCTCTATCGAACCTACGGTAAGCAGGAGGCGCTGCGCACCCAGACGGCGATGTTCGAGGCGGCTCGCACGGATGAGCGCGACTGGCTGGCTTACAACGCTGGTTTCAAAGCGTACGCGAACTGGAACAAGTGCGCCGGATCGCCATTTGGCGACGGATCGGACGACGGCGAGTCCTTCAGCTTCGGTCCAGACAGCAAAGCTCTACACGTGCGATGGGCAGGTGTGCGCGGCGGTCGTCGCAGCTACGCCGACCCGCGCCACGCCTTCCGCCACCAGGGAGATGGTAAGCCCTACACCTACAAGATGTTCCTCGAGCAGGCCCACGCATTGATGTGCCCGGGCGGGCATGTCGGGATGATCGTCCCATCCGGCCTGTACACCGACAAGGGCTCGACCGAGCTGCGCCGCCTCTTCCTCGAGCAGTGCCGCTGGCAGTGGCTGTTCGGCTTCGAGAACCGGCTGAAGATCTTCGACATCGACAGCCGCTTCAAGTTCTGCCCCGTGATCGTCCGCAAGGGCGGCGCCACCGAGGCCATCCGCGCCGCTTTCATGCGCCACGAGCTCGCCGACTGGGCCGAGGCCGAGCGCCACGTCATCCCCTACGGCCGCGAGCAGGTGGCGCGCTTCAGCCCCCGCACCCGCGCCATCCTCGAGATCCGCCAGAAGCGCGACCTCGAGGTGCTGGAGAAGATCTACGCCAACTCCGTCCTGCTCGGCGACGACAGCGAGAACGGCTGGGGCATCGAGTACGCTCAGGGCGACTTCAACATGACCAGCGACTCCAAGCTCTTCCCACCCCGCCCCTGGTGGGAGGAGCGCGGCTACGTCCCCGACGAATACGGCCGCTGGATCAAGTTCAAGGGCCGCCCAAATCCCAAGCAGACCACTCCCGCCATCGGCTGGATCCGCCTCCGCGACGGCAGCGGGGCGGTGGACGAATCCGATATCGAGGACATCGCCCTCCCGCTCTACGAAGGCCGCATGATCGGCCAGTTCGACTTCAGCCAGAAAGGATGGGTCAGCGGGAAGGGACGAAAGGCCGTCTGGGAAGAGTTTCCCTGGAGCCACAAGCGGCTGCAGCCGCAGTACCTCATGTCGGCCGCCGACTACCGCCAGAGCAAGGTGGAATCAGGGCTGCGCCTCGACTGGGCGGTGAAGCTGGCGTTCATGGACATCACCTCGGCGACGAATGCGCGCACCATGATTGCCAGCACGATTCCCGACCTGCCGTGCGGAAACTCCGCTCCTCTGCTTCGGGGATGCCAGCAGCCGGCAGCCCTCGCTGCGATACTCGACTCGGTGACCTACGACTTCGTGGCCAGAGCGCGATGTGGAGGGCTTCACCTCAACTACTTTGTCATCGAGGAGACGCCGCTGCCCCATCCAGCCAGCGTAGTCGATTCGATCGCATTGACGGCCGGCGCACTTTCCACAGCAGACGTGTGCTTTGCACCTACATGGATGGCTGCAGGTGCCACCTTCGGCAACGCTCTCAGGCGAAGCGGCTGGCCGATACACTGGGCGCTCACCGAGCACGAGCGCAGCCGCAGGTGGTGCATCGTCGATGCGCTCGCCGCCTTCTGCTTCGGCTTGAGTTTCGACGACCTCTCATGGCTCCTTCGCGATTGCGATCTCCCTGCAGGCTTCGAGTTCAAGGCTCTCGATCCGAAAGGGTTCTGGCGAACCGACAAGAGCAGCGATCCGGAGATTCGGCGAACAGTGCTGACTCTGGTTGCCTTCCGAGATTTGGACAACACGCTCGCTGCATGCGCGGGCGACCGCGACCGCGCCATCGCCGCATTCTGCGGCACGCTCGATCCGGCGCTCGTTCCCGACCTGCCGTTCCTCGACCCGGCCTCCGGCTGGCAGCTCCCCGAGACGCTGCGCCTCGCCGACTACGGCCTCGGCCACGACCAGCGGGCGAAGGAGCCGCAGCCCGTCCGCGCCCGCCTCGGCGAGCGCTTCCTCCCCTGGCAGCTCGAGCAGTCACCCGAGGAGTCGTGGAAGGACTGCGAGATCCACGCCCGCAACATCCTCGGCGAGGCCGGCTTCGCCACGCTGCAGGCGGAGCTGCGCGGGGAAGCGCCCGAGGTCGCCGCCGAGGATCAGCCGACAGCGGCTGTCGCCGAGCAGCCGGCACAATATGGCTTGTTCGGCCCCGGTTCTGCGGGCGGGCGCGGCCGGTCAAGCAACAGGAGAGGCGAACGGTGACCGGCGTGGTCGCCGGGACCTGCCGTTCGCACCGAAGCGAGGTGCTTGGGCGTGACGGTATCCGGCCCCGTCCATGTTGGAGGATCGTATGAGCGAACACCTGGGAGAGCGGATCATCGCGGCCGTCGCACAGTGCCCATTCGAGTACGGAACGGAAGAGGGTATGCCCGTCAATCTGTTCTGCACGCTGCGGCCCCTCCTGCTCATGGATGACGGCTCGACGGCTGACGAGCAGGACTTTCCCAATCGCGGTCTCGTCTGGTGGTTGGTTCGATCGCCTCTGCGTGCCCTCGCTCAGCCTGGTCGATTGTTCACCGGCATCCTCGAAGAGGCGCGCAAGTTCGACCGGGACAACCCTTTCAACGACTACTACCAGGTGAACGTCAACAGCGCAGAGCCGGCACGGCGGGATGACCTGCTCGAGATCCTCACCGTCAGCGACGACGCGATCGGCAGCGTCCGCGAGCTTCTCGACATGAACGCCAACCTGCGCCTCGACCATCCGCCCACTTCCGAGGTGCTCGTGCGTTGGCGCGAACGGCTTCACGGGCCGCTGCGCGCCAACGCCTTCCCGCTGGAGCATGCAGTCCACCAGTACGCCATCAGGTTCGACAATCCAGCGGCGGACCACACCGTCCTGGAGATTCCATCGGCTGCACTGGATGCGTTGGTGCCGGCCGGGGAGCGGAAGTTCTCGCTCGCTCTCTGTGGCGACGCGCAACCACCAGAACGCACGCGCCAACCCATTCACTGCACCTACGAGGTAATCCTGGGCAATCGCTTCAAGACGCTGGCGCTCGACGGAACGCGCATCTCCCTGGCCTCCAACGCCGACCTCCTGCGTTCCGCGTCCAGAAAGCTTCTGATTCGCAAGAAGAAGCAGCAGCTCAATCAGTTGCTGTCGGAGCTCGAGGGCGCGATCGCATCCAGCGGCGAGGCGGTGACCGAGGAGGAGCATGCGGCGTTGCGCTCGGTGGGTTCGGTGCTCAAGCGCGACGAGGCCCTCGCTGCGGAGCTGTCGGAGGCCCTGTTGTCATCCGGACTGATCCAGGACCGCATCGACAAGGGAATCCAGGCGCGGGCGGAGCAGCACATCGAAGAACGGGCGGCGAGCCTGCAGGCAGAGGTGGCAGCCAAGATCGGCCGGGTGCGCGAGGAGCTGCACCAACTCGAATCTCAACGAACGGCGCTGGAGCAGAGCCTGGTTGCCGGCAGGCAGCGGGTCGATCGCGAGATCGAGGAGCACCGCGCATCGCGGCTGGCGGACCTCGACCGCCGCCGGGAAGAGTTGATAGCGCAGGAGCGGAAGCTCGAGGAGCAGCGGCAGGTCATCCGCCAGCACCTCGAGGCGGTGACGACGCGTTTCACCGACGCGCGTGACGAGGTGTTGAACCAGTTCCTGGAGCTGGTTCCGCTCCTGACGCAGGCCGGCATCGTCGGGATGTCGGGGGGATCGGCTGCGGAGGGGAACGCGGCGCCGAAGTCGCGCGCCGACCTCAGGCCGCGGGTCCCCTTCGAGTTACCGGCTCACGTCGATGGGGAGGCGGGCGAGGATGTGAGCGAGGAGGCGTTCTTCTCGCGCTTCCTAGCCCATGTCGAGGCAGCCGGGTTCGCGTACCGGAAGCTCGACCTGGTCAGCTTCCACGTCAGCGTGAAGTGCTCGGACCTCACCATTCTCGGCGGCGTCTCCGGCACCGGCAAATCGACCCTCCCCAGGCTCTACGCCGAAGCGCTCGGCGGAGCGGGCGCGGGTGCTCGCGAGCGCTACCTGGCGGTCGGCGTCAGCCCATCCTGGCTCGACATGCGCGATCTCCTCGGGCACGTGAACACCCTCGATCGCGTCTTCCACCCGGCCGAGACCGGCCTCTACCAGCAGATGATCGTCGCTGCCGAAGAGCTGCGCCGGCGCGGGACGGCCAGCGGCCTCTACATCACCTGCCTCGACGAGATGAACCTGTCGCACGTCGAGCACTACTTCAGCGGCTTCCTGCAGGCGTTCGAGCGGCCCGATGGATCTCGCACCGTCCCCGTGTTTGCGGCCCAGAACGTCGACGAGGACGACCCGTTCAGTCGTTGGCCCACGATCGAGATTCCGCGTTCCGCTCGCTTCGTCGGTACCGTCAACTTCGACGAGACAACCAAGCAGCTCAGCCTGCGGGTGCTCGATCGCGCCAATCTCATCCAGCTCCGCCCGGGCCGACTGCCCGATCTGAACCTCGAGAGCGCCTCCGACCGCCGCGCCGGGGCCGCGGCCGGGCCGCCGGTCACGCTGCGCGTGTACCAGTCGTGGGTCGGGCGGGGGACGCTCGACACCGGCCTCGGGGCGATCATCGACGGGCTGCGTGAGCCGTTGCATGCGTTGGGGTGTCCCCTTGGGCCGAGGCGATACCGGGCGATCACGCAGTTCGTCACCAGCGCGAAGGGCCTGTGCGAGCCGGGCGTCGCCCTGGACCTGCAGATCAGCCAACGCATCCTGCCGCAGGTCCGCGGCCTCTTCCGCCGCGAGGCACACGAGGCGTTGGACGACGTTGCGCAGATCCTCGATCGACAGAGCGTCGACTTCCCGGAGTCGCAGCGCTACCTGGAGCAGCTCCGTCGCGAGGATTCGTCCGGGTCACTGCTGATGGGGGAGTGACGCCGCGATCATGCCAAGCGACCCGATCTTCAGCCTGACGCGCAACGACCGGCCACTCGCCAGCGTCGCGCTCGACGCGGTGGCGCCGGCCGAGGCCGGCGCGCCGGTCAGCGAACTGCAGTACTGCGGCGCCCAGGTCTCGCCGCGGGAGGCGGACATCGAGTACTCCCTCTTGATCGGCGACATCGAGCCGGATCTCAGGGGGAGCGGCGGAGCGGTCAGCGACCCGGCCCTCGGCAGAGTCTTCGGGCCCAACGTCCTCTGGGAGAACGCAGCTTACTTCGAGAGCAGCCGAGGCCTCGTCGTGGTGTCGGTGCGGAGTCGCGCCCTGCAGTCGAGCGAGTCCTGGCGCCTGCGGGCGCGCATCCGGGTGGTCGTGGTGCCCAGCAAGGTCGGCGAGGCGCGCTACCTCGGGATGTTCGAGCAGCTGCGTGCCCTGGCTGCGGGTCTGCTTTTCGACCTCCTCTCGAAGATGGCGCGGGACGTGCATTACGCCCCCGTTGTCGGCAGCCGGGCGTCGCATCGCTCGAGCCAGCTCGAGCTGAACGCGTTGGCGCAGACCTGGCGGGTCATCGCCCGCGGCCTGTACGAGATCGAGCGCGACCCGGTGCTGCGCCTCATCCGGACCGCGCGAACCAGGCCGAGTTGGGGGGCGCAGACCGTTCGGCCGAACGCCATCTGCAGGCTGGCGGCCGCCGGCATCGACGTCCGCAGTCCGCACACCCCGCGCCCCGTGCCCGTTCTGCAGGCCGTACTGGAGGAGAGCGCCGACACCACCGAGCATCGCATCCTAGCCGGGTTCATGGCACTGCTGGCACGCCGGGCCCTCGACTGTGGGCGCAACGCCGCAGCCCAGATCTCGCGACTCGAGGAGCAGCGCGCCCATCGCGACGTCAGGATCGACCCCGGTCCGACCCTCTACGAGCTGTACGATCGGCCGCGGATCGAGAAGCTGAGAGACGCCGTGCGGTCGGCGGATGAGCTCCTCGGCGGACTCCGCCGCGCCGCCAGACTCTCGTTTCTGCGCGACATACGACCGGCGTTCGGGCCGCCGCGGACGCCCGTCTTCGACCACGTCGCGCCGTATCATCGGATTCGCAGCGCCATGCACGACTATCTCCGCTCGTCGGTTGCCATCCTCGACGACGGCGACAGCGAACGGATCAAGTCGACCGGTCGGCTCTACGAGCACTGGGTGTTCTTCCAACTCGTCGCCGCCTTCCGGAGCGCCGGCCTGTCCTGCGAGGACCTTGGAGGCCTGTTGCGGCGTCTCGGGAGCGAGCGCTTCACGCTCGACCTGGACGAGCGAGCCCAGGTGGTCATGCGATCGTCAGGCGGGCGACGGGTGATCGTCCGGTACGAGCCGTGGATCCTACCTCGGGAAGCGGCGCGACAGGCGCAGCAGGCCGTCTGCCGCGGCAAGGCGGGGAGCACAGCCTGGCGTCCCGACATCCTCATCGAGTTTCGCTCGACGGATTCCATCGACTATGCGGTGGTCGTGGACGCCAAGTATTCCCGCGAGATTCGCGACGAGCACTGGGCGGCCACCACCAAATACGCGGAGATCCGCGCCGTCGACGGGGGGCAGCAGGTCGTGCGCCAGGTGTGGTTGGCCTACCCGAACGCGGGCGGCATCGCCTGCCGCGATCCGGCGGTCACATGGACGGAGCACGGCCCCGATCGCCCCCAACAGGAGTCGATCCTCGGCACCATCGCGCTGCGACCGCCGGAATTCGATCCGGACATCGATGCGCCGATCGTCGACATCGAGCCGGAGCAGACGGCGCGCATCTTCGCCGCCGGACTGCTCCGGTATCTCGGATACATCGATCACTGAGTCGTGCAGATCTCCCACCCCTTCCAACGCCGCTACAGAGGACCTGGCGCACGATGCTGGGGAGCCGAGTGCTGGTCGCTCCAACCCGCGGCGTCAGTCCGCGCCGAGTCCGAGAAAGCGCGCGAGCCCTTCGTCGATGGCGGCGAGCTCGGGTGGCGCGATGCGACCGAAGCGGCGGTGAATGCGCCGCTTGTCGATCGAGCGGACCTGGTCGATGAGCGCGTAGGAAGACTTCCGCAGACCGCTGGCGCCGGCCGCGAGAGCGGGATACAGCGCCCCGGCCCCTGCGGTGCCCGTGACCGGCACCACGGCGATCATCGGAAAGCGCTGGTCGGCGTTGACGACCGGATCGCTGACGGCGATGCACGGGCGGGTGCCGCGCTGTTCGTGCCCGACGATGGGGTCGAGCTCGACGAGCACCACCGTCCCGCGTTCGAGCGTCACTGCGGCTCCTCGACCCAGCCCCTCCCTTCGACCCAACGCACCGGTGTGCCCGCCGCCGGATCGACGAGATCCTCATCGCCCGCCGGAAGACGTGCCGCCCAGTCCGACAAGCCCACATCCGCCAGCTGCCGGGTTTCCAGGTGCGGCGCGCGCAGCGAGCGCGCCAGTCCTTCGCGGCGGCGTCGGTCGAGCTCCCGAGCGACGGCCTCGGCGACGAATCGACTGCGGTTTGGGCCCTGCCGGTCGATGCTTTCCACCATGTCCTTGGGCAGCGTCACGGTCACCTGCTCGGTTGCCATCGGTCCTCCGGCGTCTCCGGAGAGTACGAGTTACTCCGGCGCCCGGCAAGCCGTGACGACGATCAGCGGGCCCAACCTCGGGAACCCCCGGCAGTGAGCTCCGCGCACCCCATCCAGCGCCGTTACCTGGCCGAGGACCTCGTCCGCCTCCGGCGCTCCGACGAGCAGCGGCGGTACGTCGCCTCGCAGCGCGCCGGGCGGATCGACCCGAATCCGCATCAGATCGATGCGGTGGTGTTCGCGCTGTCGCGGCTGCCGGAGGGCGGGTGCATCCTCGCCGACGAGGTGGGGCTGGGGAAGACGATCGAGGCGGGGCTGGTGATCGCGCAGCGGCTGGCGGAGGGGGCGCGGCGGGTGCTGCTGGTGACGCCGAAGCCGTTGCTCGGGCAGTGGAAGCAGGAGCTGTACGCGCTCTTCGGCATCGAGGCCCGCGAGGGCGGCGCGCACCCGGGAGGGTTCGAGGGCTCGGGCGTGTTCATCGTCGGGCGCGAGTTCGTCGGCACGGAGAAAGGCGAGGCGGCGCTGCGCGACGCAGAGCAGT
This sequence comes from bacterium, assembly GCA_019637795.1. Lineage (NCBI taxonomy): Bacteria > bacterium. Next base: position 625,086 of record JAHBUY010000001.1, on the reverse strand, counting down.
TCGATCTCTGCGTCGTGGACGAGGCGCACGAAGTGTTTGCCAACATCTACCGCCGCTTCGACAGCTGGGGAGAGTATCGCGAGGACTCCGAGGAGGCGAAGACGGCGGGACGGCTGCGAGCCGTGCTGCGCGGGTGGGGGACGCCGGTGCTGCTGCTGACCGCGACGCCGATCCAGAACTCGCTGCCCGAGCTGTGGGGCCTGGTGCAGTACGTCGATCGCACCGGCACGCTGCTCGGCGATCTGCCGACCTTCCGCGAGCTGTTCTGCGCCGCCGACGATCGCGTCCTGGCGCCGGGACAGGAGCACGAGCTGCACGAGCGCATGCACAGCGTACTCAAGCGCACGCTGCGCCGGCAGGCGCAGGAGTTCATGGAACGCCCCTTCGTCGGTCGGCACGCCCAGCTCTTCGAGTACGAGATGAGCTCGGAGGAGCGGCGACTCTACGACGACGTGACGGCGTACCTGCTCGAGCCGAACATCTGCGCCTTCCGCGGCAACCAGCGCCGGTTGCTGCTGATCGGTTTCCACCGCCGCATGGCGTCGTCCACCCGGGCCCTGTCCGCAAGCCTGGTGCGCGTCGCCGAACGCCTGCGCCGCATGCTGGCCGACGGTCGAAGCGACGAGGGGCGCGACGCGGCGGCGTTCGCCGACGACCTCGAGGACGACGACGCCGAGGGCACGGACACCGACGAGGGCGCGGCGGCGACGGCGGAACAGATCCAGGCGGAACTGGCGCGCGTCGAGGGGTTCATCGCCCAGGCGAAGGCGCTGCCGAGCGACGGCAAGGCACAAGCGTTGATCCAGGCGGTCGGACTGGTGCTGCGCCGCGCCGCCGAGGGCCACGGCAGCGGCAAGGTGGTGATCTTCACCGAGTCGCTGACGACGCAGGACTACCTGCGCGAGCTGCTGCTGGGCAGCGGCCTGGTGTCCGACGAGGAGATCACGCTCTTTCGCGGCACCAACGACTCGGCCCGCGCGGCGCAGGCGCTGGCGCGCTGGCAGGAGGAAGTGGGGCGCGAGATCCCGGCCTACAACCGGCCGAGCCGCGACGTGGCGGTGCGGCTGGCGCTGGTGCACGAGCTCAAGACCCGCTCCCGCGTCTTCGTCTCCACGGAGGCCGGCGCCAAGGGGCTGAACCTCCAGTTCTGCTCGACCCTGATCAACTACGACCTGCCGTGGAACCCGCAGCGCATCGAGCAGCGCATCGGCCGCTGCCATCGCTACGGCCAGACGCACGACGTGACGGTGATCAACTTCATCGCCAGGGACAACGAGGCGCAGCGCCTCACCTTCGACATCCTGAGCCAGAAGCTGGAGCTGTTCGGCACCGTGCTCGGCGCCAGCGACGAGATCCTGCACGCCTCGCAGGGCGACGCGCCGGAGACCCTGGTCGGCGCGCTCGGCGCCGAGCTCGAGTCGCGCCTGCGCCGCATCTACGAGCGCGCCCGCACGCTGGAGGAGATCGAGTCCGAGCTGCGCGGCCTGCGTGACACGCTCGACAGCCGGCGGCACGAGTTCGAGGACGCCTACCGGCGCACCGCCGACGTCATCAAGAGCCGACTCGACGAATCCGTGCAGCAGGTGTTCCGCCGCATCCGCGACGAGCTGCCGCGGGAGTTGCGCGCGCTCGATCGCGAGCTGGAGGGCGTCGTGACCCGCTACCTCCAGGCGACCGGCGCCGCCTTCGAGCGCCAGGAGCTCGACGGCGCCGTGGTCCTGCGCATCGCTCCGTGCGCGGCGCTGCCGGAGGAGCTGCGCGAGGGACTGACCGTCACGGTGGGGCGCAGCGCCGAGACGGCCGAGGCGCAGCCGCTCCATCTCGGGCACCCCCTCGTGACCGCGGCGCTGGACGAGGCGCGGCAGGCGACCGCGCGGCCCTTTCGCGTCCGGGCGCGCGTGGGAGCGGACGCCGACGGCCTGCTGCCGCTGCGCGGTCGCGCCGCCCGGCTGGCGCTCACCAGGATTCGCCATGAAGGCTTCGAAACCAGCGATCGGCTGATTCCGGTGGTGCTGCTGGAAGGCGAGTCGGAGCCGCTGGCGCCCGGTCTCGCCGCGCAGTTGCTCGCGTGCCCGATGGAGGACGACGGCTCGGCGGCTCCGGTGCGCATCTCCGACGAGGACATGGCGGATGCACTCGAGCTGCTGCTCTTCGCCGGCGGCGCGACCGGTGCCGATGGCAACGAACGGCAGTTCGAGCGCTCGATGACGCAGATCGACCGCAACGTCGCCGACCGCCTCCTGATCCGACGGCGGCGCCGCGAGCGGCTCGACCGACAGGTCGCGAGCGCCGAGGCCGAGCGCAACCGCGCCATCGGCGCGCCGGAGCGCACGGCGGCCGAGGAGCGCCTGGCGACGGTGCGCGCGGAGCTCCAAAAGGTCGAGGAAGAGATCGCCCGCCTCGAGCGTCGGGATGACGACACCTACCAGCAGTTCCGCGAGCGCGCAGAGGCGCGGCGGTACGCGCCGCCGCAGATCGAGCGCCTGCTCGCGGCGGAGCTGAGGATCGAATGAGCCCATCGAGGCGGGAGGATGACGACGTGGCACTGAAGCTCGTCCACACCGCGGACTGGCACCTCGGGCGCCGCTTCCCGAACTTTCCGGAGGCGGACAGAATGACGCTGAGCCGTGCCCGGCTCGACGTGATCGACCGCATCCTCGCGGTCGCCGATCGGGAGAACGCGCACGCCGTGCTCTGCGCCGGCGACCTGTTCGACGAGCCCGACCCGGGCCGCGACTGGTGGGGGCCGCTGCTCGACAAGCTGCGCAGGCACGGCGGGACGCGGCCGATCTTCCTGCTGCCCGGGAACCACGATCCGCTCATGCCGGCGTCGGTGTACGCCGCCGATCACTCGTTCCGCCGCGGCCTGCCGGACAACGTGCACGTCGTGGACGGCGATCCCTTCGAATACCAACTGACCCCCGACGCCGTGCTCTACGGTGCACCCTGCCGCTCGCAGTCCGGCTCGCGCGACCTGGCGCTGTCCCTGCCCGGACGCGAACCGGGCGACGAGCGCATTCGGATCGGCCTGGTGCACGGCAGCACCTTCGACATGGAAGGCCATCAGGCGAACTTCCCCATCGCCCGCGACGCGGTAATCCAGCGCGGGCTGGATTACCTCGCCATCGGCGACACCCACAGCTTCCGCGAAGTGCCCGAAGGCGCGCAGCCGCGCACCGTGTACCCGAGCGCGCCGGAGGCGACCTCGTTCGGCGAACCCGACGCCGGGTACGTCGCCGTCCTGTTCGTCACGCGGCAGCGCCGCACCATCCTGCAGAAGGAGCGCGTCGCACACTGGACGTGGGAGGAGGCGACCTGCCGCAGCATCGCCGAGTTGCGCCGGTTGCGCGACGACGGCATCGATCGGCGCCGCCACGTGCTGCGGCTCACCATCGAGATGACGGTCCCGGCCGCCGAGTACGAGGAAGCGGAGGCGATTCTGCGCGAGCTGAAGGGCACCGACGCGATCCACGGGCGGGTCGGCATCCTGGTGGAGCAACGCGCGAAGCTGAAGCTCGACACGCATGGCATCGACGCCGCCTTTCCGGTTCTGCCGGATGTGCTGCGGGCGACGGTCGATCGGTTGAAGGCAAAGGAGGCCGCGGGCGGCGACGAGGCGGAGATCGCCCGCGAAGCCCTCATGCATCTCTACCGCGCCGTGCGGCAGGCGGAGCGCGCATGCGGCTGATCCGCGTCGCCGTCGATGCCTTCCAGTGCATCGCGCACGCCGAGGTCGAGCTCGCCGCCGGCCTCAACGTGCTCTACGGGCCGAACGATCTCGGCAAGTCGAGCCTGGCCGCCGCGATCCGCAATGTCCTGCTGCTGCCGCACGGCTCCGCGGCGGCCAAGGACCTCGCGTCCTGGCACGCCGGCGACGCGCCGCGGGTGGCGCTGACCTTCAGCACCGACGCGCACGAGATCTGGCGCGTGACCAAGCGCTTCGGGTCGGACGGCTCGTCGCTCCTCGAGTTCTCGAAGGACGGCGCGTCCTTCGCCACCGACGCCAGCGGTCGCCAGGTGGATGGCAACCTTCGCGCGCTGCTGCAGTGGGGCATCGCCCCGCCCGGCGGCAAAGGCGCCGGACATGGGCTGCCGGACAGTTTCCTCTGCAACGTGCTCCTCGCCGAGCAGATCAACGTTCCCGATGTCCTCACTCGCGGGCTCGCGGGCGACCGCCACCAGTCCGCGCGCCAGCGGTTGAACGAGGCGTTGCAGGCGCTGGCGCAGGACCCGCTCTTCAAGCGGATCCTGGACGTCGCCGCGGAGCAGGTGGACAACGCGTTCACCGCCACCGGCCAGTTCAAACGAGGTCAGAGGTCGCCGTTCCGGGACGTTGCTCAGGAGATCGAGACGCTCGAGACCCAGAAGCAGGCGCTGCAGGCCAAGCTGACCGAAACCATCAGCGCCCAGCGGATGCTGGAGGCGCTCAGCGGCGAGCTCGATGAGCAGATGGCGAAGCTCGCGGACGCGGACGGTCACCTGGCCGCGGTTCGCGAGGCGTATGCCCAGGGCGCGGCGCGCGCAGCGGTGGAGGAGGAGTTGCGGCAGGCGCGATCCGCCTCCGACGCCATCCAGGCGGAGCTGAACGAGCTGGCGCAGGCGGAGCAGGCGGTGTCCGCGCTGGGCGAGCAGGTCGAGCTGGCCGAGCGCGCGCTGGCCGAGAAGAGCGCCGCCGCGGCCGCCTCGGCGCAGGCGCGCGACGAGGCGGAACAGCGCCTGCAGCGGGTGAGCAGCGAACAGGGCGTGGCGGCGCGGCGACTCGCGTTGCAGGAGCTGGAGAACGAGCGCCTGAAGGCGACGACGCGGCGCGATGAGCTCCAACGGAGCGTCGCCGCGGCGGAGACGGCGCGGCAGCGTAGCCAGGAGGAGTCCGCGGCGCGGACGCGGCTGGACGACGTGAACGCCCGGCTTGTGGCGGCGGAGAGCGCGCTGGCGGCGTGCGCCGCGGCGGATGGCGCGGCCCGCGCGGAGGTGTCGCGTCAGAGTCTGCTCGAGACGGTGGCGCGCCTGCGCGACGCGCGGGCGCGGTTCGAGGCCGCCGAGCAATCGGCCGCCCAGGCGCGGATTGACCGCGAGACGGCGAGCAAGCGCCGCGAGGAGTCGGCCGGTTTGGAGGAGCGGATCGTTGCGCTCCGGGCTCCGGCCGACGCTGTCGTGCGGCAGCTTGCGGAGCTCGAGCGCCAGGTACAGCTCGCCGAAGCGCGCCTCGACGTCGGACTCGCGGTCGAGCTGCGGCCGCTGGCTGACGTGCGCGTGCAGGTCGCGCTCGATGGCGGCGCGTCCGAAGAGGTTGCCAGCCGGGAGCCGCTGATCCGGGACGCGAAGCGGTCGGTTGCGATCCGCGTGGACGAGCTGCTCGACATCGCGATCACCGCCGGCGAGGCGACGGCGCGCGCCGAGGCGGAGCGTCTGCGCGCGCGCTGGAATGGCGAGGCGTTGCCTGTCCTCGCGGCGGCGGGGGTGTCGTCGCTCGGCGACCTGGAGGAGCGATGCCGGCAGGCCGAGGCCCTGCGGAAGCAGGTCGCCGAGCGATGCGGCGAGATCGAGGCGCTCGATCAACGGGTGGCCGAAGCGGAGCGGCGGGCGGAGGGGGTGGAAGAGTTGCGGCGGCGGGTCGGCCATCTGGAATCGGGACTCGGTGGACGCGATCGCGCGGAGCTGGAGGCGGAGCTCGGCGACCTCGGCGCCGGATGGGAGACCGAGATCGAACGCCGCAAGGCCGCCGCGGACGAGGCGTCGCGGAAGGCCGCGTGGGCGCTGCAGACCGCGCGTGACAACCTCGGCGCGTTGAACGCGGAGAAGGAGGGTTGCGGCGAGGCGCACCGGCAGGCGGCGGCGATGGCCGCCGAGGCGATGGCGCCGTTCCCGGATGGGGTGGACGCGCTCCTGGGCGATGCGCGCCGCGAGCTCGCGGAGATCGAGCCGTCGCTCACCGACCTCGCCGCTCGCATCGAGGCGATGTCGCACCAGGCGGAAGACGAGCTCGCCCAGGCGCGGCAGGAGCGGCAGGCCGCGGGCGAACGTCTCGAAGCGGCGGAAGAGGCGGTGCGCGCCGCCCGCACGGCGCGGGATGAGTTGCGGCAGGATCTTGCGCGCGCTTCGGGTAGCCTCGAGGAGCGCCGCCGCCAGGCGGAACGGCTCGATCTGCCGGCGGCGGAGGCGAAGGTCGAGGAGATCACGCGGCGGCTCGCCGCTCTGCCGGTGCCAGCGATCCCGGCCGGCGAGGCGGAGATCGAGGCGGCGGAGCAGCGCGTCCGTCAGATCAGGGCCGCGATCGAGGACACGCGCAGCCGGATATTCCAGGCGCGCGGCGCGCTCGAGCAGGTGGGCGGGAACGTCGTCCGCGAGAACCTCCAGGACGTCGAGCGCGCCCTGCAGCTCGCGCTCGACCGCCAGCGACGGATCGAGGTCGAGCTCAGGGGGTGGAGGCTGCTCCAGGACACGCTGCGGGAGGCAGAGAACAGCGACGGCGCCCATCTCGGCCGGGCGCTCGCGGGTCCGCTCGCCGAGCAGTTCGGCGCCGTGACCGGCGGGCGCTACGGCCCGATCGCGGTCGGGCAGGACCTGGATCTACCGGAACAATGCGTCGAGGCAGCCGGCGAGCTGCGCTCCTACACGCTCCTCTCCGCCGGCACGCAGGACCAGCTCGGCACCATCTTCCGCCTGTGCATCGCCGAGCAGCTCGGCACCTTCATCGTCCTCGACGACCACCTGAGCCAGTGCGACCCGGCCAAGATCGACTGGTTCCGCGACCGCTTGCTCAGCGCCGCGGAGCGCATCCAGATCGTCCTGCTGACCTGTCGGCCGGAGGACTATCTCGACGCCAACGAGTTCCCCACGGGCGATGACGTCGTACGCGACAGCGGTCTGCTCCGCGCCGTGAACCTCGGGCGCGCGATCCAGCGATACCCACTGGCGGCGGCGCGCAGGTCCGTCGGCGATCCGGCTTCGCTCAGCTCGCATCCGCGGGAGGCGGGGCGATGAAGCTCTTCATCGGCATCACCGATGGCGACTGGTACCGATTCCTCGCGGCGCGGCCGGAGTTGGACGAAGTCAACTTCTGGCAGCCCGGCGGGTCGCGGCTCTTTCGGGCGCTCGCGCCCGGCGATCCGTTCCTCTTCAAGCTGCACTATCCGGATCACTTCATCGTTGGCGGCGGCTTGTTCGAACACGCCACTCTGTGCCCGCTCGACCTGGCGTGGGAGGCGTTCGGTGAGCGCAACGGCCTGGCGACGCTCGACGACATGCGCGGTCGTCTCGCGCGATTGCGCCACGAGCCGCTCGATCGGCGCGCCAACTACGTGATCGGCTGCATCGTCCTGCGCGAGCCCTTCTTCTTCCCTCGCGACCAGTGGATTCCGGCGCCTGCCGATCTGAAGAAGAACGTCGTCCAGGGAAAGACCTATGACGCCACATCTGGCGTTGGCGCCGCGCTCTGGCGCGCTGTCCAGGAACGGGTACAGGCGAACGCTGGCCGCCTCGGCGTGCGCGAAATCGCGGGCGAGCTGTGGAGCGCGCCGCGGCTCGTGCGGCAACGTCTGGGGCAGGGCGCCTTCCGGTTGCTGGTAACCGACACGTACGAGCGCCGCTGCGCCCTCACGGGTGAGAAGGCGTTACCCGTCCTACAGGCGGCCCACATCCGGCCGGTCACTCGCGAAGGCGGCCACCGCATCGACAATGGGCTGCTGCTCCGCTCGGACATCCACACGCTGTTCGACCGCGGGTACGTCGGCGTGACGCCGGAGTATCGCATTCGTATCAGCCGCCGCCTCAAGGACGACTTCAACAACGGCGAACACTATTACGCGCTCCGCGGGCGCGAGATCTGGTTGCCCAAGACAGCCGAGGACCGGCCGAACCGCGAGTTCCTGGACTGGCACACCTCGTCGGTGTTCCTCGGCGAGTGACGACCGAAGGAGAGTGCGATGGCGCGGAAGAAGAAGACCGTCGAACCCAAGTACGAGGTCGAGCTGGTGCTCGGTCAGCGCAAGACGGGGATGATGCTGCCGAAGAACACCGGCAACTGGTTCGCGTTCCGCGTCTTCGCCGACGAGGAGGAGATCGGCGTCGTCGAGGTCGGGCGCGGCTCCATCTTCTGGAAGCCGTACCGCAACCGCCGCTACGGGACCGCGTTCCGCCGCTCCTGGGAGGACTTCGCGACGCGGATGGAGCTGCGGCTGAAGTAGCCGCCGTCGGACCGCACTGCGATGGATACCTCAGCGCCCGTGAACCAGCCCCAGCCCCCTGCCCCGGGGGCACTGAGCGTGCGCGTCGCCGCGAGCGGGCCGCTCTACTGGGCGGCGGCCGCGCATCGGGTCCTGCCGGTCGTCGAGATCACCGTCGTCAACGGGGCGGAGTCCGTGGTGCGGGATCTGACCGTCGAGCTGTCCTGCGAGCCGGGCTATCTCCATCCGGCCAGCTTCGCGCTGACGCCGATCAACCCCGGCGCGGAGGCGGCGATTCAGGGGCCGGCGTGCGCGGCCGACCTGGGGCGGCTGAAGGAGTTGATCGAAGCCGAGGTCGCGACGCTGACGGTCCGCCTGCTCTGGCGCGGCGCCGAGGTGGCGACGGCGCGCGAGCCGCTCATGGTGCTGGCGCACAACGAGTGGCACCGCGCCATCCGGCGCGACCTGATCGCCGCCTTCGTCATGCCCAATCACCCGGCCATCCGCGAGCTGGTCTCCGAGGCGAGCCAGGTGCAGCAGGAGCAGTTCGGGCGGACGGAGCTCGACGGCTACCAGTCGGGCTCGGCGGAGCGCGTGAAGGAACAGGCGGCGGCCGTCTACGGCGCCATTCAGAAGCGCGGCATCACCTACCTCGGCACGCCGGCGTCGTTCGAGGAAGGCGGCCAGAAGGTCCGATTCCCGGAGGCGCTGCGGCAGGAGAAGCAGGGCAACTGCATCGAGGTGGCGACCTGGTACGCCGCGGCGCTCGAGGCGTGCGGGCTCCGCGCCGTGCTCGTGCTGCTTCGCGGTCATGCCTTCGCCGGCTTCTGGCTGAGCAGCGACGCCGGCCTTCTCGACGCCATCGAAACCGACGCCTCGGTCGTGCGCGGTCGCGCCGGAGCCGCCGGCGGACTCGGGTCCCTGGTCCTGGTCGAGACGACCAGCGCGACGACGCGCCCGCCCGTGTCGTTCAGGGACGCCTGCAGCGCTGCGCTGGCGCAGGTCACCGACAACGCGTTCCACGAGCTGATCGACATCTCGGCGGCACGTCTGCTCGGGATCCGGCCCCTGAATGCGGTCGTGGACGACGTGGTCGCGGAGGGGCAGGGGGTCCCGGTCGATCATCCCGATCTGACCCTGCCGACGACCACCCCGCTGCGACGCGACGCCGATCCCGGCCAGCGCAGGCTGACCAGTCGCTTCGAGGCCTGGATCGACACCCTGGTCGATCTCACGCTGCGCAACGAGCTCATCGGCGGCACCATGGCCGATGACCCCAACGCCTGGGGTGGGCTGCGCCCGAAACGGGGCATCACCCTGGCGGTGCCCGACGTGGCGGCCTTCGAGAACGATCTCGCCGACGGCGTCGTCTTCCGCATCCGCGCCGATGCGCCTGCCTCCCCGCCGACCACCGATCACGAGGCGACGGTCGCATTCCGCGCCTTCCTGGCGCAGCAGCAGGAGCGCCGCGTTCTCGTCGCCGATCCCGGCGGCAAGACGGTGCCGGAGCGCGTCAAGGCGCTGTGGAAGAAGCACTGCCAGTCGATCGAGGAGAAGGGGATCTCCGCCCTGCACGTCGCCATCGGATTCCTGCGCTGGTACGAGAGCGAGTCGTCGGCGCAGGCGCGCTACGCACCGTTGTTGATGGTCCCCGCCCACCTCGAACGGATCTCGGTCGGCGGCGACTTCACCCTGCGGATGGCCGATGCGGAAGCGGTGCTGAACACCGCGCTGGTGCAGAAGCTGCGGCGCGACTTCGACATCGACCTGTCCGGCCTGGCGGCGGATCTGCCCGAGGACGACTGCGGCATCGACGTGCCCGCGGTCTTCGCGATGATCTCGGACGCGGTCGTGCGCCGGCGTCGCTTCGAGGTCGTGCCGATCGCGACGCTCGGGATGTTCGACTACCGCAAGCAGGTCATGGCGAAGGATCTGCAGACGATCTTCGCCTCCGGTCATGCGTCGCCGAACGACTTTCTCGCCCGCCTGGAGCCGAAGCTCGGGGGCGAGCGCATCGAGCGCTACGGCAATGGCGGCGACGAGGTCGTGTTCCCCGAGCCGCGTCGGCTCGACGAGCTGGTGCGCGCCGCCGATCTGCCGCTCGTCGTCGATTGCGATTCCAGCCAGCTCTCGGCGGTGCAGGCGGCGCTGGCGGGGAAGTCGTTCGTGCTGCAGGGGCCGCCGGGCACCGGCAAATCGCAGACCATCACCAACATGATCGCCTGCCTCCTCGCGGCCGGGCGTCGCGTGCTGTTCGTGGCCGAGAAGCGCGCCGCGCTCTCGGTGGTGGCCCATCGCCTCGCCCGCGCCGGACTCGGCTCCGCGTGCCTGGAGCTGCACAGCGAGAAGGCCGATCCCGGCGTGGTGTCGGCGACCCTGGTCAACGCCCTCGACGGCGATCGACACCTCCCCGGCGACGACGACTTCGACCGCGTCGCGCAGCGCGTCGAGGAGACGCGCACGCGCCTGAACGCGTTCGTGCAGCGGCTGCACGAGCCGACGCCGCTGGGGCTCTCCTTCTTCCGGGCCTCGGCGCGGCGGCACGCGCTACGCGACGTCGCGGCGCCGGCGGTCGAGCACGACGATCTCCTCGAGACGACGCGCGCCGTGTTCGAGGAGCGCCTGCGGGCGCTCGGATCGCTGGAGGCGGCCATCCGCGATTGCGGCGGATGGCGCGAGCACCCGCTGCGCGCCGTCCGCCTCGCGACCTGGACCGAACGGCGCCAGGAGGCGGCGGCGGCGGCGCTGGCCGCGCTGGCCCGTGATGCGCACGCTGCGTCCGCCGCGCTCGACGGCGCGGTGGCGGCCATCGGCATCGCCTCCGACGATGCGCACGCGATGCCCGATGCCGTGCTCGCGCTGCTCGAGATCCTGGCGCAGGCGCCGCCCGCCTGGGTCCGGGAGCTGAGCGGACGGGCGGACCGCGCCGACTATCTGACCGCGCTGGCCGAGCTCGGCGCCGTCGCCGCGCGTCACGCCGCGGCGCGCGATGCCCTCGCGGAGCGCTGGAATGCTGGGTTCTTCGCCCTCGACGCCGCCGCCCTGGCCGCCCAGATCCGCGCCGCGCAGGGGCGGTGGGCGCTGGCGCGCTGGCTGGCGCTGCGCGGATCGCGCGCCACGTTGCGCGGCGTCGTGAAGGGCCGGCTGGGCGCGCCCGCTTCGCTGCTGGCGGATCTGGATCTCGCCATTGCGGTGCGCCGCGATGCCGCGACGCTCGACGAAGCGTCTGCGGCGGTTGCGCAGTTGATGGGACCCGCGTTCGCCGGGGCCCGGACCCCGGCCGAGACGTTCGCGCGCGCCGAGATGGTGGCGCGCTGGGATGCCGCGATGGAGCGGCTCGCCGGCGCGGCGCGAGCCGATGCTGCCGCCAGGCCGGCGATGCCCGCGCTGTCCGCCGCCGACGCATCCTCGCACGTCGCAGCCGTCGGGGACGCGCTGGCCAGGGTGCGGAGCGCTGCGGACCACGCTGCCGAGGTCCTGGCGGTCGATCGCGTCGAAGCGTTCGGCGCGACGGACCCGGTTGGCCGACTGCGCGACACCGCGGCGTTCGCGACCGCCGCCGCGGCAGCGCTGCCGCGCCTGCGTGACAAGACGGCGTCCGAGGCGGCGGCGACAGAAGCGGAGAAGATCGGACTGCGGGCGTTCGTGAACGAGCTGCGCGAGGGCCGAGCCCCGGAAACGGACATCGCGCGCGCCTACGAAGCTGGATTCCTCAAGGCGTGGGTCGCCGAGATGACCGAAGTGCATCCGATCCTCGGGCAGTTCCGCGGTCGGGAGCACGACCGCGTGGTGGAGGCGTTCCGCCATGCCGACCGCGAGCTCTTCGCGGCCGGGCAGGGACGCGCTCGTCGCCAGGTGCTGCAGCGCCGGCCTGCGCCGACCGCTGCCGTGCATGCGCAGAGCGAGGTGGGCATCCTGCGCCGCGAAGCGGCGCGGCGCCGCCGCAGGATGCCGGTGCGCCGTCTCCTGGCCGAGCTGCCGACGCTGGTGCCGCGACTCACGCCCTGCATGCTCATGAGTCCGCTGGCGGTGGCGCACTTCCTGCCCGTCGAGTGCGAGAAGTTCGACGCCGTGATCTTCGACGAGGCGTCGCAGGTGCGCACGGCGGATGCGGTCGGCGCGCTCTGGCGCGGCCGCCAGGTGATCGTCGTCGGCGACCCACAGCAGATGCCGCCGACCGACTTCTTCACCGGCGGCGACGGCGGCGACGAGCCCGTCGCCGACGGCGTGCCGCAGGATGCGGAGAGCGTGCTCGACGAAGCGTTCGTGTCCGGCGTGCCGCGGCTGATGCTCGCCTGGCACTACCGCAGCCGCGACGAGCGACTGATCGCGTTCTCCAACCGCAACTACTACGGCAACGGGCTGGTGACGTTTCCCGCCGCCGATCCCGAGGCGGAGGGCTGCGGCGTCGAGCTCGTGCGCGTGCCGGGCGTCTTCGATCGCGGCGCCTCGCGGCGCAACGAGGTCGAGGCACGCCGGGTGGTCGATCTGATCGTCGAACGCCTGCGCGATCCGGAGCGTCGTCAGCGCTCGATCGGCGTGGTGACGTTCAACATCCAGCAGCAGGACCTCATCGAGACGCTGTTGGAGGAGCAGCGCCTCGCGCATCCCGAGATCGAGCCGTACTTCAGCGCCGCCGCGCCGGAGCCGGTGTTCGTCAAGAACCTCGAGAATGTCCAGGGCGACGAGCGCGACGTGATGATCTTCTCGACCACCTTCGGCAAGGACGCGACGGGGCGCATGACCCTCAACTTCGGCCCCATGAATCGCCAGGGCGGCGAGCGCCGGCTCAACGTGGCGGTGACCCGCGCCCGCGAGCGCCTGATCGTCGTGTCGTCGATGGATCCGGAAGAGATCGACCTGTCGCGCACGGGCTCGCTCGGCGTGCGCCATCTGCGCGAGTTTCTCGCCTACGCCCGCGACGGCGTGCGGGCGCTGCAGGCCGCGGTCTCGGTCGATGCGCTCGCCGACTGCGAATCGCCGTTCGAGGAGGACGTGCTGTCGGTGTGCGAGAGCCTCGGCTGGCGCATGGATCGGCAGGTGGGGTGCTCCGGCTACCGGATCGATCTCGCGGCGCGGGATCCCGCGCTGCCCGGCCGGCACGTGCTCGGAATCGAATGCGACGGCGCCACGTATCATTCGGCGGCGACGGCCCGCGACCGCGACCGCCTGCGCCAGGCCGTGCTGGAGAACCTGGGGTGGACGCTGCACCGCATCTGGTCCACCGATTGGCGCCTGGCGCGCGATGCCGAGATCGCGCGCCTGCGGCAGGCGTACGACGCGGCGGTCGCGCGTTCCCGGCGTCCCGCCGGCCGCGGCGCGAACGGCGAGTTGAAGCCACCGGAGATCGTCGCGGAGACGGCCGCCCCGGTCGCCACGGCGTCCGCCCCGCCGCGCGTCGAAGCCGCCGCGCCGCTGCGGACGGTGGGCGAGCCGATCGACCCGGCACTGGTCACGCACCAGATGCGCCGCGAGGCCATCGTCGCCGTGTTGCACGCGTCCGGCGCCATGCCCCTCGACGCGCTCATCAAAGCCGCCGCGGTGCACGTCGGCCACCAGCGGGTCGGCTCCCGAATCCGCGGCGCCTTCGAGATGGCGCTGCAGCACCTGCTGGAAGACGGCGCGCTGCGCCAGCTCGGCGACCGCATCGCCCTCGGTGACTGATCGGGCGCGGCGGTCGCGGCGATCGATTGGCGGATGAGTCTCCTTGGAGGATCAGCAATGAGCGTTGTCACGTCCTTTCACTCGACGAGCGATCGCAACGCGCACGACGAGTTCGTGCGCTGGTGCGAGACCAACCAGAAGGGCTTCTTCGTCAATTTCCGCAGCCCGAATGCCGCGATGCTCCACCGGGTCGGCTGTCCCCACATCGCGAACTGGCGCCGACCTGATCACGGCGACCTCGCGAGAACCGAGAAGGTGTGTGGGACCGACGAGGAAGCAGTGCGCCGACAGGTCGGCCCCAGGCTCGCGAAGCCGTTGGCCAGGTGCAGGACATGCTTCTGAGCGCCGGCGCGCCCTGGAGGCGGAATAGCTGCGACTGCGAACAGGCATGTCGGCGCCATCACGAATGAGGATCTGGCTTCCAGGGACTATGGGTCACAATGCGGGGGTTCTGAGACTTGGAGATTTGTCTGGAAGTACCGGAATTAACCCGGTATTTTCCGGCAAAACATCAAGTTCATGGAAAGCAGGGCGTTTCTGAGTACCCATCCCGTGTTCACGCTCGCTGAGGCGGTCGCGAGTATGACGCCCGGGAACCGCAAAGGAGCCCTGGACCGCCTCCAGTACTTTGCTCGACGCGGCCTGGTGAAGAAGGTGGCGCACGGCGTCTATGCCGCCGTGCCCCCGGGAGTGGCATCCGCGGGGTTCACCGCCGACCGCTATCTCGTCGCCGCCAGTCTGCGCGACGATGCGGTCTTCGCGTACCATGCCGCGCTCGAGCTGCTCGGAGCGGCGCACTCCGACTGGAATGAGTGCACCGTGCTGACGCGCCGGCGGCGACCGCCAGCGGTGGTGGGAGGCGTGACTCTCCGCTTCGTGCCCTATCCGACCATGCTCGTGCGGCAGCGCGGCGAGGATCTCGGAGTGCGCGAGGTCGATCGGCTCGGTCGTCGGTTGCGGGTCACGGGACCGGAGCGCACGCTCGTCGATGGCTTCTGGCAGCCAAACCTCGTCGGCGGCCTCGGCGAGCTCATCGACTCCGCGTCCGGGTTCGGCGTGCTCGACCTGGACCTCCTGCGTGACGTCCTGACGACATACGGCCGCAAGGCGCTGTGGGCGGCGGTGGGATGGTTTCTCGAGCGCTATCACCGCACGTTCTTCGTCCAGCCGGAGTACCTGAGCGAGCTGGAGCGGCACCGTCCCAAGTCGCCGCACTATCTCGATACCGAACGAGGTCACGGGCGCCTCGTGGCGCGCTGGAACCTGGTCGTGCCGGAGGCGTTGGTCGCCGGCGCGGAGCCCGATGAACCCTAGCCGGGAGCGCGTCCAGCAACTCGCCGCCACCAGCGGGTTCGCGGCCGAGACGCTCGAGAAGGTCGTGCGACTCGGAACCTTCGCGGCCGACGTCGGGCGTCATCCGCTGCTCTCGCGTGTCCTCGTGCTGAAGGGCGGCACGGCACTGAATCTCTGCTTCGGACCACCGCGCCGTCTGTCGGTCGATCTGGATTTCAACTATGTCGGCGCGGTCGAGCGCGACGCGATGCTGGCGGAACGTCCCGAGGTGGAGCGCGCGGTGCGCGCCATCGCGGCGGCCCAGGGGTATCGCGTCCAGGAGTCGAAACCGGAACACGCCGGCGGCAAGCTGCACCTCCGGTACACGTCGAGCGCGGGAACGCCCGATCGGATCGAGGTCGATCTCAATTTCCTCATGCGCGTATCGCTCTCTCCTCCGACGCGGCGCTCGCTCTGGCAGCCCGAAGGGGACGAGCAGCCATCGGTCGCGATCGCTTCTCTGGAAGAGCTGGCAGTCGGCAAGCTGTGCGCGCTGATGGCGCGGGCCTTGCCGCGCGATCTGTTCGATGCGCTGCGGCTGCCGACCCTACTCGGCGATGACTGGCACGGGCGCCGCTTCCGGAGGCTGTTCGTCGCCATGGCGGGGATGCTGGATCACCCGCTGCATCGCTATGGGAGAGAACGACTGGAGCGTGTGACCGCCGCGATGGTGCAGGAGCAGCTCGCGCCCATGCTCAACCGGGACGAGCACATCTCGGCGACGGAGCTGCGGGAGCGCTGCTGGGACGTCATCGCACCGCTGCTGACACTCGAGGCCGAAGAGCGCGAATTCACCGACCGCATCCAGCGAGGCGAGCTGCGCCCGGAGTTGATCTTTCCGGACGATCCGGAGACGGCCGACCGGCTGCGCTCGCATCCGGTACTGGTGTGGAAAGCGGACAACGCCCGTCGCTGGAACGAGAGACGCTGATGCCGCTGAATCCGATCCTCTACACCGAGAAGGTGGTCGGCGACTTCCTTCGCTACCAGTTGACCACCTACGCCTTCGCCGATCCGGACCTCTACCGGCAACTGCGCGACCTGCTCTCGCTGGAGCGGACGCGCGCGACGCCGCTCCTCAAGGGGCCGTACGTCAGTCTCTCGCGGGCGTTCCGCACCGGCGCGGCGGTGCGCGACCTCGTGGCCGACGGCGTGCTGCACCCCTTCATGCCGAACCTGATCCCCTTCCCACACCTGTATGGGCACCAGGAGCGGGCGATCCGCGCCATCGCCAGCGGGCGCACGACGCTGATCTCGACCGGTACCGGGTCCGGCAAGACGGAGTGCTTTCTCTATCCGACGATCAGTCGCTGCCTGCAACTGCGCGATGAGGGCGCCGCCGCGGGTATCGTGGCCGTGTTCGTCTATCCGATGAACGCGCTCGCCGAGGACCAGCTCGGCCGTCTGCGCGAACTGCTGGCCGGCACCGGCATCCCGTTCGGCATGTACGTCGGCAAGACGCCCCGTCGCGCCGCTGACGTGACCGGCGAGCGCCTGCGTCCGGGAGCCTCGCAGGCCGACTACGTCGCGACGCTCGCACGCGCCCGCGCCGAGGGGCGAACCACGGCGGTGCATCCCAGCGAGGAGCGCTGCTCGCGCGAGGAGATGCAGAAGCAGCCGCCGCGCATCCTGCTGACCAACGTCAAGCAGCTCGAGCTGCTGCTGACCCGCGGCGCCGACATCGAGATGTTCGACGACGCCAGGCTCGAGCTCCTGGTGTTCGACGAGGCGCACACCCACGCCGGCGCCGCCGGCGCCGAGACGGCCTGTCTGATCCGCCGTCTGCGCACCTTCTGCGGGCGCAGCGCTGCCGACACGGTCTGCATCGGCACCTCGGCCACGCTCGTCGATGCCGACCGCGGCGTCGAGGCGGGACGCGACTTCGCCGCGCGCTTCTTCGGCGTGCCCGCCGATGCGGTGGTCCTGGTCGGCGAGGAGTACCAGCGCGACGACTGGGCTGCGCGGCGTCGCCTGCCAACGCCGCCGCAGGGGAACGTCGCGGACCATCTGCAGGCGATCCTGTCCGCCGTGGACGGCGAGGGCGGCTCCGGGTTCCGGCTCTCCGCTGCCTACGAGCGGTTGACGGGTGAATCCCTGCCGGGCGGTCCCGACGAGTCGGTTCCTGAGCGGCTGTACGATCAGCTCACCGCGAACGAGCTCTGCTATCTGCTGGCGGAGAGCCTGCAGCGGCCTCGCGACCTCGACGCGCTCGTCGGCGAGCTGTCGCGGGCGGCGGGTCGTCCATTTGCCGAAGAAGAGCTTCTCGCCTGGCTGGCGCTCGGGGCCGCATCCCGCCGGGATGGGCGTCCGCTCCTGCGTCCGGTGCTGCACGCGTTCGTCAGCGGCGTCGCCGGCGCGGTGGTCACGTTTCCACCCGAAGCGCCGAGTCCGCGGCTGTGGTTGTCCGCCGAAGCGGAAGCCGCCGCCGAGGAAGCGGAAGCCGCCGCCGAGGAAGCGGAGGACGACGGCGCGGAAGCGCGACTCTTCCGCTTCCCCGTCACCACCTGCGGCGCATGCGGACAACACTACTTCGTTCACCACGCCGCGGATCTGCGCGTGACTCCCAAGGGACTCGAGGGCGGCGAGGCGATCGAGGACCGCACCGTGTGGAAGGCGCTCGACGCGACGTTGGACGGCGCCAGCCGGGTGGTGCTGGTCGATGCGCTGGTGACGGACGAGGAAGATCCGCCGGCGCGCGCGCACGATGCGTGGGTCTGCCGTTTCTGCGGCGCCATACACGCTGCCGATCGGCCGCGCTGCGACGGCTGCGGGCGCGAGAAGGCGCTGGTTCACCTGCTCGCCGTCGAGCACCATCCCGATCACGGCGGATATCTGACGAGCTGCCTGGCGTGTGGACAGACCGGCAGACCGGCAGGCGGTGGGTATCGGGAACCCGCTCGCCCGGTCCGAGCGGTCACCGTGGCCGACGTGCATGTGCTGGCGCAGAACATGATCCAGCACGCCGAACGCCGGCGGCTGCTGATCTTCGCCGACAACCGCCAGGATGCCGCCTTCCAGGCCGGGTGGATGGCGGATCACGCCCGGCGTTTCCGGCTGCGCGCCCTCATGGCGGAGCGCATCGGGCGCGGCCCGGTGTCGATCGGCGATCTGGTCGCCGATCTGGATCGCACGTTGGATGCCGACGATCAGACGTCGAGGGGCTTGATCCCCGAGGTGTGGGCCGTGGCGCGCAAGGAGGCCGTCGGCCTCGAGCACGCGCGCGAGCGCCGTCGGTTCCTGCGCATCGCCGTGCTGCGCGAGCTCGCCACCGCACCGCGGCAGCGCCTCGGTCTCGAGCCGTGGGGACGCATCCGTATCGACTACGTCGGCCTCGACGCGGAGCTGCCGTTCGTACGCGATTGGGCCTCGCGCCTCGACCTCGACCCACAACGCCTGGCGGATGGAATCGGCGCCGTCCTCGATCAGCAGCGGCGGTCGCTGCTGGTACTGCTCGATCGCGAGCAACGCGTGTTCTCGCACCTCTGGATAGACGGCATGCCGGAGATCCAGAACGGGTACCTGCCGCTGCTGCGCGCCGTGCCCAAGGGGCTGAAACTGCGCCGCGGACCGACGGACGATCCGACCCGGGTGAGCGCCTGGATCGGGCCGAGGGGCACGCTCGTGGCCCGGGCGGTCCGCGAGTTCGGCGTGCCCGCCGCCGACGTCGAGCGCTTTCTCGAAGAGCTGTGGAACGCGCTCACGACCGTTGGGATCCTGGCGCCGGTCTCTCTGCAGGGAGCGCAAGGGAAGGTCCTGCCGCACTGCTCGGGAACGCATCAGATCGACGGCGATCGACTGCTGATCGCGCCGCACGGCGGTCGCTGGCGCTGCCGGCGCTGCCGGCGGACCGCGGTGCGGCCGACGCCGCACGAGCGCTGCCTCGCCTGGGGTTGCGGCGGCACGCTCGAGCCGGAGAAGGACGACCCCGACAACTACGATCTGCAGGTCCTCGCCGAGCGCTTCGCGCTCCTCCTGCCCGCCGAGCACACGGCGCAGGTGCCGACCGCTCGGCGCGAGGAGCTCGAACGCCTGTTCAAGGGCGACGGCGAGGCCATCAACACCCTGGTGTGCACGCCGACCCTGGAGATGGGCGTGGACATCGGCGGCCTGGATACCGTGCTGCTGCGCAACGTGCCGCCGCTGCCGGCCAACTACTGGCAGCGCGTCGGCCGGGCCGGCCGGCGGCATCGCCTGGCGGTGAACCTCACCTACGCGCGCCCGGCGAGTCACGATCGGGCCTACTTCGCCGAGCCGATGAAGCTGCTCGGCGGGCGTGTCGATCCGCCGCGCTTCAATCTCAAGAACGAGGTGATGCTGGCCAAGCACGTGCACGCGGCGGTGATCACGCGCCTGCACCAGTTGTCCCGCGAGAGCTCGCCGCTTGCCGAAGCGGAGCGGGGCCGCATCGGCGCGGCGCTCGAACGCGTGTTGCCGCTGTGGGTGCGCGAGTATCTCTTCGACGCCAACGAGCTGGTGCGCACGACGCCCTTCGACGTGTCGCCGCTCGATGCCGTGGTGCGGCAGCATGCGGACGACCTGTTGCGCGAGACGCAGCGCATCTTCCGGGACACCTGGCCGGCCGACGACGTCGAGGCGGTCGAGCCGGAGCGTCTGCGGCAGATCATCCTCGAGATGGCGCCGGCGCTGGAGCGGGTCATCCGCACCATCCGCCGGCGCCTCGACTGGTGCATGGATCAGATGGCGAAGCTCGACGAGCGGCGCCGGCTGCGCGGCACGCTCGACGGCGACGAGGACGCGCTGTACCGCCGCTGCGACCAGATGGTGAAGCGGCTGAAGGGCGTCGGGCAGAGGCGCCGTGCCGAGGCCGAGGGATTCGACGACCGCTATACGTATGGGGTCCTGGCCGCCGAGGGGTTCCTCCCCGGCTACGGACTCGATACCGGCTCCGTGCGCGGGATGGCGCTGGTGCCGGCGAGCGTCGGTGCCGAGGGCGACTACCCGCTGCCGCGGCCGTCGGCGGTCGCGTTGCGCGAGTACATTCCCGGCAACCTCGTCTACGCCAACGGCCGCCGCTTCGTGCCGCGGCAGTTCCATCTGCTGACGAGCGAGCCGCTCGAATTTCATCTCGATCTGGCGCACGAGGCGGTCGCCGAGGTGGGAGTGGCGCGCGACGGCGTCGCGGCGATCGGCGGGCCAAGCCTGCATGCGGTCGAGATCTGCGATGTCGATCTCGCGCACGTCTCGCACATCAACGACGAGGAGCAGTATCGGTTCCAGCTCGCGGTCGCCGTCTACGGGTACGAGCAGGGCCGACACAGCGCGGGTCGGATGTACCGCTGGGGCGAACGCCAGTTGGCTTTCCGCCGCAACGTCTACATGCGGCTCGTCAACATCGGGCCGGCCCAGCTCGTCGGCCGGCAGCAGCTCGGGTACCCGACGTCGCTGGTCAGCGGCCAGTCGCGCTCGCCGTTTGCCTCCCAGGCGGAGCTGAAGCACTTCACCCAGCGCGAGCAGGAGCGCTACGGGAAGCCGCCGCCGTCCGTCGGCTTCTACGCCGACGTCGTCGCCGACGCCCTCAGTCTCGAGGGCTGTGCCGATCGGAGCGAAGCCTACACGGTGCTCGAGGCGCTGCGCGTCGGCATGACCCGGGTGCTCGAGATGGAGCGCGAGGACCTGCAGGTCCTGGTCATCGGCCGGGTCGGCGAGGACGCGGTCGATGGCCTGCTCTACGATCCCATGCCCGGCGGTTCCGGTCTGCTGGAGCAGGCCTGCGCCCGCTGGGGCGAGGTCGTGGCCGCCGCGGTCGCGGTGCTGGAGGGGTGTCCCTCGCTGTGCGAGCGATCGTGCATCGACTGCCTGCAGACCTTCCGCAACGCCTTCTTCCACCGCCACCTGAATCGGCACGTCGCCGCGCAGCTCATCGGCGAGTGGGGAAGCGCGCTCGAGCTCGCGCACGTCATCCCCGCCCGGCTGCCTGCTTCGGCGCCGAAGCACGCCGAGATTCCGGTGAACGCGGCCGAGCGCCGGCTGCGCGATCTGCTCAACCGTGCCCATCTGCCCGAGGGGGAATGGCAGCATCCGATCGACCTCGGTCTGCCGCTTGGGAGCACGCGCCCCGACGTGTTCTTCCCTGGCGAGGACGAGCTCGAGCGTGGGATCTGTGTGTACCTCGACGGGCTGAGCGAGCACATCCACGGCAATCCGCGCACGAAGGCCAGGGACGAGGCGATCCGCACGACGTTGCGGGGCCGGCGCTACGAGGTGGTCGAGATCGCGGCCACCGACCTCTATGACCGCGATCAGATGATCTACCACGTGGCGCGCATCGCCAGGATGGTCGAGGGCAGGGATCGGGCACGCGCGGTTCGCGACGACGCGTCCTGGTACGTTGATGACCAGCCACCGGCGTTCGGTTCGGAGGATGCCGCCAGTCCTCGAGTCGCGGAGCCCGCCGGCGAGTATCATGCGGCGCCGCTCATTCTGTTGCCGCAACGTTGCGACATCGGCCCGCTGCTCGGCGCGCTCGCCGGTGGTCGGGCACTCGACTCGTCGTGGGACCGGCTCGTCCTGCAGGTGCCCGGAGACGCCTTCCTGCCGATGCCGTCCCTGGCGTTCCTCTGCACCTGGGGGCGCTGGCATGTCTCCCAGCAACATCGCCTGGAGCTGCGTGGCCCGGACCAGGCGCTCGGCTATCCGGCGCGCATGGATCTGCTCCGGCACCTCGGCATCACCTTCCCGGATGGCCATCGTCTGCCGGAGGCGGGTCGATTCATCCCGTTGAAGCTGATTGCCGACGGCGATGCCGTGTACGAAGCCGTGAACGCCATCTGCGATCTGATCGTGCACCAGTTCGACAACGCCCGTGCATTCGTTCCCGCGGTCGAGTGGGCAGCGAACGAGATCATCGACAACATCCTCATCCACGCCGAGAGCCCGGCCGAGGGCGCAGTCTGCGCGCAGTACTTCCCGCAGATGCACCGGCTGGAGTTCGCGATCTGCGACGTCGGGCGCGGCATCAAGGCGTCGCTCGGGGCGGCCCATCCGGTGGCGACACACGCCGAGGCGATCCGGACCGCGCTGCAGCGCGGCGTCACCCGCGACCAGAACGTCGGCCAGGGAAACGGCATGGCCGGCGCGCTCGAGATCGTGCGCCAGAACGGCGGCGAGATGCGTATCTGGAGCGGCGACGCGCTCTACCGCTTCGCCGCCGGCGTCGAGCAGGAGATCGCCGCGATTCCGCCGTCACCCGGGACCGGCGTCGCGTTCTCGCTCGACACCCAGCGTCCCGTCGATCTCTCGCAGACCTGGATCGCGCGCGGCGCCGAATGGTCCTTCCTCAACGCCGAGGCCGAACGCGTCGCCGACCAGGGCATCCGCATCGCCGCCCAGTGCAGCAACACCGGCACCCGTCCGCCCGCCGAGCGCCTGCGCCGCAAGATCCTCGCCCTGCTTCCCGATCTCGACGGCCCGCTACTGCTCGACTTCGCCGGCGTCCGCAGCGCCTCCAGCAGCTTCCTCGACGAGCTCCTCGGGAGGCTCGCCGCCCAGCTCGGCCGCGAGGACTTCCGGCAGCGCGTGCGCGTGATCGGCATGGAACCGCTGGTCAAGCAGATGGCCGACGTGGTTGTAGGTCAGCGGATGTCGGAGAATGCCTGAGGGCTACGCCGCGGCGTCCGCGTTCCGAGGCGCTCGATGAGCAGGTGAGGTGCTCAGCCGTGGAATCGCTTCAGGATTACGCAGTGCTCCGCTTTCGTGCTGCAGGCCTGCGAGAACTCGACGCGCCGCCGCGGATCGCGGCCCACTGGGACCGTGTCGAGGGCATGCTGCTCGGGCTGGCGATCGGCGATGCACTGGGCAATCCAACCGAGAGTAGCCTACCCGGGGCTCGGTTTTCAGAATATGGCGAGATTCGGGACTACGTTGCCAATCGCCACGCCGAGGGACGGGCCGTCGGCCTTCCGTCGGATGACAGCCAGCTCGCGTTCTGGACACTGGAGCGACTGCTGGAGGACGGTGGCTTGGACCCGGAGCGTCTGGCGGATACCTTCGCTTCGCGGCGAATCTTTGGGATCGGGCAGGCGGTGCGAGGATTCGTCAGGGCGCGGAAGGAGGGACGCCGCTGGTACGAGGCCGGCGAGCACTCCGCGGGCAACGGAGCGGTGATGCGCATCGCGCCGGTGATACTTCCGCACCTGCGCGCTCCATCGAGCGCACTGTGGGAAGACGCGGTCGTGGCTGGGGCAATCACGCACAACGACGCGAGCTCGATCGCGGCATGCGTGGCGATGACGGGAATCCTCTGGGAGCTCGTCGGAGCGCCCAGGGCGCCGGAGCCGATCTGGTGGGTGGATGCGTATTGCAGCCGCGCCCGCGTGCTGGAGGGAGACGTAGCACTCACGCCGCGGTTTCAAGCCCTTGCGCAAACCTTCCGCGGGCCAGTGTGGCACCTCGTGGACACGAGAGTGAGGGAGGCCGTGCGTGGGCAGCTGCCGGTGCTCGAGGCCTGCGAGCGGTGGTATTCGGGCGCGTTCCTGCTCGAGACGATCCCGTCAGCGCTCTACATTCTTGCGCGTCACGGTGACGATCCCGAGGAGGCGATCGTGCGGGCGGTGAACGACACCAAGGACAATGACACCATCGCCGCCATCGTCGGCGCGGCCGTCGGCGCCCTTCACGGTGCCGAAGCGCTGCCCGAACGGTGGAAGAAGGGACTGCTCGGTCGCACGCGAGAAGACGACGACGGGCGAGTCTTCCATCTGATCGCCGCGGCCAAGGAACGATGGGCACCTCTGAGCTGACCACCAGCGATCGTTATCGCGGCGCGTTGCTCGGCCTGGCGGTCGGTGACGCGCTGGGTACGACCCTGGAGTTCCGAACGCCAGGGTCGTTCGAACCCATCGGCGATATGGTCGGCGGCGGCCCCTTCCGACTCCGTCCCGGCGAGTGGACCGACGATACCTCGATGGCGCTCTGTCTGGCGGAGAGCCTCGTGGAGCACGGCGCGTTCGACCCGAGGGACCAGATGGAGCGCTACGTGCGCTGGTGGCGGGAGGGGTATCTGAGCAGCAACGGGTCCTGCTTCGACATCGGCAACACGGTTGCCGCGGCACTGAGCCGCTTCGAGAAGACGGGAGAGCCGTTCAGCGGCAGTACGAATCCGCGTTCGGCCGGGAATGGCGCTCTCATGCGCCTCGCACCGGTCGCGCTCGCCTTCGCCGCCGATCCGACGAAGGCGATTCATCTCTGCGGTGAGAGCTCGCGGACCACGCACGGGGCGAGGGACTCGATCGACGCGTGTCGCTATCTCGGGGCACTGCTGATCGGCGCGCTGCAGGGCCGTTCGAAAGAAGATCTCCTTGAAGCACGCTTCGAACCGACTCCTGGCTGCTGGCGAGCGGAACCGCTCTCCGAGAACATCGACGCGATCGCTCGCGGGTCATTTCGGACGGCGGAGCCGCCAGCGATCCGGGGCACCGGCCACGTCGTCCGCTCGCTGGAGGCAGCGCTGTGGGCGTTTCACCGTGGCGCAGGCTTCCGCGACGGGGCACTGCGCGCCGTGAATCTCGGCGACGACGCCGACACAACCGGCGCGATCTACGGGCAACTCGCGGGAGCCTTCTACGCGCGATCAGGGATTCCGCCGCGATGGGTGGAGCGTGTTGCGCTCAAGGACCGGATCGTCGAACTGGCCGATGGTCTTTTGTCGCTCGCGACGGGGTGAGGAACTCCGTCGCGGGGTCTGAAATCCGCCTTGGCCACCGACCTCGAACGTTCACCATGTTGACCGTACTTGGAATCGACCTGGCTAGCGCCAGTTGGTCAAGCAACGGCAGCGCTGAAGTGGTGTTCGATGCTACCGCAGTGCGCGACGTGAGGCCTGGGGCGATCGCCTGGCCCACCCATCTGCCACTCTCAGCATTCACGCTTGCGGACGTGATCGACGCACATGTTCGTGCCCGTGAGATTCGCGCCGTGGCGCTCGACGGACCTCAGGGATGGCGTGACCCGTCAACGCCGGAGGGGACGCGGGGCGTCGGGCGGCGTTGCGAGTTGGCGTGCCAGACGCAGGGCAAGACGGGCGCTTACGGCATCACGTTCCCTCGGACGCAACGTCCGTGGATCGAGTTCTGCATAGCCGTCTTCGATTCACTACTGGCGAGGCCGGGCGTGGTGTTGGCCAATGAGCTGCCGGAGTCGCCGCCGGCGAGCGGCTATGTCCTCCTCGAGTGCTTTCCGACATCGGCCTGGCGATCGACTGGCATCGCGCCACTGCCTGGCAAAGGCCGGCGATCATCGTTGGCGCCTTATGCGGAGGCACTGAGGCGCGCCTATGCATTGCCGCGCTTCGAGGTAGTCAGCCATGATGATCTGCAGGCGGTGGTCGCCGCGCTCTGCGCGGCGAGCATCGTCGGTGGTCCGCTCAGAGCACTTCCACGGGGCCGAGCAGCGTTCATCGCCGAGCATGACGACGGCGTCCATCGGCTGGTGGAGGGGATCATCTGGGATGTGGAGCCGAGCGGCGGAGCAGTGGATTTTGCGATCCCGACAGCGGTTGATGTCCGACAATCACTTCCATCGCGAGAGAGGCCGCCTACGCGGCGGGCACCGAGGGTTCAGGTGCGCTCGACGCCGCCCACGAACATCGCGACGGCGCGGGTTACTCGGGGGGTGCTGGTCGAGGTCAGTCGTGCGGGCCGCGATCATCCGAAGATGATCGCACTGCGCAATGTTCCTGGCGGCACACGGGCCGCCCCCCGCCTTCTGGCGCTGAGCATCGAAGGCGAGGAGTACCGACTGCTCGTTGGCGACAGTCACGCTGTCTGGCGCACCCACCAGACACCGGCGACGCTCAGCGGGTTCGATGCGCTGTTCGCACTCCTGGCCAGCCGCCCGGACCATGCTGTCGTCATCGACAGCATACGCCAGTTGTAGTCCGTGTACTGCGGGGAATGCGGCCGCGTCGTTGCGAGTGCGGGAACGGTGCTCTTCCGGAGGCCGAGACTGGTCGCGTCCGCCGGATCATTGAGAAGCGGCAGCAGGCACCTGATCGTGCTGCCCTGCCGGCACTCGCCGGTGCACAAGCTGTCCGTCCGAGTTGCTAACGGATTGCTAACGAACACCGCGACACAGGGGTCGATCAGAGTCGAAGAGACGACACGGGCGATCGCGTAAGATGCGAGAAAACAACACTTCACGTCGCAAGACGACACGTCGTGATACGGCCGGTCACGCTCTTCAAAACCGCGTGGTGTCGCGTCAGCGGCACGGAAGGTTCGACTCCTTCCCTTCTCCGCCAGTGGGGGATACAGGCTCTGGGCTGCGCCAAGCGGACGCCGGCGCGGCGCTCGAACACCGATGCATCCGACGGTTGCGTCGCGCCGCGCGGAGGGCGCCAGCGAGCGCCAGAACATGGAGCGAGCCGTATGTCGATCTGGTTTCAGCCGTTCCTCGTCGATGCCGAGGAAGAGATGGCGCCGCTCGGGCTGCCGGGGGATATCGGCGTTCGAGCATATCTGATGGCGCGCCAGGATCTGTTGGCTGCCAGCATCGACGTCTTCGACGTGAAGGACGCCGCTCGTCGCTACGACCTGGTGCTCTCCGGTGACGCGGATCCCGCTGAATCCGATTCAGCCGCGCCGCCAACCACGCGGCGACGGTGACGCATCGGGTTTCTGCCGCGGCGTGGTCCGCGATCCGCGAGGGCGCGCCCTCCCGCGTCCAGCACCTGCAGGCCATCCGGGTCGCCGGCCGATGAGCGCCTCGTCGCTCAACCTGATCGTCGCCACCGCCTACTTCGCGACGGGATGGCTGGGGCTGCAGATCCCCTACTACGGCCAGCACGTGACGCTGGTCTGGGCGCCCACGGCCGTCGCCCTCGCCGCCGTCATTGTCGCTGGACCGCTCGTCATCCCGGGGATTGTGCTCGGCAGCTTCGGGCTGAACGCGACGCTCGAGCCGGGACACCTCGGGCCGGCCGCGCTGATCGCGATCGGCAACACGCTGGCCCCGGCGTTGACCGGCACGGCCCTCGTGCGCTGGTTCGGTTTCCGACCGCAACTCGATCGCCTGCGCGATGCGTTCCTCTACCTGGCCGTCGGGGTTGTCGGCACCGGATTGATCACGGCGACGCTCGGCGCGTCGTGGTTGTGCGCATTCGGCGATGCCCCATGGGGCGACTACGCCACCGTCTGGATGAGCTGGTTCGGCGGCGAGGCGGCCGGGTCGCTGATCGTCGGGCCACTGCTCCTCACGTGGTTGTCGGCCCCAGATCCGATCGTCGCCAACCCGGCACCGCCCGTGGAGAAGACCGCGATGGCGCTGTCCGTCGTCATCGTCTCGGCGCTGGTGCTGGCGTTCGGCGAGCGCCTGGTGTCGCTCCCGTACGCATTCGCCTTCCTGTTTCCCTGGATCCTGGCGCGCGCCGGGCTGCGCGGCGTGTTCCTGGCCGTGGCGGCGGTGGCGCTCGTGCTCGTGGTCGCGACGGCGCTCGGGATCGGACCTTTCATCGTCCAGTCTCCGCGGTCCGGAATGCTTTCGCTGTGGCTGTTTCTCGCCGTGGTCGGCAGCGTCAGTCTCACCGGCGGCGGCTTGATCGGCGAGCGGGACCACGCGCTCCATCACCAGCGTCGTCTCCTCGCCGAGCTCGACCATCGGGTGAAGAACACGCTCGCCACCATCATCGCGCTCACCGAGCGAAGCGGTGATCGCGCGATCGACCTCGAGGACTTTCGCGCCGGCGTCATCGGGCGGATCCGCGCCATTGCTCGCACCCACGAGAGTCTGGCGCGCTCGAACTGGCAACCCATGCGCGTCGACGACATCGTCGCCATGACCCTCGCGCCCTTCGCCAGCGTCGGGTCCGACCATCTCCTGGCCAGCGGGGATCCGGCGACGCTCGCCCCGTCCCAGGTCGGCCCGCTGACGGTGGTGCTGCACGAGCTGGCAACCAACGCCGCGAAGTATGGGGCGTGGTCGCGGCAGGGCGGCCGGGTCTCCGTCGCGTGGGCGCGCAGCGCGACGGCCACGCTGCGCATCAGTTGGCGCGAGAGCGGCGGGCCCCCACCCGCCGCGAGTCCGCTCCCGGGCTACGGACTGCGGCTGATCGAAGGCACCGTCGGCCACGAGCTGGCGGGAGACGCGGAGCTCGACTTCTCCGCCGAGGGTCTGGTCTGCACCCTCCACATCCCCACCGCCTAGCCCGATCACCTGCCGCCGAGCCTCCCGACGGGGGCGCGATCAGCGTCTCGCCTTGCGGCGACCGCGTTCGCGTCGGGCGTGTTGGCGTCGGGAGTCGCCGGGCGTGTCCTGAGCCGCATTCTCCGCTGTCGTCTGTCCGCCACCGTGTTGAACGCCCGGGTTCGGTGGGCTAGAGATTGCATTACGGCGATGGGGTTCGCCGTCAACCGCCCAGACGGGCTGATGACCCCTACCACACCGGCTTTGGCGAGAGGCACGCGATGGTAGGGACCGCAAAGGACACGGCGAGGGTGGCAACGCCAACGCGTCGTCCCTGCCCGGAAGGGGTGACGCGATGGCGGCGAGCGCGACGAAGGCGCATCCACGCTTCGGCGGCGTAACGGGTTCGATCGCGCGATGCGTCGGGGCCGGCGCGCCCCGCCGGGCGGTCGAGGAGTGGCTGGCCGCGGTCGATGTGCGTCTCGACGGCGCCCGGCCGTGGGATCCCCGCATCCGCGATGAGCGGGTGTTCGATCGCCTGTTCCGCGATGGCACGCTGGGCTTGGGCGAGGCGTACGTCGACGGATGGTGGGACTGCGATCAGCTCGACGAAATGGTGAGCCGGGTGTTGCGCGCCGGTCTCGAGGTCGGATTCCGCGGCTGGCGGGCCGCGCTGGCGGCCATCCGAGCGTGGATCGGCAACCAGGGGAGGCGGAGCCGGGCGTTCGAGATCGGCCGGCGCCACTACGATCTGGGGAACGACCTGTTCGCGGCCATGCTCGATCGGCGGATGACGTACAGTTGCGCGTACTGGAAGGACGCGAGCGATCTCGACGCGGCGCAGGAAGCGAAGCTCGATCTGATCTGCCGCAAGCTCTCGCTGCGTTCCGGGATGCGCGTGCTCGACATCGGCTGCGGCTGGGGGAGCTTCGCGATCTTCGCGGCGCAACGGTACGGCGTGCAGGCGGTGGGGGTCACGGTGTCGGAAGAGCAGCGGCGCCTCGCGGAAGCCCGTGGTCGCGGGCTGCCCGTGACGTTCCGCCTGCAGGATTATCGCGATCTCGCCGAGCCGTTCGATGCCGTGGTGTCGATCGGGATGTTCGAGCACGTGGGCGCGAAGAACTACCGCACCTATTTCGACGTCGTGCGCCGCTGCCTGAGAGCCGGAGGGCTCTTCCTGCTGCACAGCATCGGCGGTCCCACCGACTCCGTCGCCGGGGACCCGTGGATCTCGCGCTACATCTTTCCCAATTCGCACCTGCCATCCGTGCGCACGCTGTGCGCGGGCATCGGCAACGCGTTCGTGATCGAGGACTGGCACAATTTCGGCGCCGATTACGACCGCACGCTCCTCGCCTGGGAACGCAACGTCGTCACCCAGTGGCCGGCACTGCGGCACCGCTACGACCAGCGGTTCCTGCGCACCTGGCGCTACTATCTCCTGTCGTGCGCCGGCGCGTTTCGCGCCCGGCGCAACCAGCTCTGGCAGCTCGTGCTCTCGCCAGACGGGGTGGCCGGCGGCTATGCGTCGATCCGCTGACGTGAGGGAGCGTCCGATGGATCGCCGGGCCGTCGAGCTGAACGACAACCACCGCCGCGTGCTGATGAGCGGGCTCACGCACCTGGACGACCGCCTGGCGGCGGTGGCCACCATCGCGTCGGCGGCCACCGCTGGCGCGCCGTTCTCCCCCTATGTGGCGGATCTGGCGCCCGCCGAGGTGCACCTGCTGCACGACTACCTCGGGGAGATCCGGTCGCGAATGAGCGCGATGGTCGCCGACCTCGGCCTCGCCCCGGCCCATGGCGTCATCCCCACCAGTCGGGCGGTCGAGGTCACGCTGCTCGGGGCGGAGATCGAGCTCGGCGAGATCGGGGTCGAGACGCTGCGCGGCTACGGCCCGCTGCCTGCCGAGAGCGCCGCGCTGGTCGAGCAGACGCGGACGAACCTGTGTCGGCTGCTGCAACGGCTGCGGGAGGTCGTGGCGCGCCGGACGGCGGAGGATCTCGGCCAGCGGATCGCGCACCTCGACCAGGGCGTCGTCGACGCCCGCGCCCTGAGCGCCCTCGAACGGCTGATCCGGCGCCGCGGGTTGGTGACGCTGCGAGAGCCGCTCGAGGCCCTCGTCGAGCGCGTGGAGCGGCAGTGCTTCGAGATCTGCGTCTTCGGTCGCGTCAACGCGGGCAAGTCCTCCCTGCTCAACACCGTGCTGGAGACCACCGCGCTGCCGGTCGGCGTCACGCCGGTGACGGCCGTGCCGACGCGTGTGGTGCGCGGCAGCGCGGACGATGCGACCATCGAGCTTCGCGACGGTCAGCGCGTGCGCGTGCCGCTGACTCGCTTGCGGGAATTCGTGTCCGAGGAGGAGAACCCCGAGAACCGCAAAGGCGTCGCCGCGGCGTGTGTCCGTGTCCGCTCCGCTCGCCTCCGCGACGGCGTTGCCTTCGTCGACACGCCGGGCATCGGCTCGCTGGCGACGGAAGGCGCGCGTGCGGCCTACCGATATCTGCCGCGCGCCGACCTGGGGATCGTGCTGATCGATGCCGCGGGTCCGCCGACGCGCGACGATGTGCAGCTCCTGCACCTGCTGGAGGCCTCGGGGATCGCGGCCTGCGTCGTGCTCACCAAGATCGACCTGCTGTCCGAGTCCGAGCGGGCGCGCGCCCTGCGGTACGCGCAGGAGCGGCTCGCCGGCGCGCTCGGTCACCCCATCGCCGTCCACGCCGTCAGCACCCATGGCGCGGCGGCCGCGCTCGCCGACCAGTGGTTTCGCGAGGTGATCGTTCCCCGGAGCGTCGATGGCCGCGCCCGCGCCGCCGCGTCGTCGCGCCAGCGCTTCGCGACGCTGGTCGGCGCGGTGCGGGCGCTCACCGCCGGCGACGCGAACGGCGCCGGGCGCGCCCCGGCCGCGCTCGATGAGCTGGAGGTCGCGGCAGCCCGCGCGGAGCGCGCGCTCGCCGAGGCGCGCAAGCGGTGCGACGACGGCATCCACGAGCTCCGCGGCAGCGTGCCGCAGGCCTTCGCGGCGGCGGCGCGAGTTGCCGCCGACCACATCCGAGCCGACGGCGACTGGTCGGTCGCCGGTCCGGCGGCGACCGCCGCGCTGGAGACGGCAGCAGACGCCACCGGTGACGAGATCGAAGGAACCTTGACGCGCCTCACCGAAGAGCTCGGGCAATGCCTGCGCCGCGCCGGAACGCTCGCAGGAATGGCGCCGGCGCCCGACGCCTTCGCGCTCGACTTCCTCTCGCGCCCCGCGCTGCGGCTTCCGGCCGCCATCCACGACGTGACGGTGAAGCCGTCGTTCTGGGCCGGCGCCAGCCGGCGCGCGCTCGAGCGCTACCTCGTTCGGCGGCTGCGCGCGCAGGTGGAGCGGCCCGCCACGGACGCGCTGGCGCATCTCGCCGCCGAGCTGCACGGGTGGACGGCGCGCACCCTGGAGAGTCTTCGCCGGCAGATCGCCGCGCACCTGGATCCCCTGCGGTCGCTGCAGGGGCGTCGTGTCGGCCCAGCGGGCCAGCCGGGGTGGGAGCCGCTGGACGACCCGGACCGCCGAGACCTGGCGCTCATCGAGCGCTGCGCGGCGGATCTCGCGCCGGATGACGGCGCGGACGTCGACGACACGCGCGCCCCTGGGCGCGCCACGGAGATCGCATGACGACGGTGCTCCTCCTGCGCCACGGTGAGACCGAGCTGAACCGCAGCGGGGCCCTGCGCGGCCAGATCGACGTGCCCCTGTCGCCGGCGGGCGAGCGCGAGGCGGAGCGGCTGGCGCAGCGGGTTCGCGACGACTACGCCCTCACCGCGATCTACGCCAGCCCGCTGGCACGGGCGCGCGCCACGGCCGCGGCGGTGGGCGCGGCGTCGCGCATCGCGGTCGAAGTCGATCCCCGCTTCACCGATCTCGATTACGGCGCCTGGGCCGGGCGGACCGTGGACACGTTCTCCGCCACCGAACGGCAGCGGTTTCGCGACTGGCTGCGGCGGCCGGACGTCCCGTTGCCGGGAGCCGACGACCCGCGCACCATCCAGGACCGCGCCTTCGCGGGGCTCGTCGAGCGCACCGCATCGGCGGCGGGCTGCATCGCCATCGTCAGCCACGATGCGATCCTGCAGCTCCTCTTCTGCCGCATGCTCGGCATCCCCCTGCGCAGCTACCGCGGCATCGTGCAGCACACGGCGACGCTCAACGAGCTCGGCCGCGACGGCGACACGTGGGCGGTACGCCTGCTCAACAGCACCTGGCATCTGGACGAGCCGGAGTGAGGTCCGGAGCCGCGCCCATGAGACGAGTGCGAGCATGACCCGCACGGTGCTGGTCGCCGTCGGCGGCCTGGTCGGATCGGTGGCGCGATACTGGGTCGCGGGCTGGGCGCAAGCCGTGAATGGCGGTCAATTTCCGGTCGGCACGCTGACCGTGAACGTCCTCGGCAGCTTCGTCATCGGCCTGCTGATGACGCTCTCCCTCGAGCGCGGACTGATCAGTCCCGAAGTGCGCATCCTGCTCGCGACGGGTTTCTGCGGGGGATTCACGACCATGTCGACGTTCAGCTACGAGACGATGGCCCTGCTGCGCGAGGGCAGCGGCGCTGGCGGGTTCGCGAACCTGGGGGTCACGCTCGCCGCCTGCCTCGCCTCGGTCTGGGGCGGCACGGTCGTCGGCCGGTTGCTGTGAGCGGCCATGTCAGACTCGCCGCTGCGCATCGCCGCGTCGCTCGCCCGCGCTGCCCACCCGCCGCCCCTGGTCGGCCGCGAAGCCGAGGTCGCCGCCCTGCGCGATCATCTGCGCGCCGGCCGCTGCGTGTTCCTCAGCGGGCCGGCCGGCATCGGCAAGACGGCGCTGCTGCGCGAGATCCTCCGCGATCCCGCGGCGCCGCCGCCGGCTCCCCTGCCGCTGCTGTACGCGGCCGCGGGGCGGAGCCGGCGCGCGATCATCGTCCACGTCCTGGTCAACCTGCTCCTCCAGCGCGGCGTGCTGGAGAGTCGGTACATCGAGCGCCCGACGCGGGTCGGATCGCTCGCCCAGATGCGGCGCTTTCTCGCCCACGCTCATCTGCCGGACCTCTCGCGCCTCATGCACCGAAGTCTCGAACGCCAGCGCGCCTGTCTCCTGCTCGACCACGTCGAGGCGCCGCACCCGGCGGTGGCGCGTCTGCTCGAAACCTGGATGGAACGCGCCCCAGTGGTGATCGTGGCGCGCGCGGCGGAGCAGGTCGGCCGCGTCCGCTGGCTGCTGTCGGGGTGCGCGCCGCTGGCGCTGCCGCCGTTGCCGTCGGCGGCGATGTCGCGCCTGGCGCGCGATCGCCTGTCGCGGCCGGGGAGCGCGCCGTGGCGTCCGGCGGAATTGCGCGAGGCGGTGCGTCGATCGGCCGGAAATCCGGGCCGCCTGCAGACGCTGCTCGACGCCGCCGCCCAGGCGCGCTACCGAGCCAACGGCGCCATCCAGTGGCGGCTGCTGGAGATCGACTTGCGCATTCGCGGGCTCGGCGAGGCGCGGACGGAGCACGGATGAGCCGCGCCGCCTCCACGCCCTGCGCTCCATCTGACGCCGCGGTGCGCGAGCTGGGCGGGCGTCTGGCCTGGCTGCTGGCGCGGGCGCGGCTTCCGGCGCTCGCCGCGGAGGCGCGTGCGGAGGTGGCGCGGCTGCGCCGCCCAACGCTGGTGGCGGCCGTGGTCGGCGAGTTCAAACGCGGCAAGTCGTCGCTGATCAACGCCCTCGTCGGGCAGGATCTCCTGCCGGTCGGCGCCCTGCCGCTGACGACCGTCGGCACGCGCCTGACCCACGGCGACGTGTTGGCGGTGACGGTCGCGCTGCGCGATGGCCGTCGCCTGGTCGTCGACCCGGCGGCGCTCGCGGACTACGTGACCGAGCGCGGCAATCCCGGCAACCGGCGGCGGGTCTCGGAGGTGACCGTCGCGGCCCCGGCGGCGGTGTTGCGCCACGGCGTGGACCTGGTGGACACGCCGGGCACCGGCAGCGCGTTCGCCGACGTCGGCGCCATCGCGCGCGACTCGCTGGCGGCGGCGCACGTGCTCATCGTGGTCCTCAGCGCCGAACAGCCGGCAAGCCGCCGCGAGGTGGAATTCGTGCGCGAGGCGCTGGCCGCCGGTCGCCGCACGATCATCGTCGAGAACAAGATCGATCTGGTCTCCGACGATGAGCGCGGTCCGGTGATCGACTTCACCCGGGCGCAACTGTGCCGCCTGCGACACCAGGGCGCGCTTCCCGTGCTGGCCGTCTCAGCGGCCGCGGCGCGCCGCGCGGCGCGCGCTGGCGACGGGGCGGCGCTGGAGGCGAGCGGCGTGCCCGCGCTCGCGGCCCTGCTGGCGGAGCTGGTGCGCGGTGAGGGACAGGCGATCGTGACGGCCGCGGCCCGTCGCCGGCTGGCCGGGATCGCGGCGCGCGCCGTCGCCACGCAGCAGATGCGCGCGCGCTCGGCGCCGCTGACCGCCCTGTGGGACGAGGAGCGACGAGCGCACGGGCGACAGCAGCTCGGTCTCGTGCTGCTGCGCGAGCTGTTGGAGACGCGCGAGCGCGCCGCGGAGGCGGCGCGGACGCTGCTGCGCACCTGCGCCGGCCCGACGACGGCCGCGGTCGAGCAGCGGCTCCGCGACTGCATCCGCCGTTTTCCGGTGCGCAGCGGCGCTCGCTCGGTTCGCGCC
Source organism: bacterium (assembly GCA_019637795.1). NCBI lineage: Bacteria > bacterium. The sequence continues at coordinate 590,127 of JAHBUY010000001.1, read as the reverse complement.
TGGGCGGTCGCCTTCGAGGGCGCGCTCCGTCAGGAGCTGGCGTCGGCATTGAGCTGCTGGCACGCCGGCGAGCACGAGTGTCTGCAGGCTGCCGCCGCCGCGTTGGTGGCGCAGTGGCGGCAGCAGGCGATCGACGCAGCCGCGTCGATCCGCGGCCTGCCGCCGCTTGCCGCTCCCCACCTCGACCTCGCGGCGCCGACGCTGGACATTCCGCCCATCGGCCTCGCCCGGACCCTGCTGCTGCCCGGCGCGGTGGGCCGGCGACACCTCCGCCGTCGCGCCGAACGATGGGTCGCGGCCAACGTCCCGGCGCTGTTGGCGGCGCGCCGCGCGGCGCTGGGCCGCGACCTTGCCAGGACCTTGGAGGAGGCGGCCAGCGCCTGGCGGCGGTCGCTCGCCGCCGCGCTCGACCCGTGCGCCGCGGACGCGGCGCCGACCGTGGCCGCCCCTGCGAGTCCGATCGACGTCGAGCTCGCGGTCCTGCACGACCAACTGCACCGGGACAGCGATGCCGGTTGACCGCGCTCAGCCGCCGCCGAGTTTCTGCGCCGCGACCCTCGGGGCGGCGTCCTCCGCGCCCGGCCGGCGATCGCGCTCGCCGCGCTTGCGAACCAGCGCCGCGAGTTGGGACGCCAGCCGGCGCGTCTGCTCCGCGGCCACCTCCAGCAGGTGCTGCGCCAACACCGGATCGCCGCAGGCGCGCACGGCGTTGGTCAGGTGCGTCAGGCACAATCCATCGCTACCGCGATACGCCACCCCGCCGCTGGGATCGCTGGCGATGGCGAGCAGGTCCGCGACCGCGGCGTCCTCCCAGACGACGACGCGCTCGCAGACCGGGCAGGCGCGCGGCGCGCCGAGCTGGTCGGCGATCTCCCCCGGGTGGCGGCGCAGCAGGTCGACCCCGCCGGCGATCTCGGCCGCGACCGCGCCGGCGCTCTCCGCCACCCGTTCCAGCAGCGGCGCCAGCAGCGTCGCCATGGTGAGCGGGCTGGCCAGGTGTTCGAGGTCGCGGAGATGCGCCGCGCAGAATCCGCCGCGCGCCACCATGTCCGCGCGGGTGGCGGGATCGACGACGGCCTGCCGTTGCAGGCGGCTGAGCTCGTCGAACACCATGCCGCGCACGACGTTGCAGATCGGGCAGCCGCGCCGCCGCAGGGCCGCCGCCACCACCTCGACGCTCGTTCCCGACATGCGCCTGCTTCTGCCTCCGCACGTTCTTACTCCGCCGCCGGCGCCGTGGCGAGACGCGCCGCGCGGTGGCGTCCGAGGCGCCAGCGCCCACCGACCGGACCGCCGCCAGGTGCGCCGATGACCCATTTCTGCCCCGCGTGCTGGCGGACCGTCGCGGCGACGGCGACGCAGTGCCCGCACTGCGCGCACGATCTGCGCGCCCTCGACCACCGCGACTTCACCGACAAGCTGATCGCGGCGCTGCGCCACCCGGAGGCGACGACGCAGCGGCGGGCGGCGCGCATACTCGGCGAGCGCCGCGCCGGGGCGGCGGTGGCCGCGCTCGGCGCCCACCTGCGGGCGACCGACGATCCATTCCTGGCCAGCGACATCGTCGCGGCGCTGGCGCGCATCGGCGGACCGGACGCCGCGGCGTTGGTGATCGAGGCGCTCCGCCATCCGGCGTTCCTGGTGCGCCTGGCGGCGCTGCGCGCCGTGGCGACCATCGGCGGCGCGGCCGCGGAGCAGGCGATCGCGCAGGCGGCGTCCGATCCCAGCCCGGCGGTGCGGCGCGCCGCCGCCGCGATGCGCCTGGACGGACAGCCGCGGCGCGAGGCGCCCGCGGAGCCGCCCCCGCCCGCCGACCGCCTTCGCGGAGGGTCGACCTGATGGAGCGCGCGTCGACGACCGCGGTCGATCCGATCGCCGAGGATGCCACGGGGGCCATCGCGCCGGAGGGGGGCGAGGCGTTCTGCAGCGTCCTCTTTCCGACCCCGGCGCTGCGCGCCGAGGCGGAGGGCGCGGCCCAGCCGGCCTGCTTTCCCGATCTGAACCTCGACCAGATCGTCGGCGCCATCGTCGCCGGGCGCGACGCCTACGACCTGGCCCCATTCTTTCACCTCCTCCTCCCCGACGCGGATGCCGTGCGCTACCGGCAGGAGGTCATGCGCGACCTCGACGAGGGCGGCGCCATGCCCGCGGTGCAGGCGTTCGCCGCCGGGATGCGGCGCATGCGCGCCCACCTCGGCGCGTCGACCGAGCGGTCGTACGCGCGCGAGCAGCAGCGCTGGTTCCTCGACGCCGCGGTCGCCTACTGCGGCGCGGTGGAGGCGTTGCTGGCGGATCTGCGGGCGCTGCCACTCCGCTCCCGCGCCCTGCGCCGCGTGCGCGCGCACCTGACCGCGTACGTCGCGTCGAGCCGGTTCGTGGAGTGCGCGCTGGCGGCGCGATCCCTGACGGCGGCGCTGGCGGCGATCCGCTACGGCCTGCGCATCGAGGCGGGCAGCGTCACCGTCCAGCCATACGCCGGCGAGGACGACTACGGCGCCATCGTGGCCGAGACGTTCGCACCCTTCCGGCGCGAGCCGGCGAAGGACTACCGGGTGGCGGTTGTCGACCGCGGCGGGCTCAACCACGTCGAAGCGGAGATCCTCGATCGCGTCGCCCTCCTGCATCCGGAGCCGTTCGCCGCGCTGGCGCGCTTCCGCACCGCGCACGCCGATTTCGTCGCACCCACCATCGCCTGGCTCGATCGCGAGATCCAGTTCTACGTCGCCTATCTCGAGCACATGGCGGAGGTGCGCCGCGCCGGGCTGGTGTTCTGCTATCCCCAGGTCTCCGCCGACGACAAGGCGGTCTGCAGCCGGCAGGGCTTCGACCTGGCGCTCGCCCGCAAGCTGATCGGCGAGCGGCGCGCGGTCGTCTGCAACGACTTCGCCCTGCATGGGCCGGAGCGCATCATGGTGGTCACGGGTCCCAACCAGGGCGGCAAGACGACGTTCGCCCGCACCTTCGGCCAGATGCACTATCTCGCGGCGTTGGGCTGTCCCGTTCCCGGTCGCGAGGCCCGCCTGCTCCTGTGCGACCGGGTCTTCACGCACTTCGAGCGCGAGGAGGACCTCGCCACGCGACGCGGCAAGTTGGAGGACGACCTCGTCCGCATGCGCGACATCCTCGCCGCCGCGACGGAACGGAGCATCGTCGTCATCAACGAGATCTTCACCTCGACGACGTTGCGCGACGCCCTCGCGCTCGGCCGTCGCATCCTCGGGCACCTCTCGCGGCTCGACCTCCTGGCCGTCTGCGTGACCTTCCTGGACGAGCTGGCGACCTTCGACGAGAAGACGGTCAGCATCGTCGGCGGCGTCGAACCCGATGATCCCGCCGTACGCACCTATCGGCTCGAACGCCGGCCGGCGGACGGGCTGGCGCACGCGCTGGCGCTCGCCGAGGCGCATCGCGTCACGCGCGCGTGGCTGCGGCAACGGATCCGCGAATGAGAGCGCTGCTGCTCCATCGGGAGCGGGACTTCGCCCCGCCCGAGCGCGGGCGGTGGGACGCTCCCACCCTGACGCAGGACCTCGAGCTCGAGGTCCTCGTGCGCGGCATGGCCGGCGAGGACGACTTCATCGCCGACGTGGCGCGGCGGGCGCTGGTCGCCGCGCTCGCCAGCGATGTGGAGACCATCCTCTACCGCCAGGCCGTGCTGCGCGACTGCCTGAACCACCGGCCGGTCGTCCGCCAGCTCTACGAGCTCGTGGTCGAGGCGATCGAGACCGAACGGCACCGCTACTGGGGCATCCATTCGCGGCATCCGGCGTCGATTCTGCACAGCTCGATCGAGCTGTTGGAGCTGCTGCTGCCGGCCCTGCGACGCGTGCGCGATCTCGCCGCGCAGCAGCTCGACGTCGTCGCCTCCGAGGGACTGACGCGGCTGTTCTCCACCCTCGTGGGCGAGTTGACCGATGCCTATCTGGACCGCGTCGAGGCGCAGATGCAGGCGCTCCGCTTCCGCCACGGCACCGTGTTGAGCGCCGAGCTGGGCGAGGGCAACCGGGGCACCGGCTACGTCGTGCGCGCCGCGGATGGTGCGCCCGCCTCCTGGTGGTCGTGGCTCGTCGGCGCGGCGCGCTCGCCGTACACGTTTCACCTCGACGATCGCGACGAGGCGGGGGCGCGCGCGCTGCAGGAGCTGCGCGGCCAGGGGCTCAACGGCGTCGCCAACGCGCTGGCGCAATCCGCCGACCACGTCCTCGGCTTCTTCCGCCTGCTGCGCACCGAGCTGGCGTTCTACATCGGCTGCCTCAACCTGCATGCGCAATTGACGACGCTGGCGGCACCGGTGTGCTTCCCGATCCCCGAGCCGCCCGACGCCGCGCGCCACCGCGCCACCGGCCTCTACGACCCCTGCCTGGCGCTGCAGATGGAGCAGGCGGTGGTCGGCAATGCGCTGCACGCCGACGGCCGGCCCCTGGTGATCATCACCGGCGCCAACCAGGGCGGGAAGTCCAGCTTTCTGCGGGCGGTGGGGGTGGCGCAGCTCATGATGCAGTGCGGGATGTTCGTCGCCGCGGAATCGTTTGCCGGCGCGCTGTGCCCAGGGTTGTTCACCCACTACCGGCGCGAAGAGGACGCGACGATGACCAGCGGCAAGCTCGACGAGGAGCTGCGACGCCTGAGCGAGATCGCCGACCGGATCGCTCCCGGGTGCATCCTGCTGTGCAACGAAACGTTCGCCGCCACCAACGAGCGCGAGGGGTCGGCGCTGGCGCGCCAGGTGGTGGAGGCGCTGCTGGAGAAGGGGATCCGCGTCTTCTTCGTGACCCACCTCTACGAGCTCGCGCGCCAGACGCTCGCCAGCGACGCCGACCGGACGCTGTTCCTGCGCGACGAACGGCGTCCCGACGGTACGCGCAGCTTTTGCCTCATCGAGGCTCCGCCGCTCGACACCGGCCATGGCGAAGACCTCTACCGGCGGATATTCGACCAGGGTGCGCCGGCGCGGTGACCGTGCCGCCCCGTCGGGGGCGATGTGCCGCGCCGCGGGGGAACGGAATCACTGAGCAGCGACATGCGCGTCGACAGTGGTGTTGAAGCTCAGTGATTTTGTCCGCCTAACTGCTCAGTGAAAATGTCCGCCCCTCCGCGGCAAAGAAGGAGGGATGGAGAGGATGAGCAAGCGGCAATGGAAGCGGCTGGACGCCGTGGAGCGGATCGAGCGAGGGGCGCTGACGGTGGGAGAAGCGGCGGAGGTGCTGGGACTGTCGAAGCGGCAGGTGCGACGGCTGCGGCGGGCGGTGGGGCGGCGTGGGGCGAAAGGAGTGCAGCACGGGAACACGGGGCGGGCGCCGAAGCACCGCTTGGGGGAAGCGGTGCGGGAGCAGATCCTGGAGCTGCGGCGCAAGAAGTACGACGGGTTCAACGACCAGCACTTCACCGAGAAGCTGGGGGACGTGGAAGGGGTCAAGGTCTCTCGGGCCAGCGTGCAGCGGCTGCTGCGCGCGGCGGGCATCGGGCCGCCGCGCCGGCGGCGCGCCCCGAAACACCGCCGGCGCAGAGACCGCAAACCGCAGGCGGGGTTGATGATCCTCTGGGACGGCAGCCGACACGAGTGGCTCGAGGGGCGCGGGCCGATGCTGTGCCTGATGGGAGCGATCGATGACGCGACCGGCGAGCTGCTGCCTGGGGCGTCGTTCGTGGAGCAGGAGTGCGCGGCAGGGTACCTGCGGGTGCTGCGAGCGATCGCGGAGGCGAAAGGACTTCCGTACAGCGCCTACATGGATCGGCACGGGAGCCTGAAGCGCAACGACGCGCACTGGACGCTGGAAGAGGAGTTACGCGGGGTCCAAGACCCGACGCAGGTGGGCCGGGCGCTCGCGGCCTTGGAGATTGAGGTGATCTACGCGCTGTCGCCGCAGGCGAAGGGCCGAGTGGAGCGGCTGTGGGGCACGCTGCAGGATCGGTTGGTCTCCGAGCTCCGGTTGGTGGGGGCCACGACCGTGGAGGAGGCCAATGCCGTGCTGGAGGCCTTTCGGGCGGAGCACAACCAGCGGTTTGCCATTCCCCCGGCCGAGGCCACCCCGGCGTGGCGGCCGGTGCGACGGGGGACCGATCTGAGCCGGATCTGCAGCTTCCAGTACGAGGCGACCGTGCTGAACGACAACACCGTGCGGATCGGCGGCCTGGTCCTCGACATCCCGCCCGGCCCGCGCAAGCGCAGCTATGCGGGGACGCGCGTCGAGGTGCGCCAGCTCCTCGACGGCAGCTGGCGCGTCTACGGCGGCGACACGGTGATCGCCACGGCCGCCGCCACCTCGCCCGGCGCCCTCCGCACGCTCAAGCGCCGGCGGCGGCGGCCGCCGAGCGCCGCCTCGGTGGGGAAAACTCCAGTCGCCCTGCGGGCTCCTTCCGTTTCCCCCACCGACATGATCCCGTCACCACCACGATGAACCCCGGGGGGACGGAATCACTGAGCAGTTGAGGGCGGACAGAATCACTGAGCAGCGACAATGCGCGTCGACAGTGGTTGACTCTCGCGCGCGCCGCAACCTATCGTCCCGGCAGCGTACGACGGCGATGGGGTTCGCCTTCAACCGCCCGCTCCATGGGCTGATGACTCCTACCACCACAACCGAACGAGGGAGGTAGGGTGTTTCCATTACGGCGCAGCGCTGCGCTGGGCTCAGGACGACGCGGACGCGTGACGCCCGGCCTTCTCGGCGACCGGGCGGCAGCGCGGGCCGCGCGCGCGCTCCGGCCGCCGCGTACCGTCGTTCCGGAGTAGCAGTCGCGTCCGCCTGCTCGCACGCGGCGAGCGCCCCCGCCGCCGCGTTCCCCGCCGCCGTGCCGTTTCCGTTCCCAACCCTCGCCCCGCCGCCATCGCCGGCCGCGCGACGCAGCGCCGTGGCGGCGGTCCTCGCCGTCGCGGTGGCGACGCTGACCGGGTGCGCGCAGTACCACGCCGCGCCGTTCACCGCGGAGGAGCGGGCGGCCGCGTTCGACGCGCGCACCCTGGACGATCCCGACCTGCGGGCGTTCCTCGAGGCGCACCTGGACCAACCGCTGCCGCTCGCGGCCTGGAACTTCACCGCGCTGACGCTGGTGGCGGTGTATTTCCATCCCGATCTCGACGTCGCCCGGGCGCAGTGGGCGACCGCGGAAGCGGCGCGCATCACGGCCGGCGAATTCCCGAATCCGAGCATCAGCGTGTATCCCGCCTTCGACACCTCGCGCGCCTCGCCCTCGCCGTGGCTGGTCACCGCGACCCTCGACGTCCCGATCGAGACCGCGGGCAAGCGCCACTACCGACTCTCGCAGGCCGCGCACCTCTCCGAGGCGGCGCGGCTGGCGATCGCCACCGTCGCGTGGGACGTGCGCAGCCGCCTGCGGCGGGCGCTGGTCGCCCTCTACGCCGCCTCGGCCACCGTGGGTCTCGTCGAGCGGCAGCGGGCGACGCAGGCGGTGGTGGTGGAGCGGCTCGAGGCGCAATTGCGCGAGGGGGCGGTGTCGCCGTTCGACGTCGCGCAGGCGCGCATCGGCCTGGATGCGAGCCAGCTCGCGCTGCGCGAGGCGCAGCGGCAGTACGTGGATGCGCGCGCCCAGGTCGCGACCGCCCTCGGCGTGCCCGCACAGGCGCTCGAGCACGTCGACCTCGCGCTGGAGGGCTTCGCCGATCTCCCGACGGAGCTGCTCGCCGCCGATCTACGCCGCGAGGCGCTGCTCGGCCGCTCCGACATCCTCAGCGCGCTGCGCGCCTACGCGGCCGCCGAGGCGGCGCTGCAGCTCGAGATCGCGAAGCAGTATCCGGACGTGCACCTGAACCCGGGGTACGAGTTCGATCAGGGGGACAACAAATGGGGCTTCGGCCTGTCACTGACGCTGCCCGCTTTCAATCAGAATCAGGGGCCGATCGCCGAGGCGGAGGCCCGGCGCCGTGCCGCCGCGCAGCAGTTCGTGGCCCTGCAGGCGCGCGTGATCGGGGAGGTCGACCGCACGCGGGCCGTCTATCGCGCGGCGTTGGAGAAGGTGGCGACCGCCGACACCCTGGTCGCCCACACCACGGCGCAGGAGCGGACCGTGCGCGAGATGATCGCCGCCGGCGAGTTGGCGGGACTGACCCGGTACACCACCCAACTGGAGCTGATCCAGAACCAGATCGCGCGGCTCGACGCCGTGGTGCGCGGGCAGGAAGCCCTGGGGCAACTCGAGGACGCGCTGCAGCGTCCGTTCGACGTGTCGGACCCCGTGTGGCTGGCGGCGCCGCGACGCGAGGTGGCGGGGAATGAGTAGCCGCCACCTTCGGTCCGTGGCGCTGGGCGCCGTTGCGACGCTGTCCGGTCTGCTGTTCGCGGCGAGCCCGCGCGCCGACGCGGGATCCGAGGCGCCGGCGCAGGGGCGAGTGGACGTGCGCGTCGGACGCGTCGTCCGCGCGACGCTGCGCGACATGGTCGTGGCGTATGGCATGGTCGAGCCCGAGCCGGCGACGGCCGCGCGCGCGGCCGCCAGCGCCCGGATGGCGGCGCCGGTCGCCGGCGTGCTCACCCTCGCCCGGTGCGCCGAGGGCGAGCGCGTGCAGAAGGGGGACGAGCTCTTCCGGCTCGACACCCGCGCGGCGGACGTGGCGATCACCAAGGCGCAGGCCGCCGCGGACTTCGCCCGCATGGCGCTCGCTCGCCAGCAGCGACTCCTCCGCGTCGAGGGCACATCGGAGAAGGCGGTGCAGGAGGCGCAGCAGCAGCTCGACCTGGCGACGAGCGAGCTCGCGGCGGCTCGGGCGCAGCGCGCGCTGCTGAGCATCAGCGCGCCGTTGAGCGGCGTCGTCACGCGGGTGAACGTCAAGCCCGGCGAGGCGGTCGACCTGACCACCGTGCTGGCCGAGGTCATCGACCTGGATCGCCTGGTGGTGACGGCCAACGTTCCGTCCGCCGAGCTGCCGGCGATCGCGGTCGGCCAGCCGGTCGAGATCACGACCGGCGAGCGGCCGACACGGGACGGGCGGCGTCCCGCCGACGCGCCGATCGAGGGGGTCGGAACCGTCAGCTTCATTGGCGCGCAGATCGATCCGCGCACCGACACCGCGCCGGTGCGGATCGCCATCGCTCCGAACGCCCGGCTGCGTCCCGGGCAGTTCGTCAACGTGCGCATCATCACCGAGGAGCGCCGCGACCGGCTCGCCGTCCCGGTGGACAGCCTGGTCAAGACGGCGGCGGGGACGGTCGTCGCGGTCGTCGACGGCGAGGTGGCGCGGCAGATCCCGGTCACGGTGGGGCTGCGCGACCGCGGCCTGGCGGAGGTCGACGGACCGGGCGTGCGCGAGGGCATGACGGTGGTCACCACCGGCGCGTACGGTCTGCCCGAGGAGACCACGGTGCGCGTGCTCGCCGACGGCGGGGCGCCCGAGGCGTCGGCGACCGAGGCTCCGGCGGCGGCCGAGGCGCCGGGGCTGACGTTGCTGCAGACGATCCCGCTGCCCGACGTCAGCGGCGATTTCGACCAGATGGCGGTCGATCTCGAAGGCCAGCGGTTGTTCGTGGCGGCGCAGGACAATCACAGCCTCGAGGTCGTCGACCTGCGGAGCGGCGCGCGCATCCGCAGCGTGCCGGGATTCGACGAGCCGAAGTGGGTCGTCCATCGGCCGGACAGCGGACGCGTCTTCGTGTCGACGGCCGGCGACGGCAAGGTGGTCGCGCTGGATGCCGCCAGCTTCGCGGTCGTGTCGTCATTCTCGTTCCCCGAGAAAGCCAACGCGCTGCGCTTCGATGGCGAGTCGGGTCATCTCCTGGTCGGGGTCGGGCGCACCACCGGCGCCATCGCCAGCATCGACACGCGCGCCGGAACGGTTGGCCCGACGATTGCCCTGGGCAGTCCGCCGAAGCAGTTCGCGCTCGACGGATCCCGCCTCTACGTGAACGAGCCGAAGGAGGATCGCGTCGCCGTCGTCGATCGCGCCCGCGGGACGACGATCGCCACCTGGTCGGCGTTGCCGGCCACCGGCAACGATCCGCTGGCGCTGGACCGCGCCAATCAGCGGCTTCTGGTCGGCGGCGGAAGCGACCAGGCCGGCGTGGTGGCGGTGCTCGACACGGCGTCGGGCGCCGTGGTGGCGAGCCTCGAGGTCGGCGCCGATCCCGACGGTCTCCATTACGATCCGGCCCGCCATCTGATCTACGTGTCGTGCGGCGGCGGCACCATCGACGTGGTCGAGCAGCGCGGAGCGGACGTCTACCAGCGGGTGGCGCGCGTGCCGACGGCCCGCGGCGCGTCGACGTCGCTGTTCGTGCCCGAAATGGATCGCCTGTTCCTGGCCGTGCCGGCCGGCGAGGGGCATCCGGCGGCGATCCGGGTGTATCAGCCGCGCCCCTAGCGGCGCCGGTCGGCTCCTTCCGTCATGCACGAGTCCACGGTCGAGCGGGAAGTCTCCGCTCTCGGCAGATTCTCGACCCACCACGCGGTCGCGATCACCTTCATCACGATGGCCCTCAGCCTGGCCGGCGTCTACGCCGCGCTGTCGATGCCCTCGTCGGTGTTTCCGCAGACCAATTTCCCGCGCTGCGTCATTCTCGTCGAGAACGGCGTGATGCCGGCGGACGAGATGATGGCGACCATCACGCGCCCGATCGAGGAGGCGATGAAGGACATCCCGGGCGCGGTGTCGGTGCGCTCCTCGACCGGCCGCGGCTCGGCGGAGGTCAACGTGTTCTTCAACTGGCACGTCGACATGATCCAGTCCGAGCTGTACGTGAACAGCCGTCTGGCGCAGATCCGCAGCGTGCTCCCGCCCACGGCCGTGGCGACCGTCTGGCGGCTCACCTTCTCCGCCTTTCCCATCATCGGCGTCAGCCTGACCAGCCCGACGCGCGACATCACCGCGCTGTGGGAAACGGCTCGCTACGAGATCAAGCCGCGCTTCCTGCGCATTCCGGGCGTCGCCCGCGTGGACCTGGTCGGCGGGCGGACGCCCGAATATCACGTGATCGTCGATCCGCTGCGTCTCGCCGCTGCGCACCTGACGCTGTCGCAGGTGACCGACGCGCTGGTGCGCAACAACCTCGTCGCGCCGACGGGGATGCACGAGGAGAACCACACGCTCTACCTCACCGTCGTCGACGGGCGCGTGCACGGCGTCGAGGACATCGAAGACTTCGTGCTTGCCGTGCCCGGCGGGCGGCCGATCCGGATCAGCGACGTCGGGCGCGTCGAGCGCGGCCCGGAACCCGCGTTCAACGTCGTGACCGCGGATGGCGTCAACGCGGTGCTGTTGAACGTCCGCAGCCAACCCGACGGCAGCACCCTCGCCATCGCCGAGGCGCTGCGCGCCGAGCTCGCGGCGCTGCATGCCGAGCTGCCGCCGGACATGCGACTGGCCTTCTTCTACGACCAGTCGCTGCTCGTCCGCGACTCCGTGCGCAGCGTCTGGGAAGCGGTGATCTTCGGCCTGCTGCTCTCGATCGTGATCATCTTTCTCTTTCTCAAGAGCTGGGGCACGACGCTCACCGCGATCGTCGTGATCCCGCTGACCGTGCTGATGACGCTGGTCGCCATGCGTCTCACCGGGCTGAGCTTCAACCTGATGACCCTGGGCGGCATCGCCGCGGCCATCGGGCTGGTGATCGACGACGCCATCGTCGTCGTCGAGGCGATCTACGCCCGGATCGCCGCCGGCCTGCCGCGCCTGCGCGCGATCGAGATCGCGATCGGCGAGATCGCCCGTCCGCTGGTCGGCTCGACGCTCACGCCGGTCGTGGTGTTCATTCCGCTGGCGTTTCTCGACGGCATCGCGGGCGTCTTCTTCCGCGCCCTGGCGCTCACCATGGTGGTGTCCCTGCTCACCTCGCTGCTCCTCGCCGTGACCCTGACGCCATCGCTGGCGGCCTGGTTCCTGCGCGATCCGACCCCCGGCGCCGCCGCCGCGGGGGATCACGAAGGCGGCCGGGTGCTGCGCGCGATCATTCGCGCCTACGAGGCCGCGGCGCGCCAGGCGCTGCGGCACCCGGCGCTCACGGTCGCCGGTTGCGCGCTGGTGGTCGCGTTCGGCGTCCTGCTGTACGGGCGGCTCGAGAGCGACTTCCTGCCGGCGATGGACGAGGGCGCCTTCGTCATCGACTACCATACGCCGTGGGGCACGAGCCTGGCGGAGACCGACCGGCAACTGCAGCGCGCCGAACAGATCCTGCGCGCGACCGCCGACGTGGAGAGCTATTCGCGCCGCACCGGCGCGCGGTTGGCGTTGGCGATCGCCGAGCCGAACAGCGGCGACTACCTGGTGAAGCTGCGTCCCGACCGCTCCCGCGCGACGGAGGACGTGGTTGCCGATCTGCGCGCCCAGTTCCACGCCGCCGTTCCGGGCGTGCAGTGGGACTTCCCGGGGATCCTGAGCGATCTCATCGGTGACCTGACGTGGTCGCCGAAGCCGATCGAGGTGAAGCTGTTCTCCAGCGACCTGGCATTCCTGAAGCGCAAGGCGCCGGAGGTCGAGGCGCAGCTCCAGCAGGTGCCGGGGGTCGTCGACACCTTCGACGGGTTGGTGTTCACGGGCCCGACGCTGAGCCTGCGCGTCCGGCCGCGGGACGCGCAGCGGTTCGGCATCACCGCGGCCGATGTGGCGACGGCCGTGAACACCGCCATGCTCGGGCAGCGGGCGTCGACGGTCCTCGAGGGCGACCGCAGCATCGCCATCCGGGTGGTGGCCGATGGGGCCGGGCTCGATCGCCTGGCGACCCTGCAGGAGCTGCCCCTGCAGGCGGCGGATGGCAGCCTGGTCAAGCTCTCGCAGGTCGCCGATGTCGTGGAAGTGGCGGGCGACGTCGAGCTGCGCCGGGAGGATCTGCGACAGGACGTCGCCGTGACCGCGCGCCTCGAGGGGCGCGATCTCGGCAGCGCGATGGCGGAGATCCGCGCCCGGCTGGCGAACGATCCGTCGATCCCCCCGGGCACGATCGAGCTCGGCGGGCTCTTTCAGCAGCAGCAGGAGTCGTTCCGCAACCTGTTGCTGGTATTGCTCAGCGCCGTGGTGCTGGTGTTCACGGTGCTGCTGATCGAATTCCGTTCCTTCGTCGAGCCCGTCGCCATCGTCCTGGGCGCCCTCCTGGCGCTCACCGGCAGCGTCGTCGCCCTGTGGCTCACCGGCACGTCGCTCAACATCGTCTCGTTCCTCGGCGCCATCATCGGCGTCGGCATCGTGGCGAAGAACGGCATCCTGATGCTGGACCTCGTCGGGGAATGGCGCGCCCGCGGATCCAGCATCGAGGAGTCGCTGGTGCGATCCGGGTGCCGGCGCTTGCGACCGGTTCTCATGACCTCGCTCGCCGCCGCCATCGGCATGCTCCCGCTGGCATACGGCATCGGCAGCGGCGCCGACATGCTGCGGCCGTTGGCCATCGCGGTGATCGGCGCGCTCACGCTGTCCGTGCTGCTCTCGCTGATCGCGACGCCGGTGTTCTACCGGCTGCTGTCGCGCGCCCTCGTCGCCGAGGGCGACGAGGGCGCGGGCACACCCGCGCCTGACGCGTGCGGGTCGCCTCTGTCCGACCCCTGATCGCGCCGAAGGTCGATTGACACCCCGATCCCTGCCGCCTATCGTTCCAGCAGCGTCAAGGCGGTGGAGTCCGCCTCAACCATCTGCGCTCGGGCCGCCCGACGCAGATCAATGACTCCTACTCGAAGCCAACGAACGGGTAGGGGTCCGATCCCTGCCCGGAGAAAGGCTCATGCGCGCCAAGCGGATGACGATCTTCGTCGGGGAGAGCGATCAGTGGCATCATCAGCCGCTGTATCTGGCGATTCTCGGGCGACTGAAAGCCGCGGGGTGCGCGGGGGCCACCGTGCTGCATGGCATCGCCGGATTCGGCGCCGACTCGCGCATCCACACCGCGACCATCCTGCGGCTCTCCGAGGACCTGCCGGTGCTCATCACGGCGGTCGACGCGGCGGAGCGCATCGACCGTCTGCTGCCCGAGGTGTCGGGCATGCTCGCCGGGGGGCTGGTGATCGTCGACGAGGTCGAGATCTATTTTCACTCGGCGGCGTTTCGCGGTGGCTTGCCCGACGTGCGCGTCGGCGACCTCATGACGACGGAGCCCGATGCCGTCACCGCGGACGTGCCGATCAGCGAGGTGGTCGAGCAGCTCGCGACCCGCGACTACACCGCGCTGCCGGTGATCGACCGCGAGCGCCGCGTCATCGGCATCATCAGCGACACCGACATGCTGTCGGCCGGGGTGACGCAGTTGAGCGTCAGTCTCCACAAGGTGAGCGGCGACCAGCACGTCCGCGAGTGCCTCGACCGCCTCCGCCGCGAGGGGCGAACGGTGCGCGAGGCGATGACCACGCCGGCCATCACCGTCACATCCTCCACATCGCTGAAGGACGCCGCCCACCTCATGCACACGCGCAATCTGAAGCGGCTGCCGGTCGTCGACGAGAACCGCCGGCTGGTCGGCGTGCTGGGCCGGCTCGACGTGCTCAAGAGCGTCGCCGCGGGGTTCGCGCGACGCACCGTGCCGACGGAGGCCCGCCTGCCGGCCGAACACGCCGCCGCGGCCGACGTCATGGACCCGCGCATCGTGACGGTCGAGAGCACCGCGCCGGTGGCCGACCTCATCGGCCGCCTCCTCGACGCCGAGGTGAAGCGCGTGCTGGTGGTGGACGATGCCGGGAAGCTCATCGGGGTGGTCACCGACACGGATCTCGTCGCGCGCGTCGACCCGGAGCTCCGCCCCGGCCTGCTGACCCGGCTGCGCAGCCGCTGGAACGCCGCCGCCCACCACGCCGTGGAGCGCGCGTACGGGCAGCGCGCGGCGGACGTCATGACCAGCCCCGCCCTGGCCGTGGCGGCCACCGCCAGCGTGACCGAGGCGCTGGCCCTGACCGTCGAGCGCGGACTGAAGCGGGTGCCGGTGATCGATGCCAACGGCCGCCCGGTGGGGATCGTCGCGCGCCCGGCGCTGCTGGCGGCGGCGCTCAACGCGGATCGCGAAGGGGGGACCAGGTGATCCGCGTGACGGTGGCGGCGGCGCGCCCGGGCGCGGCGCCGCCACCCGATGGAGCCGAGGGAGAGGGATGATGGAACACGTGAGCAACGTGTGGTTCATCGCCGCGGCGTGGATGTTCCTCGCCTTTCTCGCCAGCGTGATCTCGATCCGCACCGGCATCTCGGTGGCGCTGCTGGAGATCGGCATCGGCATCCTGGCCGGCAACTTCGCCGGCTTCCACGCCACGGAGTGGATCAGCTTTCTCGCCACCTTCGGCGCCGGTCTGCTGACCTTCCTCGCCGGCGCCGAGATCGACCCCGCCTCGCTGCGCGCGCATCTCGTCGCGGCCCTGGTCATCGGCATCGTCTCGTTCCTGGTTCCGTTCGCGGCGGCGGTGGCGGTGGCGTATGGCATCGCCGGCTGGACCTATCAGGCGTCGATCATCTGCGGCATCGCCCTGTCGACCACGTCGGTCGCGGTCGTCTATGCCGTCATGGTGGAGAGCGGGTTGAGCAGCACGGACATCGGCAAGATGATCCTCGCCGCCTGTTTCGTGACCGACTTCGGGACCGTGCTCGCCCTCGGCGGGTTCTTCGCCGATTTCAACCGCTGGATGCTGGTGTTCATCCTCGTGCTGGCGGTCGTGCTGCGCTATCTGCCGCGCTTGACGCGGTTGATCATCCGCCGCTTCGGCGAGGCGCGCGTGAGCGAGCCGGAGGTGAAGTTCCTCTTCCTCGTCCTGTTCTTTCTCGGCGGCCTGGCCACCACGGCGCGCAGCGAAGCCGTGCTGCCGGCGTACCTGGTGGGGCTGGTCGTGGCGGGCGTCTTCTTGCAGGATCGCATCCTGGTCAACCGGATGCGCTCGATCGCGTTCACGATGCTGACGCCCTTCTACTTCATCAAAGCCGGGCTCTACGTCTCGCTGCCGGCGGTGGTCGGCAGCGCCGGCCTGATCGCCGCGCTGCTGGCGGTCAAGCTCTTCACCAAGCTGCTCGGCGTCTGGCCGACCGCCCGCGCCTTCAAGCTGGAGGCGCGCGAGGCCACGTACACGTCGCTCCTGATGGCCACCGGGCTCACCTTCGGCACCATCTCGGCGCTCTTCGGCCTGGAGAACCATCTCATCGACCAGACGCAGTACACGGTGCTGGTCACCGTGGTCATCGGCAGCGCCGTCGTGCCGACCCTCATCGCGCAGACGTTCTTCGCGCCGCAGCCGGCGGCGGCGCCGCTCGCGGCGGCGGCGCGTTCCGAGCTGCAGGCAGAATCCGGGAGCTAACCATGTATCATCGCATCGTGGTCGGATTGGACGGTTCGGACGGCGCCAAGCAGGCGTTGCGCGCGGCGCTCGACCTGGGGCGCGCGACGGGCGCCGAGCTCCATCTCCTGTCGGTCGAGGAGCTGCCGCGCTATGCGGATACGATCGACGAGATCAATGGCGAGGAGCAGGCGGCGCGGCGCTATTTCAAGGCGATCCAGAAGGACGCGCTGGCGCGCGCCAGTGCCGCGGGCGTCACCGCGCGGGTCGAGCTGCGGCGCGGACATCCGGCGGTGCTGCTGCCGCAGTTCGCGCAGGACGTCGGCGCCGATCTCCTGGTGATCGGCCACAGCGGCCACTCGGCGCTCTGGGGGAAGCTGCTCGGCACGACCGCCGACAAGATCGTCGACCACGCTCCCTGCTCGGTGCTGGTCGTCCGGTGAACGCGAGCCCCACCGCGTCCGCCGGGACGACGGCGGAGGGCATGGCGCCCGCGCCGCTTGCGCGCGACGCCGCGTCGATGACGCAGGGAGACGAGCTGGCACTGCTCGCTCGTCTCGCGGCCGCCGCTGACGCGCCGGAGCTGGTGGCGGACGCGACGGCGCTCGCCGAGCGGCTGGCGGAAGGCCGCTTCTACGTCGCCTGCGTCGGCCAGTTCAAACGCGGCAAGTCGACGCTGCTGAACGCCCTGGTCGGAGAGCGGCTGCTCCCCGCCGGGGTGGTGCCGATCACCACGGCGGTGACCATCCTGCGCTGGGGTCCGGCGACGCGGGCGCGGGTGCGGATCGATGCGACCTGGGAGGAGATCGATGTCGGCGGACTGGCCGCCTACGTCTCCGAGGAGCAGAACCCGGCGAATCGCAAACGGGTGACCTTGGTCGAGGTGTTCGTGCCGAGCCCGCTGCTCGCCGGCGGCATGTGTCTGGTGGATACGCCGGGCATCGGCTCGGTGATCGGCGCCAACACGGACGTGACCAGGCAGTTCGTCCCGCAGATCGACGCCGCGCTGGTGGTGCTCGGCGCCGATCCGCCGATCTCGGGCGAGGAGCTGGGGCTGGTCGCCCACGCCGCCGAACACGTGTCGACCTTGCTGTTCGTGATCAACAAGGCCGATCGCTCGAGCGACGCGGAACGGCAGGAGGCGGCGACGTTCGCGCGTCGGGTGCTGAAGGAGCGTCTCGGCGTCGCGGTCGCCGCCGTCTTCAACGTGAGCGCGCTGGAGCGGCTCGAACGCGGCCCGACCCGCGACTGGGAAGCCTTCGAGCGGACGCTGCGCGGCCTCGCCGATTCCGCCGGCGCGGACTTCGTGCGCGCGGCCGCCGCGCGCGGTCGCGCGCGGCTGAGCGAGCGGCTCCTGCGCGAGCTCGCCGAGCAGCGCGACGCCCTGACGCGGCCGGTGGAGGAGTCCGAGCGCCGGGCCGCGGCCCTGCGCGGCTGCGTCGCCGACGCGACCCAGGCGCTCAACGATCTCGGCTATCTGTTCAGCGCCGAACAGCATCGACTGAGCCAGGCGTTCGGCGAGCGCAGCGCCGCCTTCCTGGCGACGGCGGCGCCGGCGGCCGAGCGCGAGCTCGATCAGGTGATCGACGGGCTCACGGGCCGCCGCGGCGCGATGCGCGAGCGCGCGTTCGAGGCGGCGCGGGACATCGCCGAGCGGGTCATCAAAGCCTGGTTGGTCGATTGCGAGCCCGCCGCCGAGGCGCTCTACACGCAGGCGGCGCAGCGCTTCACCGACCTGGCGAATGGGTTGCTCGCGCGCCTGGCGGCATCCGACGAGGCGCTGGCCGGGCTGCCCAGGACGGTCAGCCCCGACCTCGGCTTCCGCACGGCGCGCCGGTTCTTCCAATCCCATCTCATGCGCTACTCCGCGCGCCCGATCGAGCAGTGGCTGCGCGACGCCCTGCGCTCGCCGGCGGCGGCGCGGCGCGCGCTCGCCGAGGAAGCGCGCGGGTATCTGGGACGCCTGCTGGCGGCGAACGCGGCGCGGGTGGCGAACGACTTCGACGATCGCGTGGTCGAGAGCCGTCGGCGCCTCGAGGCGGAGATCCGCGGCTACCTGCAGCAGGTCTCGACCTCGGCCGAACGCGCCTTGCAGCGGGCGCGGGCGCGGCAGGCGGAGGGGGAGCACGCGGTGCGCGCCGAAGTGGCGCGGTTGGATGCGTTGCGACAGCAGGCGGAGCCGCTCGTCGGCGGTGGCCCGCCGGCGCCCGCGCGCGATGCCGCGGCGGCCGTGGCCGCCGCGAGCGATGGAGGATGAGCATGGCAGCGTTGGCTATCGAAGGCCTGCAGGCATGGGAGATTCTCGACTCGCGGGGCCATCCCACGATCGAGGTCGAGGCGATCCTGGCCGGTGGGGCGCGCGGCCGCGCCGCCGTTCCGTCGGGGGCCTCCACCGGCCGCCTGGAGGCCGTCGAGCTGCGCGACGGCGATCCCGGCCGCTTCGCCGGCAAAGGCGTGCAGCGGGCGGTGCGCAACGTCGTCGAGGTGATCGCGCCGGCGCTGCGCGGTCGCGACGCCAGCCTGCAGAGCGATCTCGATCGCCATCTCTGCGATCTCGACGGCACGCCGAACAAGGGCCGGCTGGGCGCCAACGCGATCCTCGGCGTGTCGATGGCGGCGGCGCGCGCCGCCGCCGCGGCCCTCGGCCGACCGCTGTACCAGCACCTCGGCGGCGCCGAGGCGACGCTGCTGCCGGTCCCCATGCTCAACGTGATCAACGGCGGCCGCCACGCCGTGAACGGGCTCGACTTCCAGGAGCTCATGATCGTGCCGCACGGCGCGCCGAGCTTCGCCGAAGCCATGCGGATGGCGGCGGAGACCTATCAGGCCTTGCGCGCCATCCTGTTGCGCCGGCAGCTCGGCGTCGCGGTCGGCGACGAGGGCGGCTTCGCCCCGGCCTGTCGGTCGCACGAGGAGGCGCTGACCATCCTGGTCGAGGCGATCGAGGCCGCGCGCTACCGGCCGGGCGAGGACATCGCCATCGCCGTCGACGCGGCGGCGAGCGAATTCTGCGAGTCCGAACGCTATGTCCTGGAGCGCACCGGCGGAGCGGCGGAGGATGCCGCCGCGATGGTGCAGCGCTACCGCGAGCTCGCCGACGCGTTCCCGATCATCCTCCTCGAGGACGGCCTCGGCGAAGACGACTGGGCGGGATGGCAGGTGCTCACCGCCGAGCTCGGCGGCCGCCTGCAGCTCGTCGGCGACGACATCTTCGTCACCAACCCGGCGATCATTCGCCGCGGCATCGCCGAGCGCGTGGCCAACTCGGTGCTCATCAAGCTGAACCAGATCGGGACGGTGACGGAGACCTTCGAGGCGGTCGCCACGGCGCGCGCCGCGGGCTATCGCCAACTCGTCTCGCATCGCTCCGGCGAAACCGAGGACGCGTTCCTCGCCGACTTCGCGGTGGCGTGCGGCGCGGGGCAGATCAAGACCGGGGCTCCCTGCCGCAGCGAGCGGACCGCCAAGTACAACCGGCTGATGCGCATCGAGGCCGAGCTGGGGGCGCGCGCCCGCTTCGCCGGCGCTGGCCGGCGCGCTGGGTGAGCCCGCCGCGAGCGGCGCGCGATGGTGGACGTCCTCGGCGGCGAGCCCCAGGTCGACGACGCCACTGGCGCGCGCGCCAGGGCGCTGGTCGCGCAGCTCGCTGACCTGCACGCGCTGGTTCGCATCCAGGGCGAGATCCTGGCCGCCGGGCCGGTGACGATCCCGGCGCTGGCGGCGTTGCTCGCCGGGCCGCCGTCGGTGATTCCGCAGCCCCGCGTGGCGGCGGCCGAGTGTCTGGGGGCCTTCGGCGGCGCGTCGGCGCGGGCGGCCCTCGTCGGCGCGGTGGCGCGCGATCACGCCGCGATCGCCGATCCGGTGCTCCGGCAGGCGGAGGAAACCGTGCGCAACGCCGCGGCGCGGCAGTTGGCGCGCTTCGACGATGGGCCGGCGCGCGCCGTCCTGCGGGATGCGCTCGCTCGCTCCCATCTCATCGGCGCCGGCGAGGCGCTGTCGCGCTTGGGCGACGAGGCGGCGATCGAGCCGCTGATCGCGTGCCTGGAGGACGACGCCAAGCGCGAGCCCGCCGCCGCCGCGCTGCGGCGGTTCGGCGGCCGCGCCATCCCGGCGCTGCGCGCCGCGCTGGTGACGCCGCGGCAGGTGCGCGGCCTGGAGCCCCCCGGCAGCCGCATCCGGCGGGCGCAGGCCGCGGGCCTGCTGGGCGAGCTCGCCGCGGTCGATGCCGTCCCGGAGCTGCGGATGGCGGCGGGCGACGATGACCCGGCCGTGGCATCGGCGGCGGCCCTGGCGTTGGTCGCCGTGGCGGGCGACGCGGCGGGGATCGCGCCGCTGCTGCGCGGACTGGACGCGCCGGACGTGCCGACGCAGAGCGAGTGCGAGGACGCGCTGCGGACGTTGTTGCCGCGCGTCGCTCCGACCGTGCTCGAGGCGGCAATCACCGGCCGGGTGCGGACCGCGAATGGCGCGGAGGTGCCCCTCGGCAGCCGCGCCCGGCGCCGCCTCGTCGCCGTGGCGAGCGCCGGCGCGCCGGCGGCGTTTGCCGCCCGTTGCGAGCCGCTGCTGCGCGATCCCGACGCGGCCGTGCGCTACCAAGCGGTGCGCGGCCTGGAGCGCAACGGGGATGGCGACCATTCGGCGTTGCTGGCGATCGCCGCCGATGACGCCGATGCGCGCGTGCGGGCCGCCGTGCGGTCGGCGGGACACGACGACGGCAGCGGCCGGCGCTCCTGGCTCAACCGCAACGTCGTGGGGATGGGGCTGACCAGTCTGCTCAGCGATGCCGGCCACGAAATGGCCACCGCCGTGCTGCCCGCGTTCCTCGCGACGCTCGGCGTCTCGGCCGCCGCGCTGGGCGCGATCGAGGGCGTCTCGGACGCGGTGGCGAGCTTCGCCAAGCTGGGCAGCGGGTGGTGGAGCGATCGCATCGGCCACCGCAAGGCGATCACCGTCGGCGGGTACGCGTTGACCGGCGCGGCGAAGGCGCTGTTCGCGCTGGCGGCCGGCTGGCCGCTGGTCCTGGTCGGGCGCGTCCTGGCCTGGTTCGGCCGCGGCGTCCGCGGCTCGCTGCGCGACGCGATGCTGGTCGAATCCGTCGCCCCCGCCGACGTCGGCAAGGCGTTCGGCTTCCATCGCGCCGGCGATACCATCGGCGCCGTCGTCGGACCGCTCCTCGGCGTCGTGGCCATCGGCCTGCTGCACGGCCGCTTCACCGATGCGGCGATGCCGTTCCGGGTGGTGTTCCTGCTGACGCTGATTCCCGGCCTCGGCTCGGCGCTCGCCTTCGCCGTCATGGTGCGGGAGCGCCGGCGGGCGCCGAATCACAACCTCGGATTCTGGAGTAGCCTGCGCGCCCTGCCGATCGGTTTCCGCCGCTTCCTGGTCGGCGTGTTCGTCTTCGGGTTGGCGGACTTCGCGCCGACGCTGCTCATCCTGCGCGCCACCGACATCCTCGGGGAGACCCACGGCATGGCGCACGCGGCGCAGGTGGCGGCCCTGCTCTACGCGCTGCGCAATGCGCTCTACGCCGCCGCCGCCTTCCCCGTCGGCGTGCTCGGCGATCGGGTGGGACGGCGTGCGCTGCTGGCGGCGGGGTATCTGCTGGCCGCGCTCACCTTCGTCGGATTCATGCGCGACAGCAGCGATCTCGCCTACCTGTCGCTGCTCTTCGCCGCCGCCGGCGTCTTCATGGCCGTCGAGGACGCGCTCGAAGGGGCGATCGCCGCCGAGCTCCTGCCGGCCGAGATCCGCGGCCTGGGCTACGGCGTGCTGGGCAGCGTCAACGGCGTCGGCGATCTGTTCTCCAGCATCATCGTCGGCGCGCTCTGGGCGCACGTCTCCGTCGCCGCCGGGCTCCTGTACGCCGCCGTCCTCAGCATCGCCGGGGCGATTCTCATCCTCCGCGTCCGCTAGCCAGACTAGGCTGGAGCCGCCGATCGTTCGTGTCCCGTCGGCACGGGCGGGCCGCAAGGGGCGCCTCCGTCGCGTGCCGCTCGTGACGGGCCCGTGAGGATCAGGCGGTCGCCCGCTGCCAGCCCTGCTCGGCCACCAGGCGCGACACGCGGGCGCGGATGTCGTCGCGGATGGCCCGCACCTCGTCGGCGGATCGCCCCTTCGGATCGGCCAGGGCCCAGTCGTCTCGCCGCAGGCCGGGGACGAGCGGGCAGGCCTCGCCGCAGCCCATGGTGATCAGGAGCTGCGCGTCGGCGGCCAGGGCATCGGTGAGGCGGCGGGGCCGCGCGGCGGAGAGGTCGATGCCGATCTCGCGCATCGTCGCCACCACCTCGGGGTGCACGCGGTCGCCCGGCGCCGTGCCGGCGGCGACGGCGCGGGCGCGCGCCGGGTCGGCGAGCGCGTTGAAGAACGCCGCCGCCATCTGCGAGCGGCCGGCGCTGTGCACGCAGGCGAAGATCACCGTGGTCATCTCGGCGGCCCGGCGGCGGAGGGGAACGGCGCCGCGGCGTCTCCCGTGTCGCGAAAGTACTGGCGCCGGAACCAGAGGGCGACGGTCACCAGGCCGATCATCACCGGCACTTCGACGAGGGGGCCGATCACGGCCGCGAACGCCGCTCCATGATGGATGCCGAAGGTCGCCACCGCGACCGCGATCGCGAGCTCGAAGTTGTTCGACGCGGCGGTGAAGGAGAGCGTCGCCGACTGCGGGTACGTCGCGCCGATGGCGCGGCTCATGAAGAACGACAGGAGGAACATCGCCACGAAATAGATCAGCAGCGGCACCGCGATGCGCAGCACGTCGAAGGGCAGTTGGATGATCGCTTCGCCCTTCAACGAGAACATGACGACGATGGTGAACAGCAGGGCGACGAGCGTCAGCGGGCTGATCGCCGGGATGAAGTGCTCCTGGTACCACTGCGGGCCGCGGGCGCGCAGCAGCGCGACGCGGGTCAGCAGCCCGGCGAGGAACGGGATGCCGAGATAGACGAACACGCTGGTGGCGATCTCGCCGATGGTCACGTCGACCGCGACGCCCGGCAGTCCCAGCCAGGCGGGCAGGAGGGTGATGAAGACATACGCGTAGAGCGAGAAGAACAGGATCTGGAACACCGAGTTGAACGCCACCAGGCCAGCGCAGTACTCGGCGTCGCCCTGGGCCAGGTCGTTCCAGACGAGCACCATGGCGATGCAGCGCGCCAGGCCGATGAGGATGAGGCCGACCATGTACTCGGGCCGGTCCGACAGGAACGCGATGGCCAGGATGAACATGAGCAGCGGCCCGATCACCCAGTTCTGCACCAGCGACAGGGCGAGGATGCGCGCATCGCGGAAGGCGCGGCCCATCGTCTCGTAGCGGACCTTGGCCAGCGGCGGGTACATCATGAGGATCAGGCCGGCGGCGATGGGAATCGACGTCGTGCCGACGCTGAAGCGGTCGAGGAAGGCTTCCAGGCCGGGCACGAGGTAGCCGCTGCCGATGCCGACCAGCATGGCGAGGAAGATCCACACGGTCAGGTAGCGGTCGAGGACGGCGAGCCGCCGGGTCGCCACGGGCATCGCGGTCATCGCGTCCCCGCGCTCGTCTTGCGCGAGGCGGCGGCCGGCGCCGCCAGGGCGTCGCGGAGCCTCGCCAATTCGTCCGGCACGATGCGGTAGTAGACCCACGTGCCGCGTCGCTCGCGCTGCAGCAGGCCGGCGGTGAACAGCACCTTCAGGTGGTGACTGACCGTGGGCTGCGACAGCCCGAGCGGCTCGGTGAGATGACAGACGCAGGCCTCGCCGGAGGGCTGCGCGGCGATGAAGCTCAGGAGCCGCAGCCGCGCCGGGTCGGCAATCGCCTTGAACGCGTCGGCGAGGTGCTCGGCGTGCTCCTGGCCGAGCTCGCCGTGGAACACCGGCGCGCAACAGCGGCCGATCGTCGCCACCTTCTTCCTCATCGCTGTCTCCTGCTTCATCGCTGCCATCCTCGCCCACCTGGTGAATCCATATTGACAGTTGTCGATGCATGTTTCAATATCGACATCCATCGATACAGAAGGAGGTTCCATGTCGCGTGTCCAACTGGCCCTGAACGTCAGCAACGTCGATGCGGCGGTCGAGCTCTACCGCCGCCTCTTCGCCACCGAGCCCGCCAAGCGGCGACCCGGCTATGCCAACTTCGTGATCGCCGATCCGCCGCTGAAGCTGGTGCTCATCGAGGGCATGGGTGAGCCGGGTTCGCTCAACCATCTCGGCATCGAGGTGGAATCGACCGGCGAGGTGGTGACGGAATCCGCGCGCCTGACGGGCGAGGGATTCGCGCCGCGGCACGAGGACGGCGTCACGTGCTGCTATGCGGTGCAGGACAAGTTCTGGATCACCGCTGCGGACAACCGCGAGTGGGAGATCTACACGGTGCTGGCCGACACCCCGCAACCGACGCCGCAGCGGGCGTCGTGTTGCGCCACCGACTGAGCGTCCGACGGTGAGGGCGGGCAGGGCCGCGCGCGAGCGCGGCCCTGCCCGCGGGCCCGGCGGGCGCGCAGCGCGCTCAGCGCTCGTGCCAGGCGCGGCGGGCGCGCGCGACGAAGGCCCTGGCGATGTCCCGCCGCGTGCCCAGCGCGCGGGCGGCGCGGAGCTGGGCGAGGGCGGTGCGCAGGTCGCCCGCCGCGAGGGCCTGCCACGCCAGGCCGGCGCCGTAGCGGGTGTAGTTCGCGCGCGTCCGCCGCGTGATGGCGGCGGCCGTCGCCGGCGGCAGCAGCGCTTCGGAGAGCGCGATGCTGCGCGCGATCTCGACCAGGTTGTCGCCGACCCGCTGGAAGCCGATCGACGCCGAGGCGCCGTGGCTGCGGTAGCAGGCGAGCGCCTCGGGCTCGTACCAGAGGGGGCGGGCGGCGGCGATGCGCTTCCACATGTCCCAGTCGAGCGCGTAGTCGAGGTCGAGGCGGAAGCCGCCGAGCGTCTCGTAGACCTCGCGCTTCACCACCAGCGCCACGCAGCGCAGGTGCAGACCGACGAAGATGTGCTCGATCCAGTCCTCGAAGATGCCCGCTGGCTGGCGCAGGATCCGTTGCGCGGCGACCACCTCGCCGCGTCGATCGATGATGACATCGCGGCAGAAGGCGGCGCCGGCCTGCGGGCAGCGCGCGCTGGCGGCCCGCAGGCGAGCGTAGAAGCCGGGGCGCAGCAGGTCGTCCTGGTGCAGCAGGTGCACCCAGTGCCCGCGCGCCCGCTGCACGCAGGCGTTCCAGTTGCGTCCGATGCCGACGTGCTGCGGCTGCCGCACCCAGCCGATGCGGTCGCGGGCGCCGGCCGGGATGCCGTCGCGCGGGTCGACGCGCCGCGAGGCGTCGTCGACCAGCACGATCTCCATCTCCGCCGGGCCCGGATCCTGCGCCAGCACCGAGGCGAGGGCCTGGCGGAGGAAGGCGGGATCGGGCTCGTAGGTCGGGATCATCACCGACCAGAACGGCCGCGCCGCCCCGTCGGTCACCGGCGCGATCACCGGGGCGTCGCTCATCGATCCGGCTCCGGTCGCGGCCCGGGACGCCGCGCGCCGTTCCGCGCCTCGGCGAGCCGGCGCTTGGTGCGCAGCTCGAGGCGCTGCGGCTCGGCGTCCGCCGCGCGTCCCCACCAGTACGCGGCCTCGGCGTAGCGGCCGCGCTGGAAGTGGCACATGGCGAGGGTGTCCCAGGTGGGCACGCCGAAGATGGACGCGTCGTACGACACGCCGCTCTCGGCGCAGTAGGTCTCGGCGTCGATGCCGGCGAGCGGGTCGAGCAGGCGGACGGCGTCGTCGAACGCGCCCGCCTGCGCCATCCGGCGCCCGGCGAGCCAGCGGAACAGCAGATCGCCGGGGAAGCGCGCGCGCGCCTCGTCGAGCAGCGCCGGCGCGTCTTCGACGCCCTCGGCCAGGAGCAGCGATCCGTAGGGCAGCGCGTCGAGCGCGCTCTCGACGCCGCGGGCGCGCACGATCGCGATCGCCCGGCGCCAGCAGGCGAGCGCCGCGGCGCGGTCGCCGCTGCCGTCGAGCGCCTGTCCGAGGTGATTCCACGAGTAGACGTGATCGGGATCACGCGCCAGGCGCTGGCGCAGCAGCGGGATGTTGCGCCGGTGCTTGCGGCCCTGGTCGCCGTCGTAGCCGTGGTGGTCGAGCGCCAGCGCCGTGCGGCCGATCGCCAGGCCGTCGGCGCGCGCCACGGCGTGCACGCTGGGCAGCATGGTCTCGTGGATGACGTTGCGGAAGCGGATGCGCGGGTCGTTGCGGAACAGCCGGCACTCGTCGTAGCGGGTGACGCCGGCGCGCGGCCGGAAGCGCACCGAGGCGGCCACCAGCCGCGGGTCGGCGAGGGTCGCCAGCAGCGCGCGGGTGTCGGTCGGTTGCGCGCGCTCATCGGCATCGATGTAGAGAATCCAGGCGCCGGTGGCGCGCTCGAGCGCCGCGTTGCGCGCCGCCGCGAAGTCGCCGCGCCACGGGAACGACGACACGCGGGCGCCGAACGCGGCCGCCACCCGTGGGCTGTCGTCGCTCGAGCCGGTGTCGACGACGACGATCTCGTGCACGAGCGGCACGATCGAGGCGAGGCAGCGCCGGAGGTGCGCCGCCTCGTCCCTGACGATGATCGCGGCGGAGAGGCGGACGGTGTCCGGCGACGCCAGGTCCGTGTTGGGGGGTGAGGGCACGCCGCCGGGAGGCGCCGGGCGCGACGCGTGACCGCTGTGTCGCGGTGCGCGTCGCGTCGCGGGGAACGCGGTGCCGCTAGCGGGTCTGCCGCAGGCGGCGGCCGAGGTTCGAGCCGCTCTGCGGCTGGACGGCGTGGCTCGAGACTCCGGTGGTCGCGAAGGAGGCCACCAGCGGGGCCGCGAACTCCGCGTCGCTCACCAGGCTCGCGACCAGGCGGCGCTTCGCCGGGTCGATGGTCCGCAGTGCGCGCTCAATCTGCTCGATGCTCGGTGCCGTCGCCATGTCGCCGTCCTCCGATGGTCACGTCGTCTCGCCGCCCGCCAGCCGGGTCGGTGATAGGCGAAGGATGCGAGCGAGTCAAAGTCGCGGCGTTGGTCCGTCGCGACCCCGGCCCAAGCCGTCATCGCCGCCGCCCGCGGAGCGGCCCGCCATCGGCGGCGCGCGGGTTCAGACGGCGGTGACCAGGCCCTCGTCGAGCAGGCGAGCCAGGCACTGGCGCACCTCGTCGACCGGTGCGTCGGCCAGCGCCCACGCCGCCTGCACGCGCGCGGCGATCTCGCCTGCCGGCGTCGTCCCGTCGCACAGCTCGAACACCAGCACCGCGGTGGGATTCAGATGGTGCACCCGATCCCGAGCCGGCTGGTGGACGACGTAGCCGTCCGGCGTCGCGATCACCTCGAGCCCGTCACAGCGGGCGAGTGGGCGCGCGGGGTCCATCGCGGGCAACGCGGACGATCGACGGGGCCGGGTCAGCGGCGGCCGCCGCCGCGCACGCCGGCGTAGCGGCCGCCGCCGAGGCCGGCGAAGTCGCCGCCGCCCCAGCCGGCATAGCGCTGGCGCATCATCATCTGGCGCTGGCGGGCGGCGTACTCGGCGGCGAGCCCGTTCCACACCTCGCGGCTGGCGGCGTCGTGACCGGGCACGGCGTCGGCGCGCTGCCAGCCGGCGTCGCTGCGCTGGTACACGTGGCCGTCGCTGCCGGCGTACCAGTCGCCGCCGGGCGCGCGCACGACGGTGGCGGAGCGGTCGTCGCCCTGGACCGCCACCGCCTCTCCACCCCCGGCGGTCTGCGCCCGGGTCGCCGTGCCGCGCGCGTCCGACACCGACCCGACCTGGATGGCGCGGCGCGGGCCGTAGACGACGCCCTGGTCCCAGGCCGCGTAGGGATTCGACCGCGTCTCCACCGCGGCATACGATCCGGTGCGCGGGTTGTACGCCTGCGCGGCCGTGTCCGATGCGTACGGCCCGTTCACCGCCGCGCCGCGCGCGTAGGTGCCGGTGGCCGGATCGTACGCCGCGCCGGCGGCGATCCCGCCGTACGGTCCGTATCCGTAACCGGCGCGATGGAAGGTGCCGGTGAGCGGGTTGTAGAACGCGTCGCAGCCGTAGGTGTACGGACGCGGATAGTAGATCGGCGCCGCGCCGCTGCCGACGTACGGCGCGTAGGGGTACCCGGTGCCCCAGGTGACCACGCCGTCGGCGACGTACTCGCCGAGATAGCCGCCGGTGTAGCCGTACACCGCCTGCGCGTCGTTCACCTGGTACAGCCGCACGTAGGTGACGTGGTAGAGCGGCGAGCTGGGCGGGATGGCGTAGATCGCATCCGGCACCGCGGCGGCGACGCTCCACGGTCCCGACGGCGCCGCGGCGGTGAACCAGACGCCGTTCTGGCACAGGTAGTACGCGGCGCCGACCCGGACGACGTCGTTCGGCGTGTTCACCGCGTAGGCGAGCGACGTGCCGGCGATCGGCGCGAACTGCGGCTCGCCGTCGTACGCCACCGTCGCCGTGGTCGATCGACTCACCGTCGCGAGGCGCGGGATCTGCGCCTGCAGCGCCGCCTCGCGCGCTTCGGCGGTGCCCGGCACCGAGGCGAGGACGGCAGCCAGCGGTCCGTCCGGCGGGATGTTGGCCAGATCCGCGGGGAGGGTGGTGGTGGCGAACGTCCACGGCCCGTCGAGGGCGGCGGCGCGGAACCAGCGCCCCGCCACCAGGTAGTAGTACGCCTTCGCGTAGCCGTCCCAGAACACCAGGCTGCTGGTGTTGGTGACGACGTAGATGCCGGTGCCGGGCACCTGCTGGTACTGCGGCTCGCCGACGATGCTGATCAGCTCGGCGGGCGCGGTCGCGACGTCGATCAGCAGCGGCGCCTGTCCGACCGGCGCCGGCGCGCGCAGACTCTGGCGGACGTCCTGCCACTCCGCCGTGTCGGGGAGCGAGGCGAAGCTGGCCGGGAGCTGGTCGGCGTATTGCCAGACCCCCGTCTCCAGCGACTGCGAGGTGAGCCAGCCGGTGGCGTCGAGCAGGTAGACGGCCGCGTCGTCGCTGCTGCGCAGCAGCGGCCAGTTGGTGTTCACGGCGTACTGGACGTTGGTGCCGGCCACCGGCGCGAAGACCGGCGCGCCGTCGAACTGCACCAGCCGCGCCGGCTGCTCGGCGAGGAAGATGGTCGGCGGCGCGGTGTCGAGCGTCGTCGAGGCGGCGGTCTGCCCGGCCTGCACCAGCGCCGCCAGCAGGTAGTCGAGCGGCACGGTCAGCCCCTGGGTCGGCAGCAGCGCGCTCGCCAGCCGCACCGTCTGCGCGGCCGCGGCCGGCGGCAGCGACGGAAACTGGCCGTCGAGGACGCGCACGTCGTTCAGGGCCACCACCCGCTGCGGCAGGTCGGTCGTCGTGCGCGCCGCGATGCGCAGCACGCCGCTGGCCGCCGCGCCGCCCTTCGGGGTCAGCGTCACCGCCACGCGGCCGGTGAAATCGATGCGGTTGGCCCAGGTGTCGAGCTGCGGTTGGGCGACGACGAGCTGGTCGCCATCGTTCGCGAAGGTCCGCGGCCAGGTCGGCGCCGCATCGTCGGCGCGCGCCGCGAGCGCAACGAGGACGAGGCCGAGGGGCAGCACCAGGGAGAGGAATCGTCGCATGGCGCACACCCTGGGCGCTGGCCGGGCGGGGCGCAAGTCGGACGCGGGACGCCGTGGCGCGCCGCGGCGGGGTCAGTGTCCGCGCCACATGCCGATCATGAGGGTGAGGACGCCGAGCACCGCCAGGGATCCGCCGACGATGAACGCCCACGATCGGCGCTGGTTCCACATCTCGACCGCGATCAGGAATGCCAGCGCGACCGCGCCGCTCTCCAACATGAGGAACGTCATACGACCGCTGCGACGCAACCGACGTGCCGGGCCCGCCACCCGGCCAACCGCACGGATCCGGCGGCGGGTGGTTCCCGGGATCGAGAGGGTCCGAAAGCCTCCGCGGGCGAGCATCGGCCGCGCTCCTTCTCGAATCTCGGAAGACCGCGGCCGGATCGATGAGCGCAACGCAACGGCGCGAGCGCCCCGTCGCCCGCGCGTCCGCCGCGGTCGCCGCGGCCGGCGTGGCACGCTCCTCGCTCACCCTGCGCCCCATGGTCTACCAGGTGCGCTTCCACGGGCGCGGCGGCCAGGGCGTTCGCCTGGCGAGTCGCATCGTGAGCCGCGCCGCGTTCCTCGCCGGCTTCACCGTGCAGGACTTCCCGCTCTACGGCGCCGAAC
The DNA here is from genome assembly GCA_019637795.1 of bacterium. Classification (NCBI taxonomy): domain Bacteria; species bacterium. The sequence continues at coordinate 559,809 of JAHBUY010000001.1, read as the reverse complement.
GGCGCGGCGCGCCGGTGGCGGCATTCGTCCGCCTCGACTGCCAGCCGATCGGCGAACGCGGCTACATCGCGCGTCCCGACGCCCTGGCGCTCTTCGACGAATCGCTGCTCGACGACCCCGACGCCGGGGTGCTCGAAGGCGTGGGCGGCGGCACGTTGATCGTGGCCAACAGCCGCCGCGCCGGCGAAGAGCTGCAGCGGCGCTGCGGCAGCGACGCTCCGGCGGTGGCGCACGACTGCACGGCGCTCGCCCTCGCCGAGCTCGGTCAGGCGCTGCTCAGCGCGCCGATGGCCGGCTTGGTGCTGCGCGCCACCGGCATCGCGCCGTGGCCGCTCGCCGCCGGCGCGCTGCGCGTCGAGCTGGCGGAGATCGACGCCGCCGCCGACGTGGTCGAGCGCAACACCGCGGCCATGCGGCGCGCCTTCCACGCCGCGCCGGTCGTCGGCCGCGCCGCCGCGTCGCCGCCCGCGCCGCCGCCGGCCGCCGGCGCGCCGTTCGTCCTGCCGCGCCTGCCGGCGCGCCTGGCGGCGCCGGCGATCACCGCCGGCCCGACCTCGCAGCGGCGCGACACCGCCGGCTGGCGCGTCGTCCGGCCGGTGATCGATCGCGCCCGCTGCACGCGCTGCCTGCTCTGCTTCGCGCTCTGCCCGGAGGGCGCGATCCGGCTCGACGGCGAGCGCTACCCCGCGGTCGACTATCAGCACTGCAAAGGCTGCGCGATCTGCGTCGCGGAGTGCCCGCCGCGGGCGATCGCCGAGGTGCCGGAGCACGCGCCATGAGCGCGACCGTCGACCTGCTGAGCGGCAACCGCGCCGCCGCGTGGGGGGCGCGCCTCGCCGACGTCGACTACGTGCCCGCCTACCCGATCACGCCGCAGACCGAGATCATCGAGACGCTGGCGCACTGGATCGGGCGCGGCGAGATGCCCGCCCGCCTGGTGACGCTCGACTCCGAGCACGCCATGCTCACCGCCGCCGGCGCCGCCGCGGCGACCGGGGCGCGCGTGTTCACGGCGACCTCGAGCCAGGGCCTCCTCTACGCCCTGGAAATGCTCTACGCCGTCGCCGGTTGGCGCGTGCCGCTGGTGCTGGTCAACGTCTCGCGAGCGTTGGCGGCGCCGATCACCCTCGAGCCGGATCACAACGACGTCCTGGCGGCGCGCGACGCCGGCTTCCTCCAGTTGCACGCCGAGACCTGCCAGGAGGTGCTCGACTCGGTGCTGATGGCCTATCGCCTGGCCGAGCACCCCGACGTGCTGCTGCCGGCGCTGGTCAACCTCGACGGCTTCCACCTGTCGTACACGCGCGAGCCGGTGGCGATCCCCGACCCGGCCGCGGTGCGCGCCTTCCTGCCGCCCTATGCGCCCACCCACGCGCGCTTCGCCGCCTCGCACGCCATGGCCCAGGGCGTCGCCGTCCTCGGCAGCAGCGCCTACGCCTTCTTCAAGTACCAGATGCAGCGCGCCATGGAGGCGGCGCTCGACGCCCACGCCGCCATCGCCAGCGAGCTCGGCGAGCGCTTCGGCCGCCGCTACGGCGCCACCGAGGGGGCCTGGCTGGACGACGCCGAGCACGTGATCGTGATGTCGAATTCGTTCACCACCGTCGGTCGCGCCGCGGTGGCGCGGCTGCGGCAGCGGGGCGAGAAGATCGGGCTGCTGCGCCTGCGCCTGTTGCGGCCGTTCCCGCACGCCGAGATCGCCGCGCGCCTGGCCGGACGCCGCGCCGTGGCGGTGGTCGACCAGAACCTGTCGGTCGGCAAGGGGGGCATCCTGTTCGCCGAGGTGGCGAGCGCGCTGCGCGATCGCGCCGCGCCGCCGCTGCTCTCGTACGTCGGCGGCCTGGGCGGCCGCCGCTTCCGCGACCAGGAGCTCGAGCAGATCGCCGCCGCCCTGCACGTCGCCGAGCGCGAGGGCGGGTCGGCCGAGCCGCGCCTGCTGTTCACCGCCGACGAGTACGCGGCGGTGCGCGACCTGCTGCGCATCGCGCGTGGCGGCGAGGAGGCGCCGCGATGACCCGGCGCGAGATCTACACGAGCATCCAGCAGATCCCGCGCGAGGAACCGCTCGCCGGCGGCACCGGCCTGTGCGGCGGCTGCGGCGGCCTGCTCGGCCTGCGTCTGTTCCACAAGGCGCTCGGCGCCAACGTCGTCTTCGTCAACGCCGCCGGCTGCCTGACCCTGCTGACCACCTTTCCCTACTCGCCGTTCCGGGCCTCGTGGCTCTACACCGCGATGGCCTCGGCGCCGGCGGGCGCGCAGGGGATCCGCGACGCGCTCGACGTCCTGATCGCGCGCGGCACGCTGGCGGCCGACGAGGATCTCGCGGTGGTGGTGGTGAGCGGCGACGGCGCCGCCGGCGGCATCGGTCTGCAGGCGACCCTCGCCGCCATCCATCGCGGCCTCGATTTCTACTACTACTGCTACGACAACGAGGGCTTCGCCAACACCGGCTTCCAGATGTCGCCGGCGACGCCGTACGGATCGCGCACCGCGACGACGCCGCCGGGCGCCGCCGCCCCCGCCGGCACGACGGCGCGCAAGCAGGACCTGTTCGCGCTCTGGCGCGCCCAGCGCCCGGCCTTCGTCGCCACCGTCTCGCCGGCCCATCCGCTCGACCTCATGGACAAGGTGGCGCGGGCGCGCCGGCTGCGCGGTCCGAAGCTGTTCCTCAGCTTCGCCGCCTGCGCGCCGGGCTGGGGCATCGAGCCGGCGCGCTCGGTCGAGGTCGCCCGGCTGGCGGTCGAGTGCGGCATCTGGCCGGTCAAGGAGGAACGCGACGGCGCCGTCGTCCACACCGTGGTGCCGCACCGCCGCCGTCCGGTGGAGGAGTACCTGCGCGGCCAGGCGCGCTACCGCCACCTCTTCGAACCGGTGCGCCAGGACGAGGTGCTGCGGCGCCTGCAGGCCGACGTCGACGCCTACTGGGCGGCGTGATTCCGCTCCCCCCGGCGGGCCTCGCGGAAAGGTGATCCGCCCCGCCGGGGTTGTCCGGCGAGACGCCATCGTGGCTCCTGCCCGCCGCCGTGCGAGGCGCGCCTCTGCCACTCCCACGACGGAATCCCCTGGAACGGCGAGGGCGACGACGCGGCGACGCGGCGCGGCGAGTCCGCGGGTCGCTCGCGAGGCGACCGGCCGGGCGGTATGGCCTTTGCTCTGCCGTAGCACATGACCTGGCGATGGCTTGGGCTCGCCTTCGTGTTCCTCCCGGCCTCGCTCTCGGCCCAATGGTACGAGTGGCGCGACGATCGCGGCGTCGTGCACGTGACCAACCAGCCCGCGCCGCGCCAGCCGCCGCAGGGGGACGCGTCTGCGTCCGCGCCCGCCGCGGAGGCCGCCGGCGCGCAGGCGGTGGAGGGGGTGTCGCTGTCGGCGCATCCGAACCCGGCCGACGCGGCCGCGGAGCAGTTGCGACGGCACGAGGCGCGCCTCGCCGATCGCGAGGCGTACCTGCGGCTCCTGCGGGCGGCCGGGGTGGACAGCGCGGCGCGTCGCGAGCAGGAGAATCTGGTCGTCGACGAGGCGCGTCGGGAGCGCGCCGCGATCGACGCCCTGCGCGCCGGCGCCGGTGCCGACGGCGAGGGCCGGCGCGAGGGAGGGGACTGAGATGCGCGCCCCCGCCGGCGGTCGCCGCGGCGCGCCCCGGAGCGCGCGCGCCGCATCGACGCCACGCCGCACGGCGCGCGGCGTTCGCTCCGACCACGGCATGGGTCTGATCGAGGTGATCGTCGGCCTCGGATTGGTGGCGCTCTGCATCATCGGCATGAACGCGCTGGTGGTGAGCATGACCCGCGGCAACCTCAGTGCCCGGCTCATCGACCAGGCCAGTCGTCTGGCGGCGGCGAAGATCAACGATCTGCGCAAGGCCGGCTACGACAAGGCCCCCGTCGGGACCACCACGGATCTGTCGTGGTCGGCCGGCGCGGGCACCGGCGTGATCTTCGTGCGCACCACGACGGTGGCGAGCGGCGCGCTCAGCGATCTGCGGGCGGTGACGGTGACGATGAGCTGGACCGATCGCGGCGAGCGCCGGAGCGTCTTCGCGACCGAGATCGCCAAATGACCGGACCGGGGCGCGAGCCGGCATCTCGTCCGCGGCAGCGCGGTGCGGCGGCGCGGCGCCTGCGCGCCTGCGACGGCACGACCCTCATCGAGGTGCTGGTCGCCGCGGCCATCTTCGCCCTCGCCGCGGGCACGGCGTACGCGAGCCTGATCGCCCAGATCCGCCGCCACGCCGACCAGATGATGATCGCCGAGATGCTGCATGCCGGGCGCCTGGCCTTCGACGACATGACGGCGGAGATCGCCAACGCCGGCTTCGGCGTGCCGAAACCGGCGGTGCCATCGTCGGCCCCCTCGATCGTCGTCGCCGAACCCTCGCGGGTGCAATTCTGGACGGTCGTCTCGACCGCCCACACCTTCCTGACCGCCGCCGCGGCGATGAACGCGTCGACCGTGACCGTGCTGTCGACGGCCGGACTGAAAGTCGACGCGACCGTCTACCTCAGCGACCAGAGCCGCTGGTATCGCGGCACGGTGCAGGCGATCAGCGGCAACACGGTGAAGCTGACGCCCGCGCTGACGTACAACTTCGCCGCCGGGTCGCTGGTGACGCCGGCGGTGCTGGTCACCTACGAGCTCGTCAACGGCGCGTTGACGCGCAACGGCCGCGTCTTCATTCCCAACGTCACCGGGCTCCAGTTCACCTACGACGCCAAGACGCCGGGCGACGTTCGCCTGATCGACGTCAGCATGACCGTGCAGACGCGCGCCGCCGATCTCGGTCGGGCGCGGCGCACGGTCACCTTCGGCGCCCGCATCGCGCCGCCGAATCTCGTCCTATGACACGGCGTCGAGGACAGCGGAGCGGCAATGAGCGCGGTTCGATCATGGTCTTCGCGCTCGGCTTTCTCGTCGTGCTGCTGGTCATCGCCGCCGGCGTGCACGGCCTGGTCCTGCGCCAGATCCAGGCCAGCGGCCGAGACCGCCAGCGCCTCGCCGCCGAGGCGCTCGCCCAGGGCGCCATCGCGCGCGCCGTGCGTTGGTTCGACAGCGCCGACTATCGCCTCCCCGCCAGCTCCCTGGTCACCGCCGGCGTGCCGGTGAAGCTGGCGGCGAACAGCGCGGCGGTGATCCTGCCGGGGAACCATCCCGACGCCTACAAGGACCTGCTCGGTCAGGCGCGCACGGGCATGGTGGCGAGCTACAAGAAGTCGCTCAGCCAGCAGGCCCTCGGCGCCGGCACCTACAGCGTCGAGTCGTCGCTGATCGCCTACCAGCCGGAGACCTGGGAGGTGGTGGCGACGGCGACCGTCGGCACGACGCAGCGCCGGGTCGGCGCGCTCCTGGTGCGTTCGCAGGCCTCGCTCTTCACCGCCGCCCTGTTCGGCGCCGAGTACGTCAGCATCGGCGGCAACGGGGTGACCGACGGCTACGACGCCAGCCTGGGCGGTTACGGTGGCAGCAACGTGTTCAACACCGGCGACGTCGGCAGCAACGGCGACATCACCCTCGGCCCCAACGCCGTCATCAAGGGCAACGCCATCGCCGGTCCGAACGGCAGCGCCACCGGCGGTACGGTCAGCGGCCTCAGACAGCAGTCCGCGGCGACGCGCCTGCTGCCGGCGGCGGCGGTTCCGGCGGGCGCGGTCAACCTCGGGGCGATCAAGCTCAGCGGCGGCGCCAAGCAGACCCTGACCGCCGGCACCTACGTGGCCACCAGCCTGGACATCAGCGGCGGCGCCTCGCTGACCGCCGACGTGAGCAAGGGGCCGATCGCGCTGTACGTCACCGGCGCGGCGTCGATCGGCGGCAACGGCATCGTCAATACCAGCGGCCTGCCGAGCAACTTCAGCCTGGTCCAGGTCGGCGGCGCCGCCGTCACCTACTCGGGCAACAGCACCTTCGCCGGCACCATCTACGCGCCGCAGTCGACGCTGTCGCTGAACGGCAACGGAGTCCTGTACGGCGCCTTCGACGGCAATGCCATCAGCATGGTCGGCAATGCCACCATCCACTTCGATCAATCGCTGCGCACGGTCATGAGCACCCCCGGTCCACTGCGCCTCACGGCGCAGTGGACGCCACCCTGAGGCGAGGTGGGGTCGGCTCGGCCGGCCGCACGCAATCCGCCAAGGCGACCCCGCGTCCTCTGCCCCCATGGGTCCCCCTGCCCGCGCTCGGCTCGACAGCCGGGGGCCGATCTGAGATGCGACAGCAGACGACCGGCGCCTGGCTCGCCAGACGCCGGGCCGGAGCCTGGAGGAGGGGATGGAGGCATGAGCGGTGAGCCGAGCAACGGATCCTTCGCCGCTCTGCGCCTTGGCCTCATCGTCCTCGCGCTCCAGGCCGTCGCCTCGCCGCTGCCGCCGACGGCGGAAGCGGGCGACGCGGTCTGTGTCGGCGACTGCAATCGCGACCGGGTGGTCACCGTCGGCGAGCTGATTACCGGCGTCAACATCGCCCTCGGCAGCGCCCCGCTGGACGTCTGCCCGGCGTTCGATCGCGACGGCGGCGACGGCATGGTCGCGATCGGCGAGCTGATCGCCGGGGTGAGCAATCTGCTCTACGGCTGCGGCGTGGCGCCGCCGACCGCCCCGCCGACCGCCACCGCGTCGGCGACGCCGGTCGCCAGCGCTACCGTGACGCCGGTCGCCAGCGCTACCGTGACGCCGGCGGCGTCCGACAGCCCGACCCCGACGCCGACCCGCACGACGAAGCCGACCACGACGGCGACACGCACGCCGACCATCCCGATGAGCGTCTGCGGCGGCCTGGTCTCGCCGCTGCCGGTGCTGTGCAACCTCACCGTCCTCCCCAATCCGGTGTCGCGGTCCGGCACCATCGCCTTCCGCTTCGGCGTGTCCGACCTGAACGGTGACATCAACCGCATCTGCATTGCCATCACCTGCGCGCCGCTCGAGCCGCAACAGACCTGCACCGCGCTGGTGCCGGGCAACCGGCTGATCAATTCCATCCAGACCACCTCGCCGATCGCCGCCAGCCCGCTGCCGTTCGGCACCTGCGCCGCGGCGGTGCGCGCCTCCGATGCCGCCGGCCACCTGAGCAACCAGATCACCGCCACGTTCCAGGTCCAGTAGGCCGCGCCACGTCCCGTCGCGGCCTCCCCGCGACCGGCGGCAGCGCACAGAATGCCGCATGGGCACGCACCGGCGCGGCGTTGGCGCCGCGCCCGGAGCCCGGCATGCGAGCGCTTCCCCGCGCCGACCCGGCGCCGCGCGCGAGGATGCCGATACGTCATCGACTGACGTTGCCTGGCCGCCCGCCGGCCGCTCCGTCCGCCCCCCGGTTCGCGACTGGGCGCCCGGCCAGCTCCGGCACAACCTGGAGGGCGGCGCTCCCGCGCGGATGTCGCAGGTGGACAGGATCGCCATGTTGCGGCGTCGCACGGCCGCGGCGCTTCTCACCGGTGCCGCCGATAGCTCGCCGCTTCCTCGAGTCGCTGCCGCGCCAGCTCGTCGGCCGCGGCGCGCGGCAGGATGCGCGCCTGGCGCGCGCGTTCGAGCACGGCACGGGTGTTGTCGCGGATCTTGTCGGCGATCACCGCGAACGCCTCGGCCTGGCTGCCGTGCCGGACCTCGACCGCGGCGCAGATCACGCCGCCGGCGTTGGCGATGAAGTCCGGGACGCTGACGATCCCGCGGGCGTCCAGCCGCGCCTCCGCCTCGGCCGTCGCCGGCACGTTGGCGCCCTGCAGCACCAGCCTGGCGCGCAGCCGTTCGGCGTTGTCGGCGCGCAGCACGTCGGGGCGAGCGGCGGGAATCCAGATGTCGCAGTCGACGGCGACCAGGTCGTCGCTCGCCAGTGGCCGCCCGCCGGGGAAGTCGCGCACCGACCGCCGCTCTTCCTTGAAGGCGATCAGCGCCGCCAGATCGAGGCCATCGGGATTGACCACCGCGCCGCCGCTGTCGGCCGCCGCCACCAGCAGCGCGCCGCGCTCGGCGAGAAAGCGCGCCCCGTGCCGGCCGACGGCGCCGAATCCCTGCACGGCGACCCGCGCGCCGCGCAGCGCGATGCCGGCGTAGTCGGCCGCCACCTCGGCGCAGCAGGCCAGGCCGAAGCCGGTGGCGCCGATCTCGTCGAGCGGGATGCCGCCCAGCACGCGCGGCAGTCCGGCGGCGCGCCCGATCTCGTCGTGCAGGTAGGCCATGCAGCGTTCGTCGGTGCCCATGTCGGGGCCGGGGATGTACTCGTCCAGGCCGCGAATCGCCCGCCCGAAGGCCCGCACCAGACGCTCCTTCTTCTCCGCCGGCATGAGCGGATCGGCGACGATTCCCGCCTTGCCGCCGCCGTGCGGCAGGCCCGCCGCCGCGTTCTTGAGCGTCATCGCCCGGGCGAGCCGCGCCACCTCCTCGAGGGTCACGTCCGGCGCCATGCGGATGCCGCCGATGGATGGTCCGCAGGCGACGTCGTCGACCACGACCATCGCCTCCAGCCCCTCGCGTCGATCGCGGATCAGCACCGTCTTCGCCGCGTCCAGCTCCTCTGCCGACTGCCTCGCCATCGCCGTTCTCCCGATCGTTCGCGGGAGCAATCCGGAGACCATTGCCGTGCGGGCTCGCGCCGCGCCCACCGAGGGGGTGGCGGCGGCGAATCTTCCGAGAAGTGAGACGCGAGCGCTTCCGTCGGTCGCGAAGCGCCGCGCTGGTGGGGAACGTCGGTTCGGGCAAGGTGCTTGCTTGATTCCCGGGCATGCATCCACTTCCGCACCAGTATCGGGTCCAGGGCTCGGGTGGCGCCGATGGCGCGATCGCCGTCACCGGCGCCGGCTTGCCGCCGCTCGCTGCCGCTGCGCCGCCGCAGTTCGGCGGTCCGGGGGACCAGTGGTCGCCGGAGACCCTGCTGATCGGCGCGGTGGTGACCTGCTTCGTGCTCACCTTCCGCGCCATCGCGCAGGCCTCGAAGCTCACCTGGGTGCGCCTGACCTGCGACGGCGACGGCACCCTCGACCGCATCGAGGGCGTCACCCGCTTCACCGCGATCGCATTGCGCGCCCATCTCGTCCTCTCCGCCGAGGCGGAGCGCGAGAAGGCGGCGCGGCTGCTGGAGAAGGCGGAGCGCGCGTGCCTGGTCACCAACTCGCTGGCCCTGCGGCCGGTGCTGGCGTGCGAGATCGAAGTGGTGTGACCAGCGCCGCGGCGCGGTGAGCGGCAGCGGCCGGGGCGCCAGAGACGAGGAGGCAGCAAATGGAAGTCCGACGATGGATGAAGAGCCCGGTGCACGCCGTGAAGCCGCTCGACTCGATCCAGCACGCGCGCGAGCTGATGGAGCGGCACCGGGTCAATCAGTTGCCGGTGATCGTCGACGGGCGTCTGGTGGGCATCGTCACCGATCGCGACCTGCGCGACGCGTTCCCCTCCGTCTTCGACGCGGCGAGCTCGCGCCGCAAGCGGCCGCCGGTGCCGACCGCCGATCCGCAGACGGTGCGGGTGGAGCTGGTGATGAGCCCCGAGCCCACCGCGATCACGGTCGGCAGCTCGATGGCGGACGCGGCGCGGCTGATGCGCACCCTGCGCATCGGCGCGCTGCCGGTGATCGACGGCGGCCGCGTCGTCGGCATCCTCACGCGCAGCGACGTGCTGGAGGCCTTCAGCGTTCTCGAGGAGATCGAGGCGGCGCGCGAGACGGGCGCCTTCGCGGCGCGGCCGGGCGACGCCGCGCCGTCCGCGTCCACCGGCGGCGCGCGCCCCAAGGCGCCGCGGCGCGACTGACCGCTCGACCGCGTCCGCATAGCGCTGACGACGCGATCGGGACGCTTCCCAATCCCGGGATGCGCCGCATGGCAGCGCTGGGAAGCGATGCCGGGCCTGCGGATGGGCCCGGCCCGCCAACGCCTGGCGCGTGCCTTGCTCAATCATCCGACGAGCGCGGCAGCGCCGAGGGCCGGCCAATGAGGAGCACACCGAGCGTGATCGAGGCGGACATCGGGTCGATCGGCGGCCACCGCGAGCCGTCGCGGCGCCTGATCGAGCGCGTCGGCGAGGCGATCGGGCGGCGCCGCGGCCTGGTCGCGACCACGACATCAGCCACACCGGCGACGACGTCGCGATCCTGAGGACGCACGGCGAGCCGTCATGACACCGTTCCGTCGGATTCTCGTCGCGACCGACTTCTCCCCCTGCGCCGAGGCGGCGGCCGGCGTCGCTGCCGAGCTGGCGCGCCAGCTCGACGCGGCCGTGGAGCTGGTGACGGTGGTCGACATCTCCTCGGTCACCGATGCGGGCGGCGAGCCGGCCTGGCGCCAGCATCGCTGCGACGAGATCCGCCGCGAGGCGCGCCGGCATCTGCGGGCGCTCGCCGAGCGGAGATTCCCCGCCGCGAAGGAGGTCCACGTGCATGTCTTCGACGGCGGCCTCGAGCCGCCGGACCTGGCGGGCGAGATCGTGCGCGCCGCGGAGGCGCTCGGCTGCCACCTCGTCGTGCTCGGCACGCATGGGAAAACGGGCCTCGCGCACCTGGTGCTCGGCTCGGTGGCGGAGAAGGTCGTCCGTCACGCCCGCATGCCGGTGCTGACCGTCCGCGCGCCGGCCTAGCAGCCCGTTTCCGCGGACGACCCAGCCGCCGGCGCGCGCCCCTCCAAATCGGGCGGGGATGTGCGAAGGATCCGGCGAGGGCGAGCGATGCGCATCCGAGTCGACGGGCGGATCCACGAGGTGAGCGGCGAGCATCTGCTGCTGCCGCTGCTGCGCCGGCTCGGCTGCGACGTGCCGTCGCTGTGCCACGACCCGCGGTTGGCGCCGCAGCCGGCCTGCCGCCTGTGCGTGGTCGAGGTCGGCGGCGTGGCGCACCCGGTGCCGGCGTGCGCGACGGCGGTCGAGGACGGCATGGAGGTGCGGACGCGCTCGCCGGAGCTGGAGGCGCACCGGCGCGTCACCCTGGAGCTGCTGGCGCGCCGCCAGCCGGCCGACGCGCTGCGCGACCCCGCGGCCTCGGAGCTGGCGCGGCTGGTCGGCGCCTACGGGCTGGCGGACGCGGCGCGCGGCGGCGCCGACGCGCCGCCGGTGGACGACGCGCACCCCTACATCCACGTCGACATGGGACGCTGCATCGACTGCTACCGCTGCGTTCGCATCTGCGACGGCCTCCAGGGCCAGTTCGTCTGGCGGGCGTGGGAGCGCGGCGACCGGACGGTGATCCGGCCCGACTCCGGCACGACGCTGCTCGCCAGCTCCTGCGTGGCCTGCGGCGCCTGCGTCACCGCCTGCCCGAGCGGCGCGCTGCAGGACCAGAGCGTCCGCGAGCACGGCGTGCCGACGCGCCTGACGCGCACCGTCTGCCCGTACTGCGGCGTCGGCTGCGAGCTCGAGGTCGGCACCCGCGACGGCCGCATCGTGCAGGCGCTGCCGGCGATGGACGCGGCGGTGAACAAGGGACACCTGTGCGTGAAGGGCCGCTACGCCTTCGACTTCGTCGCCGCCGGCGATCGCCTGACGACGCCGCTGCTGCGCACCGACGCGGGCTGGCGCGCCGTCGCCTGGCCCGAGGCGATCGCCGTCACCGCGGCGCGCCTGCGCGCCATCGTCGACCGGCACGGCGCCGACGCGGTCGGCGTGCTCGGCTCGGCGCGCGCCACCAACGAGGAGAACTACGTCGCCCAGAAGTTCGCCCGCGTCGCGCTCGGCACCAACAACGTCGACTGCTGCGCCCGCGTCTGCCATGCCCCCTCCGCCGCCGCCCTCGCCGACGTCTTCGGCACCGGCGCGGCGACCAGCGCCTTCGACGACATCGAGCTGGCGCGGACCATCCTGGTGTGCGGCGCCAACGCCAGCGAGGGCCACCCGGTGATCGGCGCCCGCATCCGCCAGCGCGCCCTCGCCGGCGCCAACCTGATCGTCATCGATCCGCGCCGCATCGAGCTGGCGCGCGTGCCCGGCGCGCTGCACCTGCCGTTGCACCCGGGCGCCAACGTGCCGGTGCTCAACGCCCTGGCGTGCGCGATCGTCGAGGCGGGGTTGGTCGACGCGGCGTTCCTGCGGGCGCGCGTCGACGGCTGGGAGGACTTCCGCGCCCACGTGCTGCGCTTCCGCCCCGAGGACGTCGGGCCGGCGGCGGGCGTGGCGCCGGCGCTGCTGCGCGAGGCGGCGCGCCGCTACGCCGCCGACACGCCGGCCATCGCCTTCCACGGCCTCGGCATGACCGAGCACGTGCAGGGCACCGACGCGGTGATCGCGCTCGCCAACCTGGCGCTGCTCACCGGCAACGTCGGCCGCCCCGGCAGCGGGGTGAATCCGCTGCGCGGCCAGAACAACGTCCAGGGCTCGGCGCACATGGGGTGCGAGCCGGCGCTGCTCACCGGCTCCGCCCGCCTGGCCGAGGCGGCGCCGCGCTTCGCGGCGGCGTGGGGCGCGCCGCTGCCGACGCGTCCCGGACTGCGCCTGCCGGGGATGATGGACGCGGCGGCGCGCGGCGAGCTGAAGGCGTTGTGGGCGATGGGGTACGACGTGCTGCCGACCAATCCCGACGTCGCGGCCAGCCACCGCAGCCTGGCGGCGCTCGAGCTGCTGGTGGTCCAGGACATCTTCCTCAACGAGACGGCGCGCGCCTACGCGCACGTCGTGCTGCCGTCGGCCTGCTCGTTCGAGAAGGACGGCACGTTCATGAACGCGGAGCGGCGCATCCAGCGCGTCCGCCAGGTGCTGCCGCCGCCGGGCGAGGCGCGGCCGGACTGGGCGCCGCTGTGCGACGTGGCGCGGGCGCTCGGTCGCGGCGACGGCTTCGGGTTCGCGTCCGCGGCGGCGATCTGGGAGGAGGTCCGCGCCGTCTGGCCGGCCGGCCGCGGCATCACCTACGAGCGGCTCGAGGGCGGCGGGCTGCAGTGGCCGTGTCCGGACACCGCGCATCCGGGCACGGCGCGCCTGCACGGCGAATCGTTCACCGCCGGGCCGCGCGCCGCGCTGCGCTGCATCGAGCATCGGCCGTCGCCCGAGGAGACGTCGGCCGACTATCCGCTGCTGCTGGTCACCGGCCGCTCGCTGTACCACTTCAACGCCGGCACGATGACCATGCGGACGCCGAACCGCGTCCTCCGCCCCGGCGACCGCCTCGACATCTCGCCGCCGGACGCCGCCCGCTACGGGCTGGCCGAGGGCGACCGGGTGCGCATCGCCAGTCGCTACGGCAGCACCACGCTGCCGCTGCACATCGACGACGCGCCGCGGGAGGGCGAGCTCTTCGCCACCTTCAACGAGCCGGCGACCTGGGTGAATCTGCTGACCGGCCCGCACCGCGACCGCCGCACCGACACCCCGGAGTACAAGCGCACCGCGGTCCGCATCAGCAAGGCGTAGGGCCGCGCTCGCATCCGGCCGGCGCGAACGGCGCAGCCGCGCCCGCGCCCGCCCTCAGCGGACGGTGATGCTGGAGGCGACGATCTGTCCGCCGCTGTCGCGGCCGCGCACCTCGACCAGTTGGCCGGCGTCGAGATCGGCGCAGGTGCCGCCGCCGCTGCTGGCGAGGATGATGGTGGTGCTGCTGGTGATGACCACCAGCACCTGCAGGCCGCCCGCCTGACGCAGATCGAACTGCCCGCCGGGGCCGTGGCACAGCGGCGGGCCGGCGATGACGCCGCTGTTGAAGCTGATGATCAACGTCCCGTCACCGCAGGCGGACGCCGCCAGCAGCATCGCGGCGGCGAGCAGGCGAAGTCGGCGGCGCATGACCCGATCCTGGCCGGCCGCGACGTGTGTTGCCAGCCGGGGCTCCGCCAAACCGGTCGCGGGAGTGGGGCGGTTCGCGGCCGCCGCCGGGGCCTTGCCCAAGAATTCGCTGCTCCCGCGAGGCAGCCCCAGGTTGTTAGACTTGATGAGACAGAAAACTCCTCACCACGGAGGCACGGAGACACGGAGGGCTCGGTGCCATAGCGAAGGCGCGGGGCCTCTTCTCACTCCATTTCCAATGAACTTTGGGAGGACCACTGGGCGGGCTTCGAGATCAGTACTCTCCGTGTCTCCGTGCCTCCGTGGTGAAAGTCTTTTGTCGCATCAAGGCCAACAATGGCAAAGCCCGCCGCCGGCTCACAGGCAGTCGTACAGCGCGTCCATCAGGGCGCGGTTGCGCGGGTTCTGCCAGCGCGGGCCGAGATCGTTCATGACGTAGGCGAAGGCGACGCCGGCCTCGGGGTCGCAGAAGCCGACCGAGCCGCCGGTGCCGAAGTGGCCGAAGGCGCCCGGGTTGGGGCCGAGCGGCCGTTCCGGCTGGGTGAGCTGGAAGCCGATGCCGAAGCGCGACGGCCGCTGCAGGATGCGATCGGGGCCATTGCTGTGCTCGCGCCGCGCCGCTTCGAGCAGTGCCGGCGCCAGCACGCGCACGCCGGCGAGCGCGCCGCCGGCGGCGAGCGCCGCGTAGACGCGGGCGATGCCGCGGGCGGTGGCATGGCCGTTGGTCGACGGCAGCTCGGCCTGTCGCCACTCGGCGCGGTTCACCCAGCCGGCGCCGGAGAGGCCGGGCGGGTTCCAGTAGGTGTTCCAGCGCATGCGCTCGTCCTCGTCGGCGAACCGCTCGGGCCGCGGCGGCCGCAGCCCGTCCGGCCAAAGGAACTCGGCCACCCGGGGATGCTCGGCGGCCGGCAGGCCGACGTGCACGTCGGCGCCGAGCGGCGCCGCGACGTGGGCGCGCAGCCAGGCGCCGAGCGTGTCGCCGCTGGCGCGGCGCACCACCTCGCCGACCAGGAAGCCGAAGGTGTTGACGTGGTAGCCGTGCGCCGTCCCTGGCGTCCACCACGGCGCCTCGGTCTCCAGCGCCGCCGTCATGCGCGGCCAGTCGAGCATCGCGCCGTCGGGCAGCGGCGCGCGCAGGGCCGGCAGGCCGGCGCGGTGGCTGAGCACCTGGCGCAGGGTGATCGACTCCTTGCCGGCGTTGGCGAACGCCGGCCAGCAGCGGGCGATCGGCGCGTCGAGGTCGAGCAGGCCGCGTTCCACGAGTTGCAGCGCGCAGAGCGTGCTCAGCGCCTTGCTGACCGAGAAGACGTTGACCAGCGTGTCGCGCTGCCAGGGGTGGCGGCGCGCGCCGTCCAACCAGCCGCCCCAGAGGTCCACCACCGGCCGGCCGCCGACGGTGATGGCGACCGCGGCGCCGACGTCGCCGCGGGCCGTGAAGTTGGCGACGAATTCGTCGCGCACCGCGGCGAAGGCGGGGTCGCAGAATCCCTCGATCGGGAGCCCCTCGGGTACGCCCATGTCTGCCCTTCCTTTCGCATGCGAGGCGCGGCGAGCAAGGCCGCCCCGCGTCCTCCGTGGGCGCGGCCTCGCCCGCTTCCGCGCTGGCAACGAGTGGCGATTTGCTGTGTAGTGGTCGCCATCTGGAGCGGGCGCCGGGCGCCCGCACGCGATGTCGACGGGCGGAGCGAAGAAAGACGAGGCGACCGAGCTGTCGCCGCTGCGACGGGCGGCGATCCACCGCGCCGCCGCCTATCGGATGGCGTGGAACGTCGCCGGCGGGTTGGCGGCTACCTACGCCGTCACCGCGCCGCTGCCGCTGCTGCGCGCTGGCCTGCCACGCGGCGGCGTGTTGTTCGCGGTCACCCTCGTGGCGATGTGCGCCATGCTGTGGCTGCGCCGCGCGCAGGCCCGCCGCCGTCTGCCGCACCGCCGCGCCCACCTGGCGCTCGGTCTGGCGCTCGCCGTCCTCGTCGTCCGCGTGCTGCTCGGGTGGGCGCTGATCGGCGACGACAGCCAGATCGGCTTCCTGGCGCTGGTCATCCTGGCCGTCGGCTACCTGTGCGTCTCGGCGGCGTGGGCGTACCCGCTCATCGCCGCCGTCGACCTCGGGTGGCTCGCCGGCCACGTGCTCTCGGGCAGCCCCTGGGTGAACGAGTATCTGCCGATCTTCCTGGTCGCCACCCCGGTGGCGCTGTTCATCCACCGCGCCAATGACGAGGCGCGGCTGCGCGCCGAGCAGCGGCGGGCGCGCGATCGGCGGCAGAAGGCGCAACTGCGGGCGGCGACGGCACGGGCGAGCGAGAGCGAGCGGCGCTTCCGCGGCATCTTCGAGCGCATCCAGGACGTGTACCTGCGGGTCGACACGAGCGGTCGCATCGAGATGATCAGCCCGTCGGTGACCAGGTTCGGCTACCAGCCGCACGAGCTCCTCGGGACCAATGCCGCGGCGCTGTTCGCGCCGACCGACGTCGAGCGCGGCCGCGCGCTGATCGACAGCCGCGACCCGCTGGGCGACGTCGAGATGCGCTGGCGCCGGCGCGACGGCACGGAGCTCACCGTGTCCATCTCCGGCTCGACGCTGCGCGACGGCAGCGGCGCGGTGATCGGCTTCGAGGCCATCCTGCGCGACATCAGCCAGCGCAAGCGGCTCGAGGAGGAGCGGCGCGAGCAGCAGGCGGAGCTGGCGCACGTGCTGCGCCTCAGCAGCATGGGGGAGATGGCGGCCGAGATGGCGCACGAGCTGACGCAGCCGCTGGCGGCGATGGTCAACTACGCCAGCGCCTGCGCCCGTTACGTGCGCAGCGGCCGCGACGAGCGCGCCAAGCTGCTGCAGGGGCTCGAGCTGATCGCGGCGCAGGGCCTGCGGGCGGGCGAGATCGTCCGCCGCATCCGCTCCTATGTCGCCAAACGGCCGCCGCAGCGCGAGATCGTCGACGTTGCCGCGTTGGTGGCGCAGGCCGCGCACACCGTGGCGGCGGAGTCGGCGCGCGCCAGGCTGCCGATCGCCATCGCCGCGCCGCGCGGCGAATGGTTCGCGTCGGTGGACGCCATCCAGATCGAACAGGTGATCGTCAACCTGCTGCTGAACGCGCTCGAGGCGGTGACGGCGGCGGCGGACGGCGATCGGATCACGGTCTCGATCGGGGCCGACGCCGCCGGACAGCTCGAGGTCGCCGTCGCCGATCCGGGGTGCGGCCTCGGCGCGCTCGCGCCGCGCATCTTCGATCCCTTCTTCTCCACCAAGCCGGCGGGCCTCGGCATGGGGCTGGCGATCAGCCGATCGATCATCGAGAGCCACGGCGGGCTGCTGTGGGCGACGCCCAACCCGGAGCGCGGCACCACCTTCCGCTTCACCCTGCCGCGCGCCGCGGCGGTGCCGGCGGCGCGCGAGGCGGCGGCGACCGTGCACTGAGCGCCGCCCGCCCGGGCCGCTCGGGAACGACCCCACCGACCCGCCCCGCGGCGGGCGGTCAGGCGCGGCCGAGCTGGATGAGGGCGCTCAACGAGCCGGCGGCGTGGAGCAGGGCGGGGAAGCGCTCGCAGATCAGCCAGCGCTGGATGCTGCCGAGGTCGAGGCGCAGCACGTACTTGTCGCGCTGGTCGGCCCACAGCGCCAGCCGCGCCGCGCCGCCTTCGAGCGGATAGCCGCTCACCCGCTGCCAGCCGCGGTCGGCGGGCCGCAGCTCGCCGCCGTCCTCGACGATCTCCAGCCAGCCGTGCCGCGGCGTGCCGCTGGCATCGAAGATCCACGCTTCGGTCTTGTTGTGCCCGTTCATCGCCCTTCCCTACGTAGACCGGACGCGGCGGGCTTGCCAGGCGGGATCAGCGGCGGAGCAGGAAGTCGGCGTTGCCGGCGAAGAACGCCGGCGCGGTGGCGCCGGTGGCGTCGAGACCGAAGGCGGCGTAGTCGGCGAGCGGGGTGGCGGTGCCCTCGGAGTGCGGGTAGTCGGAGCAGCACATGAGCAGGTCGTTGCCGCCGAGCTGCTCGACGACGCGCGACGGCATCTCGTAGGCGAACGACGAGACCCGCACCTGGCGGCGGAAGTAGTCGCTCGGCTGCAGCGGCAGGGCGTCGGCGCGCAGACCGCTGATCTGGCGGGTGAAGGCCCAGGCGCCGTCGAGCATCATCAGGAACATGGGCACCCACATCGCGGACAGCTCGACGATGCCGAGGCGCAGGTCGGGAAAGCGTTCCAGGACGCCGTTCAGGATGAGGTCGGCGCAGCCGAGCGCCGGCGGAACGTGCAGGAAGACGGCTTCGAGCGCCGGCACGAAGGCGGTGCCCTGGTCGGTGTACCAGGCATCGGCGAAGGGGCGCGGCTGGTCGGCGACGTGAAAGACCGGCGTCACGCCGTGGCGGCAGAAGGCCGCCCACAGGCGGTCGTGGCTGGGATGCGAGAGCGGACGGCCGTCGACCAGCGAGGGGGCGATCATCGCCAGGCGCACGCCGGCGCGCGCCAACGCCGCCAGCTCGCGCTCGAGCCAGTCGGGATCGCGCAGCGTGCAGTGGCCGACCGGGTGCAGCGCGCCGCCGCCGTCGCGCGCCACCGCGGCGCACCAGCGGTTCCACGCCGCCATGTTGCCGCGCAGCGCCGGCAGCGAGGCGTGCAACGCGCGCTCCCAGAGCAGGCCGTAGTTGGGAAAGAGGACCGCCTCGTCGACGCCGAGCGCCGCCAGCTTCGCGGCCCGCGCCGCCGGCTCCCAGTAGTCGCGCGGCAGCACGTCGTCGTAGCGCTCGCCGGCCGGCAGGCCCGCGCGCGCGCGGCGGTGCCGCTCGCCGACCTCGTCCGAGCGGCCGGGAATCTGCACCTCGGCGATGCCGAGCTCGTGCGCGCGCCAGCGCAGGCGCGGCGTGCCGCCGGCGTCGTCCTCGATGCGCAGCGCCTCGTCGCGCAGCCCGGGATCGATGTGGTCGCGCCACAGGGTGCGCGGTTCGTAGAGATGCTGATCGCTGTCGACGACGCGCATGCCGCGACCCTACCACGGCGGCTGGCGGCGGATCACCGGGGACGGGAGCGCGGGCGCGTCGCCCGACGCACCTGTCGCAGCAGGCGCGCTGGCAGCGAGCGCTGCGGATCGCGGGCGCGGTCGGCGAGGAGCTGGCGGATGCCGCGCTGGATGGCGCGGCGGACGCGTTCGCGCAGGCGCAGGCAGAGCGCGTCGTCGTCCTGCTGGCCGCGCCAGGGCGCGGTCTCGATCGGCCGGCCGAGGTGGAAGTAGAAGCGCTCCGGTCGCGGCAGCGGGCCGATGCCGTGGACCAGGGGCGGGATCTCGTCCGGCCGCGGCGCGATCCGGCGCAGCAGCGGGCCGAGCGGCGTCTGCAGCAGCTCGTCGCTGTCGACCAGGATGTCGTAGCACTCCTCGGCGCCGACCGCGGCGAGCGGCACGATCGGGTAGCCGAACTGCACCGCCAGGCGGACGAAGCCGACGCGCTCCTTCCAGATGAGCTGGTACTGCTCGCGCTTGTGCTTGAACACCTCGCGGCCGCCGCCGGGGAAGACGAGGATCGACTCGCCGGCGCGCATCAGGCGCCGGCAGTTGGCGCGGCTGCCGTCGACGGTGCCGAAGTGGGCGAGCAGGTCGCGCCAGATGGGGACGCGGAAGTGCAGGTGGTCGCCGAGCGCGCGCAGGAAGACGCCGGTGTGGTCGTGCAGGCCGAGCACCAGCAGCGGCGCGTCGAGCACGCCCATCAGCGTGTGGTTGGCGGCGACCAGCACCGGCCGGTCGCGCGGCAGGTGCTCGAGGCCGCTGAAGCGCGGCGCGGTCAGCCAACGCCACGGCTCGAGCAGCACTTTCGCCGCCGCCAGCTCGACGGGCGAGGGGTGGGTCACCGCGCCGCCTCGGCGGCGGCGCGCGCCTGGAGCTGGCGCGAGGTGAGCGAGGAGCCATCCGGGCTCCAGCCCGGCGGGGCGAGGCAGTAGGCGAGCCGATCGCGCCAGGTGGCGGCGCGGCGCACGTCGCGCCACAGCGCCTGCCATTCGTGGAAGGCGATGCGCAGCGGGTTGAAGGTGTGGATGTTGCGCGTCAGGCCGTAGCGGACCGGCTCGCCTTCCGCGGCGAAGGTGCCGAACAGCTTGTCCCAGAGGATCAGGATGCCGCCGTGGTTGCGGTCGAGATACTGGACGTTGGTGCCGTGGTGGACGCGGTGGTGCGAGGCGGTGTTGAGCACCGCTTCGAGCCGGCCGACGCGGTCGATCAGCTCGGTGTGGATCCAGAACTGGTAGATGGTGTTGAGCGCGATGCCGGTGAGGATCATCGCCGGCGGGAAGCCGAGCAGCGCCAGCGGCCAGTAGAAGAGCATCAGCGTGAACGGCGTCGTCCACGACTGGCGCAGCGCCGTCGACAGGTTGTAGCGCTCGCTCGAGTGGTGGTTGACGTGCGCCGCCCAGAGGAAGCGGACGTCGTGCGACAGCCGGTGGAACCAGTAGTAGGCGAGATCGCCGAGCAGCAGCAGCAGCGGCCAGCTCCACCACGACGGCGCGATGTCGAACAGCGCCGCGCGGGCGACCAGCGCCAGCAGGGCGAAGTGCAGCGCCTTGCCGGCGATGCTGATGAGCACGTTGACGCTGCCCATGGTCAGGCTGGCGACCGTGTCGCGCCGCTCGTAGCCGCGCCAGGCGGTGCCGGCGAGCAGCGCCGCCTCGAGCGCCATGAGGGCGAAGAAGGCGGGGACGGCGTAGAGGGTGAGGTCGAGGTCGAGGCGGTTCACGAAGGCTCCGTGGCGCTCGCCAGGGCGGCGGCGGCGATGTCGTGCAGGAAATCGAGACGGGCGGCGATGCTCACCGGTCCGCGCCGCGCATCGCTCGACGCCATGCCCTGCATCGCATCGAGCACCAGCGCCAGCGTCGCATCGAAGCGCCGCCCCAGGCGGGCGGCCTCGGGGAAGTACGCGCGCGCCAGGCGATGGACGTTGCGCTCGTGCCGGCTGGCGATCGGCTCGAGATGGGCCCGCAATTCGCCATCCGACCGCGCCGCGGTGAAGAGCTCGAGGACGGCCGGGAAGTGGCGGCTGGAATACATCGACCAGAGCAGCCGGATGGCGCCGCGCAGCCGCTCGGCGCGCGGCGCCAGGGCGGCGAAGCCGCGCTGATACTCCGCCGTCATGCGCCGGTAGAGATGCTCGACGGCGGCGGCGACCAGGGCGGCGCGGGTCGGGAAGTGGTGCAACTGGGCGCCGCGCGACACCCCGGCGCGCTCGGCGACCACGGTCGTGGTCGTGCCGGCGTAGCCGAGCTCGACCAGGCAGTCGAGCGCCGCGTCGAGCAGCTTCGCCTGGGTCGCGGCGCTGCGTTCGGCCTGGGTCCGGCGGGTGGGAGCCACGCGTCGGATCTAGGCGATCCAAAAGAAACAATCAAGCCTGATTGTTTCTGACGCGAAAAAAAGAGGGGCACGGATGTCTCCGTGCCCCTCGTGGCGCCGCGCGGCGGCCGCAATCAGAAGCTGTACTTGGCGCCGAAGACGAAGCGGTTGCCGCCGGCGTTGTCGAAGCCCGAGAAGTTCTCGACGTCGGTGCCGACGAAGCGGAAGTCGAGGGCCAGATTGAACGGCATCGTCGCCGTCAGGCCGGCGTTGTAGTCCCAGTAGTGGTGCGTGTTCGGGAAGATCTGTTCGTCGCTGTGCGTGTAGCCGGCATTGGCGCTGAAGCCGAGGTCGAAGCAGTTCTCCCACTCCTTGCCAGGGAAGGGGCAGGAGACGGTGCCGATCGGGATCGCGAAGCCGAAGGGGACGTACTCGCCGGTGCCGAGCGAGCCGAAGTAGTCCGGCGACCCGATGAAGCCGGTGTTCACCGACAGGACGCCGAAGTCGTAGCCGAAGAAGGCGCCGAACTCCCAGTAGTTCGCGGTGGCGAAGTTCGGATAGTAGAAATAGGTGACGCTCGCCTTGTACGAGAAGTTGTCGATCGCCCCCTGATAGCCGCCGTACCAGTCGCTCTCCATGTAGGCGTCGCCGAAATCGACCGGCGAAGCCCAGGTGCCGAGGAAGATGCCGCTGTCGTGGTTCCAGTCGATGCCGCCCTGGATCGCCGCGTTGCGCTTGGTCTGCGAGATGCCGCGGAAGGAGTAGTCGCTGTAGACCGCGACGTTGCCGGACAGGCCGCCGGGAAGCCAACTGGTCTTCTCCGACGCTGCCTTGTCCTCCGCCTTGACCTGGCCGGCGGTCTCCGTCGACTCGGCCTCGCCGCCTGGCTCCTGCGCCCAGCCGCGTGTGGCGTGGATCGCCAGCACGCTGCAGACGATCACGGCGATACGTGTGGTGGTGCTCATTCAGTGCCCCCTCTCTCCCGGTTGAGCCGACCGCGCGCGCTCCCACGCACCCGGGCGCCGCACGATCAGCCGCGTTGTGTTTGCCCCGTGAGAGAGCAACGCCCATACCAGCGGGCGGCGCGGATTTGCCTGGCGCGGTGGGTGCGATTTTCTCGGCCGATGCCGCGAGGGTGCCCAATTCGGCGGCGCGGCGGTGCCGCAATCGTGGGCAGCGGCGCGCCGACAGGTCTCAACGGGCGGCGAGATAGGCGCGCCAGCCGCCGAAACGGGTGATCTCCTCGGCGCCGACGACCGCGGCGGGCTCGCAGACGAAGCCCTTGACGCGGTCGCCATCGGCGAGGACGACGGTGCCGATCGCCAGCGGCGGCGGGACCTCGGCGACGAAGGCGCCGAAGGCGGGGATCGACAGCTCCCACACTTCCACCTCGATGCCGGGGCCGCTGGCAGCGGCGTCGCGCACCAGGCCCGGCTTCGGCGGCGCGCTGCCGGGGAGGGCGTAGAGCCGGTAGCCGCCGGCGGTGCGGGTGCGCGCCACCAGCGCGGCGCCGCGCTCGACGAGCTGGTGGTTCAGCGGCAGGCCGGTGAGATGCGCGCCGACCACCGCCAGGCGCACGCCGCCGCCGCGGCAGGCCGCCGGGAGCCCTTCCGGCAGCGGCGCGCGCGCCAGACCCCAGGTCGGCTCCAGCGCTCGGTGCAGTTGGTCGGCGATGGCGGCGAGGTCGTCGTCGGCGAAGGCGGGCGCGATCAGGGTCACCCCGAAGGGCAGGCCATCGGGGCGGAAGCCCGCCGGCACGGCGACCGCGCAGTAGTCGAGCAGGTTGACGAAATTGGTGTAGCGGCCGAGCGGCGCGTTGCGGCGGATGGGATCGGCGAGCACGGCGTCGACCCGCGGCTGGGTCGGCGCCGTCGGCAGCAGCAGCACGTCGACCGCCTCCCACACCGCGGCGGCGCGCGCCGCCAGGGCGGCGCGGCGGTGCAGACCGCGGAAGGCGTCGGCGGCGGTGAGGCGGGCCGCGGGCTCGACCAGCGCCCGTACCGTCGCGTCGACCGCCTCGCCGTGGCGCGCCAGGGCGTCGGCGAGGGCGAGCCAGCGTTCCGCCAGCCACGGGCCGTCGTACAGCAGCGCCGCCGTCTCGCGGAACGGCGCGTAGTCGATCTTGCGCGTCTCCCACCGCGCGGCGGCGCCGGCAACCGCCCGGTCGTACTGCGCCGCCGCCGCCGCGTCGCCCTCGAAGTCGCGGTCGCGCGCCGCCAGCACGCCGACGCGCAGACCGCACCGCGGCAACGGCCGCGCCGGCGCCGAGCGCGAGTAGGGATCGCGCGGATCCGCGCCCTGGGCGGCGCGCCGCACCAGGTCGGCCTCGCCGCAACTGGCGGCGACGACGCTGACCACGTCGAGCGACTGGCACGCCGGCACGACGCCGCCGGCGCCGATCAGGCCGCGCGTCGGCTTGACGCCGACGACGTGGTTGAACGCCGCCGGCACGCGGCCGGAGCCGGCGGTGTCGGTGCCGAGCGCGAACGCGACCTCGCCGCGCGCCACCGCCACCGCCGAGCCGGAGCTCGAGCCGCCGGACACGTACGCGGGGTCGAAGACGCAGCGCGGAATGCCGTACGGCGACCGCACGCCGACCAGGCCGGTGGCGAACTGGTCGAGGTTGGTCTTGCCGATCACCAGCGCCCCGGCGGCGCGCAGCCGCGCGACGGCGGTCGCATCGGCGCGCGGCCGATAGGCGAAGGGCGGGCACGCCGCCGTGGTGTCGATGCCGGCGACGTCGATGTTGTCCTTCACCGCGAACGGCACGCCCCACAGCGGCAGCCGCCCGCGGTCCGCGTCGCGCAGCGCCGCCGCCTCGCGGCGCACCGCGTGCGCATCGCGCAGCGCGATCCACGCGGCGGGATCGGCGCTCGCCGCGATGCGGGCGAAGGTTTCGTCGACCACGTCGAGCGGCGATCGCCCCCCGTCATACTCGGCCCGCAGGGACTCGATCGTCATCCGTCGGCTCCGCGCATCGCGATCATTCCGTCGCCAGCAGCAGCAGGTGCTGGCCGGCGCCGACGGTGCGCCCGACCTGGCACTGGATCTCGCTCACCAGGCCGTCGGCGGGGGCGAGGACCTCCATCTCCATCTTCATCGACTCGAGCAGCGCCACCACCTGACCGGCATGCACCCGGTCGCCGGGCGCGACGAGGATCCTCCAGACGTTGCCGGGGATCGGCGACTCGACGGCGACGTGGCCGGCCGGCACCTCGTCGGGCGCCGGCGCCGCCGCCGGTTCCTCGCTGACCGCGGCGTCGAGCCCGAGGTCGCGCCAGTGCTGCCGCTCGGCGGCGAAGGCGGCCTGTTGCGTCGACTTGAAGGCGGCGATCGACGCGGCGTGCTCGGCGAGAAAGCGGCGATAGTCGGCGAGGCGGAAGACCGCCTCCTCGGTGCGCACCGCGTAGGCGCCGTGCGGGAAGGCCTCGCGCGCCGCGGCGAGCTCGGCGGCGCTCACCGGGAAGAAGCGGATCTGGTCGAAGAAGCGCAGCAGCCAGGGCCTGTCGCCGGTGAAGTTGGGCGTCTGCCGCCAGGTGTTCCAGACCTGCACGGTGCGGCCGACGAACTGATAGCCGCCGGGGCCCTCCATGCCGTAGATGCAGAGGTAGGCGCCGCCGATGCCGACCGCGTTCTCCGGCGTCCAGGTGCGGGCCGGGTTGTACTTGGTGGTGACCAGGCGATGGCGCGGGTCGACCGGCGTCGCCACCGGCGCGCCGAGGTAGACGTCGCCGAGGCCGAGCACCAGGTAGCTGGCGCCGAAGACGATGGCGCGCACCGCGTCCTCGTCGGCGAGGCCGTTGATGCGGCGGATGAACTCGATGTTCGACGGACACCAGGGGGCGTCCGGGCGCACCAGCTCCTGGTACTTGCGGATGGCGAGGCGCGTCGCTTCGTCATCCCAGGAGAGCGGCAGGTGCACGATGCGCGTCGGCACCGCGATGTCGTCGACCGGCGGCAGCGCCGACAGGGCGTCGCCGAGCACGCCGCGCAGGCGCGCCAGCGGCAGGACGCGGCTGTCGTAGTGGACCTGCAGCGAGCGGATGCCGGGGGTGAGATCGATCAGCCCGGGGGGCGCCAGGGCCTGCACCTGCTCCATCAGCACGTGAACCTGGAAGCGCAGCGTCAGGTCGAGCTGCGGCGCGCCGAGCTCGACCAGCAGATAGTCGTCGCCCGCCCGGCGCAGGCAGACGGCGGTGCCGTTGGCGTCGAGGGTGTCGATGATCGCGTCCGCCGGCGGCCGCGCCGCCGGCGCCGGGCGGCTGGAGACGCGTGCGCGCCCGGCGCCGGCCACCGCCGGAGCGGCGCCCTCCCGGATGCCCCGATCCTGCTCCGCGCGCAGCGCCGCCGCCTCGTCCGGGTCCAGCAAACGGAAGCGCACCGTGTCGCCGGGCGCGAGCTGGCCGAGCTTCCACAGCTCGGCCTGGGCGACGGTGAGCGGGCAGACGAAGCCGCCGAGGCTGGGGCCGTCGGGGCCGAGCAGGATCGGCATGTCGCCGGTGAAGTCGAGGGTGCCGACGGCGTAGGCGTTGTCGTGGATGTTCGACGGGTGCAGGCCGGCCTCGCCGCCGTCGGCGCGCGCCCACTGCGGCTTCGGACCGATCAGGCGCACGCCGGTGCGGGCGCTGTTGAAGTGGACCTCGTACGACGCGCCGAGCAGGGTCGCGATGTCGTCGGCGGTGAAGAAGTCGGGCGCGCCGTGCGGGCCCGAGAGCACGCCGAGATCCCAGGCGCGGGTCAGCGCCGGGCGCAGCGCCTCGGGCAACGGCGCGGCGAGCGGCGCGCCGGCGCCGGCGGCGCGCAGGCGCAGCACGTCGCCGGTGCGCAGCACGCCGGTGGCGTGACCGCCGAAGTGTCCGAGGGCGAAGGTGGCGCGGCTGCCGAGGTAGCGCGGCGCGTCGAAGCCGTGGCGCACCGCGAGGTAGGCGCGCTGACCCGGGCCGGCGATGCGGCCGAGGGTCAGCACCTGGCCGGCGGCGACCGGCACTGCCTCCCAGTACGGCACCGGCACGTCGTCCAGCGCCGCCGTCATCGCCGCGCCGGCGAGGCAGATGACGGCGTCCTGGTTGAAGCGCAGGCTCGGGCCGGCGAGCGTCATCTCCAGGGTCGCCGCGTCGTCGGGGTTGCCGAGGACGCGGTTGGCGAGGCGGTGCGAGAGCGGATCCATGGGACCGCTCGGCGGCACGCCGACGTGCCAGTAGCCGAGCCGGCCGGGCCAGTCCTGCAGGCTGCTCTGGGCGCCGGGGGCGAGGACGTCGACGGTGTCGGGGGCGAAGGGGAACGACGCCAGGGCGGCGGTGCTGACGCGGCCGGAGGCGAACAGCTCCGAGTCGGCGATGGCGGCGAGGTACGCCAGGTTGGTCTCGACGCCCCACACCTCGGTGGCGGCGAGGGCAGCGCGCAGGCGGGCGAGGGCGGCGTCGCGGTCGTCGCCGTGGACGATGATCTTCGCCAGCATCGGATCGTAGTGCGGCGTGATGTCGGTGCCGGTCTCGACCCACGCGTCGACGCGCGCCTCGGGCGGGAAGGCGACGTGCGTCAGGCGGCCGCACGCCGGCAGGAAGTTCTTGCCCGGATCCTCGGCATAGAGCCGCACCTGGATCGCGGCGCCGCGCGCCGTCGGCGCCAGCGTCGTCAGCGGCGGCAGCTCGCCGGCCGCCTGCCGCACCATCCACTCGACCAGATCGACGCCGGTGACCGCTTCGGTGACCCCGTGCTCGACCTGCAGGCGGGTGTTCACCTCCAGGAAGTAGAAGGCGTCGGCGTCGTCGTCGTAGATGAGCTCGACGGTGCCCGCCGATTCGTAGGCGACGTCGCGGCCGAGGCGCGCGGCGGCGTCGAGCATCGCCGCCCGCGTCGCCTCGGGCAGCCGCGGCGCCGGCGTCTCCTCGACCACCTTCTGGTGGCGGCGCTGCAGCGAGCAGTCGCGCTCGCCGAGCGCCAGGACGCCGCCGCGGCCGTCGCCGAAGATCTGCACCTCGACGTGGCGGGCGCGCGGCACGTACTTTTCCAGGTACACGCCGCCGTCCGTGAAGTTGCTGCGGCTGAGCCGCTGCACCGAGGCGAACAGCGCGGCGAGCTGGTCGGGCGCGTGACAGCGCTGCAGGCCGATGCCGCCGCCGCCGGCGGTGCTCTTGATCATCACCGGGTAGCCGATGCGCTCCGCCGCGTCGGCCGCGGCGGCGGCGTCGGCGAGCAGCCCCGTGCCCGGCAGCAGCGGCAGGCCGCAGCGTTCGGCGGCGGCGCGCGCCGTGTGCTTGAGGCCGAACTCGCGCAGGTGCTCGGGGCGCGGGCCGATGAAGCGGATGCCTTCCGCCGCCAGGCGCTCGGCGAAGGCGGCGTTCTCGCTCAGGAAGCCGTAGCCCGGGTGCACCGCCTCGGCGCCGCTGGCGCGGCACGCCGCGACGATGCGGTCGACGTCGAGATAGCTCCGCGCCGCCGGCGGCGGGCCGATGGCGAGCGCGACGTCGGCCATCGCGACGTGCCGCGCATGCCGGTCGGCGTCGGAGTACACCGCGGCGCAGCGCACGCCCATCCGCTTCAGCGTCCGGAAGATGCGGCAGGCGATGGCGCCGCGATTGGCGACCAGGACCGTCTCGAACATGGGTCAACCATCGAGCAGCACGGAGGATCGCGGCGGTCGCCGCGCGCCTCCGTGGCGCCGCTCAGGAATCGAAGATCAGCACCTCGATCGGCGTTGGATTGTAGGCGTTGCAGGGGTTGTTGAGCTGCGGGCAGTTGGAGATCAGCACCCACACGTCCATCGCCGCCCTCATCTCGACGTACTGGCCGGGTCCGGAGACGCCGTCGGCGAACGTGAGGCCGCCGTCGGGCGTCACCGGGACGTTCATGAAGAAATTGATGTTGGGGCCGAAATCGCGCTTGCCGATGCCCACCTCCGGGCGTTCGCCGACGGCGAGCAGCCAGCTATCGCGGCAGGCGTGCATGGTCTTCTTCTCGAGCGCGTAGCGGACGGTGTTCGACTCGGTGGCGCAGGCGCCGCCGAGGGTGTCGTGGCGGCCGACGGTGTCGGCGACGATCTCCAGCATGACGCGGCCGGCGGTCGAGCGCAGCGGCGTGCCGACGCCGAGGTAGATGTTGTGCTGCGCGCGCAGCGTGTCGACGGCGCTGTAGCGCTCCGCCGGATCGGCGGCGGCGTAGAAGAGGGTATCGGCGGACTGGTTGCCCTCGAGGTCGACGATGCGCAGCGCCTGGCCCTCGCGCACCTGGTGCAGCCAGTAGTCGCCGGCGGGGATGACGTGGCGGAAGACGGCGTCCGCGGCGAGGCGCGGGCTGGCGAGCGTGCGGACGCGCAGCGGCTCGGCCTTTTCGGAGGGGCGCGGCAGCGCCGGCGGGTCGCCGGGCAGCGGCGGGTCGAGGTGGTAGAGGCGGGTGTTCTCGAAGCCGCGCCAGTTCTCGGGGCGGACGTTGCGGCAGTAGTCGTCGGCGGCGACCGGCTCCGCCCTGAGCAATTGGTAGCGGACGGGGCGCCGCGGATAGGTGGTCGCGGGGTCGAGCGGGTGGGCGCAGGTGTGCAGCAGCACCAGCGTGTCCATCTCGAAGCGCAGCGCGACGTGGTCGCCGGGGCGCGAGTGCTCGGGGTGGAAGGTCATCGCGCCATCGTCGGCGACGCTCACCTTGCTGAACCAGTTGACGTTGGCGGCGAGGTCGCGGCGGCCGAGGCCGTACTTGGCCGCTTCGACGAGGAAGCTGTCGTGACCGTTCTGCGTCCACTCGTTGCGCGCCTCCTGGTAGGAGCGGTGGCCCCAGCGGGCGGCGACGCCGGCGCGGGTGGAATTGCCGCCGACCGTGTCGTGCCAGCCGACGCTGTCGTCGACGATCGAGCAGAAGATGCGTCCCATGTCGGAGTACAGGCAGTGGCCGCGCGTCAGCTTGAAGGTGTGCTGGCACTTCAACGTGTCCGGCATGTTGTAGCGCTCGAGCGGATTGGCCGGGTTGTAGAGGAGCATGCCGACGTTGGCGCCGCCGACGACGTCGATCAGGCGCAGGATGGTGCCGCGGCGCACGACGAACGACCAGTGCGCGCCGCCGGCCAGCTCGTCCTCGAACAGAGCCGCCTCGGTAACCATGAAAACCTCCCTCAATGCCCGCCGGCGAGGACGGGGGAACGTCGGGTCGTCCCGAGGTGGAGCCCGGCGTGGGGCTCCGCATCGCGCGCCAGGT
Source organism: bacterium (assembly GCA_019637795.1). Taxonomy (NCBI): domain Bacteria; species bacterium. Next base: position 530,653 of record JAHBUY010000001.1, on the reverse strand, counting down.
CGTCCTGGCTGGCGTGGGCGGCGGCGAGCCGCGCCGCGATCTCGCGCTCGGCCTCGCGGCGACGCCGGTCGCGGTCGAGCGGAAGGTCGAACATGATCGTCGCGCCGTAGGCCTCGCGCTCTTCTTCGCGGGTGCGATGGCGGTCGAAGGCGAGGACGCGCGTGCCGAGTTGGAAGGCCTCGCGCAGGTCGTGGGTGACCATGAACACCGTCATGCCGGTCTCGTCGAAGAGGCGGCGCATGAGGACGTGCATGTCGGCGCGGATGCCGGGATCGAGGGCGCCGAACGGCTCGTCGAGCAGCAGCAGCGCCGGCCGCTTGACCAGCGTCTGGGCGATGGCGAGGCGCTGCTGCATGCCGCCGGAGAGCTGCGCCGGGTACTTGTCGGCGGCGCCGTGCAGCCCGACGTGGTCGAGCATCTCGCGGCAGCGGGCGAACACCGCGCGGCGGGCGGCGCCGAAGAGGCGGCCGAGCAGGGGCGAGTGTTCGACCTCGAGCCCGAGGGCGACGTTCTCGAGCACCGTCAGGTGCGGGAACACGGAGTAGCGCTGGAAGACGACGCCGCGGTCGGGCGTCGGCTCGGGCGCCAGCGGCGCGCCGTCGAGCAGGATCTCGCCCCTGCTCGGCGTCTCCTGGCTGAGGAGCAGGCGCAGGAAGGTGGTCTTGCCGCAGCCGGACGGGCCGACCATCGAGACGAACGCGTGCGCGCCGACCTCGAGGTTGATGCGTTCGAGCACCACCTGGCCGTCGTAGGTCTTCCAGAGGTTGCGGACGGACACGGTGCTCATCAGGCCTCGCGTCCGACGTAGAGCCAGGGGAAGGCGCGGCGGTTGAGGGCGCGCAGGGTCAGATCCATGAGGAAGGCGAGCGTCGTGATCCACGCCACGTAGGGGATGATGACGTCCATCGCCAGATAGCGCCGCACCAGGAAGATCCGATAGCCGAGCCCGACCTCGGCGGCGATCGCCTCGGCCGAGATGAGGAACAGCCAGGCGGGGCCGAGCGACAGGCGCAGCCCGTCGAGCAGGCGCGGCAGCATCTGCGGCACGACGACGCGGGTGACGATGTGCCACGACGAGAGGCCGAGCGTCTGCGCCTTGACGAGCTGCTCGTTCGGCAGCTCCTCGATGCGCAGGGCGAGGTCGCGCATCATGAAGGGCGAGATGCCGATGACGATCAGCACCACCTTCGACAGCTCGCCGAGGCCGAAGACGATGAAGAGGATCGGCAGCAGCGCCATCGGCGGGACCATCGAGGCGACGGCGACCAGCGGCGACAGGCCGGCGCGCACGTAGGGGATCAGGCCGGTGGCGACGCCGACGATCATCCCCAGCGTGGTCGCCACCAGCAGGCCGAGCGCCAGTCGCCGCAGGCTCGCCGCGCTGTCCGCCCACAGCAGCACGTCGCCGGTGCGCGCGTCCGGCTCGATCGCCACCCGCCGCACCGCATCGACGAACGCCGTCCCGGTGGGCAGCAGCTTGTCGCCGTCGTTCTCCGCGTGCCGCAGCGCCGACGCCCCGGCATAGAGCGCGACCAGCAACAGGAACGGCGCCAGCCCGAGCGTGACCAGCCCGAGGCGGTCGAGGCGGCGGTTGATCAGGCGGCGCGCCATCACGCCTCCACGGACGCACCGATGGCCGGCGACGGACGCGAATACGAGCGCTCGGTGTCCATCGGTGGCCGCGCCGTTTACAGCTTCCCGTCCGCGGCCATCTGCATGTACTGGCTGGTGAAGCGCATCTTGATGTTCTTGGCGTCGCCGAGCGTCTTGTCGCCGGGGAAGGCGATGCCGACGGCGTCCTTGGTCTTGGCGCCCTCGCCGAGCAGGCCGTGCTCGAAGGAGAAGGTGCGCACCAGGTCCATCGACCTGATCAGCTCGGGGCTGTTGGTGAACGCGACGGCGGCCTTCGGCTCGTAGTACATCGCGGTGGTCGCGAGCTGGGCATCGTAGCCGGCGAGGTCGGTGCCCGAGAGCTTGGCCATCGCGCTGCGCGCCGCCTTGCCGGCGTCGTCGTTCTTCGCCATCAGCGCCAGCGTCTCGAACCAGGCGCCGACCAGCGCCTTGGCGAAGCTGGGATTGTCCTTGAGCGTCTCGCTGTGGACGACGGCGAGATCGAGGATCTCGCCCGGGATCTGCTTCGACGAGAACACCTCGGTCATCTTCGGCATCTTGACCACTTCGCTCAGTTGCGGGTTCCAGGTGACGAGCGCGTTGACGTCAGGCGACGCCGCGGCGGAGACGATGTCGGCGTCGGAGGTGTTGACCGTCTTCACGTCGCGCTCGCTCATCTTCACGCTCGCCAGGCCGCGGGCGAGGAGGTAGTGCGACACCGACAGCTCGACCAGATTGACCTTGCGGCCCTTGATGTCGGCGAGCGTCTTGCCGTCCTTGAGCACGATGCCGTCGTTGCCATTCGAGTAGTCGCCGACGATCACCACCGTGGTGTCGACCCCGCCGGCGGCCGGAATCGTCAGCGTGTCCATGTTGGTGACCGTCACCGCGTCGAACTTGCCGGCGGTGTACTGGTTGATCGACTCGACGTAGTCGTTGACCTGCACGACGTCGATGCCGATGCCGTACTTGTCGGCCCATTTCTTCACGATGCCGGCGTCGGCGGCGTAGGGCCACGGCATCCAGCCGGCGTAGATCGTCCAGGCGAGGGTGAACTGCTTCTTCTCCTCCGCCCGCGCCGTGCCGCCGCCGAGCAGCGCCAGCATCGCCACCGCGCCGAGCAGCGCCGTGATCCGGATCCTCGTCGTCTCGCGCATCGCCAGTCCTCCCATGTGCTGATGACGGGAGTCCCGCCCGGCGGCGCCCCGCGTCAGGAGGCCCAACCGAGGGGTTCCCCCACTCGGACATTCCTCCCGGGCTTTTGTCCCGCCGTGTGTCCGGCACGTCGCCGGATCGCGACCCTCGGACCAGTCGCCGGGGTATGAGCCGGCCGGAACCCTAGTCGCGAAGGCACCGGAGAGCGAGATGCATGCCACCCCGGGACGGGTTCCAGCCGCCCCGGCGAACTCGAATCACGCTCGCGGCGATGCCCCTTCGCTAGTCAGTCCTGCTCGAATCGTGGGCAGGACCGGGGAGCGTGTCGTGGCGAGGCGCCGGAGATGCGGGGGCGCCGCCCGCGCCGCTGGCCGCGGACGGGGTGGCGGCCGAAAGGCCGCCACCCCTGGAGCCGCGCCGACGATGGCTTACGGGCAGGTGCAATCCGGCTTGCACGCCGGACCGCCGCAGAAGGCGTCGTCCGCGCCGTCGCACTGCTCCGCGCCCTCGCGGGTCGCGTTGCCGCAGGTGCCGCACGGGCTGGCGCTGGGATCGGCCGTGGTGGGGTCGAAGCGGTTGTAGAGGCCGCCGGTGGCGTCGTTGACCACGGCGTTGATGGCCGGCACCAGCGCCGCCACGCTGGGCGAGAACTTCGGCGACACCTTGCCCAGCCCGGCGCTGACGCAGGTGGCGAAGGCCGGGGCGGCGCCCACGTCGCCGGCCTTGCACTCGGCGCCGTTGCTCGGGCCGCCATTGCCCTTGCTGTTCTTGAAATCGTTCTCGCACTTGGCCTGGCACTTGAACACGCCCTGCGCGTACTTGCTCATCAGCTTCGCCTGGTCGGTGGCGCACTTGATGCGAGCCGGGTCGGTGTTGGGAACCCCCAGATCGGTGCCGCACGCGAGGTCGATCAGGGTGGCCAACAATCCGAGCTGGCCCTTGGCGCTGCTGGCCGCCGCCGACTCGACCGAGGCTTCGAAGGCGCTCATGCCGGCGCACTGCTGGACGCCGGGCGTGCCCGCGTCGCAGTCGCCGGGGCAGCCGATCCCGATGTAGTCGTTGCCCTTCTTGCTCAGCACCATCTTGTCGTCGCACTTGCCGATCGCCGCGTTGAACTTGGCGGTGGCGGCGCCGGCCGGCATCTCGTAGGCGACCGCGCCGGTGCCGAGGTTGCACTCGACGGCGGAGGTCGCCCCGCCCTTCTCGCAACCCGCCGCCGCCTTGACGAGGCAGAAGGTGTACTTCGCCACCTGCTTGGCGACGTCGGCCCGCAGCTTGGCGGCGGCCTTGTCCGTGGCCGGGTCGATGACGTGAGCGAAAGTGACCGACCCGCTGAGGGTCAGTGCGGCGGCGGTGAACAATCCGATGCTCTTCCTCATCACAGATCACTCCTGGGGATGGTGATGCGTCAGTCCGGCCGGACGGCCCCCCTCGAGGCTCCCCGTTGACTCGAATGTTCCCCCCGGCCGGCGCTGCCCACTGCCAGCTACCGCCAGCGATACCCATCGGCGCAGAGCTGTCTCAAGGAGTTTTTCTCGCCTTTGGGAAGCGGCGAACGCCGACGGCCCGGACCGGGCGGCTGCTGCAGCGCACGCCCCTGGCATCCCGCGGGACGCCGACGGCCGATCCGCGCGCCGCTTCGATTCCCCCACGGCCCCGCCGGGCAAGGGCCGGTTCAGCCGGCGCAGGTCACGGCGGTGGGGACCAGGTCCGGGATGGTCAGGGTCCGTTCGGGGCCGTCGATGGTGAAGCGGCCGCGCAGGCGGATGTCGGCGGCCGAGGCGCCGATCAGCACGTCGAAGTCGCCGGGTTCGACGACGCAGCGCATCGCCTCGTCGAAGAAGGCGAGCTGACTGGGGTCGAGGCGGAAGGTGACGTGTCGGGTGGCGCCCGCCTCCAGGCCGACGCGGGCGAAGCCGACCAGTTGCATCACCGGCCGGGTGACCCGGGCGACGACGTCGCGGACGTAGAGCTGCACCACCTCCTCGCCGGCGCGCGGGCCGGCGTTGCTGATCGCGCAGCGGATGTCGATCGGCGCCGTCGCGTCGGCGCGCTCGGGCGCGATGGCGAGGTCGGCGTAGGTGAAGCGCGTGTACGACAGCCCGTGCCCGAACGGGAAGAGCGGCGTCGTCGGGCCGTCGCTGTAATCGCCGAGCATCTGGCTGCGGCCGCCGCCCGACTTGTGGCCGTAGTAGACCGGCACCTGGCCGACGGTGCGCGGCATCGAGATCGGCAGCCGGCCGGACGGATTGACGGCGCCGAAGAGGACGTCGGCGATGGCGCCGCCGCCCTCTTCGCCGGGCAGCCAGGCCTCGACGATCGCCGGCACGTGCGCCGCGATCCAGGGCAGCGCGAAGACGCGGCCGTTCACCAGCACGACGACGGTGGGCGTGCCGCTGGCGACCACCGCCTCGACCAGCCGTTGCTGCACGCCGGTGAGGCCGAGGTCGGAGGCGTCGCGGAACTCGCCGCTGGTGCACTCCGGTCGCAGTCCGGAGCGGCCGCCGACGCACACCACCGCGACCTCGGCGGCGCGCGCCGCCGCGACCGCCGCGGCGATCCCGCTGTCGTCGTCGCCGGTGATCGCGCAGCCGGCGACGTGCCGCACCTCGGTGCGCGGGCTCACCGCGGCGCTGATGCCCGCCAGCGGCGTGATCATCGGCACGAAGTAGGGGCCGGGGCGGAAGGCGACCGCGTCGGGGCGCGGCGCGATGTCGGCCGCCGGGCGGCGGCGGCCGCCCTGGTAGATGATCTCGAGGTGCGCCGGGTAGCTGTAATCGCCCTGCAGCAGGCGGACGTCGTCGGCGGCGGGGCCGATGACGGCGAGGCGGGCGAGCGACGGCGACAGCGGCAGCAGGTCGGCGTCGTTCTTCAGCAGCACGATCGACTGCTGGGCGACGCGGCGCGCCAGCGCCCGCTGCGCCGGCGTCTGGTAGACCGCCGGCGCCGCCGCCGCATCGACCAGCGGCCGCTCGAAGAGGCCGAGCGCGACCTTCAGGCGCAGCACCCGGCGCACCGCGCGGTCGACCAGCGCCAGCGCCACCCGGCCCGCTTCGACCTCCGCCTTCAGCGGCTCGCCGAAGCAGTCGAGCTGCGGCAGATCGACGTCGAGCCCCGCCGCCAGCGCCAGGCGCCCGGCGGCGCCCTTGTCGGCGGCGACGGCGTGGAAGGCGCAGAGCAGCGCCGTGGTGTAGTAGTCGGCGACCACCACGCCGTCGAAGCCGAGCTCGCCGCGCAGCAGCTCGTCGAGGATGGCGCGCGAGCCGCCGCAGGGCAGGCCGTCGATCTCGTTGTAGGCGTTCATCACCGACGCCAGCCCCGCCTCGCGGATCGCCGCCGCGAACGGCCGCGCGTAGACCTCGCGCAGCTCGCGCGGTCCGAGGTGCGCCGGCGCGTGGTTGAGGCCGCCCTCCGAGGCGCCGTAGCCGAGGAAGTGCTTGCCGGTGGCGGCGACGCCGCGGGCGAGGTCGTCGCCCTGCACGCCGCGCACGTAGGCGACGCCGAGGCGGCTGGCCAGGTACGGATCCTCGCCGTAGGTCTCCTCGGTGCGCCCCCAGCGCGGGTCGCGGGCGATGTCGAGCACCGGCGCCAGCGTCTGCCGCGCCCCCACCGCCAGCATCTGTGCCCGGATCACCGCCCCCACCTCCTCGAGCAGCGCCGGGTTCCAGGTGCTGGCGAGGCCGATCGCCTGCGGGAACTGGGTGGCATCGCGGGCGGTGAAGCCGGCGGTCGATTCCTCGTGGATGATGGCCGGGATGCCGAGCCGCGTCTCCTCGACCAGGAAGCGCTGGATGGCGTTGGCGAAGGCGGCGCTCTCCGCCGGCCGCAGACCGGTCGAGGCGCCGATGCGCGTGATGTGGCCGGTCCCGTGGCGCAGCAGCTCTTTCGCCCGCGGCAGGGAGAAGGCGTCGTCGGCCACGAGCTGCGTCGACCAGACGCAGCCGAGCTGCGCGAGCTTCTCATCCAGCGTCATCCGCGCCAGGAGGTCGTCCACCCGATCCGTCATGGCCGGGCTCGTACCACGGGGCCGCGCGCGCCCCAATCGCGACGTCGGTCGCCGCCTTCTCAATTCCGCGCGCGTGTGGTTAGCTGCGTTCTCCGCGACGGCAACAAATCGTTGATTTCCCGGGGGAGAGCATGGCGAGCGCCGAGCTGCAGATGGTGATCGATCTCCTGCGCGGCCAGCCCATTCCGCGCGACGCGAGCTTCGTCGAGCAGCGGGCGGCGATGGAGAACCTGACGGCGCTGGCGCCGCCGCCGGAGGGCGTCACCTGCACCCCGTGCGAGGTCGGCGGCCGGCCGGCGGAGTGGGTGGGCGCCGCCGGCGCCGATCCGCAGCGGGCCCTGCTCTACCTGCACGGCGGCGGCTACTGCATCGGCTCGATCAACAGCCACCGCCTGCTCGCCGCCGACCTGTCGCGCGCCGCCGGCGTGCGCGCGCTGCTGCTCGACTATCGCCTGGCGCCCGAGCACCCGTTCCCGGCGGCGGTGGAGGACGCGGTGGCGGCCTACCGCTTTCTGCTCGACGCCGGCTTCGACCGGCGACGGCTCGCCATCGCCGGCGATTCCGCCGGCGGCGGCCTCGCCGCCGCAACGCTGCTCGCCCTGCGCGACCGCGACGTGCCGCTGCCGGCGGCGGCGGCGCTGCTGTCGCCGTGGCTGGACCTCAGCCAGTCCGGCGAGTCGATGACCAGCCGCGCGGCGCTCGATCCGATGGTGCAGCGCGACGGCCTGCAGCGCATGGCCGACGCCTACCTGGCCGGCGCCGATCCGCGGACGCCGCTCGCCTCGCCGCTGTTCGCCGACCTGCGCCACCTGCCGCCGCTGCTGCTGCACGTCGGCGGCGCCGAGACCCTGCTCGACGACGCGCGCCGCTTCGCCGCCCGCGCCAGCGCGGCCGGCGTCGACGCGACGCTCGAGGTGTGGGACGACATGATCCACGTGTGGCACGCCTTCGGCCTGCTGCCCGAGGCGCGCGCTGCGCAGGCGCGCATCGGCGAGTTCCTGCGCCGCCATCTCGGGTGATCGATTGCGCCTGACCATCGGCTTCATCGTCGCGGCGCCGTGGCTGGCCGCGGCGGCCCTCGCGCAGTCGCCGTCGGCGACCGCCACCCGCACGCGGACGCCGGTGGTGCCGGCGATCGTCGCCGTCGGCAAGGCCTCGGCGCAGCCGGGCAGCGAGGTCGACGTGCCGGTCGCGCTCGATCCCGGCGCGCAGACCGTCTACTACGCGCGCAACGACATCGTCGCCGAGCTGCAGTCGTCGGTGCTGTTCAAACGGCTGCCGAACGGCGAGCCGGAGTGCAGCCTCAATCCGGACCTCGCCGCCAACACCGCCATCTCGCGCAACTGCCTCGAGGTCGTCGCCGGCGGCTGCCGCAAGACGCGGGTGATCGTGTTTCGCAGCAGCGGCCCGCCGCTGCCCGGCGGCCTGCTCTACAGTTGCGTCGCGGCCGTCGACGCCGCCGCGCCGCTCGGCAGCTATCCGCTGTCCACCGTGGCGGTCGAGGTGCGCGACAACGTCAATCAGACGCTGCCGTCCGACGGCGCCGCCGGCGTGGTCGAGGTGGTGAGCGAGGTGCCGCCGTCGCCGACGGCGAGCGCGACCCGCACGCCGTCGGTCACCGCGACGCCGACCGACACCGTGCCGCCGACCATCACGCCCACCATGGGCATCACCGCGACGCCCACCGACACCCGCACCGCGACGCCGACCCGGCCGACCGATACGCCGACGCCGACCGCGACCGAGACGGTCACGCTGACGCTGACGCCGACGCGCACCGCCACGCCGACCCGCACCTCGCCGGCGTTCGCCTCGCCGACCCCGACCGACTCCTCGGCGATGAACACCAAGCCCCTGATCACCGTCGGCAACGCGCTCGGCGTTCCCGGCTCCCAGGTGAGCATCGGCGTCTCGCTCGACCCCGGCGACCAGGTCGTCGTCGGCATCCGCAACGACATCGTCTTCGACCCCCTGCTGCCGGTGGCGCGCCTCGGCGGCGGCGCGCCCGACTGCGCCGTCAACCCCGGCCTCTCCGCCCTGGTGCCGCCGACCTTCGTCTGTCAGGACGACGCCTGCGGCACCGTGCGGGCGACGGTCTTCCGCCAGTTCGGCGCCGACCCGCTGCCGGCGACCCTGGTGTACTCCTGCCACGTCATCATCGCCGCGGACGCCCCGACCGAGGTGAACCTGGGGCTGCTCAACGAGCTCGCCATCGCCTTCGGCGCCACCGGCAACGCCCTGCTCACCTCGAGCAACAACGGCGTCGTCCGCGTCGTCGGCATGCTGTCGCCGACCAGCACGCGCACGGTGACCCGCACGCCGAGCATCACCCTGACGCCGAGCCAGACGCCGACCGTGACCTCGACCGCGCCGACGGCGACGCCGACGATCACCAGCACCAGCACCGAGACCCCGACCCGCACCATCACGCCGACCCGCACCATCACGCTGACCCCGAGCATCACCGCCACCCCGAGCCATTCGCCGACCCCCACCAACACCCGCACCGCGACGGTCACCCGCACGCCGACCGCGACCCGCACGTTCACCGTCACCCGCTCGGTCACGCCCACCATCACCGCGACGGTCACCGTCACGGCCACCCGCACCGTGACCGGAACGCGCACCGCGACCGCGACGCGCACGCCGACGCCGGTCATCACCGGCTCGCTGCCGCCGACCGCGACCCGCACCGACACCGCGACGCGGACCGCGACCGCGACCCCCTCCGACACCGCCACCCGCACCGCCACTCGCGCCGCGACGGCGACGGAAACCCGCACCGCGACGCCCGAGGCGACCGGCACGCGGACGGCGACGGCGTCGCGGACGCCGACCTACACGCGCACCGTCACCCGCACCGCGACGCCGTCGCCGACGGCGGAAGTCGAGACCGGCACGCCGACCGCGACGGCCGAAGGGACGATTACCGAAGCGCCGTCCACCCCGACCGGAGAGATCGAGACGCCGTCGCCGAGCCCGACGCCCGAGGCGTCGGCGACCGCCACCGTCGAGGAGGAGGCGACGCCGACCGAGGCGCCGGTCGAGACCGAGACGCCGGAACCGACCGACACCGTCGCTCCGACCGAGACGCCGGCGCCGACCGCCACCGACACCGCCGTGCCGACGCCGAGCGACACCGCCTCGCCGACCCCGACCGAGACGCCGGTGCCGTCGCCGACCGCGACCGCGATCCCCTGCGTCGGCGATTGCGACGGCGACGGCGTCGTCCGCGTCGACGAGCTGATCCGCGGCGTGTCGATCGCCCTCGGCTCGCTGCCCGTCTCCACCTGCCCGGCCATGGACCGCAACGGCAGCGGCGAGGTGACGATCGACGAGCTCATCGCCGCGCTGAACAACGCCCTCGACGACGGCTGCGGGCCCTGATCGCGGCGCGCGCCGAGGCCGGCGCACGCCCGGCGGCGGCCCGCGTCACGCCGCGGAGGCGTGGAGGGCGTCCGCCCGGCGCACCCCGATCTGCTGCATCAACTGCAGCGTCTCGGGGCGCAGGTGGCGCTCCTCGTAGCGGTTCCGCCAGCTCTCGACCGTCTGCCTGTCGATGCCGGCGTGCCGGTGGAAGTTCGGATCCCCGAGGTGCGGATTCTGGCGCTGTCGCGTCTCTGGCTGGAGCATCCCGGGCTCGAACGCGATGCCCATCGCCGCGCAGAGCGACGCGATCACCGCGTCGGGCTGTCGCACCAGATCCTCGTAGTGCACCGTCGCCCGTCGCGCGCCCGGGATCCGCCGCAGGAAGGTCTGGATGTTGAGGTTCTGCACCACCCACTTGGCTTCCCGCTCCCGCGCCAGGGCGCTCATGCCGCCCACCAGCCGCTCCACCGCGGCGCGGATCGGGCGCAGGACGCGCCGCGGCAGCGGGCGGCGGTCCGGCGCGGCCTCCTTGAGGCGGACGTGCGAGTCGACGACCGCGAGCGGGTGGCGGATGAGCCAGATGTAGAATGGCCGCAGGGACGCCGAGCGCACCAGCGCGATCGAGTCGTTGGCATAGGCGGGCGTCTTGTCGATCAACAGGCCGCCCGCCGGCAGATGCGTCAACATCCATTCGTACACGTCGGTCGTCGCCCGTCCTCGGCACGCCGCTTCGATCGCCGATTCCGAGAGCGGGTGGCCGGCGAGGAGAAAGAATTCCAGCAGGCTCTCGAGCGCCTCGGGTTTGCGAGCCCGCCAGGCGTCGAAGTCCGGATAGCGGAGCAGGAACAGCTCCTGTGGCGCGACGATGCGACTGTGCTCGCCGAGGATCACGCGCAGCAGCGTCGATCCCGATCGCTCCGAGCTCAAGACGAGGACGAGGCGTGCGGGCGGCGGCGCCGCCCACGCATCCATGGACTCCATGCGGATCCCCCACCATCGGCCGAGCGCGGCGCTCGACCGGCTGATCATCCCTCGAGGCATCGCCCATCCCCCCCCGGGGTCCTCCAGGCGGTTCCCTCGCTCGGCCACATATCGCGCCGATGTTACCGCCGGTTGTTGCCGCGGTGATGTTCTGATGTCGCGCGGTGACGGATTCGCGACCATGCGGGCGGCGGATCCGCACAGGCGGCCACGATCGCCGATCCAGTCGGGGCCGAGCCCGTGTCCTCCTCACCCGACGGATCGGTTCGGCGCCGCCGGGACGGCGCGCGCCGCGCAGCCGCCTGTTCGGCGGTGGGGGCCGCTCGCGCCCGGCGGGCGCCGATCAACCGTCATCCTCGGGCGGCACCTGCAGGAGGTTCATGTACTCGGTCAGCAGGCGCTCGGTGAGCTGTGGCGGCAGCGCGTTGAGCACCTCGTTGATCTCGGCCATGCGGCCGGGGAGCGCGTTGCCGCCGGCGCCGGCCATGGCGAGCATCTGTTCGAGCATCTCGGGCGTGACCTGATCGGGCCGCACGGTGGCGAAGGCGTCGCGGATGCCGGCGGCGATGGCGCCGCTCGGCAGCGTCCTGGCGATCGCCGTGCACGCGCGCAGATCGGCGAGGAAGGGCTCCACCCAGCGGGCGCTCGCCGGGTTGACCGACAGGTGGATGTTCTCCTTCGAGCCGTGGAAGCCGAGCTGCGGCTGGATGTACCAGCCGCGGGTCTTCATCTCGTCGATGATGTGGAAGACGTTCACCGTGTCGGAGGTGAAGGCGATGAGATTCATCTGCGGCCGGCCGAGCAGGCGCAGATCGGGCATCGCGTCGATGGCGGCGACGATCGCCTGCGTCGCCTCCAGCGCCTGACGGGCGAGCGCCAGGTACCCCTCGTCGCCGAAGAAGTGCAGCACCGCCCAGGCGGCGGCGAGCGGGCCGCCCGACTTCGTGCTCTGCACCGTCGGGTTGACGATCGAATAGCCGGTCCACTGCCCGCAGGCGTAGATCTGGTGCCGCCGCAGCTCCTTGTCGCGGTACAGGATCAGCGACGCGCCCTTGGCGGCGAAGGCGTACTTGTGCAGATCCATCGAGATCGAGGTGACGCCCGGGACGCTGAAGTCGAACGGCGGCACGTCGACGCCGAGGCGGCGGAAGTAGGGCAGCAGGAAGCCGCCCATGCAGGCGTCGACGTGCAGCAGCAGCCCGTGCTCCTGCGCCAGCGCGGCGAGCGCGGGGATGGGATCGACGACGCCGTGCGCGTAGGACACCGCGGAGCCGACGAGCAGGATGGTGTTGGGCGTGATCGCCCTCCGCATGGCCTCGGCGTCGGCCTTGAACGTCGTCGCATCGACCTCGACCAGCACCGGGCGCACGTCGAGGTAGTGGCAGGCCTTGTGGAAGGCCGCGTGCGCGGTGACCGGCAGGACGATCTCCGGCGCCGTGATCTGCGGCCGATGGGCGCGCGCGTGGTCGCGCGCCGTCTTCACCGCCAGGATGATGCTCTCGGTGCCGCCGCTGGTGAAATTGCCGACCACCCCCGGGGTGGCGTTGAGATGGGCGGCGCCCATGCCGACCAGCGCGTTCTCCAGTCGCAGCATGCTCGGAAACGCGGTCGGGTCGAGCCCGTTCTCCGACAGGTACATCGTGTATGCCTGCTTGATGACCGCCTCCGCCTCCGCGCCCGGATCGTAGACGTAGGCCCAGGTGCGGCCGCTGCGCCAGCTCACGTCGTCGGCGCGGAACGCTTCCAGGCGGCGGAAGATCTCGTCCTTCGGTAGACCTCTGGCGGGAATGCGCATCGCCGTGCATTGCCACGTGGCCAACGCCAGCGGCAAGTCGCGGCGGCGCATTGACTTCCATGCCATGGCCGCCACATGAGGAGCATGCCCAGGCGCCGGCGCATCGTCCTCGTCGCCCTGCTCGCCATCGCCACGTTGGTGGTCGCGGCACTCGCCCGCCTCGCCTGGGTCGGGGGGATGTTCATCCGCATCACGCCGCACTTCGACGGCCACTGCCGGCTGGTTACCGGCCCGGTCGGGCCGGAGGATCTCACCATCGACGCGCCGGCGCGGCGGGCCATCATCTCGGCCTACGACCGGCGCGCCGCGCGGTCGGGCCGGCCGGTGCCGGGCGGCATCTGGTCGTACTCGCTCGACGCGGTGGACGCGGTGCCGGTGAACCTGACGCCCGACGCCGGGCTCTACCTGCAGCCGCACGGGATCAGCCTGTGGCGCGAACCCGACGGACGCGAGGTGCTGTTCGCCGTCAATCACCCGGCGCCTGGACACGGCTGGCCGGAGCACACGATCGAGATCTACGACCTCGCCGGCGACACCCTGACGCACCGCGCGACGCTCACCGACCCGCGGCTGGTGATGCCCAACGACCTGGTCGCCGTCGGCGTCGATCGCTTCTACGTCACCAACACCCACGCCTACGGCCGCGGGCGCATGCAGGTGATCGAGACCTACCTGCGGTTGCGCGGCGCGCAGGTGCTGCGGTACGGGCCCGGCGGCTTCACCACCGCGATCGCCAAGCTGGTCTTCCCCAACGGCATCAACGTCAGCCGCGACGGGCGCACCATCTATGTCGCCGCGGTCACCGATCGCAGCGTGCTGGTGTACGACCGCGATCCCGCCACCGATGCGCTGACGCCGCGCGGCGAGATCCCGATCCACAGCGGCGGCGACAACATCGAGATCGACGACGAAGGCCAGCTCTGGATCGGCGCCCATCCCAAGCTGCTGGCGATGTCCAGGCACGCCACCGACCCGAGCGTGCCGGCGCCCGCCCAGGTGCTGCGCGTCTCCGCCGACGGCAGGACCGTCGATGAGATCTACCTCAACGACGGCACTCCCATCGCCGCGTCCAGCGTCGGCGCCCGCTTCGCCAACCGCCTGCTGATCGGACAGATCTTCAGCGACGGCTTCCTGGATTGCGAGATGACGGGCGGCGGAGGGCGTGCGCGCTGACCAGGGGCGCCGAGCGGCTCCGCCGTCGGCAGCGGTCGTGGCGGGATCATGCGGACCGAGACACCCTCTGCTGCCGCAGGGGCCGGCCGCCGGTCACGCGCTCGCGGCATCCTCCTCCCACCCCAGCACCGCCCAGGTCGCCACTGGCTCGGCGACGCCGCGCACCGCGGTCGGCGCCATGGCCTGCAGGCGGAAGCGCGGGTCGAGGCGGGCGCGCACGGCGTCGGTGACGAGGATGCCGGCATCGTGGACGCGGGTGAGGCTCTCGACGCGCGCCGCGAGGTTGACCGTGCCGCCGATGACCGTGAACTCCATCAGGGCGCGGCCGCCGAGCACGCCGGCGACGGCGGGGCCGCTGTGGATGCCGATGCCGACCCGCAGCGCCGGTCCGCCGGCGGCGGCGCGGGCGGCGTTGTGCTCGGCCAGCGCCGCCTGCATCGCCAGCGCCGCGTGCACGGCGTCGTTGACCTGCCAGGGGTTGGGCGCGTGCGCTCCGAACACCGCCATGAGGCCGTCGCCGATGAATTTCGAGACCTCGCCGCGGTGCTGCTCGATCACCCGGCTCATGCGCCCGAAGTAGTCGTTGAGCAGCGCCACCAGCGCCTCCGGCGGCAGTGTCTCGCCGAGCGCGGTGAAGCCGAACAGGTCGGCGAAGAGGACCGTGACCTCGCGCCGCTCCGCGGCGCCGGCCTCGCCGCGGGCGACGATGCGGTCGACCACCGCCTCGGGCGCGAAGCGGCCGAACGCCGATTGCATGCGCTGCAACTCGCTGGTGGCGGCATCCAGCCGGCGGCGCAGGCGGCGGCGCTCGCGCGCCAGCCACGCGATCGCCGCGGCGGCGGCCAGCAGCGCGAGCGCGGACGCGGCGAGCGCCGTCAGTGTCCGCTCCGCGCCAGGTCGACCGCGACCGCCAGCCGGCACACCGTATTGGCGAGCGCCGCGGCGCCGATCAGATCGACGAATTCCTGCCGGGTGAAGAGCGGCCGCACGGTGCGGGCGTGCCGCTGCAGCGCCGCCGGCTGCGGCCAGATCGAGTCGCGCGCCAGCGCCGCGGCCGCGCGCTCGCGATCGCCGATCCACGGCGCGGCGAGGTGCGCCAATGCGGCATCGATCTCCTCGGCGGGGACGCCGTCGGCGCGCAGCATGGCGATCGCCTCGGCTTCCGAGAGCGGACACCCGATGCCGCGCGCGACGACCGCGAACACCAGCGCGGTGGTGCGCGGGCCGAGCGCGGAGCCGCGCAGGCAGGCGTCGATCGCGGTGCGCAGGCGGGGCGCCAGCGGCAGGCCGTCGAGCGCGTTGACGAAGGCGGCGAACGGTCCCCGACGCTCGGCCGCGGACAGCGGCGGCGCGTTTCGGGCGCGCCGCGTCCTGATGAACGGCCGCAGCAGCGGTCCCAGCACCCGGAACAGCGGCCGACCGAACATCCGCTCGGCGTCCTCGTAGGGCAGCGCCGGGAGCGTTGCGGCGCGGTTGTAGAAGACGTTGACGGCGGCGAGGGCGGCGAGCTCCCTGACCGCCGCGTCGTTCCAGCCGGCCTGGCGCAGCGGCGCCGCGTCGGCGGCCGTCACCATCGGGGTCGATCGCGCCACCTGCCGCGCGAAGCGCAGCGCCTCCCGTTCGCCGTCGCCGAGCTCGCCGCCGGCGAGGTCTTCCTCGATGCGCCGGATGCGCGCCTCGGAGAAGCCGAGGACGCCGAGCATGCCGCGGGTGAGGCTGAAGCAGTAGCGGCAGGCGCTCTCCTGGCTGACCACCAGGGTGACGAGATCCGCCAGGCCGGGCGGGACGTGGAAGATGGGCGCGTGGGTGATGCCCAGCGCCACCGCCGCGTCCGCCCACCAGGCGGAGTCGAGGAAATAGCGCATGGCCGGCGGCACCATGCCGAGCGCCTTGCGGACCGCCCGCTCGGCCGGCGGATTGTCCACCGGCTCGAGCAGACAGGCTTCCCACTCGACCGCGTCGAGGGCTGACATGGGAGGGACCGGCGGGCGCCCGTCAGCCGGCGAGCCAACGCGGGCGTCGCGCCGCCGCGGCGCGCGGGCTCACCGGCTCACAGCGCCTGCTCGATCGCCGCCGCGATCGCGGGCGAATCGGGCTTCTCGGTCGGTGCGAAGCGGGCCAGCACGGCGCCGTCCTTGCCGACCAGGAACTTGGCGAAGTTCCACTGGATGTCGCCGGAGCCGTCGGGCTGCGTCGGCTGGCTGGTGAGGAAGGCGTAGAGCGGGTGCGCGCCGGCGCCGTTGACGTCGACCTTGGCGAACATCGGGAAGGTGACGCCGAAGCGCGTCTCGCAGAAGGTCTTGATCTCGCCCTCGCTGCCGGGCTCCTGGCTGCCGAACTGATTGCAGGGGAAGCCGAGCACGGCGAAGCCGCGGCCCTGGTAGCGCTCGTGCAGGTGCTGCAGGCCGGCGTACTGCGGCGTCAGGCCGCACTGCGAGGCGACGTTGACGATGAGCAGCGCCGTGCCGGCGTAATCCTTCAGCGGCGTGGCGGTGCCGTCGATGCTGGTGGCGG
Organism: bacterium; assembly: GCA_019637795.1. Taxonomy (NCBI): domain Bacteria; species bacterium. The sequence continues at coordinate 514,049 of JAHBUY010000001.1, read as the reverse complement.
TGAAATCGTGCGCGGTGGCCATGCCCGCCCCATACACCGCGCCGCGCGGCCGCACCACCGCCGCCGGCTGCTCAGTAGAGGTCCGGCGCCGTGTCGTCGAAGGTGGTGTTGGGGACCGCCCGGGGACTGGAGCCGTCGGCGGCGGCGGTCGCCAGTCCGGCGAAGGTCGCATAGGCGATGCGCGAGCCGTCGCGGTTCCACTTCGGGAACATGGCGTCGGCGATCAGCGGCGTCTCGCCGCTGCCGTCGGGCGCGATCGCGTAGGCGCCGCCGCCGCTGCCGCGGAAGGAATCGAAGAGGAGCCGATTGGCGGCACTCCAGTCGAGGTGGGCGTTCTCCGTGTCGTCGGTCGTGATCCGGCTCACGTTGGCGCCGTCGGCGTCCATGACGAAGATCTCGAGCACCTCGCCGAAGCCGCCGTTCGGACGGTTGCTGACGAAGGCGATGCGGCGGCCGTCGGGGCTGAAGCAGGGAGCAGTGTACTCGAAGGCGTCGGGTCCGAGCACGGTGCGGCGGTTGCCGCCGTCGGCGCCGACGATCTCGATCTGGTTGAACTCGCCGCCGGAGAAGACGATCTCGCGGCCGTCCGGGCTCCAGGCGGGATACACGGCGCGTGGGCTGCCGGCCGCCACCTGGCGGCGGCCGCTGCCGTCGGCGTTCATGACGCTGATGCCGGCGTTGTCGATGAAGGCGATGCGGGTGCCGTCCGGGCTCCACACCGGCTGGCTCTCGGAATCCTCGGGAGTGTCGGTCAGCTTGCGGCGGCCGCTGCCGTCGGCGTTGATCACCGCGAGGTCGGCGGAGAACGTCTGGAAGTCGTTGACCGTGAACACCAGCTTGCCGGAAGCGCCGCTGCCGGGCGTCGCGGTGGCGGTGGGCGCGGGCGTGCTCGCGCCGCAGCCGGTGAGGGCGGCGTTGACGCCGGCGACCAGCTCGTTGATGGCGACCTGACCATCGCCGTCGCCGTCGAAGCCGCCGCAGCCGCTCAGTGACCCGGCGCCGAGGGCGATGCCGACGCCGAGCACCAGCTCGTTGATGGCCACGTTGCCGTCGCCGTCGCAGTCGCCGGCGCAGGCGGCGGCGGCGAGGCGCGGGTCGAGGGTGGCGGCGAGCACGGCGGAGAAGATGAGACGGGCGATCATGGAGCGAACCTCCTGAGTAGTTGCCCCTCCGGCGTTCGCTGGCGATGAACGTCGTTCGCCGCGCCGAGCGACCGGCGCGTTGACCGCGTCGGCCCCCACCTGTAGACCCGCGCCCATGGCCATGGTGGGAATTCGCTTCGACCTGCGGGTGCCGTCGTTCGCCACGACGACGCACGCCGAGATGTACCGGGCCTGCCTCGACCAGTGCGAGTGGGCCGACCGCCTCGGATTGGACATCGTCGTGCTCTCCGAGCACCACGGCGTCGACGACGGGTTCATGTCGTCGCCGGTGACCCTGGCGGCGGCGATCGCCGGGCGGACGAAGACCATCCAGATCAACATCGCCGCCGTGCTCGTGCCGCTCCACGACCCGATCCGGCTGGCGGAGCAACTGGCGACCGCGGCGCTGGTCAGCGGCGGCCGGGTCGGCTTCGTGGCCGGGCTCGGCTATCGCCAGGAAGAGTTCGAGATGGCGGGCGTCGACCGCAAGCGGCGTGGCACGCTGCTCGAGGAAGCGGTCGAGGCGATGCGCCAGGCGTGGACCGGCGAGCCGTTCGAATGGCGCGGCCGCACGGTGCGGGTGACCCCGGCGCCGCCGTCGCCGCCGATGATCCTGGTCGGCGGCTCGACCGAGAAGGCCGCCAAGCGCGCCGCCAAGCTGCGCGCCGGCTTCTTCCCGGCGATCGGCGATCAGCGCCTGGCCGACATCTACACCGCCGAGTGCGCGCGCCTCGGCTTCCACGGCGGCTTCGTCAGCATGCCCAACGGCCCCGGCTTCGTGCACGTGTCGGAGGACCCGGAGCGGGACTGGCAGCGCATCGCTCCGCACGTCCTCTACGACGCCCAGACCTATGCCGCCTGGCAGACGCCCGACCAGCGCTCGCAGATGCACGTCGCGGGGAACACCCTGGACGACGTCAAGCGGAGCGGCGCCTATACCGTCCTCACGCCCGACGATTGCGTCAGGCTCGCCGAGGAGACCGGTCGCGTCATCCTCCACCCGCTGATGGGCGGCCTCGATCCCGCCATCGGCTGGGAGAGCCTGCGGCTGTTCGAGGCCAAGGTGCTGCCGCGGATCCGCTGAGCGCGCGCCGGGACTCGCGCACTGGAGGAATCATGCCCGATCTCGACGCGCTCGCTCTCCGCGTCCAGCACCTGGAGGACATCGAGGCGATCAAGCAGCTCAAGTACCGCTACTGGCGGCACCTCGATCTGAAGCAGTGGGACGACCTGGCGGCGTTGTTCATCCCCGAGGCGACGGTCTGCTACAGCTCGGGAACGTACGAATTCGCCGGCGTCGACGCGATCATGCGCTTCCTGCGCGAGTCGCTCGGCGACGCCCGCGGCTCGGTGACGATCCATCACGGGCACCATCCCGAGATCGCGCTCACCAGCCGCGCCACCGCCACCGGCACCTGGGCGCTCTACAACTACATGTTCAACGCGCGCGAGAACCGCGGCATCCGCATCGGCGCCTACTACGAGGACCGCTACGTCAAGGTCGGCGGCGCCTGGCGCTTCGAGCACATCGGCTATCGCGCGCTCTTCCACGAGGAGTGGAAGCGCGACGACATCCCGAGCCTGACGCTGCGCTGATGCCGGCGGCGCCGTCCCGCCGCCCGAGTCAGCGGTTCAGGACCTTGGGGAAGATGTCGCGCGCCGACGGCGCGTCGGCGACCTGCGCGGCGCCGGGCGCGCCGTCTCGCGGCGCCGGCGCGGGCCGCGACGCGAGCGCCACGGCGCTGATCACCGCCAGCGCCGCCAGGCCGAGCAGTAGCATCTTGGTCATCGCGTCCCCTCAGAGCAACACCAGGATCGCCGCCACGACGGCGATCATCAGCGAGAACTTGAGGCCGTAATACAATCGCCGGTTGCGCGCCTTCAACCGGCGCCCCGCCTGCTGTAGCGGATAGTAGGCGGCGGCGAGGCGGTTGACGGCGCCGAGCGGCTCGCCGGCCTCGTTGCGCGCCGCGGTGCTGGGGGCGACGCGGCGGATCACCCAGCGGTTGACGGCGGTGGCGAGGCGCCAGCGCAGCGGCCGCTCGACGTCGCAGAAGAGGACGATGCGCGACTCGTCGGTGTCGTTCTCCACCCAGTGCAAGTAGGTCTCGTCGAACAGCACGCCTTCGCCGTCGCGCCAGGCGTAGGGCACGCCGTCGACCAGGATGCGGCAGGCGTCGGAGTTGGGCGTGATCAGCCCGAGGTGATAGCGCAGCGACGCCGCCAGCGGGTCGCGGTGCTTGCCGAGCCGGCTGCGCGGCCCGACCAGGCTGAACATCGCCGCATGCACCCGCGGCAACTGCTCGAGCAGGGCCACCGAGGTGGGGCACAGCCGCCGCGCCGAGGCGAGGGGGTCGCCGTACCACTTCAGGTAGAAGCGCCGCCAGCCCTTCTTGAACAGCGAGTTGCCGTAGACGTCGTCGTGTCCCTCGGTGGCGCGGATGTGGCCGGCCTCGTGCAGCGCCCGCGCCTCGTCGCGGATCGCTTCCCAATTGCGCCGCAGCAGCTCGAGCTCGGGGAAGGCGGCGAGGTCCAGGTACGGCCGGTTCGGCACCGCCGAGGCGAGATAGAGGAAGACGTTGTACGGCGCGGTGAACGTCGAGTAGTCGCTCACCTGGCGCTTGAGGCTCATGCGCTCCCGTCCGCGCAGGTGCACCGCCACGGTCGCGGCGACGAGCACCGCCAGCGCCAGAGCCTGCGGCGACAGCAGGACGTCCATGCGCTGTTCTTTGCGCACATGCGGATGCAACGCGCCAGGTGGTCTCGCTCAGCAGTCCGTTGAAAAGCAGGCGGCGTCGCGAGGGCGAGGGATTGTGCGCCAGATCGAGGCGCCGAAGCGGAGGCAAAGCGGTCGGTTTTGTCGAGGATTCGGCAACGAAGAGCTGGCGCACGAGACCCGCCCGCAGTAGCCGACCTGCTTTTCAACGGGCTGCTAGCCTTGATGAGACAGAAAACTCCTCACCACGGAGGCACGGAGACACGGAGGGCTCGGTGCCATAGCGAAGGCGCGGGGGCTCTTCTCACTCCATTTCTAATGAACTTTGGGAGGACCACTGGGCGGGCTTCGAGATCAGTATTCTCCGTGTCTCCGTGCCTCCGTGGTGAAAGTCTTTTGTCGCATCAAGGCTAGGGTTTTCCCTGATTGCGGGCGGGCGCGAACAGGATCATGACCGCGCCATGCGCTCCGTCGTCCCCCGCATCGCCGCTGTCCTCCTGCTGGTCGCCGGCTGCTGCGCCGCCAAGCCGCCCACACCGCAGACCTTCACCGGGCCGGCGGCGGCCAGCAGCGGTCCGCTCGCGGCGGGCGCGGCGGCGGTACCGATCGCGCTGCCGAATGGCGTGGCGCTCGCCGGCTATGGCAGCGCCGGGCGGCGGCAGATGGACGGCAGCATCCTGCTCACCGGCGGGCCGCTGTTCGGCGTCTGCGTCGATCCCGATCCGAGCACCGCGGCGGTGTTCTTCAAGCCATCGACCGGCGCCCTCGATCCGCTGTACGCGCGCGCCCTGGTGCTCGACAACGGCGCCGATCGGATGGCGATCGTCAAGGTCGACGCCATCGGCATGTCGCGCAAGCTGCGCAACGAGGTTGCCGGCGTCGGCCAGGGGCTCGGCGTCACCGACGGGTTGTTCGCGATGGTCGCCACCCACACCCATTCCGGACCGGGCGGCGTCTCCGATCAGGCGGCCTGGGAGATCATCGCCTCCGACTGCTTCTCGCAGGCGGTGTACGACGCGGTGCGCGATGCCGCCGTGCAGGCCCTGCAGGCCGCCGTCGCCGGCCTGCAACCGGCGCGGCTCGGCATCGGCTCGACCGTGGTGAACGGCGCCACCCGCCTGCGCGGCAAGGACTACCCGTCGAAGCCGAGCCTGCCCGACATCGAGCTCGGGCTGGTCAAGGTGACCACCGCCGGCGCCACGCCGCAGCCGATCGCGGCGCTGTTCAACTTCGCCGTCCACGGCACCTGGTACACTGATGCCAATCTGCAGACCTCGGCCGACTACATGGGCGCCATCGAGTCGCAGGTGGCCGCGGCGCTGCCCGCCGGGGTGGTGCCGATCTTCACCAACGGGGCCGAGGGGGATGTGACGCCCGAGAAGCCGCCGGGCCAGACGCTCGCCGCGGCGGCCAAGCCGGTGGCGGATGCCGTCGTCAATCTGTGGACCGCCACCGCGACCGATCCGACCGTCACGCTGCACGGCGTGTTCACCGACAAGACCATGCCCGCGGTGCGCTACAATCCCGGCTGCATGCCGCTCGCCAACTCCAGCACCACGGTCTGTGACCTGACGCCGACGCACACCCCGATCACCGTGCCGCTGCCGGGCAACTGGGTCTCCAAGACGCTGCCCTTCCAGGCCCTGCGCATCAACCAGGCCGTTTTCATCGCCATGCCCGGCGAGCCGGTGACCACCCTCGGCCTGATCATGAAGCAGCAGGCGAAGGATGCCGGCCTCGCGGGGTTCGTGCTGTCGCTCGCCAACGACCACGGCGCCTACTTCACCACCCCGGAGCAGTTCGACGCCGGCACCTACGAGGGCACGGCGACGATCTACGGCCGCGCCACCGGCGCCACCGTGCTCGAGCAATCGCAGGTGGTGGTGGACAAGGTGAAATGACCCGCGGCGGCCGCGAGCGCCTGATCGCCGTCGTCCTCCTGCTCGCCTGGGGGGTGTGCGCGACGGCGAGCGCGGTGACGCTCTACCGCGGCACCGGCTACCCGCCGTTCTTCGTCAGCGCCGACCCCGACGGCGGCGCGCCGATCGTCAGCGCCTTCCGGCCGACCCTGCTCGGCGGCGCGCCCGGCGACCTGCGCCGCGGCGATCGCCTCCTCGCGGTCGCCGGCCACGACGTGCGCGGGCTCGGCCCGGCCGGCTTCTTCGTCCGCTTCGTCGAGCTGGTGCCGACCGGCGCGCCCATCGCGATCGCCTACCTGCGCGACGGCGCGCCCGGCGTCACCACGGTGGTGCCCGGCTCGATGGACATCGTGCTGCCGCTGCTGCTGGTGTCGCCGGTGTTCGTGATCGTGGCGCTCGTGCTCTGGCTGCGGGCGCGCCACAACGCCGCCGCCTGGGCGTTCACGCTGGCGTTGGTCGACATCGCCTTCTACCTGGTCGCCAACTTCGGCGGCGCGCCGTGGGTGACGTGGACGGCGATGCTGCTGCACGTCGCCACCATGACCCTCGTCGGACCGCTCACCGTGCGCGCTTTCCTGCTCTTCCCCGACCGCCCCCGCCTGACCGTCCCCGAGCGGCAGTGGCCCTGGCTGTTCGCCGTCCTCGGCCTCCTGCACACGGCGTACGTCGGCACGCCGGCGCCGCCGCGTCTCGGCAACGCCCTGGCGGCGCTGGTGGTCGCGGCGCTGCAGGTGGTGTGCATCGCCATCGCGACCCGCGCCTACCGGCGCGCCGATCCGGTCGGCCGCCGGCGTCTGAAATGGGTGCTCTTCGGCGTCTACTGCGCCGCGCTGCCGCCGGTGATCGGCGCCCTGCTCTCCGCCGCCGATCCGGCCTACATCAACGTCTACTTCCTCACCCTGGCCGCCGTCGCCTGCCTGCCGCTGGCGCTGCTGATCGCCATCCGCCGCGTCAATCTGTTCGACATCGACCGCCTGCTCAGCACCGCCGGCACGTACAATCTGCTGATCGCCGGCGGCGTCATCGTCGGCGTCACCGTCATCCCGCGCGCCGCGCAGGCCGGCGCGGAGTTGCTCGGCATCGACGCCAACGTCGGCCAGCTCGGCCTCTCGGGCGTGCTCGGCCTCGGCATCTTCTACGCCCAGCGGCAACTGCGGCCGCGCATCGAGCGCCTGTTCTTCGCCGAGCGCCACGCGCTCGACGCCGGCGTGCACGATCTCGTCCTGCAGTTGCGCGACGCGGCGGACGTCGCGAGCCTGGTGCGCGACATGGCCGACCGCCTGCACCGGCTGGTGCGGCCCCGCGCCTGCGTCGTCTACGCCCGCGGCGACGGCGGCTACACGCCGCTGCTCGCGCACGGCGGCAGCGTGCCGCCGCACCTGGCGCTCGACGGGCCGCTCATGGCCACGCTCGAGGGCCGGCGCCGGCCGTTGGCCCGCGGCGCCGCCGGCGCCTTCGAGGCGCGTCTCGATCCCTTCGAGCGCGCCGTCCTGGAGACCCTCGACGCCGAGGTCGTCGTGCCGATCCGCCGCGGGCACGAGCTGGCGCTGCTCCTCTGCCTCGGCGGCAAGCGCTCGGGCGACATCTACACGCCGACCGACGTGCGCCTCCTCGGCACGGTCGGCGAGACGGCGTCGCAACGCCTCGAGCACTTCGCGCAGAGCGAGGTGATCGCGCAGACCCGGCGGATGCGCGACGCGCTGCGCCGCTACGTGCCGGCGACCGTCGCCGCGGCGATCGGGCAGGGCGCCGACCTGCGGCCGGTGGAGCGCGACATCACCGTCATGTTCGTCGACCTGCGCGGCTACACCGCGCTCTGCGAGCCGCTGCCGGCGGCGGAGGTCTTCGCGCTCACGGACCGCTTCACCGCCGTGGTCTCGGCGGTGTTGCGCCGGCACGGCGGCAATCTGGTCGAGTTCAGCGGCGACGGCCTGATGGTGGTGTTCGGCGCGCCCGATGCGCTGCCCGACAAGGAGCGCGCCGCGCTCGTCGCCGCCGACGAGCTGGTCGCCGCGCTCACCGCCGAGGGACCGCGCCGCCCCGACGGCTCGCCGCTCACGGTCGGCATCGGCATCGCCTCCGGGTCGGCGCACGTCGGCAACATCCGCTCCGCCGACCAGGTGATCTGGACGGCGGTCGGCAACATCGTCAACTTCGCCGCCCGCCTGCAGAGCCTGACCCGCGACCTCGACGCGCTGATGGCCATCGACGCCACCACCCGCCACCGCGCCGGCGAGCGCGCCGCCGCGTTCCGCCGCCGCGACGACGTCCGCGTCCGCGGCCGCAGCGAGGCCGAGGTCGTCTACTACCTGCCGCTGCCCGCCGCCGCCGCCGCGGCCTGACGGCGTCGCGCCAGGTGGCGCAGCAGCTTGCGCCGCTTGGCGGCGAGGTAGAGGCCGAGGAAGACGCGCAGGGTCCACGGCCGGATGCGGCGCAGTCATCGGGGTGCATCGTGAGCGACGATCTCTTTCGTACCTTGCGGCAGGAGCGCACCTACGAGGTATATTCGCATCTCAGATGGCGAAGCCGCGACCGATCTCGAAGGGCAAGGCGCACCGCTTCGGAGGGGACTGGACCCAGACGAAGCTCCGACTGCTCCAGGACTACCTGACCGCATACACTCGGGCGCTGGAGGGCAAGCCCTCGGCCGCTCAGCCGTTCCGAAAGGCGTATATCGACGCTTTCGCTGGAACGGGCTCACGTGCGGCCCGCGAGCGCGAAACGAGCAGCTCACCCGGAAGGCGGCTCTTTCCTGACCTCAACGAGCCAGCGTCCCGGCAGATGCTCGACGGCTCGGCGAAACTGGCCCTACAGGTCGAGCCTCGCTTCGACAAGTATATCTTCATCGAGCGGAGCCCGGGCCGCTGTCGGCAGCTCGAGGCGCTGAAGCAGGAGTTCCCCGCCCTGGCCGACGACATCGACGTACGGCAAGGGGATGCGAACGATGTGATCAAGCAGCTCTGCGCCCCAGTCGATGCGTGGAGGTCGCGCCGCGCGGTGCTGTTCCTCGATCCCTACGGCATGCAAGTCGAGTGGGACACAATCGAGGCCGTCGCAGCGACAAGGGCGATTGATCTCTGGCTGCTCGTGCCGCTTGGGATGGGGATGAACCGACTTGCACCGAAGTCGGGCAAGCTCCCCGACTCCTGGCGCCAACGCATGGACGCATTCCTCGGCACGAGTGACTGGTACGAGGAGTTCTACAGGATCGAGACGAAGCCCACGTTGTTTGGCGACGATCGAGTCCAGGTTAAGGCGTCGATGGACATCATGGCCCGTTACTTCAACAACCGCCTGAAGCAGGTGTTTGCGGGTGTTGCCGAGCATCCAGTTGCGCTCTGCAACTCGGCGAACAACCCCCTGTACCTCTTCTGTTTCGCGGTCGGTAATGAGCGCGGCAAGGCGATCGCGCTCCGCATCGCCAACCATCTGCTCAGGGAGGTGGGCTGATGGCCTTCGGTTCCGGAATCGAGTGGACCGAGTCTACGTGGAATCCCGTTACGGGGTGTAACAAGATCAGTCCCGGCTGCACGTACTGCTACGCGGAGCGCATGGCGGAGCGCCTGCAGGCCATGGGGCAGGCCAACTACAGGAATGGGTTCAAGCTCACGCCGCAGCCACAGATGCTGGCGCTGCCTCTCCAATGGAAGAGGCCGCAGACAATTTTCGTGAACTCGATGAGCGACCTGTTCCACCAGGATGTGCCGCTCGACTACATCCAGCGCGTCGTCGACATCATGCGCCGGGCGAACTGGCATCGATTCCAGGTGCTCACGAAACGCGCCGAGCGCCTCGCTGCGCTCAGCCCCGAGATCGACTGGCCGAGGAACGTGTGGGTGGGCGTGAGCGTCGAGAACGCGGACTACGTGAACCGTGTCGACGCCCTGCGGACGACGGGCGCGCATGTGAAGTTCCTCTCGCTCGAGCCTCTGTTGGGACCGCTACGACAACTGAACCTGGCGAACATTGACTGGGTCATCGTTGGTGGCGAGTCCGGTCATCGCGCGCGCTCAATGGATCCAGCTTGGGTGATCGATATCCGCGACCAGTGCGCGCGTGCAGGCGTCGCGTTCTTCTTCAAGCAATGGGGCGGCAAAAACAAGAAGAAGGCCGGGCGTCTGCTCGACGGTCGAACGTGGGACGAGATGCCCGAACCCCTTCGGTCAGCGCGTACTCTGCGCGCTCCCGGAATCCCCGTCGAAGCTTGAGCTCGGCCTTCTCAATCCGCTGCGATCATCTCCAGACAGCACGACCGGTCGCCGGCGCGGCTCGGTGTCATGCTGGCGTCTCCTGGTTAGGGGGTAGTCGCTCCTTCTGGCTGGACGCGGTTCGCTCATTGCGTCGGACGCAACCGCCCGTCGAAACAGATGTCGACAGCGCCGATCGCGGTGTCGACGGCCGCGATCAGCTCGGCGATTCCGGTCTCCCCGTTCGAGTTGCCGTCGATGACTGTGATGGGTCTGTGTCGGCACTACCCGCGGCCTGACGGCGCCGCGCCAGGTGGCGCAGCAGCTTGCGCCGCTTGGCGGCGAGGTAGAGGCCGAGGAAGACGCGCAGGGTCCACGGCCGGATGCGGCGCAGCTCGGCGCGCGAGCGGGTGAAGTGGGCCAGCACCTGCGGCACCCGGCGCGCGATCCAGGCATGGCGCACCCCCTCCGCGCCGGCGCCGGCCCACGTGCGCCAGTCGCCGTCCTCGCGCGGCACGTTGACCACGCCGAGCGCGAGATCGTGCGACAGGTCGATGAGCGCGTCGGCATAGAGATAGGCGCGGCTGCCCTCGCGCACCGCCGCCGGCGGCAGGGTCGCCCCCGGGGCGGCCAGCTCGGCGAACAGCGCCAGCACCGCGCCGCCGAGCTCGACGACGTAGGCATCGAGCTCGGCGGCGCTCAACTGGATGCCGCGGCGGCGGGTGTCGAGCTCCATGCTGTCGAGGATGGTCTCGAGCGCGCCGCGCAGGCGCGCTCCGCGGGCGCGATCGCGGATGAAGACCGGCAGGCCGAAGCGCCCGGGCAGGGCGCCGGCGCTCTCCGCGCCGTCGCCGTCGTACGCCGCGGCGATGGCGACGCGCTGGCGCGCCAGGGTGCGCAGCGCCCGCTCGCCGTCGGGGTCCTCGTCGACGAGATCGTCGAGGCACTTGAGATACGCGAAGGCGAGGACCGCGTCGGTCCAGCGCCCGCCGAAGACGAGCGGATACAGGCGGCGCGCGAGACCGAAGTGCTTCTCGCCGGACAGATCGAATGCTTCGCGCACCAGTGCGAGATCGACTGCCATCGCTGGCAGCGCTCATAGCATGGTCGGCGCTGGTCGCGGCGAGAAATCGCCGTCGGACGCGCGGATCAGGGCGCGGCGCGTTCGGCGAAGAACTCCGTCACCACCTGATCGTGCCACGGCAGGCGGCTGCCGCGGGCGTGGAAGCCGACGTGGCCGCCGCCCGGGCTGAGGGCGGGGTACAGGTGGGGGGTGTCGGCCCAGCGGACGCGGCGGTAGGCGGCGGGCGGAATCCACGGGTCGTCGAGCGCGTGCACCACCAGCGTCGGGACGCGGATCGCCGGCAGGAACGGCTCCGCCGAGCACCGCGCGTAGTAATCGGCGGCGCCGGCGAAGCCGTTGCGCGGCGCGACGAAGCGATCGTCGAACTCGACGATGTGGCGCGCCGCGGCGATGGCGAGGCGCTCCGACGGCGCCAGGGCGGCGGCGGGCGCCAGCGCCTCCGCCTTCATCGCCCGCAGCAGGTTCCAGTGGTACACGCGGTTGCGCGGCATCAGGATGCGGCGCGCGGCGGCGGCGAGATCGATCGGCGCCGACACCGCGGCGGCGGCGCGCACCGGCGCCGCGGCGCCGCGCTCGCCGAGGAACTTGAGCAGCAGGTTGCCGCCGAGCGAGTAGCCGACGACGAACACGCCGCCGTCGGTCAGCGACGGATCGAGCCCGGCCAGCGCGTCGGCGAGGTCGGCGGTGCGGCCGGCATGGTACTGGAAGCGGCAGAGCGGCCGCGAGGCGCCGGCGCCGCGCAGGTTGAGGCGCAGCACCGGATGTCCGCGCGCCAGCAGGGCGGCGGCGCTGACCAGCAGATAGGGACTGTCCTCGCCGCCCGAGAGGCCATGGATGAGGACCGTCAACGGCCGCCGTCGATCGCGCGGCATCTGCAGGCGCGCCGCCAATCGGTCTCCGGACCCGTCGCGCAGCGGCAGCTCCAGCCGCTCGCCGGCGTCGGGCAGCGGCCGCGGTGGCCGCAGCATGTTGCGGATCGTCTGCAGATCGCCGCCGAACCACGGGGCGCGAGCGCTGAAGACAGGGGCCATGGGCGCAGGCTAGCGCGCGGGCGGCCGGGCGAACAGCCGGTCCGGGCCGAACGCGCCGCGGCCGCGGCGCGGCGCGGAGCGAGACGGCGGCCCTGGTCTGCAATCGGCGCCGCCCGTGCTACATCTGACGCCGCCATGTCCCTGCGCGACGGCACCTTGGGACAGCAACTGCGCTTCGCGGCCCTGGTCGCCGTGGCGTTGATCGGGCTGGCGTTCGCGGTCGGCGACAAGCTGACCCGCATCGGCACGCCGAACGTCGGCTGGCTGATGGACGGCATCTCCGTGTCGCCGACGCGGCAGGACGCGTCGGAGGCGGGTCTGCGCGGCGGCGGGCGCGCCCTGAGCATCAACGGCATCGCGCTGCCGCCCGACGCCGTCCACGGGCACACCACCGGTCCCGGCCTGCGCACCGAGCCGGGCGCCACCAACACCCTGCGCCTGCGCGCGCCCGGCGGCGGCGAGCGCGAGATCACCCTGACCGTGCAGCCGTGGCGCTGGGAGGACTTCGTCTTCACCCAGGGGGCGTCCGACATCATCGGGCTGCTCTTCCTGGCGGTCGGCGTCATCACCTTCGCGCTGCGCCCGTACGAGCCGCCGAGCTGGGCCCTGCTCAGCCTCTGCGCCCTCTGCGGCGGCACGCTGCTGACGACGCTGATTCCGGTCGACGCGGCGCACCCGTGGGCGGCGCGCTACTTCCTGACGCTGGTCGGCTTCGTCGCCTACGTGCCGCTGCACACCGGGCTGGCGTTCCCGATCGTGCATCCGATCCTGGTGCGCCGGCCGCGCATCCTCTGGCTGCTCTATGGCGCCGGCGCGGCGCAGGCGGCGTTCAATCTCGCCGCCTGGTCCCGGCAGTACGAGGGGGTGTTCGCCTATGCGCGCACCGTCGGCTCGACGGTGCTGCTGCTCGGCATCCTGCTGATCGTCGGCCGCTGCCTCCACCTGGCGCTGCGGGCGCGCGATCCGCTGGTGGCGCAGCGGGCGCGCATCCTGCTCGCCGGCAGCCTGCTCGGCAGCGTGCCGGTGGCCGTCGTGCAGTTCCTGCGCGAGGCGCTCGGGGCGCTGGAGATCGACAATCGCTTCCTCCTCTGGCCGCTCGGCATCTTCGTCCTGGCGCTGGCGCGGGTCACGGTGCGACCGGCGCTGATGAACGCGCGCATCGCCGTGCGCAAGGCGGTGCTCTACACCGCCGCGGTGGCGATCCTCACCGCCGCGGCGATGCTGCTGGCGACGGTACGCCCGTATGCCGTCGCGGCGCTGCTCTTCCCGCTGCTCTACTTCTGGCCGCGCTTCGAGGCGCGGCTGAACCGCCGCCTCTATCCCGAGCGGGCGCGCTTTCCGGCGCTGCTGCACGAGATGGGCGATGCGCTCGCCGCCGCGGCGAGCCCGGCGACCGTGCTCGACGTCCTGGCGGCGGCGCCGGCGACGTTGTGCGATGCGCGCAGCGGCGTCGCCTTTCTGCTCGCCGGCGCCGTCGGGCCGGCGGAGACCCTGCGCTGGGCCGGCGCCCGGCCGCGGCTGGCGACGCCGCTGGGCGAGGAGCTGATCGTGCAACTGATGCGGGCGACGCGGCGGGCGATCGATCGCGACCAGATCGCGGTCGAGCCGCAGTACGCCAACATCCGCGACGAGTGCGAGGCCGGCTTCGAGCGCCTCGGCGCGACGCTGCTGCTGCCGCTGGTGCAGGATGCGCGCGTCCTCGGCGGCCTGGCCCTCGGGCCGCGCGCCAGCGGCGATCCGTACGAAGCGGAGGACATCCATGCCCTCGACGCCGCCTGCCAGCAGACCGTGCAGGCGGTGATGCGCGTCGTCGCCACCGAGCGGCTGCGGGCGCGCGAGCGCGAGTTCGCCGACCTCAAGCGCTACTTCCCGCCGCAGATCATCGACCAGGTGATGGCGCGCGGCGGCGCCGCCGAGCTCGGCAGCCAGCGCAAGCTGGTGACCGTGGTCTTCGCCGACCTGCGCGGCTTCACGTCGTTCTCCGACAGCGTCGAGCCGGAGGAGGTGATCGCGACGCTCGACGAGTACCACACCGCGATGGGGGCGCGGATCGCCGAGCACGAGGGCACCCTCGAGCACTTCGCCGGCGACGGCTTCATGGTCTTCTTCAACGATCCGGTCGACCAGCCCGACCACGTCGAGCGCGCCGCCCGCATGGCGCTGGCGATGCGCGACGACGTCGAGCGCCTGCGCGCCGGATGGCAGCGCAAGGGCTACAACATCCACGTCGGCATGGGCATCCACAGCGGCTACGCGACCTGCGGCTTCATCGGCTACGAGGGGCGGCGCGACTACGCGGTGATCGGCAACGTCACCAACCTGGCCGCTCGCCTCTCCGACGCCGCCGGCCCGGGCGAGATCCTCATCTCCGCCCGCAGCTACGGCGAGCTGCGCGGTTTCCTCGCCGAGCCGGTGGGCGAGCTGACGCTCAAGGGCTTCCACCAGCCGCAGCCGGCGTTCAAGCTGCTGGCGATCGCCGGCGCCCAGCGCGCATCCGGATAGGCGATGCAACGCCGACGACGCCGCGGGCGCCGCGGATGTCGGCCGCGCGCTCCGGGGCGCCGCTGCGCCCGCGGCGTTCTCCGCGTTGAATCTTTCCGCTCGTGCCTGTTTAGCTGCGCGCCATGCCGCAGCCGCTGTTCACCGCCGGTGACGTCGACGGCTTCTTCGGGCTCGCCGTCGACAACCTGATCCAGTTCCTCCTCATCCTCGGGCTGTGCACCGGCGTGCTCGGCTTTCCCCTCGACCTCGTCCTGCGCACCGTGCTGCCGGGGGCGGCGCTGTCGATCGTCGTCGGCAACCTGTTCTACGCCTGGCAGGCGCAGCGGCTGTCGGCCGAGACCGGGCGGCGCGACGTGACGGCCCTGCCGTACGGCATCAATACCGTGTCGCTGTTCGCCTACGTCTTCCTGGTCATGCTGCCGGTGAAGCTGGCGGCGCAGGGCGACGGGATGAGCGCGGCCGACGCCGCTCGCCTGGCGTGGCAGCTCGGGCTCGCCGCCTGCCTGCTGTGCGGCGTCCTCGAGCTGGTCGGCGCGCTGGTGGCGGACGCGGTGCGCCGGGTGACGCCGCGCGCCGCGCTGTTGTCGACGCTGGCCGGCATCGCCGTCAGCTTCATCGCCATCGACTTCGCCATCAAGACCTTCGCCGCGCCGCTGGTGGCGATGCTGCCCCTCGGCGTGATCCTGACGACGTATTTCTCGCACCTGCCGATGCCGTGGCGCATCCCGGGCGGCGCCTGGGCGGTGGGCCTCGGCAGCCTCGCCGCCTGGCTGCTCGCCGGGCTCGGGGCGCCGTCGCCGGTGAGCGGCGCGCGGCTCGTGTCGGCGGCATCGACGGTCGGCTTCTACTGGCCGGTGCCGGTGCTCGGCGACCTGATGGCCGGCCTCGCCCATCCGCTGCTGCGCCAGTACCTGGTGCCGGTGGTGCTGCCGATGGGCCTCTTCAACATCCTCGGCTCGCTGCAGAACATCGAGTCGGCGGAGGCGGCCGGCGATCGCTACGCGACCATGCCGTCGCTGGCGGTGAACGGCGCCGGCTCGGTGGTCGCGGCGGCGTTCGGCTCCTGCTTCCCGACCACGATCTACATCGGTCATCCCGGCTGGAAGCAGCTCGGCGCGCGCTCCGGCTACTCGGTGCTGAACGGCCTCTTCTTCGCCGTCATCGCGCTCGGCGGCCTCACCTACCTGATCAACGCCGCCGTGCCGATGGAGGCCGGCATGGCGATCGTGCTGTGGATCGGCATCGTCATCACCGCGCAGGCCTTCCAGGCGACGCCGCCGGCGCACGCCCCGGCGGTGGCGTTCGGCCTCTTCCCCGCCATCGCCGGCTGGGGCCTGCTGGTGCTCACCCAGAGCGTCGGCGCCGCCGCCGCCGTGAGCGGCGAGCGCGGACTGGCGGCGCGCGTGCTCGCCAGCCCGGACGCCTTCGCGCAGAGCGGCCTGCATCTCGACGGCCTGGTGGCGCTGGCGCAGGGCTTCATGGTGACGTCGATGGTGTGGTCGGCGATGAGCGCCCACCTCATCGACCGCCAGTTCCGCCGCGCCGCCGCCTGGGCCGGCATTGGCGCCGTCGCCGCCTTCTTCGGCTTCGTGCACGCCGGCACCGTCACCCCCGCCGGCGGCCTCTACGACATCGGCCTCGCCACCGGCTGGCGCTGGGCGATCGGCTACCTGCTCTGCGCGGCGTTCTTCCTCACCATGGAACGCTGGCAGCGCCTGCGATCGTAGCCGCCGTCCCGCCAGCGGGCGGGTGGGTTGCATTCCTCCCCCGCGCCGTGCCAGAACTGAGCATGCTCAGGAATGAGCCTGCTCACGACACGCGGCGGGGGCGGGGCAAGCTCGACAAGCTGGCGCGCATCGAGAAGGCGGGGCGGGCGTTGTTCGCCCGCCGCGGTTTCGACGCGACGACGACGCGGGCGATCGCCGCCCGGGCCGACATCGGCATCGGCACGCTGTTCCTCTACTTCGCCAAGAAGGAGGATCTGCTGGTGCATCTCTTCCATCGCGACATCGGCGCGGTGGTGGAGGCGATGTTCGCCGGCCTGCCGGCGCGGCCGCTGCGGGCGCAGCTCCTGCACATGTTCGACGCGCTCTACGCCTACTACGCCCGCGACCCGGCGCTGTCGCGCGTCTTCATCAAGGAGCTGCTGTTCCTCGACGCGCCGCGCCGCGAGCGGGTGACGGCGTTCACGCTCGATTTCCTCGAGCGCATCGCCGCCCTGATCACCGCCGCGCAGGCGCGGGGCGAGATCGCCGCCGCGCTCGAGCCGCGGCAGCTCGCCTACGCGGCGTTCGGCCTCTACTGCTTCACCCTCATCAACTGGCTCGGCGGCAGCCTCGACGATCCCGAGGTGGCGCGCGCGCAACTGCGCGCCAGCCTCGACCTGCTGTTCGCCGGCCTCGCCACCGGGGAGACGACGCGATGCACACCACCTACGACGACGGCATGACCATGGGCGCGGCCCGGCAGCGCTATCTCGACGCCAACGGCTTCGACGGCGCCTATGCGGAGCGCTGGGTGAAGCTGAAGGCCGGGCCGATTCCGCTCTACTTCCCGAACGCCGAAGGGCGGCGGCGGGCGGTGAAGCTCCACGACCTGCACCACATCGCCGCCGGTTACGCGACGGATTGGACCGGGGAGGCGGAGATCGGCGGCTTCGAGATCGGCGGCGGCTGCGGGCGGTTCGTTTGGGCGTGGGTGCTCAACCTGCAGGCGATGGCGCTGGGTCTGCTGCTGGCGCCGCGGGCGCTGTTCCGCGCCTTCGTCCGCGGCCGCCACGCCGGCACGCTCTATCACCAGGGCGAGCTCGAGGAGGCGATGCTCAGCCGTTCCGTGGGCGACGTCCGCCGCCAACTCGGGCTGGACCGCGCCGCGCCGCCCGCCACTGCCGGCGACCGGGTCGCGTTCCTCGCCTGGAGCGCCGCCGCCCTGGTCTGGACCTTCGGACCGCTGCTGCTGCTCATCTGGTGGCTCGCCCGCTGAGCCGCCCCTCGGCGCCTCAGCGTATCTCGGCGCTCGGGTCGCGGTGGCGGCGATACATCTCGCGCACCCAGTCGGCGCCGGGGTGGTCGGCCCAGCGATCGAGGAAGCGGCGGAAGGTGGGCGAATACGGCTGCGGCGCGGCGTACGGGAACTCCGGCGGCAGCACCGCCGGGCTGAGGATCGCGGCGGCCGCGAGGTCGGCGATGGTGAAGCGGTCGCCGACCAGGTAGCCGTTCGGTCCCGGGCGCTCGGCGACGAAGGCGAACGCCTCGGCGGCGCGCGCCAGGCCCGCGGCCGCGCGCTCGGCGGTGAGGCCCATGTCGGCGCGCATGGCGACCCGGATCAGCGGAAAGGCCGCCCGGTAGGCGGCGCGCGTCAGCGGCCCGGCGTGGCCGGCGAAGAGCGCCGCCATGTAGCGGCCATCGTCCAGCCAGACGCCGAACCCGGCGGCGCGCAGCGGGCCGCCGACCTCCTCGTCGAACCAGCGCTGCACCGCCAGCGCCTGCGCCCGCTCGGCGGGATCGGCGGGCAGCAGCGGCGGCTCCGGATGGCGCTGCTCGAGATGGGCGATGATCGCCGCCGATCCGGCGATGGTCGTGTCCCCGTCGCACCACACCGGCACCTGCTTCTGCCCGGAGCGGCGCAGCACCGGCAGGATGTGCATGCCCGGCAGATACGAGCGGCGGCGGTGCGCGACGCGCTTGTGGTCGAGCGCCCAGCGCACCTTCTCGTTGTAGTGCGAGAAGCGGAACTGGTGCAGCGTCGGGACGGTCATCGGGGGCGCGCCGCCTCGGACCACCGGCGCTCGCCGCGCGCCATCAGCGGCGGCGATGGCGGCGCCCAGGTCGCGTGATCGCCCGCCGCCGTCGCGGGCGCGCTGCAACCACGGCGGCGCTCGCGCATCGGAGAATCGGCGAAAACCCCGTAGCCGCGGCGGCGATTTCTCGCTAAGGACGAAGGCGCAGTCGTTGGGGGGGACGCGGACCACGAGCCGGGAGGGCAACAGGACATGGCGATGGGTGGCATCTCCGACGAGGCGATCAAGGAACGCGCGTACCACATCTGGGTGCGCGAAGGGCGTCCGCACGGGCGCGACTTCGAGCACTGGGTGCAGGCGCAGGTGGAGCTCGAGGCCGAGCAGGCGAAGGGCAACGGCGCGCCGGCCAGAGCGAAGGCCGCCAGGCCGCGGCGCGCCGCGACGGCAAAGGCGGCGGCCGCGCCGAAGGCCGCCAAGCCGGCGGCCGAGAAGCCGGCGCGCCGGCCGACGGCGGCGCGAGCGAAGAAGAAGACCTGATCCACGACGGCGATCCGCGGGCGCCTCAGCGCATCTTTTCCACCTCCGCCAGCACCTCGTCCGTGTGCGCGCCGAGCGCCGGCGCCGGATCGAGGCGGGCGCTGAAGCCGTCGAGGCGGATCGGGCAGGCGGGGACGCGCAGGTCGCCCCACTGCGGGTGGTGGTGGTCGACGATCATGCCGCAGGCGCGGAGTTGCTCGTTGGCGAGCAGCTCGGCGGTGTCGAGCACCGCGCCGCAGGGCACGCCGAACTTCGACAGGTGCTCCATCGCCTCGAACTTGTCGCGGGTCGCGGTCCAGGCGCGGACGATGGCGCGGGTCTCCTCGGGGCGCGCGTTGCGCGCCGACTGGCGAGCGAAGCGCGGGTCGTCGCGCAGGTCCTCGCGACCGATCGCCTGCAGCAGGCTCTCCCAGTGCTGCTTCGCCGCCAGCAGGATGTAGAGGTAGTCGTTCGGACCGCCCGGGCGGCAGGGGTAGAGATCGCTCGGCACCGAGGTGACGTAGGCGCTGCCGGTGCGCGCCGCCGCCGTGCCGGCGACGTAGGTCGGCGACATCGCGTTGCGCATCAGGTTGACGATCGCGTCCTGCAGCGCCACCTCGACGCGGCCGCCGCGGCCGGTGCGCTGGCGCCGCAGGAGGGCGGAGAGGATGCCGACCGCCAGGTGCAGGCCGGTGCCGCTGTCGGCGATGGTGACGCCGACCCGCGTCGGCGGGCCGTCGGGATCGCCATTGACGCTCATCGCGCCGCCCACCGCCTGGGCGACGAAGTCGAGCGACTTGTATCCCGACCACGGGCCGTTCGGTCCATAGCCGCGCACCGAGGCGACGATCAGCGCCGGCTGCTCGCGCAGCAGCTCGTCGATCGGCAGGCCGAGGCGCTCGAGCGTGTTGGGGGCGAAGTTCTCGGCCAGCACGTCGGCGCCGCGCACCAGGTCGCGCAGGCGGGCGCGGTCGCGCTCGTCGGCGAGGTCGAGGACGACGCTGCGCTTGCTCTGGTTGAAGAGCACGAAGACGATGCTGTCGCGCTCGTCGTCGCCGCCGATCAGGTGGCGGCTCGGCTCGCCGCCCGGCGGCTCGACCTTGATGACGTCGGCCCCCAGCCAGGCCAGCATCTGCGTCGCCGCCGGTCCCGCTTCGTACTGCGTCAGATCGACGACCCGGATCCCCTCGAGCGGTCGCGGTTGCGCTTCGGTCATGCGCCTACCTTGAGGGAAGACGAGGGAATGTAAAGCCGTCGCGGCCAGCCCCGGCTCGCCCCGGGCTAGCCTTGGTGTGACCGAAACATTTCACCACGGAGACACGGAGACACGGAGACACGGAGTAATCTGGACGAGAGGAGGTTCGGGAGCGAGATTCCCAACGCCATCAGCAATGGCCATGGGGATCGCACCCACCCGCCATTCCGACGCTGCGCCCTCCGTGTCTCCGTGCCTCCGTGGTGAAGATGTTGTGTCGTATCGAGGCTAGCGGCGCAGGATCAGCGCCAGGGCGATCAGCAGTGCGAGCGACGACACCAGCAGCCCGGCGCGGTGACTCCCCGGGCGATAGCGGAAGACGATGTGGTGCGCGCCGCGGTCGACGAAGACGCCGCGGCTGAAGTAGTTGGCGCGCACGATCGGCGCCGGGGCGCCGTCCACGTCCGCTTCCCAGCCCGGGTAGAAGGTGTCGCTCAGCACCACCAGGCCGGCGGTCTCCATGGCGGCGTCGAGCTCCACCGCCTCGGCGCGGTAGGCGGCGAGGGTCACGGTGCCGCGCATGCGCTCGGGAATGCCGCCGAGCGGCACGTCGGCGGCGGCGACGGCGACCCGCGCCGCCGGCGCGGTGGCCCGGCGCAGATAGTCGATCGCATCCTCGGCGCGGCCGACCGGCTCGATCTCCGCCGGCACGTAGGCGCGCGGCGCGACGCCGGCGACGCGGTAGACGTAGGCGTCGATCGCCGACCGCGGCGCGCGCGCCAGCTCCAGGCCGGGATAGCGGCGCAGGTCCTTGCCGCTGGTGACGTAGGCGGTGTTGAGGGCCGCGAACAGCGGCGCCACGCGCTCCGCCGGCAGCGACTCGATCAGCTCGGCGAGACGCTCGTGGTCGCGCAGGTTGATCGACGCCGGGGCGTTGAGGTTGGCGACGGCGAAGAGATTGGCGACCTCCATCAGCAGCAGGTGCCGCTCCTGGTGGAAGGCGTCGGGGAACGGCGCCACCGGCGGGCGACCGACGCCGTCGCTGTAGATGCGCAGGGGATCGTCGCCCCGCTGCATCGCCTGCAGGGTCGGCGGCACGCGGCGCAACTCGCTCCAGTCGACGGTCGGCAGCAGCCGCCCGTTCACCCGGTAGAGATCGGCGGCGGCGAGCGCCAGCAGCGCGCCGGCGGCCAGCGCGGGACGGCGCCGGCCGACCAGCGCCACGCCGGCGATCAGCAGCGCCAGGGCGCCGGCGATCAACAGGTCGCCGCGCAGCAGATCACGCCCCAGGCTGGGGCGCAGTCCGAGGACCGCGGCGGCGGCGCCGCCGGTCAGCGCCAGCGCGAGCGCGGCGAGCGCGATGCGGCGGAAGCGGCTGGGATCGCGGCACGCGGCGTCGAGCCCGACCGCCGCGACCGCCGCCAGCAACAGGTGCGCGACGAGCAGGAACTTCTCCGGGTGGCGGGCGGCGCGCAGCAGCGGCAGGTGGGCGATCGTCCAGCGGTAGCCGGGCAGGGCGTCGCCGCAGGCGAGGGCGAGGAAGGCGACGCCGATCGCCGACCACAGCAGCAGGCTGCGCCGTTCGATGCGCGCCGCGGCCGCGACCACCAGGAGCGGTCCGAGATAGAGCGTCAGCGCCCACGGCGCGTCGCTGAAATCGCCCTCCCACAGCGCCGCGGTCTCGTGGAAGGCGCCGGCCGCGTCCACGTAGTGGCGGGGCACGAGGAAGGCGAAGAGGCCGAGCGGCCGCAGCGCCAGCCGCATCACGCTTTCCAGCTCGAGGCCGGCGACCCGCGACGAGCGCAGCAGGTACTCGGCGGTCGGCAGCAGTTGCACGGCGCCGAACCCGATGCCGAGCGCGTTGGCGGCCGCCAGGGCCAGCGCGGCGCGCGGCAGCGTCGGGCCGCCGCGCCGGCGATGCTCGAGCGCGATCGCGGCGCACAGCGCCTGGGCGAAGAAGAACACCTCCGGCATGCCGCCGAGCAGGGTGAGCGCCAGTCCGCCGGCGGTGGCGACCAGCCGGCTGCCGCGCGGTCGCTCGCACCAGGCGTCGAACGCGACCAGCGTCCACGGCAGCCAGGTCGACGACTGCACGGCGTTGCTCATGTTGTCGAAGGCGACGAAGAGGCCGCCGAAGCCGAACAGCAGGCCGCCGAACGCCGCGGCTTCGCGGCCGCTGCCGCGCCGCCGCAGCAGGACGTAGAGGCCGAGCACCGCGAGCGCGTGGTGAACGGCGAGCGAGGCGTTGTAGCCGAGCGGGAACGGCAGCAGCCGCAGCCCCCAGTTCGGCGGATAGTAGACCGCCGCAAGGGGGTCGGCGGCGAGCGGCTTGCCGAGCACCTGGAACGGCGTCCACAACGGCGGCCAGCTCCACTGCGACAGGAACCGCACCACCCAGTCGAGGGGGAGCAGGATCGCGTACTGGTCGCGGAACACGGTGACCCGCCGTTCGAACAGCAGGTCGCGATAGAAGAACAGCGTGTAGACGACCAGCGCCGCCGCCAGCGCCCCGAGCGTCCGCCACCCCCGCCGCATCGCCGCCGGTTGTAGCATCCCCGCCGTCGGCTGCGACCCCGCGCGCCGCGCGGCGGCGAAACCGGCCTTTGTTGAGAACGGCCGGCGCGCTACAAGGGCCGTGTGGAACCGACCCTGCGCGTCATTCACGGCGGCAAGGAGCCGGCGCGCGAGCTCCCCGCCGAGCCGCCGCCGAGCGAGCTCAGCGGCTGGGGCATGTACCCGCGGGTGCAGGGGCGGCAGCGCCTGTCCGAGAACCTGGAGCGGATCACCGAGGGCGCGACGCTGACCCGCGGCCTCGGCCGCTCCTACGGCGACGCCTCGCTGCCCGGCGCGCCCGGCGCCACCGTCGCCGGGTCGGTGCTCGCCGACCGCCTGCTCGCCTTCGACCGCGAGACCGGCCTGGTGCGCGCCGAGGCCGGCGTGACCCTGATGCGGCTCAACCGCCTGTCGCTGCCGCGCGGGTGGTTCGTGCCGGTGACGCCGGGCACGCACTGGGTCACCCTGGGCGGCATGGTCGCCGCCGACGTGCACGGCAAGAACCACCACGTCGCCGGCACCTTCGGCGAGCACGTGCGCTCGCTGCGTCTGCGCCTGGCCGACGGGCGCCGGATCGAGGTCAGCGACGAGCACGAGCGCGCGCTCTTTCGCGCCACCCTCGGGGGCATGGGGCTCACCGGCCACATCCTCGAGGTGACCTTCCAGATGGCGCGCGTGCCCTCGCCCTGGATCTGGCAGGAGAGCGAGCAGGTCGCGAGCTTCGAGGCGATCCTCGAGCGTCTCGCCGACGCCGGCCGCGACTGGCCGTACACGGTGTGTTGGAACGACCTGCTCAACGACGGCCCGGGCCTCGGACGCGGCCTGATCGTCCGCGGCCGCTGGGCGGAGCCGGGCGAGGCGCCGGCGCGGCGCCCGCCGTGGCGCAGCGCGCCGACGCTGCCACTGCTGCTGCCGAGCTGGGCGCTGCAGCCGTGGATGGTGCGGGTGCACAACCTCGCGCGCTACCTCGCGCACGGCGCCCGCGTCCGCCACGCCATCGCGCACCCCGAGACCTTCTTCTATCCGCTCGACGTCGTCCGCGAGTGGAACCGCCTCTACGGCCGCCGCGGCTTCATCCAGTACCAGGCGGTGCTGCCGGGTCCGCACGACCACCCGCGCCACCGCCAGCTCATCGCCACCCTGCGCAGGCGCCGCGGCGACGTCTACCTCTGTGTCATCAAGGACTGCGGCGCCGAGGGCCGCGGCCTGCTGAGCTTTCCGCGCCCCGGCGTCTCGTACGCGCTCGACCTGCCGGTCGGCCGCGGCACGCAGTCGCTGGTCGACGCGCTGAACGAGTTGGTGATCGCCGAGGGCGGACGCATCTACCTCGCCAAGGACGCGCTCACCCGCGCCGAGCACTTCCGCGCCATGGAGCGCGACCGGCTGCCCGCCTTTCAGGCGGTGCGCGATACGTGGGATCCCGAACGGCGCCTGAAGAGCGCGTTGTCGGTGCGCCTGTTCGGGGACGCTCCGTGAAGGTCGCCCTGCTCGGCGCGAGCAAGGGAATGGGGCGCGCGGTGGCGCGCGTGCTGGCCGAGCGCGGCGACACCCTGTGCCTGCTCGGCCGCGACCGCGGCGAGCTCGAGCGCTGTGCCGCCGATCTCGCGGTGCGCGGCGCCGCCGGCGAGGTCGGCATCGTCGCCTGCGACCTGCTCGAGCCGAGCGGCTTCGCCCCGGCGCTCGACGCCGCCGTGCGCCACCTCGGCGGCCTCGACGCCGTGGTCGTCACCGCCGGTCTCTTCGCCACCCAGGAGCAACTGGAGCGCGACGCCGGGCTGCGCGCCCGGCTCCTCGCCGCCGACTTCGCCAACACGGTGCAGTTCTGCGAGCTGGCGCGCGAGCGCCTGATGGCCGCCGGCGGCGGCAGGCGCCTGTGCGTGTTCAGCTCGGTGGCCGGCGACCGCGCCCGCAAGCCGGTGATCCTGTACGGCGCCGCCAAGGCGGGCCTGTCGCACTATCTCACCGGCCTCGATCACAAGTTCGCCGGCGATGGGCTGAAGGTGGTGCTGGTGAAGCCCGGGTTCGTGAAGACCGGCATGACGGCCGGCCTGCCGACCCCGCCCTTCGCCGGCGAGCCCGAGGCGGTGGCGCGGCGGGTCGTGCGGGCGCTCGACCGCGGCACCCCGGTCGTCTACGCGCCGGCCATCTGGCGCTGGATCATGCTGGCGATTCGCCTGCTGCCGCGCGCCGTCATGCGCCGCATCGGCTTCTGAGCCGCCCAGCGCGGATCATGAATGATCCGGGCTGGCGTTGATGCGACAAAGGACTTTCACCACGGAGGCACGGAGACACGGAGAGTACTGATCTCGAAGCCCGCCCGGCGTTCATCCCAACGTTCATTGGAAATGGAGTGAGAAGAGGCCCCGCGCCTTCGCTATGGCACCGAGCCCTCCGTGTCTCCGTGCCTCCGTGGTGAAGGTGTCTTGTCGTATCGGGGCCAGCCATGGCTAGGGCGTCTTCGCCTCGGCGCCGAGCTGCTGCAGCGCGGCGCCCCAGCGCTGCGCCGCGGCGGTGTTGCCGCTCTGGGCGTTGAGCGAGACCAGGGCCGTGAGGATGTCGCGGTCGCCGGTGGCGCGGCGATGGGCCGCTTCCAGGGCGGCGATGGCGTCGCCGCGGCGACCGGCGCCGTCGAGCGCCAGGGCGTAGACGTAGGCGTAGCGCGGCGCGTCGGGGGCCGTGCCGGCGGCGGTGGCGAGCGGCGCCAGCGCCTCGGCGCGCCGCTGCTGGCGGATCAGCAGCAGGCCGAGCGCATAGTGCAGGGTCGGGTCCTGCGAGTGCGCCAGGCCCTGGCGCAGCACCCGCTCGCCGTCCGCGTCGCGGCCGAGCTGGCGGTAGAGATCGGCGAGGTTCACGGAGGCCGGCGCGAAGCGCGGGTCGGTGGCGATGGCGCGCCGATAGGCGGTTTCCGCGGCGGCGGCGTCGCCGAGGCGGGCGTCGAGCGCGCCGAGGTTGAGCCACGACTCGGCGCGATCGGCGTTCAACATCTGGGCGGTGCGGTACTCGGCGACGGCGGCGTCGAAGGCGGCGCGCTGCGCCGGCGGCGCCGCGGCGGCGGCATCGGCGAGGGCATCCACCGCCGCCAGGCGCACCCCGCGCACCGGGTCGGCGAGCAGCGGCGCCCCCAGCGGCCAGCGTTGCGCCGGCTCCCAGGCGACGAGCAGCGCCAGCGCGGCGCGCCGCACCTGCGGATCGGGGTCGCGCAGCGCGCGTTCGAGGCGCGGCTGGTCACCGGAGGTGAGGTACGGCGCCAGCAGGTCGAGGGCGCTGGCGCGCGCGATCGCCGGCTGGGTGGCGTCGTCGACGACCGCGGCGAGCGGCGCGCCCGCGCCGGCGGCGTGGGCGCGGCCAGCGGCGAGCGCGTCGGCGAAGCGGGGGCCGCGGCGGCGGTCGGGTCCGTACCACTGGCGGACGGCATCGGCGGCCCAGGTCGCCGTGCGATCGGCGTGGCAGCCGCTGCAGACGTCGGGCGTGCCCAACGCCGCGGCGAGATCCGGCCGCGGCACGCGGAAGCTGTGGTCGTGGCGGCGGTCGATGACCATGAAGTCGTGCGCCGGCATGTGACAGGTGACGCAGCGCGCCGCCTCGCTGCCGGCGGCGTGGTGATGGTGGGCCGGCGTGTCGTACACGGCGGCGCGGTGACAGGTGGCGCAGACCGCGTTGCCCGCGGCGCGCAGGGCGCCGCTGTGCGGGTCGTGGCAGTCGCCGCAGACGACGCCGGCGGCGTGCATGCGGCTCTGGACGAAGGACCCGTACTCGTAGACCTCGCCATGCACCTGACCGTCGGCGTGGTAGAGGGACGGGTCGAGGGCCGCGAGGAGGTGGGTCTGCTCCAGCGGCTGCCCGCGCGCGTCCTCCTCGGCGATCTGCGCGGCGCGGGCGTGGCAGCGGCCACAGGTGTCGAGCTGGGCGCGGCTGGCGCGCGGCGCCGAGAGGTGGGCGATCGCATCGCCGTCGCCGAAGACCCAGGCGCCGCCGCGCGGCGTCAGGTCGACGGTCAGGCCGCGGCTCGGGTCGGCGGCGCGGTCGGGGCGCGCCGCCCAGGCGACGTGCGCGGCGCCGGGACCGTGGCAGGCCTCGCACGACACGTCGATCTCGCTCCACTGCGTGTCGAAGCGGCCGGTCGCGGCGTCGTAGCGCCGGCGCAGGCCGGTCGAGTGGCAGGCGGCGCACATGTAGTTCCAGTTCTGCGCCGGCGCCGTCCAGTGCAGCTCGTCGCGGAAGTCGATCTTCTCGTCCGGATAGAGGTGGAACCAGCGCTGGCCGCCGGCGGCGGCCGGGCGGCTGTCCCAGCACAGGCTGAGCGCCTGCAGGCGGCCGTCGGGCAGGGCGACCAGGTACTGCTGCAGCGGCTCGACGCCGAAGGTGTAGGCAACGGGATAGTCCCGCAGCGTGCCGTCCGGCCCATCGGTGCGGACGATGAAGGCGCCGCCCTCGCGGCGGAACGTCGAGGTCACGCCGTTGTAGGTGAGCTGGCGGCCGTCGAACCTGCCGAGCACCGTGGCCGGCGTCGCCGGCTGCATCGCCAGGTCGTGGTGCGATCCGGCGTACCGCCGCGCCTCGTCGGCATGGCACTCGGCGCAGCGGGCGCGGCCGACGTAATCCGGCGGCGCGCCGACCAGCATCGCGGCGAGGAGGACGGGCGCGAGGGGGGGCATGCCACCGCCTGTCTACCCGCGCCGCGGCGGTGGTGAAAGCCGAGGTTTCCGGCTAACCCTGCGGGTTCATGCTGCGTGTGGTCACCCTCGTGCTGCTCGTCGTCGTCGGCCTCGAGACCGCGTATCTCGCCTGGCCGGTGGCGCGCGACATCGTCATGCCGCCGTACGCCAGCGACATCGACCAGGGTCGGGCGCTGGCGACGCGCCTGGGCTGTTTCAACTGCCACGGCCCGGGCGGGCGCGGCGGCGTGCACAATCCGGGCAGCAAGGGCGGCGAGGTGCCGGCGTTCCGCGAGGGCACGGTGATGATGTACGCGCACGACGACGCGGACCTGCGCGAGTACATCCTCGATGGCGCGCCGGCGAAGAAGCGCGCGCGGCCGGCGTACCAGGCCGAGATGGCGGCGCAGGCGATCCGCATGCCGGCGTATCGCGGTTTCGTCAGCGAGCGCGAGGTCGACCTGCTGGTCGCCTACCTGCGCGCCGCCTCCGATCTGCTGGCGCCGAGCGAGGAGCCGGCGGCGCACGGCGCCGAGCTCGCCGCCGCCAACGGCTGCTTCGCCTGCCACGGCGAGATGGGCGGCGGCGGGCTGCCGAACCCCGGCTCGCTCAAGGGATACATCCCCGGCTTCGGCGGCTCCGATTACGAGGAGCTGGTGCTCGACGACGAGGAGCTGCGCGGCTGGATCGCCGACGGCGGCATCCCGCGCCTGCGCGACGACCGCGCCGCGCGCTTCTTCATCGACCGCCAGCGCGTCCAGATGCCCGCCTTCGGCAGCCACCTGAAGCCGGAGGAGCTCGAGGCGATCATGGCCTACGTGAAGTGGCTGGCGTCGGGGAAGTGGCGGGAGATGCCGCTGCAGGAGTGACGCGCGGCCGCGCGGCGTCGGGGCCAGGGGCAGGCGAGGGAGGCGTTCTTCCACGGGCTCTCGCGCGCCTCCTCGCCGCCTCTTCTCCCCCAAATGTTGAAGCTCAGTGATTTTGTCCGCCTAACTGCTCAGTGAAAATGTCCGCCCCTCCGCGGCAAAGAAGGAGGGATGGAGAGGATGAGCAAGCGGCAATGGAAGCGGCTGGACGCCGTGGAGCGGATCGAGCGAGGGGCGCTGACGGTGGGAGAAGCGGCGGAGGTGCTGGGACTGTCGAAGCGGCAGGTGCGACGGCTGCGGCGGGCGGTGGGGCGGCGTGGGGCGAAAGGAGTGCAGCACGGGAACACGGGGCGGGCGCCGAAGCACCGCTTGGGGGAAGCGGTGCGGGAGCAGATCCTGGAGCTGCGGCGCAAGAAGTACGACGGGTTCAACGACCAGCACTTCACCGAGAAGCTGGGGGACGTGGAAGGGGTCAAGGTCTCTCGGGCCAGCGTGCAGCGGCTGCTGCGCGCGGCGGGCATCGGGCCGCCGCGCCGGCGGCGCGCCCCGAAACACCGCCGGCGCAGAGACCGCAAACCGCAGGCGGGGTTGATGATCCTCTGGGACGGCAGCCGACACGAGTGGCTCGAGGGGCGCGGGCCGATGCTGTGCCTGATGGGAGCGATCGATGACGCGACCGGCGAGCTGCTGCCTGGGGCGTCGTTCGTGGAGCAGGAGTGCGCGGCAGGGTACCTGCGGGTGCTGCGAGCGATCGCGGAGGCGAAAGGACTTCCGTACAGCGCCTACATGGATCGGCACGGGAGCCTGAAGCGCAACGACGCGCACTGGACGCTGGAAGAGGAGTTACGCGGGGTCCAAGACCCGACGCAGGTGGGCCGGGCGCTCGCGGCCTTGGAGATTGAGGTGATCTACGCGCTGTCGCCGCAGGCGAAGGGCCGAGTGGAGCGGCTGTGGGGCACGCTGCAGGATCGGTTGGTCTCCGAGCTCCGGTTGGTGGGGGCCACGACCGTGGAGGAGGCCAATGCCGTGCTGGAGGCCTTTCGGGCGGAGCACAACCAGCGGTTTGCCATTCCCCCGGCCGAGGCCACCCCGGCGTGGCGGCCGGTGCGACGGGGGACCGATCTGAGCCGGATCTGCAGCTTCCAGTACGAGGCGACCGTGCTGAACGACAACACCGTGCGGATCGGCGGCCTGGTCCTCGACATCCCGCCCGGCCCGCGCAAGCGCAGCTATGCGGGGACGCGCGTCGAGGTGCGCCAGCTCCTCGACGGCAGCTGGCGCGTCTACGGCGGCGACACGGTGATCGCCACGGCCGCCGCCACCTCGCCCGGCGCCCTCCGCACGCTCAAGCGCCGGCGGCGGCGGCCGCCGAGCGCCGCCTCGGTGGGGAAAACTCCAGTCGCCCTGCGGGCTCCTTCCGTTTCCCCCACCGACATGATCCCGTCACCACCACGATGAACCCCGGGGGGACGGAATCACTGAGCAGTTGAGGGCGGACAGAATCACTGAGCAGCGACACCTCTTCTCCCCCAAATTGACTCAACCCCTGCGGCTGTCCGATAGTGGCGCGATGAAGCTTCGAGAGCTCCGGCACGTGTGCTTCGAGGTGACGCGGTGGCTGGCGCTGGCCAGTCTGGTCGGCCTGGCGCCGGCGGTGGCGGCGCCGCGGGCGGGGGCGCAGGACGCGATCACGGTCAGCGGCGAGGTGGTCGACCTCGCCTGCTATCTGTCGAAGGGCAGCAAGGGGAAGCGGCACAAGCAGTGCGCCGAGCTGTGCGCCAAGAAGGGCATGCCGCTGGGCGTGCTCACCGACGCCGGCGACGTCTACCTGCTGCTCGAGGATCACGACGATCCCGGCCCGTACGACAAGGTCAAGGAACTGGCGGGCGAGCGCGCC
Source organism: bacterium (assembly GCA_019637795.1). Taxonomy (NCBI): domain Bacteria; species bacterium. The sequence continues at coordinate 484,047 of JAHBUY010000001.1, read as the reverse complement.
ACCGTCAGCGGCAAGAAGTTCGTCAAGGGCGGCGTGCAATCCGTCCTGGTCGCCGAGACCAAGGCCGAGTGATCGCGTGCGCCGCTGGGCGGTTCTCGCGGCGCTGCCGGCGGCGCTGCTTCTCTACGGGTGCGCCGGCGACGGCCCGCCGCCGAGTGGGGCGAACAGCGCCTACGACGTCATCCAGCAGCAGATCTTCAACCCGCACTGCCTGTCCGCCGGCTGTCACAACGGCATCAACCAGGCGGGCAACCTGAACCTCAGCGCCGGCGTGTCGTACGGCAATCTGGTCGGGGTGACCCCGACCAATCCCGTGGCCGCCGCCCGCGGGCTGCTGCGGGTGACGCCGTTCGATCCCAACGCCAGCTTCCTGCTCAGCAAGCTCACCGGGCCAGGGCTGGGCGAGGGGACCCGCATGCCGCAGGGGATGAGCCCGCTCCCCGCCTCGGACATCAACATGATCCGCGCCTGGATCGCCGACGGCGCGCCGCCGCCGGGGACCGCCGGGCCCAGCGCCACGCCGACGGCGTCGCCCAGCGCCACCGTGCCGCCGACGGTGACCGAGACGCCGACGGTGACGCCGACGCCGGTCGACACCGCGACGCCGACCCAGACCATCACCGGCACCGCGCCGCCGACCGCGACCGTCACCGAGACGCCGACGGCCTCGCCGACCGAGACGCCGCTGCCCTGGCTGGTGCGCATCCAGACGACGATCTTCAATCCCCGCTGCGCCACCGCCTTCTGCCACGACGCCGCCACCGCCTCGGCCAACCTCGACCTCTCCGACGGGCAGTCCTACGTCAACCTGGTCGGCGTCCAGCCCGACAACGCGGTCGCCCGCGGCAAGGGCCTGCTGCGCGTCCAGCCCAACGCGCCCGCCGACAGCTTCCTCATCATCAAGGTGACCGAGCCGGCCCCGGGCGAGGGCAGCAGGATGCCGCTCACCGGCGCCCCGCTCACCGCCGAGCAGATCGCGCTCCTCGTCGGCTGGATCGACGCCGGCGCGCCGAACAGCGAGTGACGGGCGGCGCCGCGGACGCGGCGCCGCCGGTCAGAAGAAGGCGTGCAGCTCGAAGATCCACAGATCCTGGTTGTGGGTGGCGTTGGTCTCGATGCCGTTGCTGCAGCGGTAGAAGAAGCGGGTCTGCAGGAAGCGGGCAAGGAAGGGCTCGAAGCCGACGCTGACGCGGTTCTCGGCGTCGCTGCCCTGGCGCGGCAGGCTGCCGTCGTAGTCGGCGTAGTCGAACGCCACCTTGAAGTTCAGCCAGTTGAAGAACAGGTAGTTGGCCTCGCTGTAGGTGATGAAGGCGCCCGGCTTGACGCGCTGATTGGTGTTCGGGTCGACGAAGTTGAAGAAGCCCCAGTCCACCTCGCCCAGATAGGTGAAGGTGCCGAGATTGATGTCCTCGTAGAAGAAGGGACCGAGGTTGAAGCCGGTGAAGCCGCCGACCCACGCATTGGATCCGCTGGAGGTGCCGGCGTACGTCCAGGACTGGCCGATCAGGAAGTTGCTGATCACCGGCACGCCGTCGAACAGCGCGTAGGTGGTGCCGGTCCCCTGGACGTCGCGGTCGTCGACGATGCCCTGCGAGGCGCTGGCGGCGAACGAGATCGGGCCCGGCTCCCAGCCGATCTCGAAGGCCGGCTGGCTGACGTTGAAGCTGAAGCCGGTGGTCGCCGAGCCGTTGCGGCCGCCGCGGATGAACGCGGTGTCGTCCTGCAACTGCAGGCCGTAGGGCAGGAACATCTTGCCGGCCTTGATGTAGGCGTCGTACGGCAGCAGCGCCATCGCCCACACCTCGCGCGTGTCGAGGCTCGGCGCGAAGCGCTGGTCGAGATAGAAATTCAGCAGGTCGGGGATCAGGTTGACGTTGAGGTAGCCGGTCGCCTGGTTGACGTTGACGTCGAATTCCTCGAGGCGGCCGCGGAAGGCGACATTGTTCGGCACCGTCCCGTTGGCGTTCGGCTTGTCCTGCATGGTGGCGGTCATGTCGACGCGCAGGTCGGCGCCGATGCCGACGTACTGGTTGATGTCGCCGGTGAACGGGTCCGTCGGCTTGGTCAGCGGCGCGAACCAGTTGGGATAGCGCAGGATCTCCTTGGCGTGCGCCGAGACGAAGCTGGTGCGCATGCCGCCGCCGGTCATGTTGACGTGGCAGGCGCTGCACTTCTGGCCCTCGCGGACGGCGAAATACGGCTCGGCCGAGGCGGCGGCGGCGCACAGCGCCACCGCGATTCCAGCGACCCAGACTCCCCAGCGCTTCATCCCAGTGCGTCCCCCCGGCACGGCAAAGGCCGCATAATCGGTGCGGGCGGGGGTAGCGTCAAGCCGCCGCGCCGGCAACGGGGGTGGGGCGATCGGGGGGCCCGGCGGCGGGGTCCCCCTCGGCGCTGGGCACCCCGCACCCGGAGTGCTAGAGCGCCAATCATCAGATGGCATCAGGTGCGCGCAGGGTGGCCGGCGTCTCACGGCCCTCGGACCCGGACGACGCGCCGCTGCCGCCGCCCGCCGTCTCGGCCGATCTCCTCGATCAGATCCATGACGGGGTGGTGGCGACCGATCGGGAAGGCGTCGTGAACGCCTGGAACGCGTCCGCCGAACGCATCTACGGCTACCGCGCGTCGGAGATGATCGGGCAGCCCGTCGGGCGCCTCTACTTTCCGGAGGACCGCGACGCGGCCATGCAGTGGGTGGTCGCGGAGCTCCGCGACCACGGCGTCGCGGAGCGCGAGTGGCGCAGCCGGCGCAAGGACGGCAGCGAGATCTTCGTCGACCTGCGCATCTCGCTGCGCCGCGACGCCGGCGGGCAGGTGATCGGCACCATCGGCTGCACCAACGACGTCACCGACCGCCATCGCGCCCGCGCCGAGGAGGCGCGGCAGCGCGAGGAGCTGCGCGTCATCCTCGACGGCATGCCGGCGATGGTCTGGTACAAGGACCGCCACAACAACATCCTGCGCGCCAACGCCGCGGCGGCCGCGGCGGCCGGCCTGACGCCGGCGGACATGGAAGGCCGTTCCTCGTGGGAGCTCTTTCCCGACGAGGCCGAGAGCTACCACCGCGACGACCTCGAGGTGATCGAGTCCGGGGTCCCCAAGCTCGGCATCGTCGAGCAGATCCAGACCGCGCGCGGCGACAAGCGCTGGATCCGCACCGACAAGATTCCCGACCGCAACGAGCGCGGCGAGATCGTCGGTGTCATCGTGTTCGCCGTCGACATCGACGATCAGAAGCGCGCCGAGCGGGCACTGGAGCAGGCCCGCGACTCCCTCGAGCAGCGCGTGCAGCAGCGCACCGCCGGCCTGGCCGCGGCGAACGTGCTCCTGCGCAACGAGGTCGCCCAGCGTCGGCAGGCCGAGGAGCGCCTGGACCTGGCGTTGCGGGCCACCGAGCTCGGGATGTGGGATTGGGACGGCCGCACCGGGCGGGTGGTCGGCGACACGCACTGGGCCGAGATCCTCGGCTACGTCGCGCGCGAGATCGAACGGCCATCGGACTTCTGGGTGACGATCACCCACCCCGACGACCAGGCCATGGTGCAGCAGGCCTGGACGGCGCACGTCATCGAAGGGACGAGCCCGCACTACGAGGTCGAGCACCGGTTGCGCGCGAAGTCGGGCGAGTATCGCTGGTTGCGGACGCGCGGCAAGGTCGTCGAACGGGCGCCGGACGGCCGGGCCCTGCGCGTGACCGGCACCTACCTCGACGTCACCGAGCGCCGCCGGATCCAGGAACAAGCGGCCCGCCACCAGGCCGAGCTGGCGCACATCCTGCGCCTGGAGACCGTCAACTGTCTCGCCGCCGAGCTGGCGCACGAGATCAACCAGCCGTTGGGCGCGATCGCCAACTACGCCAGCGGCCTCGCCGAGCGGCTGCGCAACGGCGTCAGCGACCGCGCCGCCCTGGTCGAGGCCGCGGCCCACATCGCCACCCAGGCGCTGCGCGCCGGCGTCGTCCTGCAGCGGCTGCGCGTCTTCATGCGCAAGGACGCGTCGCCGCGGCGGTCCGTCGACGTCAACGAGTTGGTCGGGTCGGCGGTGGGGTTGGTGGAGGCCGAGGCGCGGCGTGCCGCGATCTCGCTCGCTCTGGACCTGGCGCCGGACCTGCCGGCGGCGCGCGTCGACCCGGTCCAGGTCGAGCAGGTCATCGTCAACCTGCTGCGCAACGGGCTCGAGGTCATGACCAACGCCGGCGCGCGCGGCGCCCTCCGCGTCGCGACGCGCGCCGCCGGCCGCGCCGTCGAGGTGACGGTGCACGATCAGGGCGGCGGGGTGCCCGCGGCGGCGCGCGAGCGCCTGTTCGAGCCCTTCTTCACCACCAAGTCGAACGGGCTCGGGATGGGCCTGTCGATCAGCCGCTCGATCGTCGAGGCGCACGGCGGCCGGCTGTGGGTCGAGCCGCTGGCGGGCGACGGTGCGACGTTCGCCTTCACGCTGCCGGTCGACTGAGCTGCCGCGCCGGCGGTTGCTGGGCGGCTCCACCGGCCGCGTGGTAGAAGCGCCGAATGCGCTCCGTTCGGCCCCTGCTCGCGACCGTGCTCGTCCTCGCCGCGTGTCACCGACCGCCGGCGGTGGAGCACGCTGCCGATGCCGACGAACGCGGCCACACGGCCCCCAGCGGCGTCACCACCGCCCGCAACGCCGCGGTCGCCGATGCCCTGCCGCTGGCGGATGCACAGGACTTCGCCGACGCGCGCCGCGGCCTGATCGCCGGCGACGGCGATGTGACCATCACCCGCGCCGATGGCTCGGTCGTCTGGGACACCACCGCCTACCGCTTCGAGGACGGCGCCGCGCCGGCGAGCGCCAACCCCAGCCTGTGGCGCCAGGCGCGGCTCAACGACATCCACGGCCTGTTCCAGGTCGCCGACGGCGTCTATCAGGTGCGCGGCTACGACCTGTCCAACATGACGCTGATCCGCGGCGCGACCGGCTGGATCGTCGTCGACCCGCTGACCAGCGTCGAGACCGCGGCCGCGGCGCTGGCGCTGGCGCGCGACCATCTCGACCGCGCCCCGGTGGTGGCGGTGCTCTTCACCCACAGCCACATCGACCACTTCGCCGGCGTGCGCGCCGTCCTGCCCGAGGATCCGGCGGCCCGCGCCCAGGTGCGGATCATCGCCCCCAGGGGCTTCGTCGAGGAGGCGACGAGCGAGAACATCCTCGCCGGCATCGCCATGGGACGGCGGGCCCAATACATGTACGGCCTCAATCTGGCGCGCGGCGAGCGCGGTCACATCGACACCGGGCTCGGCAAGCAGCCGGCGAGCGGCTCGCTGAGCTTCGCCGTGCCGACCGAGCTCGTCGACCACACGCCGCAGGCGATGACCATCGACGGCGTGGCGTTCGTCTTCCAGTACGTGCCCGACTCCGAGGCGCCGGCGGAGATGGCCTTCTACCTGCCGGCGCAGAAGGCCTACTGCGGCGCCGAGATCGTCTCCCACACGCTGCACAACCTCTACACGCTGCGCGGCGCCAAGGTGCGCGACGCCCTGAAGTGGAGCGGCTACATCGACGAGGCGCTGGCGACGTTTCCCGATGCCGAGGTGGCGTTCGCCAGCCACCACTGGCCGGTGTGGGAGCGGGCGCGCGTCCGCACCTACCTGGCGCAGCAGCGCGACGCGTACCTCTACCTGCACGACCAGACGCTGCGCCTCGCCAACGGCGGCGCCACGCCGCAGGAGATCGCCGAGCAGCTCGAGCTGCCGCCGTCGCTGCGCCACGTCTTCGCGGTGCGCGGCTACTACGGCACCGTGCGCCACAACGCCAAGGCGGTCTACCAGAACTACTTCGGCTGGTACGACGGCAATCCGGCGCACCTCGACCCGCTGCCGCCGGTGGAGGCGGGGACGCGCTACGTCGAGGCGATGGGCGGCGCCGCGGCGGTGCGCGACAAGGCGCAGGCGGCGTTCGATCGCGGCGAGTATCGCTGGGCGGCGATGCTGCTCGACCACCTCGTCTTCGCCGACCCGGACGACGCGGCGGCGCGCGCGCTGCTCGCCCGCACCTACGATCAGCTCGGCTATCAGCAGGAATCGGGCCCGTGGCGCGATTCGTATCTCACCGGCGCCCAGGAGCTGCGCCACGGCGTCGCCGAGAACGCGCTCACCCGCCGCGCCGCCGCCGAGCTGCTGCAGAACGTGCCGGCGGAGCAGTTCCTGACCGCCATGGCGGCGCGCCTCGACGGGCCGAAGGCGGACGGCAAGAGAGCCGTCGTCAACTACATCTTCACCGACCTCGACGAGAGCTACGTGCTGACGCTCGAAAACAGCGTCCTGCACCACCGGCGCGCCGCTCCCGATCCCGACGCCGACGTGACGGTCCGGCTGACGCGGCCGCTCTTGGTCCGCCTCGCCACCGGCCAGGCCGGGCTGCGCGATCTCGTCTTCTCGGACGAGCTCCAGGTCGAGGGCAGCCGCCTCGCGCTGGTCGACTTCCTCCGCCTCTTCGACCGCCCGGACCCGGACTTCCCGATCGTCACGCCCTGAGGCGCCGCCCACCCCGCCGGCGCCAGCCCGACCCCCTCTACAGTCCGGGGCGCGCCCGGTGTAGGACACCCGGGATGTCGCGTCGCCAACAGCTCCGGCTCGCCGGCCGCTTCCTGCGCCATCGCTTCGCGCCGGTGCATCCCTTCGAGGTGCAGGCGGTGCTGCTCAATGCGTGCAACCTGCGCTGCGCCTACTGCAGTTGTCCGGACATCAAGAGCGAGCTGCTCACCACCGAGCAGTGGCTCGACGTCATCCGTTACCTGGGATCGGTCGGGACGATGCGCCTCAAGTGGCAGGGCGGCGAGCCGATGCTGCGGCACGACTTCGCCACCCTCTGCGCGGCGGTGCGGGCGGCGGGCATTCGCTGCGCCGTGGTCACCAACGGCACCAAGGTGGCGGCGAACCCGTCGCTGCTCGACCACGTCGACGAGGTGGTGTTCAGCCTCGACTCCGTCGATCCGGGGCACACCGACGCGGTGCGCGGCGCCGGCGTGCACGGCGCCGTGCTCGAGGCGATCGAAGTGGCGCGGCAGCGGCCGCGCCCGCCGCGGCTGTTCATCAACATGGTCGTGGTGCGCGCCAACCTCGGCGAGATCGAGCCCATGCTGCGCTACTGCGAAGCGCGCGGCATCGGCCTCAACGTCCAGCCGGCGATGTTCGGTCTGCCCTACTACGACGCCGGCGCCCGGTCGCTGGCGCTGAACGAGGGGGAGACGCGCGAGATGTACCGCACGCTGGCGCGCTTGAAGCGCGCCGGGCGGCCGCTGATGTTCGCCGCCGCGACCTATGAGCGTGCGGTCGCCTGGCCCGATTATGGGCAGCTCACGCGGCCCAGCGCCGGGCGCTCGGACTGCGTCATGGGCCGCGTGTACGTGCACATCGAGCCCAACGGCGACGTCCAGCCCTGCGTGCAGACCGCCGCCAGCTTTCGCCCTCGGAACCTCGTGCGCGACGGCTACGACGCGGCGCTGCGGCACGCCCAGCGGCACGAATGCGGCGATTGCTTCAGCGCCTACCTCAACGAGCGCAAGGCGCTCTTCGGGCTGCGCCCGGCGGCGGTCGTCGAGTATCTGCGCCGCGGTTGACGCGATGCCGCGGTGCGGGGCGCGCGCGCCAGCGATCGGACGCCGCCCGATCGGCCTGACGAGGGGGGCCCGATCGGGGGCCGCCCTGGCCCGGCGTCGACGATCCACGCGATCGCCGGACGTCGCCGCGGCGGGGAGGTGATGGCCGGCCTGTTGCCGCGCGCGCGCGCCGACCAGGCGTTCTCGCGGGTCGCCGGCGCGCCGCTGGTCGAGGGCAATCGCCTCCGGCTGCTGATCGATGCGCGCGAGAACTACCCCGCCTGGCTCGACGCCATCGCCGCGGCGCGGCGCACCATCCACTTCGAGAGCTACATCATCCACGAGGACGACGTCGGCCGGCAGTTCGCCGCGGCGTTGATCGCCCGGGCGCGCGACGGCGTGCGGGTGCGGCTGATCTACGACTGGATGGGTGGCGTCGGGCGGACCTCGCGCCGCTTCTGGCGCGCCCTGCGCGCCGGCGGCGTCGAGGTGCGGTGCTACAACCCGCCGCGCGTCGACTCGGCCTTCGGATGGCTGAGTCGCGATCACCGCAAGATGCTCGCGGTCGACGGCGAGATCGGCTTCGTCACCGGCCTGTGCGTCGGCCACATGTGGATCGGGCGACCCGAGGCGGGGCTCGAGCCCTGGCGCGACACCGGCATCGAGGTGCGCGGTCCGGCGGTGGCGGAGATGGAGCGGGCCTTCGCCCAGATGTGGGCCATGCTCGGGGAGCCGATTCCGGCCGCCGATGCCGGTGCGGTCGCCGCGACCGCCGTCGGCGACACCGCGCTGCGCGTCGTCGCCACGCTGCCCGGCACCGCGGCGCTCTTTCGCGTCGACCAGCTCGTCGCGGCGGTGGCGCGGCGGCGCCTGTGGCTCACCGACGCCTACTTCGCGGGCACCACGGCCTACGTGCAGGCGCTGCGGGCGGCGGCGCTGGACGGCGTCGACGTGCGCCTGCTGGTCCCGGGCGGCACCGACATTCCGGTGCTGCGGCCGCTGTCGCGCGCCGGGTACCGGCCGCTGCTCACCGCCGGCGTCCGCGTCTACGAGTGGAACGGCACCATGCTGCACGCCAAGACCGCGGTCGCCGATTCGATCTGGGCGCGCGTCGGCTCGACGAACCTCAACGTCGCGAGCTGGCTCGGCAACTGCGAGCTCGACGTCGTCGTCGAGGACGAGGGGTTCGCGCGCGCCATGGAGCAGGTCTATCTGCGCGACCTGGAGAACGCGACCGAGGTCGTGCTGCACCCCCGGCGCGCGCATCGCCGCCGCGCCGCCCGCCGGCCGCGACCGCGCCCGGCGACCGCAGCAGCAGCGCCGGCCGCGCCGCCGCCGGCGCGCTGCGCATCGGCCGCACCGTCGGCGCCGCCTTCACCAACCAGCGCGTGCTGGAGCCGATCGAAGCGCGCGTCCTGCTGGCGGCCGGCGCGCTCCTGCTCGCCGCCGGCCTGCTCGCCGCCGCCTTCCCGCGGCTGCTCGCCTACCCGCTCGCGGTGCTCGCCGTGTGGATCGCCATCACGCTGCTCTACCGCGCCACGCGCCTGCGCGCCGACCGCGCCCGCGAGCGCCGCCGCGACTGACGCCGCGGGGCGCTCGCCCGTGCCGCCGGAGTGGCCTGCCCGCGAGCGGAGTGGTAGCCACGAACAGCCCACCGGAGGGGTGGCCGAGTTGGTCTATGGCACCGGTCTTGAAAGCTGATTGGGCTGGCTCCCGCAACCGCAGAGCCGGCGGAGGATTTCGCGGAAATGCCTGGGCCATATGGATTCTCTCGCGCTGCCCAGCGCATCTCCGTTCGAATCAGTTCTCCTCGTTTCGAACCCTGCGTGGACGCTTCTGGGACACTGTGCGTCCCCGAATGTCGCGGGGCGAGATGCTGCTATGGTAACTCGGTCGGCGGGAGCTGGCGGAGGCGCAGCGCGTGCGGATTGAGGGCATCACATGGCTCGAAGCGATCGTCGACAAGCTGGAGAGCAAGCATCACGTGACTACTGCGGAGGTAGAGGACGTGCTCGCAGCGCAGCCGCGATTTCGCTTCGTGGAACGGGGGCACAAGCCTGGCGAGAACGTGTACGTGGCGCTTGGTCGAACGCACGCCGGCCGGCGCCTGCTCGTGTTCTTCATTTACAAACCGCGCATGCACGACGCGCTGATTCTCAGTGCGCGCGAGCCAAGCCGTCGGGAGCGGAGACTCTATGAAAAGAAGTAAGGGAGGGGAACAACCGAAGAGGTCCGCCATATCGAAGGCGCAGACCTACGAGGAAATCGGAGCCTACTGGGATACGCACGACCTCGGTAACGTTGGCGAGCCGACGCGTGCCGCCGTCTTCGACGTGGCCATCAAGCGCCGTCGCTTCCTCGTGGCGGTGGACCCCGGTATCTTGCGTGAAGTGCGCCGGTGCGCCGCGACGCGAGGCCTCACCCCCGAGAGCCTTGTCAACTTGTGGCTCAAAGAGAAGCTGGCCGGATAGCCGGCGGCGGTGATCCGTTCTTGTCGCGCACATTCGAGAGGCCGCCGGGGATCTCCGGATTCCCCGTGGCGGAGGGTGCCGGACCTGGCGAGGAACCTTCATCCCCGGCTGCACGGCGGACCCAGGGACGAGCGGGCGTGGCGGGCGCTCCGCCGATGAGGCCTACTGGATCGCCATCAGCGCCACAATTCGGACCTTGCGTCGAACAGGAGACGTCGTAAGCAGTCGATTTCGTCATGAGGAGGGGTGGCCGAGTTGGTCTATGGCACCGGTCTTGAAAACCGGCAGCCCGCAAGGGCTCGGGGGTTCGAATCCCTCCCCCTCCGCTTCCTCAATCGCGCCGATCCTGCCGGCGGCGACATGGTCAACGGAGACGACGTTGCAGGAGTATGCCCGATAGGGAGTAAACCGTGTCGTGCGCATCCGGTACTACCGCTCCGCTGGGGAGACGAGCCGGTCCGCGTATATCGCCACGCTGCCGACCCGCGAGCGAGATGACTGGGATGAGACTCTGACGCTGCTCGGACTGTTCGGTCTCGATGCGCCGGTGTCGCTGCACCAACTCGACGGCAAACTCTGGGAGGTTCGGGTAGGGCGGCACCGAGTGGCGTACGTCATCGTTCGCGGACCGGAGATGGTGCTGCTGCATGCCTTCAAGAAGCAGGGACAGCGAACGGCGCGCAGCGATCTCGACCTCGCCACGCGACGGGCGAGGGAAGTTCTGGGAGGGTTCCGATGAAGAAGCCGAAAGCTCGCAACCCGCACATCGGCGGTGACGCGCTCGCGGACGTCCGCCGCAGGGTGGTAGGCAATCCCCGTCTGCGCGCCCGGATCGACGCGAGTGTCGTGCGGGCGACGATCGCGGTGATGGTGAAGCGAGCGCGCTCACAGGCTGGCCTGACGCAGGCGCAACTCGCCACGCGGGCGAAGACGACGCAGGCGGTCGTCGCCCGGATCGAGGGCGGCTCAGCGTTCACCCCGTCGCTCGACCTGCTGGATCGTATCGCTCGTGCCCTTGGCGGGCGCCTGTCGGTGGGGTTCGAGGGGATCGGTACACGCGCTGCCTAGCCCGCGAGTTGCCAATGTTCAATGTTCTGCAAATCAACTTCGCGGCACACGAGGTCATGACGAGGGATGCCGAGGCACCGCGCCGGGTCCCCGACCACTGATTTCCAGACACCAGGGGCGGCGAGCAACGTCAGGGCACCCACCCCGGCGCACTTGAAAACCGGCAGCCCGCAAGGGAAGGGCTCGGGGGTTCGAATCCCTCCCCCTCCGTTCCTGAACCGCTGGGCGGCTCGTCATGCGGCGTCGAGCCAGCGGCGCGATTGACCGCCCGGAGCCGAGCAGTCGAGCAGCCTGCACCCGTTGGCTCCCCTTGATGGGTTCACCCTACGGGTGTACCGTCGCGCCCGATGATCCGCCGGGTCGAGATCACCAGGGTTGCGGAGAAACAGCTCCGCAAGTGTCCACGGCACATTGTGGACAATCTGATGATCTGGGTCGCGGCAGTCGAACGCGATGGTGTCGAACAGGTACGCAAGGTGCGGGGCTACCACGATGAGGCGCTCAAGGGAGACCGCGCGGGCCAGCGGTCGATCCGGCTGAGCCGTGCGTACCGAGCCATCTACGAGGTCAAGGAAGGCACGGCCAGGTTCGTTTCGATCGAAGAGGTGAGCAAGCACGACTACTGACGGGGTGTCCATGCGCAAGGGCAAGGAAATGAAGTCGGAGACAATGAAGCGGCTGGAGAAGATTTCGGGCGGCTCCCTGACCCTCGGCAGGGCCATCGAGTCCATCCGGAAGAGCGAGGACCTCTCGCAGGACGAGTGCGCCAAGAAGCTCGGCGTCTCGAAGTCGCATCTCTGCGACGTTGAGAAGGGGCGCAAGACCGTGAGTCCCGAGCGTGCGGCGAAGTGGGCGCGCACGCTCGGTTACCCCGAATCCGTGCTGGTGCGTCTCGCCATCCAGGGGGAACTGGACGCGGCCGGGTTGAGATACAGGGTCGAGATCGAGGCGGCGTGAGGGGCAACGAGTGGATCGGCCTTCACCCCTTCGCTCGACCTGCTGGACCGTATCGCCCGTGCCCTCGGCGGGCGATTGTCGGTGGGGTTCGAGGGGATCGACACGCGCGCGGCGTAGCCCGATCGTTGCAAATACTCTGCAAATCAGCGCCGCGGCACACGGCGTGATGTCGAGGGACACTGAGGCGCGGCGTCGGGTCACTGGCCACGAATTGCCGGACACCGAGGGAGGGCGAGGCACGCCAGGGCACCCATCCCGGCGCACTTGAAAACCGGCAGCCCGCAAGGGCTCTGGGGTTCGAATGCCTTCCCCTCCGCTTCCTCTCGGCTGGTGTCGGCAGAGCGCTCGACGCGCGACGCCGAATCAGGCGGACGCCTTCAGTAGGGCCTGGTTGATGATCGTCTGATACCCGAGCCCGCGCTTCTTGGCTTCGCGCTTGGCCCAGGCGAGGACGCGTGGATCGAGTCGGATTGATACCGGGGTGTACTTGTCGTCGCCCTTGGGGGGACGCCCGCGCCGCGGCCGCGTCGTGCCCAGCTTGGTTTCGATGGCCTTGCGTGCGGCCTCGACTTCGCGGGCGGTTCGTCGCCGGGCCTTCTCAAACGGAAATTCCTCGAGCTTCTTCATAGCGCTTCCGCTCCCGCCGGCTGGCACGCCGCGCACTGATGATACGAAACACCTCGCCCGCGTCCCGGGTTGTGTAGACGACGACGAGGGCGGCAACATCCGCGGCCCCGATCAGCCATGTGCGCTCCTCATCCGGCGTCGAGTGGCGCGTATCGACCGCCACCAGGGCAAATGGATCATCGAATGCTGTAATCGCTTCCTCGAAGCTGACGCCGTGCTTCGCGCGGTTCGCCCAGGCCTTCCGACCATCCCACTCGAACCGCACTTTCGGTAAATACCGAAATTCAGCCGGTCTGTCCACGGTCTGCGAGGGGATCGGCCAATACTCTGCAAATCAACGCCGCGGCACCAATCGGTACAACATGGGACGGGCCGATATGAAACCGGGCGCGCAGGCCCGATGTTCCGGACACCAAGGCACGCCGAGGGGCGCTGCAACACCCACCCCGGCGCACTTGAGAACCGGCAGCCCGCAAGGGCTCGGGGGTTCGAATCCCTCCCCCTCCGTCGTTTCTTTAGAGGAACGCATACCCCCTCCGCTGGCGGTGCGGTCATGCTCGTGTGGACTGGCTGGGCGGGACCACCCTCTGGCTTGTTCATTGTGACGCGGGCGAGCGATCTGGCCACTGGAAGTTCAGAGGTCGAAACCGTGAAGGCCGGTGCCGAGAAACTCACCCCTGAGGAGCTCATCCTCGCCGCGCTCTCTCCCGAGCAGCGGTTGGAGCCGGCCTTTCGCGTGGCGCGCGAAGCGTTTCGGGGCACCACTCTGACGGTCGACGACGTCGAGGAGGCAGTCCGCACGGTGCGGAGGAAGCGTGTCGCGACGCGTGGGACGAAGGCCACGCGTCGTCGTTGATACCGGCGTCGTCGTCTCCGCCTTCGCGTTTGGCGGAGTACCGCAGCGGGCCCTGGAAGAGGTGCCGCGATCGGCCGAGGTGTGCGTCGCGCCCGAACCGATGGCGGCGTATCGCACGGTTCCTCAGGCGCTGCTCGCGGCGCGCAAGATCACTGCCGAGCAGTTCAGAAGCCTGGTGGCTGGTATCACCGCGTTCGTATCCGAAGCTCGCATGCTGGTCCCGGCAGGTTGCCAGAGGTCGGTTGCCGCATTCCGGAAATCTGGCGAGAGTCTGGCCAGAATGCGCCATTTGATCGTCCTGGCCCCCGAGGCAGTGGAGGATCTCGAGGCGCTGAGAGCCGCCGATCGAGCAGCGGTTCGGGACGCTCTGGAGCGATGGCTGCGCCATGAACCAACGAAGACCAGCCGAAGCCGGATCAAGAGGCTGCGGGGCATGCGTCGCCCGCAGTACCGTCTCCGCGTGGAGGATGTCCGAATCTTCTGCGACGTGGTCGAGCAACGCGTCGAAGTGCTGGCGGTCGTGGCGAAGTCGCACGCGGCCGCCTGGCTCGAGCGCCACGGCGAACCGGGTCCTCAGGCGTCCGGAGAATGAAGGAAAGGATGCGCGATGAAGGAAGTCCCGTTGTCGGAAGTGAAAGACGACCTGTCTCGCTACCTGCGCCAGGCGGCGAAGGAAGAGATCGTGATCACGCGCCATGGCAAGGCGGCCGGCGTCCTGATCGGTTTTGACTCCGAGGATGAGTGGTTCGATTACCGGCTGGAGAACGATCCGCCCTTTTTCGATCGCATCGCTGCGGCGCGGGGCAGCCTGCGCGCCGGCAAGGGAGTCCGCTTGGAGGATCTCGACGATGTGGGAGCGGCCGGTGAAGAGGAGGCGTCGGCTGGCAGAAGGAAGCAGGCCCCGGCCAGGCGTGCGCCGTCAGGCCGCGCGCGCACCCGGTGAGGGGCGAGCCGTTTCCGCTGTCCGATTCCGCAAATACCCTGCAAATCAACGCGGCGGGCCGTAGCGGCGCCGCGCGGCACGCCAGGGCACCACGCCGGGCCGTGGGGCCCTGGTTTTGCGGACACGGAGCTATCGCACGGCACGCCACAACACCCACCCCGGCGCAGTTGAAAACCGGCATCCCGCAAGGGCTCGGGGCTCCGCTTCTCGACTCCATATCCCTGATGAGGTCGTGTGCATCCCTGGGCAGGCGGTCCTTCGCCAGCCTGGTTGCCGGGATCCGTTTGCCGGATCTCGACGCTATGGGCGCAGCAGGAAAGGCGTCGGCTGGCGGCAGGAAGCCGCCGCGCCCAGGCTTGTGCCGTCGGGCTGCGCGCTCCTGCCGAGGGCGCGCGCGTCTCGGTCCGAATCTGCGAATCGTCTGCACGGCAACCCGGCGGGCCGCAGTGGAGGAGCGCGGCATGTCGGGAGAGCGCCTTACGCGAGTTCCTGGAACAGGCCGACGCCTTCGGCAGCGCCTGGTTGATGATCGTCCGATATCCGATCCCGCGCGTCTTCGCTTCGCGCTCACGCCCTTGGGTCCGCTTCACTCTCTGGAGTGCCCCGGGGGCTGGTATGCGTGCCCCCTCCGCCAAGACCGCGGCGCGATCGCCTGGCTCGTCGGCGTCCCGAGTTGGCATGTTCGTCGCGCTGTGAAAGTGTGGACGTTCATGCGGACGACTCTCATCGGTGCATTGCGTCGCCATGCCTGCGCGGCGCTCGCCTGCTGCGCGCTGCTCGTGTCCTCGCGGGTGATTGCCGCGTCCTGCGCCGGCGACTGCAGTGCGGACGGCACCGTCGCCATCAATGAGCTGATCAGCCTGGTGAACGTCGCCCTCGGCACGGCGGACCTGGCGACGTGCGCGGTCGGCGATACGAACGGCGATGGCGCGGTGACGATCAACGAGCTGATCGCGGCCGTGAACAACGCGCTCGTGGGCTGCCCCGCGGCGTCGGGCGATCCCGCGGCGGTCGCCCTCGTGACCGCGCGCGCGTTGGCGCCGCTGCCGGGGCTCTCGGACCTCGTCGCCGGGGCGCTCGACAGCATCGGTCGCTCGCAGGAGTGCGAGCTGGGCGGCACCCTGGATAGCGCCTGCGAGGACACGGGGACGGGCACCTTCGTCACCTCCGCGACCGCCGATCACTGCGCCATCGCCACCGTCGACGGCGTGGTCGAGTCGACCGGCAGCGCCGAGATCACCGCGCCCGGCCAGTGCCCCGACCAGCTTCTGCCGTTCAACGTCGCCATCGACTTCGCCCTCGACGCCTCGCTCCAATCCTCCGACCGGGTGCCGCTGCTGGCTTCCCGCGTCGACGCGCTGGTGACGTTGCGGAACCTCACGCTCGGCGACCCGCCGTGCCAGATCAAGGGCGGGGTCGTCACCATCAACGGACCGATCACCTACACCGGCGCGCAGGGCCGCACGGTGCGAGCGCAGTTCGACGCGACGCAGGTGACGGTCGAATTCCACGGCTTCCAGGGCACCTGTGATCCGATCACCGTGGTCGCGATCGCCGACGGTCCCGTCCGCATCGACGACACCCATGGCGACGGGCCGTTCGGTTTCGCCGCAACGCTGCACCAGATGACGGTGACGCAACACCGCGACAGCGGCACGATCGAGATCGACGGCGCGATGGACGCCGACTGCCTGGGCGAGCGCATCGCGCTGCACAGCGAGCAGCCGCTCGCGTATCCGCTCGGCCAGCCGTGCTTCACCGGCGGCATCCTGCACATCGGCCTTCCCGCCGGCAGCGTGCAGGCGACGTTCGGCCCCGACGGCGGCGTGCGGCTCGACCGCGCTGGCGACGTCACCACCTACGCCTCCTGCCTCGATCTGCCGCGGGACGTCTGCGAGTAGCGGCGCGCGGCGCCGCGAGGGTTCCGGAGGCGCGCCAGGCAGCCGCCGGCGCGCAGGGATGCCGAGCGCCCTCAGCGCCGGCGCCGGGCGCCGCACAGGGCGGCCAGCGCCAGGGCGAACAGCACGGGCACCGCATCCGCCGCCCCGCGACGCCCGCGGCCGATCGCGCAGCCGCCGCCGTCGTTTCGCCGCGTCGGCGTGACCGTGTCCCGCGCCGTCGCGGTGGCCGGGCGGGTCGGCGTCGCGGTCAGCGTCCCCGTCGCCGTGCGCGTCGCCATCGCCGTCGGCGTCGCCGGTACCGTCGCGCCGGCAGGTGGCGACGGCGTCCGCGTCACCGTGGGAAACGCCGTCGGCGACGGCGACGCGGAGCCGCGGCAGGCGTCGCCGACCCCGGAGCCGGTGCTGTCGAGCTGGTCGACGTTGCTGAGGAACGGGCAGTTGTCGTACGGATCGGGGATCTCGTCGCCGTCGCTGTCGGCCGCGGCGGCGACGATGGCGGCGTTGCGGCAGAGCGCGCCGGCGGCGCAGTCGGCGTCGGTCCGGCAGGTGCCGTACCGGCGCTGGCAGGTGCGGCGGCCGGAGGCGGCGTCGGCGACGTCGCAGCTCAGCCCCGCCGCGCACGCGCTGCCGCCGCGGCTGCACGCGGTGCCGAGATCCTCGACGCAGCGGCCCGAGCCGACGAACAACTGGCCGTCGTCGGCGGAGCGGTCGGTGAACGGGGCCAGCAGGCGCTGCAACGACGTGCCGCCGTCGCTGCAGTGCGCCGGCGCAGAGCAGTCGGCATCGCTGGCGCACGGTCCCTGTTGGACGCGACAGCGGCCCCGGCCGAATCGCGTCGGCTCGCAGAACGCGCCGCTCGGGCAGCCGTGGTTGGCGATGGCGGGATCGAGGAAGTCGCAGGTCGTGCCGAGATCGACGAGGCAGCCGCCGGGCGGCAGGTAGCACTCGCCGCCGCTGCCGCACGCGTCGGCGGCGACGCAGGGCTCGCCGGTGGTGGTGCAGACGCCGGTGGCGATCGCCCCCAGCACCGTGACCGCGCCGTTGCTGCCGCCGCTGCCGACCGCTGCCGCGCCCGCGGTCGCCGCCGCGTGCGCCGCGCGCGCGGCGCGGACGTTGAAGCTCTGCAGCACGAGACCGAGCTTGCCGTCCTGGTTCAGATCCCGGTCGCCCTGCTGTCGCTCGTCGGTGAGGAACGTGACCGTCTCGTTCGACACCTGGAAGGCGTGCCGCGGCTTGCAGGCCGCCATCGCGCAGGGCGTCACCGCCTGGCCGGTCTCCATCACCTCGTCCGCCGCGAGGTCGTACACCTCGAGCACGCCGTCGAGGCAGTCGTGATCGTCGTTCGGATCGCACGCGCTGCTGTAGCCCTGCCCCCGCGATCCCTCGCGCTGGCTGAAGGCCAGCAGCGAGGTGCCGAGGACGAAGTCGTCCGCCGCCTGCGCGAACGCGCCCTCGAGGCCGGCGCGCATCGCCCGCTGCTCGGCGTCGTAGACGCGCAGGACGCGGTCATGGGCGTCGAAATCCTGCCGTCTGGTGAGCCCGTTCGGCCAGTACTCGCCCTCGGTGAAGGCGACGATGTGACCGGCGACCTGCACGTCCGCGGCGTCGCGGTCGACGTGCGCCCACTGCCCCGGCGCGTCGCCGATGCGGTACACGTTGAGCGAGGTGTACGGCCCGTCCTGCGGCACCGCGGAGGGGCGCGGTCGATCGGTGACCACCGCCACGACGCTGTCCGAGGCGGCGATCTCCCTGCCGTCCTGACGCAGGTTCTCGGCGGCCGCGCCGGGCCGCCAGAAGAACGCCACCGTGTCGTCGAGGTCGCCGTCGCCATTGAGGTCGATCCCGTGGCGGCATGCCCGCGCGCCGCCGTCGCATTCCGGGCTGAGGAAGGCGACGCCGTCGCCGGCGGCGGCCGCGGCGCTGGCGCGGCCGATGGTGGTCACGGTGCGCGACTGCGGATCGAAGGCGCGCAGGACCGTGTCGTCGAGGTCGCCGTCGCCGTCGAGATCGAGCGCCGGGTCGGCGGCCAGCGCCGCCGGGTCCGGTTCGGATACGAAGATGTCGCCGCAGTTGATGGGGCGTCCGCCGCGCGCGCAGGTGCGGTTGTCGTCGCCGGCGACCAGGTTGCCGGCCTCGCTGCGGAACGCGACGGTCAGGCCGTCGGCCGACATCGCCGGGCTGCTCGAGGGGCCATCCGGCGCGGCGCCGCCGAGGCCGGCGCTCACGCGCTGGGTGAAACCGGTGAAGCGATCGTGCAGGTACACGTTCGCGCACGTCTCGCTCGCCCGACCGTCGCCGTCGGCGTCGCACAGCGTGCTGCCGGGGGCCAGATTGGTCGCGGTGCTGGTGAAGGCGAGGTAGCGGCCGTCGGCCGAGAGCGCGAGGACGCGGTCGAACGACGGACCGTCGGCCTGCGCGCGGTCGGAGGCGACCGACACGCGCGTCGTCGTCCGCGCGCGCCGGTCGCGCAGGAAGACATCGGCGGTGCCGTTGGTGTCGCCCGGCACCAGGTTCGAGGCCACGCTGATGAACCCCACGAACCGGCCGTCCCACGAGATCGCCGGGGCCGACGACTGCTGGTTCGCCTGCCGCCCATCGCTGTCGAGGCTGACCCGCTCGAAACCCGTGCGCCGGTAGTCTTCCCGGTCACCGTTGCGCACGCGCAGCGGCCAGTACAGCGGCGAGTAGACGAAGATGTCGGCGCAGCGGGTATTGCCGCCGGCGTTGAGGCAGAAGTCGTTGGTGTCGTCGTCGACCAGATTGTCGGCTGGCGAGGAGAAGACGACGTCGCCATTGGGCGCGATCGGGGCGAGCTGGCGGAGCGAGTCGGTGTTCGCCAGCACGCCCCCGCTCTCCACGGCATCGCTGGCGAGGACGGTATCGGTGTCGGGGTCCCAGTGCTGCCACATGTTGCGCAGCTTGCCGGCGCCATCGACGTGCAGGTTGCGCGACGCGGTCAGGAACGTGAGCAGTTGCGCATCGGGCGTCAGGGACGGAAACAGGCTGTCCTTCTCGCCGGGCTGGCGGCCGCGCACGTCGGTGCTGACGATCGCCGTCGAGACGCCGTCGCTTTCGTCGAACACGCCGTTGCCGTCGGCGTCGCGGTCGGTGATCCAGACCTGCTTCCGCCCCAGCTCGTCCGGCGCGGCGACGGCGACGTAGCGGCCGTCGCCGGAGAGGGCGGGCGACTCGGCGGCGGCGCCGGGCGGCACGCGCACCCCTGGCCAGCCGCCGTCGTGGCGCGGGTCGCGCAGCGGCAGCGCCGTCGTCACGCCGCTGTCGAGCTCGTGCACGAACACGCCGTGGGCGTCGAGGCCGGGCGCCAGGTTGGTGGCGGCGCTCTCGAATGCGACCTGGCGGCCGTCGGCGGAGATCGCCGGGGCGGCCGACGCGGCGTCGGCTTCCGCGCCGTCGCTGGCGACGCTCACCCGCCGGATGCGGCGCGGCGCCGCCGACGCTTCCGCGGTGCGGAAGATCACCTGGCCGCCGATGATCGCCAGGCTGTCGCCGTCGATCACCGGCGCCGCGTCGGCGGTCAGCACCCGCCCCTCGGTGAGCTCGACGATGCCATTGGGGGTGCGCTGGAAGACCCGCAGGATGGTATCGACCGCGTCGCCATCGCCGTTGAGATCCGCCTCGCCGGCGAGCGGCTCGGGTTCGAGGAAGGCGACGAGGTCGTCGGCGACGACCACCGCGGGGAAGCTGAGCGGCGGCGTGTCGATGCGCGCGACGGCGCGGCCGGGGGCGCCGTCGCGGCCGATGGCCAGGCGCGCGCCCGACACCCGATCGGTGAGCAGCAGCACGTCGTCGGTCTGGTCGCCGTCGCCGTCGAGGTCCTCCTTGGCGAACGCCTCCGGGATGACCGACACCAGCATGGTGTCCGATTCGAACAGGCCGTCGAGGCCGACCGGATTCTGCGCCCGCAGCGTGAACCCGGCGCAGTGATCGCCGGCGGCGCAGTCGCCGTCGCCGCCGCACGCGGTGCCGGACCGCGCGCAGGCGCCGGCGCCGGTGCGCGCCACCGTGACCGGACCGACGCCGGCGGTCAGGCGGGTGCGGAAATCGAAGAGGGCGGCGCCGCACTCGCCCTCCGGGCATTCGCCGTCGCCGGCGCAGGGCTCGCCGGCGCGCGAGCCGCCGTTGCAGGTCGCGGGCCGGCACCGGCCGGCGGGGCAGTCGCCGCCGTTGTAGCAGGGGAGCCCGTCGTTGGCGCCGCCGGCGCAGGCGTGGAAGGTGACGCTGCGGCGATCGACGCGCACCACGCCGCGGTCGGCGTCGGCGGTGCCGAAGAGCGTCACGCCGTCCGGCGCGGTGGGGTCGCGCTGCGGCAGGAACAGCGGCGGCAACACGCTGCCCTCGGGCGAATAGGCGTGCAGGAAGCCGCGGTTCGGCACCCGGACGAGGTCGGGTCGATCGGGGAAGGCGCGGACCGCCACGGTGGCGCGCACCAGGCGCGCCAGGTCGACCTTCTCCGGCGGCAGCACGTCGCTCCAGTGGATCGGCGCCAGCACGTTGCCATCGGCGTCGATGGTGAAGCGCAGCTCGTCCGCGGCGCCGCTGCAGCCGCGCCCGTCGCTGCACAGGGCGCCGTACTCGTTCGCCGCCGGCAGGGCGGTGAAGTGGGAGAACAGCTCGTGCGGCGTCCGGTCGCAGGTGTCGTTGACGCTGTAGAGCTCGTCGATGCAGGCGAGCGCGCCGGCCTGCTCGCGGCAGGGCTGCGCCGCCAGCGCGCACGGCAGCTCGTCGTCCGCGCCGGTGATCGCGACCGCCGCCGCTCCGGTGAAGCCGCGGCCGTCGCCGGCCGGCGGCAGCAGCGCGTCGGTGTCCGGCACGCGCACGTCGAGCCGCCCGTCGCGCAGCGCCAGGTCGACGCCGCCCTCGGGCATGCTGGTGCGCGCCGGCACGCAGACCGCGCCGGCGACGTCGCCGCGCCCGCGGCAGCGCGCCAGGCGCTCCGCCAGCGCCCCGCAGTCGGCCGCCAGCGCCACCACGTTGCGCGGCCCCGCCGGCGGCGTGAACACGAAGGTCGCCACCAGGGCGCCGGGGTCGGTCCCGAAGGCGCTCGCGTCACCGTCGCACGACGCGCTCAGTCGCAGCGTCAGCACGTCCCCCGGCCCGGCGAACGGCCGGTCGATGGTCCCGCGGGCGCCGCGGAAGGTGTTGCTGACGCCGGGGATGACGTTGCAGGTCGCCCGCGCCGCCCCCCGCGCCCCGACCAGCATCACCAGCGCCGTCAGCGCGTGCCGCGCGAGAACCAGCGGCGAAATGCGAGCGGGGTTCACGACGTCTTTGCATCGTCGATCGTCGATGGTTTTGCAACGTGTTGGACGACGCGATCCGCGGTGAAGATCTCGCCCGCACCCTGCTCGCGATGGCGCCGCGCGCCGCGCGCAATCAGCCGCGACCGTCCTTGCCGCGCCGCGAATCGGGCGTTGCCGCCGTGGGACGATCCGGGTATCGAGACCGGTATGAAATCGAGTACCAAGTCGAGCGTGACCCTTCCCCGACCCGAGCTGGAGCTGGTGCAGGCGCTCAAGTCGCGCCTCAAGCTGAAGAGCAACGTGGAGGTGATCCGTCGCGGGTTGCGGCTCCTGCAGGAGACGACCGAGCGCCGCGCGCTCCGGGAGGCGTACCGCGAGGCGTCCCGCGCCACGCGGTGGTCGAGCCGGGAGGCGACCGACGACCTGGACCACCTGTCGGACGAGGGGCTCGATTGAGCGCGTCGATCGCGCATGGGGCCCTGTATCTGGCCGATCTGCGGCCGACACGGGGTACGGAGGCTGGAAACTGCGGCCCGTGCTGGTGATCCAGACCGATCTGCTGAACGGCGTCGGGCATCCCTCGACCTGGGTCCTGCCTTGCACGACCCGGCTCTCCGGGCAGAACCTGCTTCGCGTCGTGCTCCCCAAGCGCATGGCGGGAAACGCCGCCGAGTGCGAGATCATGATCGATCAGAGCCGGGCGATCGACAATCGCCGCCTGCGCCGGCGGTTGGGGACGTTGCCACCCAGCATCCTGCGCGAGGTGAAGGAGAAGCTCCGCCGTCTCGGCGAGCTCTGAACGGCTCGCGGTCGCGCGGGACGCTGACGTCGACGCCCGACGGGCCGCGCCCGGAGGGCGGCCCGTCAGCGCCGCTCTTCCCCGCGCCGCATCAGCGCCGCGACGTCTCCAGGCCGCGCTGAGGCGACCCGATCAGCGGCGCTGACACGCCGCGCGCCCACGCGGCCGCGCGGCCGCCGCTGTGCGGCAACTGCGCAGCGCGCCCGTGGCGCCGTGCAGCGGCTGCGCAGCGGGGGGCGTCCCCGCCGTGCGCGGATGCCCGCGCCCTCGCTGGTACGCCGGTTGCGATGGTCCGCCGATCGGATGACCCAGCCCGCCACGACAGTGCCGTGCGCGCCGCCGACGGCCGGCGGCGCAGCCACCGCCGAGGCGCCGAGCGCGGCGCTGGCCGCGCTGCTCGACGCGCTGCCGCGGGCCCTGCTGCTGGTCGACGCCGACGCCGGCGTGCGCTTCGCGAACGCCGCCGCCGGCGACCTGCTGCGGCGCGGCGGCGCGCTGCGCGTCTCGGGGCACCGCCTGCTCGCCGCCGGCGCCGCCGACACCCAGCGCCTGCGACACGCCGTGGCCGCGGCGCACGGGCAGGCCCAGCGCCGCACCCTGCTCGCCCTGCGCGGGGCGGGCGCCGAGGTGCTCACCCTCCTGCTCTGGAGCGTCGCGGCGCCGGCGGAGGCGCTGGTGGCCGTGTTCGCCGCCGACCACGGACCCGCCGTGCTCAACCTCGCTCTGCTGCGCCGCCTCCACGGCCTGACGCCGGCCGAGGCGCGCATCGCCGCCCGGCTCGCCGCCGGCGGCACCCTCGACGACATCGCCGCCGAGCTGCGGGTCCGCCGCTCGACCGTCCGCACCCACCTGCAGCGCGTGCTCGCCAAGACCGGCGCCGCGCGCCAGTCGGAACTGGCCCGCCTGCTCTTGAGCGGCGCCGCCGCCCTGCGCCTGCCGCCGGGCGAGATCCACCAGGCATGACGGCAGCGGCGGTCGCTGGGGAATGGCGTGCCCTCCACCATTTGCATGACGACAGCGATGGCCGGCCGGGGCATAGCAGCCGGCGCCCGGGGGGAGCCCATCAGCGGCCCGCCGCCGCGGCGCGGCCGTTTCGGACCGATGACGCAACGCACGATACGAGGGACACGTCGCCGAGTGATCGACGCCCACGAGCGCGAGGCACGCACCCACCGAACGAAGGGGAAGGATGTCGTATGCGAGTCGTGACGCTCAGAGGGGTCCGTGAGCTGCTGCTTGTGCTCGTCGCGTGCGTCGGAGCGACGACTGTGCGCGTGAACACGGTCTCCGCGGCGCCGGTGCTGGCGCTCCGAGAGATCGAGGCGGGCTACGGCGGAGACGGCATCATCGTCACGCCCGACGGACAGTTCGTGTATACGAACCAGGGTCCAGGTCCGACGAGCGCCATCGCGGCGTTCAGTCGCAACGGTACGACCGGCAGTCTGACGTTCATCGAGCAGCACACGGGCCTGGGCGCGAACTGGTGGCGCGGGAGTGCAAGTCCGGATGGCCGTCACTTGTACTTGGGCGCCAGCGGCGGCAGCGGTGACGGGCGCGTGATCGTCTACGCCATCGATCCGGTCACTGGGCAACTGACGCATCTGCAAGACGTGATCGACGGTGTGCCGCCAAACACCGGACTCGCACGCACCACCGACGTCGCTGTGAGCCCGGATGGCAAGTTCGTGTACTCCGCCGCGGCCGGCGATCTACACGACGCGCATCAGCCCTCCTCCCTGGCGGCGTTCGTCCGCGACGACGACCCGATGAGCCCGGACTTCGGCACGTTGTCGTTCCTCGGCGCGGAGTTCTCGCCCCCGTCCACGAGCGGCAGTTGGTACGCGCGCGCCATCATGAGCCCCGACGGCAACACCATTTACGTCACCGCGTACGAAGACAGCGCGGTCAGCGTCTTCAACCGCGATCCGCTCTCCGGACTCGTGACGTACGCCGGCCGCGTCAAGCAGGGCGAGAACGGTGTGGTGGGGTTCTATCGTCCCGCCGGCATGGCACTCAGCCCCAACGGTCTTTTCTTCACCGTCGCGAGTTGGGGTGATGGGGTGATCACGACGCTCAAGCGCAACGTGCTGACCGGCGACCTCTCCTTCTCCGAGGTCGAGCCGCTGGTCGGCGGTTATGCCCAACCCGCGGAGTTGATGATGGGCGTCGGCGCGACGCGCCTGTTTGGCGTCACCTGGGATCGCTTCGTATCCGTGTTCCTGGTCGACCCGGTGCACGGTGGCCTGACCCGCCATGAGCAACACCGGGGCGGCATCGGCGGAGATCCGGGCCTGGAGAACCTGATTGGCACTGTCGCGCCGGCGGTCAGTCCCGACGGGAGGAACCTGTACGTCACGATGACCACACCACCCGCGATCGCGGTGTTCGAAATCACGTGCGGCAACGGTGTGCTCGATGCCGGTGAGGCGTGTGACGACGGCAACTCGTTGGCGGGAGACGGATGCTCGTCAGATTGTGAAGTGGAGGAATGCTGGAACTGCAGCGGCGCCGGCGTGGACACGTGCGCGCCGCAGATGTCCGGCGTCGCCTGCGCGAGTGATGGCAATCCCTGCCGCGATGACGTCTGTGATGGCACCGGGACCTGTACGCATCCAGCGGCCGCCGACGGGATCGCGTGCGACGATCACGTCGCGTGCACGACCGGCGATGAATGCCGCGGCGGCGAGTGCCGCGGCACCGCTCCCACGTGCGGCGACGGAACGCTGACGCCGGGTTGCGAACAGTGTGACGACGGCAATCTCCTCGACGGCGACGGCTGCGCCGCCGACTGCTCGCTGTTCGAGAAGACGGTCTCGGCCACGCTCGATTCCTACGGGACGCTGAGCACCGATACCGAGAGTGACGGCGCGACGCCGGCGAGTCCGATCGAGCTCGCGATCACCACCCCCAACGCCGGCTTCGTGTCCATCCATCTGAGCGGGGGACAACCGCTGCCGGGTGATACGAGTCTCGGATTCTTCGGCACCCGCATCGACGTCGAAGCGCCAGAGAACATCGCCGCTGGCGATGGCGCCACGTCGGGCGTCACGCCCGAGTCCAGACCGCTTGTCTTCGTGTACACCGTCGACGCATCGATCCTCCCCGCGGGAGTGGACGCGGCGACCATCCAGATCCCTCGTAACGGCGTCCCGGCACCCCCCTGCAACGACTCCTCCGGTGCGGCGGTTCCCGACCCGTGCGTCTCCGAACGCGTCGATCTGCCTGACGGTGACGTTCAGGTCACGGTCCTCTCTACGCATGCGAGCAAGTGGAACGTGGCCGCAGTGGTCACGCCATCCGTGACGTCGCCCACGCCCACTCCCACCCCGCAATTGACCGTGACGCGCACCCCGGCGCCGCAGCGTACGTGTGCTGCGAGCCCGATCGGCGGATGCCAGCCGGCTGCCAGGAGCAAGCTGGCGATCCATAACGACGCCGACGATCGCAAGGACAAGCTGCTCGTGAAGCTCGACGCGGGGGTCGCGCCAACACTCCCGGCAGCGTTCGGTCAGCCGACGCAGTCGACCGCCTATGCGCTCTGCCTATACGACGATACCGGGTTGAAAGGCGTGGCGACGATTCCGCCCGGGCCGCCGTGGACTTCGACCAGCAACCTGTACAGATATGTCGACCCCAACGGCGTCAACGCTGGCGTGCGAAAGGCGATGCTGAAGCGAACGCACGGTGGCACGAAGCTCTTCGTGAAAGCCCAAGGAACGAACCAGCCCGACGTCATCGATGTGCCGATGAGCGGCACGGTCACAGTTCAAGTGGTCAACTCCGACGACTCGTGCTGGCAGAGCACGTTCACGGCCGCGGCCGCGAACAGCGAGGCGAGCTACAAGGCAAGCTATTGAAGGTCGCGCGAGCGCGATATCGACGCTGCGGCGCGGCGCTCAACATCGCCAACGCGCAAGCGCCGCGCCGCGCGGCGGCGAGCAACGTCGGGAGGCCGCCAGCTCGGCGAGGCGTCGCGCCTTCGCGTTGAGGTTCGTCGTCATTCGCAGCGGCAGGCGCAGCGTGACGGTGGTGCCCTCGCCGACGGCGCTCGCGATGTCGATCGACCCGCCGTGGCTCGCCACGGCGCCGAAGGCGATGCTGAGGCCGAGGCCGGTGCCGCGGCCGATGGGCTTGGTGGTGAAGAAGGGCTCGAAGGCGCGGGCGCGGGTGGCTTCGTCCATGCCGGCGCCGTTGTCGCGCACGGTCACCTCGATGCGGCGGGCGTCGGCCTCGCCGGCGGCGCGCACGGAGATGGTCAGGGTCGGATCGGCGACGCCCTCGAGCGCGTCGAGGGCGAGCGGCACCACGATCTGGGACTGGCTGGTGCACCTCAACGCCGGCGCCGGGTTCGCCGGCCACACCGATTGGCGCATCCCCACCATCGAGGAGCTGCAGGGCCTCGTCGCGCCCGCGGCCGGCCCGCCCATGGTGGATCCCGCGTTCCAGGGCGCCAGTTGCGGGGCCGCGTGCTCAGAC
The DNA here is from genome assembly GCA_019637795.1 of bacterium. Taxonomy (NCBI): domain Bacteria; species bacterium. The sequence continues at coordinate 457,133 of JAHBUY010000001.1, read as the reverse complement.
CTCGCGAATGCCGCGTGTAGCTGCACGGCCGCGACGTTCCACTATGCGGCGACCACGCGTCTCGATACCGGCCGGCAGTGGATCGAGCACTTCGGCAACGGCCGGACCGAGAGCCTCTCCAACGCGAATCCGTGGCCGGTCCGCGCCGTCCGCGGCGGCTCCCGATCGCGGTCGCCGTCCCCCGGGGCGCTCGTCCCCGGGGGACAGGCGCGGCCGGCTCGTGCTACGCTGCGCACATGGCCGCCGGCGCTGCCTCACTGACGCCCGAGCACCCGTTCATCAGCGCCGTCCTGGCGGCCATGAAGGCCACCTATGGCGAGCGGCTGCGCAGCGTGGCGCTGTTCGGGTCGGTGGCGCGGCGGACCGCGCGACCGGGTTCGGACGTCGATCTCTTCCTCGTCGTTGCGGACCTGCCGCGCGGCCGGCGGGCGCGTCTGCAGAGCTTCGATCCGGTCGAGGCGCGGCTCGCCGACGCGATCGCCGAGCTGGCGCGCGGCGGCATCCACACCGAGCTCTCGCCGGTGCTGCGGACGCCGGAGGACATCCGCACCGCCAGCCCGCTGATGCTCGATCTGACCGAGGACGCGGTGATCCTCGAGGACCGCGACGGCATCCTGGCGGCGGCGCTCGACGACCTGCGCGCCCGCCTGCGGCGCAGCGGCGCCAGACGGATCTGGCGCGGAAGCGAGTGGTACTGGGATCTCAAGCCCGACTACAAGCGCGGCGAGATCATTCGCCTATGACCAGCCTCGCCCTGGCGCGCGCCCATTTCGACAAGGCGCGCCGGGGACTGCGCGCCCTCCGCACCCTGCTCGAGGACGAGGCCTATTCCGACGTCGTGCGCGAGGCGCAGGAGCTGGTGGAGCTGGCGCTCGAGGGCATGTTGCGGTTCGTCGGCATCGAGCCGCCGAAGCAGCACGACGTCGGGGCGCTGCTGCTGGAGCACGCAGGCCGCCTGCCGGCGGCCGTCGCGGCGGAAACCGAGCGCCTGGCGGCGATCTCGAAGCGGTTGCGCAGGGAACGAGAGCTCGCCTTCTACGGCGACGACGATTTCATTCCGACCGAGGAGTACCGGCGCGAGGACGCCGAGGCGGCGCTGGCGGACGCGACGTTCGTGGTCGGATTGATCGCTCGCTTCCCCGCCGACGAGTGAGGCACCCGGTGGAGGGCGCCGCCCATCGGCGCCTGCAGGATGGCGGCGCGATGTGATTCCAACAGGCGCCGATGGAGCGGCGTCCTCCAGCAGTCCGTTGCAGGACAGGTCGGCTACCGCGGGCGATCCGCCAGGGGCAGGCGCACCACCACGCTGGTGCCCTCGCCGCCCGCGCTCTCGATGTCGATCGACCCGCCGTGGCTCTGTACGGCGCCGAAGGCGATGCTGAGGCCGAGGCCGGTGCCGCGGCCGATGGGCTTGGTGGTGAAGAAGGGCTCGAAGGCGCGGGCGCGGGTGGCTTCGTCCATGCCGGCGCCGTTGTCGCGCACCGTCACCTCGATGCGGCGGGCGTCGGCCTCGCCGGCGGCGCGCACGGAGATGGTCAGGGTCGGATCGGCGACGCCCTCGAGCGCGTCGAGGGCGTTGACGAGGAGGTTCATCCACACCTGGTTGAGCTGGCCCGCCTGCCCGTCGATGGGCGGCACGGGCGGGTAGTCGCGGTGCACGGTGACGCCGCCGCGCTCGATGCGGTCGCCGAGCAGCGCCAGGGTGGCGTCGATCGACTGCGCGACGTCCACCGGCGCGCGATCGCCCTGGTCGGCGCGGACGAAGACGCGCAGATCGTCGACGATCTTCTTCACCCGCTCCGACCCCTCGGCGCAGATGCGGAGCAGCGCCGGGACGTCCTGCAGCAGCGTGTCGAGGCGGATCTCGCGGCGGATCGCCGCCAACCGTTCGGCATCGGCCGGATCCGCCGGCGCGATGGCTTCGTGCGCTTGCAGCAGGCGGACCAGGCGGTCGAGGGCGCGGCTCAGGTTCTGCAGGCCGCCGTGAATGAAACTGGCGGGGTTGTTGAGCTCGTGGGCGACGCCGGCGACGAGCTGGCCGAGCGACGCCATCTTGGCCGACTGGACGATCTGCGCCTGGGCGCGCTTGAGATCGTCGTAGGCCTGGCTGAGCTGCTCGTTGGAAATCCGCAGCTCGGCGGTGCGGTGCTGGACCTGGGAGTCGAGCTCGCGGGTCAGGGTCTCCAGCGCCTGGTACGAACGGGCGTTCTGCAGGGCGATGGCGGCCTGGCTGGCGAGCGTGCGCAGCAGGCGGATGTCCTCGGACGACACCGTCCGCCCCGAGCGGCGGCGGCCGAGCAGCAGGCCGCCGATGACGACGCCGTCGAAGGTCAGGGGCAGCGCGACCTCGAGGCGATGAGCGGCGAGGAAGCGCTCGGCGTCCGCACGCGCCGCGGGGTCGGCGATGCCGGGGAGATGCTCCTCGACCAGCGCCGGGCGGCCGAGCGCGTCGGCTGCTCGACAGAGCGGCGCGATGCCGGCCGGGGCGATGCCGTGCACGGGCGCGGCGTCGGCGCGGCGCAGCCAGTAGCGCGGCGCGCCGCCGTACTCCACGAGCGCGAGGCCGGCGGCTTCGAGCTGCACGACCTCGGTGCCGACCCGCGTCAGCTCGGCGGCGATGTCCTCGGTGTGCAGCAGCGTGGTCATCGCCTCGCCGAGGTCGGCGAGCGTCTTGCGGTAGTCGACCGGGGAGCGGAAGAAGGCGCGATCCACGGCCCGCTGAATGGCGAGCCGCAGCGGTTCGAGCACGAAGGCGAGCAGGGCGACGAACGCCATGCTGAGCACCGCGGTGAGGCGGTCGGAGGCCGGCAGGGCGCGGGCGGAGACGGCGAGGGTCAGCGCGTACGCGGCGAGCACCACCAGCGTCAGCAGCGCGTAGACGAAGCTCTGGCGGACCACGCGGTCGACGTCGAAGAGGTCGTGCTTGGCGATCGCGTAGCCCACCGAGACGCAGAACACCGGGCTCAGCAGCAGGCCGAACTGGACGGGGAAATCGCGCCCGGCGAGAGCGGCGTTGAGCAGCGCGTAGGCGGCCAGCGATCCCGCCAGCACGGCGCCGGGCAGCAGGGCTTTGATGCGCGCCCGCACGGGGCCGCTCGGGTGTTCGCGATAGCCGGCGACGAGCGCGAGGACGAAGGCCGAGACACCGAACGCGGAGAAGGCGTACTCGGCGTGCAGCCAGCCGAGCCGCGGCGGGGCCTCGGCGAGGCCGTGGACGGCGGCGATCGCGAGCGCGCCGCCGAGCGCGTAGGCGCCGACCGCCGCGGATCGCCGCCACCCGCCGAGCGGCCGCTCGACCGGGAACACCAGCGCCAGGTGGATCCAGGTGGCGCCGAGCAGGCATTCGAGCGCCACCGGCAGCCAGCCCAGCCAGGCGAGGCCGGGCTGATAGAGGAACACGGCGGAGATCGGATAGAGCCCGGCGATGGCGCTCTGCAGCAGGAACACCCGCGCCTGCCGGCTGCGCGGCTGGAGCACGCCGACCACCAGCCCGCAGGCGAGCCAGATGCCGCCGAACAGGAGCAGCACGCCGTAGGTCTGCAGGTAGTCGCCGATGCCGAACTGGCGCACGGGCAGGGTGATGGCGCGCTCGGCGCCGTCGCGCTGCATGCGGTACTGGACCAGCGTACCCGCGGGCCGGTCTGCGACCGCGGCGTAGATGGCGGCGCTGTCGGCGGCCGGCCGCCCGTCGACGGCCACCACCTGGGAGTGGAACAGCGCCCGCCGATCGCTGGGCCAGTCGAACGCGCTCACCGTCGGCACGACGCCGTCGTGGAGGACGAGAAAGCCGGGGAAGCTGCGGCCGATCCAGGGCGCGCTGACCGCGACCGCGCCGATGAGCAACGGCAGCGCCAGCGCCGCGGCGAGGAGCGGGCGCCAGTACGGTCGCAGCCGGTGCATCGCAGGGCGCTCTAGCACACCGCCGCGGGGCGGTCCGCAGGGCGGGGCGTCCGCCCCTTTCAACGGGGACGCGGCGGCAGGATGAGAACGCCGATCGGGCGCGGCGCGATCGCCGCGGTGGATGTTTTGACTTTCTCGGGGTGATCTCGAATCAATGCCGCGTGGGGATCGAGCCAGCGGACACGCGCGCGGTGCTGGTGGTGGACGACGAACCGGCGAGCGTCGAGCTGCTGCGCATCACGCTCTCGGACGACTACCCGATCCACACCGCGACCAGCGGCCAGCGCGCGCTCGAGCTGCTGGAGCGCCACCCGGAGATCGCGGTCGCCATCATCGATCAGCGCATGCCGGGGATGACGGGCACCGAGCTGATCCAGCGCACCATCGATCCATTCCCGCATCTGATCCGCATCATCCTCACCGGCTACACCGACATCGACGCGCTCATCCAGGCGATCAACGCCGGACGGGTGTTCCGCTACCTCACCAAGCCGTGGTCGATGGAGGAGCTGCTCGCCACCGTGCGCCAGGGGCTCGAGGTGCACCGCCTGGCGATCGACAACGTGCGCTTGCAGGAGGAGCTGCGGGCGGCGAATCAACGCCTCCGCCAGGAGAACACGCAGCTCCGCCGCGACGCCCGCGGCCGCTACCGTTTCGACGAGATCATCGGCGCCAGCGCGGCGTTGCAGCGCCTCCTGGCGCAGCTCGAGCGCGTCGTGCCGAGCGAGGCCACGGTGCTCATCCTCGGCGAGACCGGCACCGGCAAGGAGCTGGTGGCGCGGGCGCTCCACTACAACGGCCCGCGCGCCGAGCGGCCGTTCGTCAGCGAGAACTGCGCCGCGATGGCGCCGGAGCTGCTCACCAGCGAGCTGTTCGGGCACCGGCGCGGCGCCTTCACCGGCGCGCACGAGGACCGCCAGGGCCTGTTCGAGGTCGCCAACGGCGGCACGCTGTTCCTCGACGAGATCGGCGACTGTCCCGCGGAGCTGCAGACGCGGCTGCTGCGCGTGCTCGACCAGGGCGAAATCCGCCGCGTCGGCGACAACCGGTCGATACCCGTCGACGTGCGCATCATCGCCGCCACGCATCGCGACCTGGAGGCGGACGTCGCCGCCGGCCGCTTTCGCCGCGACCTCTACTATCGCCTGAGCGTCATCAGCCTGCGCACGCCGCCGCTGCGCGAGCGGCGCGAGGACATCCCGCAGCTCGCGCAGCACTTCCTCGCCGAGCTCTGCCTCCAGCGCGGCAAGGCCTCCCCCGGGTTCAGCGCGGAGACGGTCGCGATCCTCGCCGCGCACGACTGGCCGGGCAACGTCCGCGAGCTGCGCAACGAGGTGGAGCGGGCGTTCACCTTCGCCGAGCCGGAGGCGTTGATCGCGCCCGATCTGCTGTCGGAGCGCTTCGCGTCGGTGCAGCCGCTCGAGTCGACCAACGGCACGCTGCGCCCCGCCGTCGAGCGCCTCGAGCGCGAGCTCATCCAGGCGGCGTTGGCGCGCAATGCCGGCAATCACACCCATACCGCCGCCGAGCTGGGCCTCTCCCGCCGGGGACTGCTCGACAAGCTGCAGCGGTATGGCCTGCGCTGACGGGCCGTCCGTTCGCGCGTCCGTGTCTCGCATTTCGATCCGCGCCGCCGCGACCGCGGTCCTCGCCTCGGCGCTGCTGCACGCGCTGGCGATGCCGCCCTGGGGATGGTGGCCGCTGGCCTTCGTCGCCCTGGCGCCGCTGCTCGCCCTGATCGAGCGCGTCACGCCATTGCAGGCGGCGGGGTGGGGGCTGGCGTGGGGGATGGCGGCGCACTGGGCGGAAGCCGCGTGGGTGCTGCCGGCGATGAGCTACTACTACGACCAGCCGATGTGGTTCGCGGTCGCGTTCGGCGTGGTGAGCTCGTTCCTCTACCGCGGCCTGCACTACGCGGCGTTCGCCGCCACCGCGTGTTGGCTGATCCGCACGCGAAGCGGCGCGGCGCGCGTCCTGCTGCTCGCCGTCACGTGGACGGCCTTCGAGCTGCTGCGCGCGCGCGGGCCGACCGCCGATCCCTGGTTGCTCCTCGGGTACGCCCTCGTGCCGGCGCCCATGCTGCTACAGGCCGCGGACCTCGGGGGCATCTACCTGCTGTCGTTCGTCCTGGCGCTCGTCAACGCGGCCGTCGCCACCCTCGTCGGCGGCAACGGGCGTATCGCCTCGGTCGCGGTCGCCACCGCGGCGGGGACGTGCCTCGTCGCCTACGGCGCGTGGCGGATCTCGCCGCCGCCGCCGGCCGGCGTCCCGGTGTCGGTCGCCGTGGTCCAGGGCAACAACGACGTCGGCGCCCAGTGGCGCGCCGAATACTACGGTGCCGGGCTGCCGACCTATCTCTCGCTCTCGCGGGAGGTCGCGGCGCGCGCTCGCCCGCGTCTGCTGATCTGGCCGGAGAGCGCGGTCACGTCCTTCCTCGCCAACGAGCCCCGGCACCTGGGGGCGATCGAGGCTCTCCTGAGCGACCTCGGCGCGACCCTGGTGACCGGCGCGCCGCACGTCGAGGATCCGGATCCGGCCGTGCCGATCTTCTACAACTCGGCCTTCGCGATCACCGCCGACGGGATCCAGGCGCGCGCCGACAAGGAGCGCCTGCTGCCCTTCGCGGAGTACTTTCCGTTCCGCTTCATCGCCTTCCTCCGCCGCCGCTTCGGACGGGTTCGGACCTTCGCGTTCGGCGATACCCAGGGCATTCTGCCGACGCCGCTCGGCCCGACGGCGGTGGTGATCTGCTTCGAAGGCGTGTTCCCGGAGCTGGTTCGCGCGCGCATGGGGGAGGGCGCCGCGGCGCTCATCAACCTCTCCAACGACGGTTGGCTCGGTCGCGGCAGCGGTCCGGCGCAGCACTTCGCGATGGTGGTGCCGCGCGCCGTCGAGGAGCGCACGTGGCTGATCCGCGCCACCACCACCGGGGTTTCGGCGTTGGTCGATCCGAACGGCGTCGTGCACCAACCGACGCCGCTCTTCGCGACGGCCGCGATCACCGGCGAAGTCGCCCCGACCGTGGGGGGGAGTCCCTACCGTCGCTGGGGCGACTGGTTCGCGTGGTCGTGCGCGCTGGCGCTTGCGCTGGCGGCGGCCGCGCGCGTGCGACCGCGTAGGGTGCTCCCCGCCTCCGCTCGCAGCGGGGAGTCGTGAACGGGCGAGCTCGGAGCCGACCGCAGCGCTACGCTTCGCTGCTGTCCCGGTCGGTTCCCCTTCCCGCCAGCAGGAGAAGGCGCGCTTCGATCTCGAGCAACTCGGTGGCGACCGATGCGAGCTGGTCGGCCGCCGCGGACAGCCTCGTCTCGCGGGCCAGCTTCTGGATGCGGCCCGCGCACGAATGCATCTGGAAGGCAGCCATCTTGAGAATCTCCTGATCGGACATTTCGCGACCCCTCGCGCAACGTCCGTGCCTGGCCCCCACGGCTCGCCGACGCTGCAGTCGGGTGCCGTCGCAAGGCCAGCGCCGTGAAGCGGGGGCACCGCGCTGTGAAGCTCCCTTCACAGCGTTCGAGACGGCCCGGCGGTTGCCAACGTTCCGCGGACCAACGCCGTGGCTCCGGCGCCATGGCGAGGGACACCGAGGCTGGTCACTGGCCGCGGTTGCTCGGCCCCGGGGGACGGCGAGGCACGTCAGGACACGTCCCCGGCGCACCTGAAAACCGGCAGCCCGCGACCTGTGGGCCGAGCGCGGACCGCTGCTCGATGAGCCCTTCAGGCGACGGCCTGCGGAGCCAGCTCCGCGCGTTGCGATGTCGCACCGGATCACGGCGCGGCGCGCAGGCGCTCGACGGCCTCTCGGAGCCGGTCGAGCCGGGTCAGCTCCGCCTGGACGGCGTCGTGGCCGGCGGCGTGTTGCGCGCGGCCGCGCTCCAGGGCGCGCGCGGCCGAGGCGGTGATCCGTTCGAGCGCGGCATGGATCTCGGACTCGAGCGCGCGGCGGCTCTCGATCATGCGATGGTCGAGATCGTCCGCGACCCGCCCGGCGTTGCCGCGGATGAGCGTGGCGAGGAAGGCGTGCGCGTCCCGTTCGACCGCCCGCCGCGCCGCCGCGGGCGGGCGCAGCGCGTCCAGGAGCCAGCGGCTCGGGCGGCGCGCCGCCGCCTTCATCATGCCGATCGCCACGAAGCGGCGCTGGCCGCGGAAGCCGGGGGGCGGGCTGACGCTGGGCGGGAGGCCGGCGAGGTCGCCGTCGCGCGCCACGCGACGCAGCAGCCCGTTGGCGAGATCCGCGAAGCGCTGCGCCGCCTCGTCGTACAGCGCCTCGGCCACCGGCTCGGTCTCGACCATCCAGCGGTGGACGGAGCGATCGGCGATCGCGCGGGCGATCTCCAGCGCCTGGCGGCGCAGCGCGCCGCGCCGCCCGGCGCGCGCGTGCAGCGCCGCCGCGAGCTCGGCGGCGGCGACCGGCAGCTCGCGTTCGACGAACCCGCGCAACGCCTCGTCATAGCGTCCGAGCAGGCGCTTCTGCTCGGCGGCGAAGAGGAAGCCGAGCTCGTGCAGGGCGCGGCGGCCGTCGGCGACGCAGGCGCCGAGCGCCTCGACGTGGCGCTCGGTCTCGATGACGGGGCGCGCCAGGGCGCGGCGTTGCTCGTCGAGGTCGCGTCGCAGGCGCTCCGCCAGGCGTTCGACGCCGCGCGCCGCCGCCTGGTCGAGCCGCGTGCCGTCGACCGCTCCGGAGAGCGCGCGCAGCGTCTCCTCGAGCGCCGCCCAGTCGCCGGTCGCGTGCCCGCCCTGCAGCCGCTCGAGGGCGCTGACCTGGAGCACCGGGCCGGGATCCCGCCGCAGCCGCTCCGCCAGCACGCGCCGGGTGAACGCCACCGCCTCGTCGCGCTCGGCGTCGGTCGCGCGGTCGGCCTTGCTCAACACGAAGCGCAGGGTGTCCACCTGCGCGGCGGCGTCCTCGACCAGCGCCAGCTCCTCGCCCGAGAGCGGCGGGTCGGTGCCGATGACGACGAGCGCCGCGTCGATCTGCGGCACGAACGCCCGCGTCGCGTCGGTGTTGGCGCGGATCACCGAGCCGACTCCCGGCGTGTCCACCAGGCACAGGCCGTGCGCCAGAACGGGGCTCGGCACGAACACCTCCACCAGCGACACGCCCTTGCGATTGGCGGGATTCCGTTCCTCGGAGACGTAGGCGGCGAGCTCGCCCACCGCGATCTCGCGCCAGTCCTGCGCGAGCCGGACGCGCGCCCGCAGCGCCGGTCCCCAGCGCAGCACGGTCACGGCGGTGGTGATCGGCACGATGCCCGCGGGCAGCAGCGGCTGTCCGACGAGGGCGTTGAGCAACGTCGACTTGCCGCGTTTGAACTGTCCGAGACACGCGACGTAGAAGCGGCCCTCGGCCAGCCGCTCGGCCAGCGCCGACGCCTCGCCGGCGATCTCCGGCGCTCCGGCCTCGCGCGCGAGCCGGGCCAGCCCGACCAGCGGCGCCGGCGGGCCGCCGCGATCCGGTGCCGCCGCCTCCTCCAGTGATTCGAGCCCGCGGTGCATCCTCTGTCCGTCCGTGTCCCCGTCGTTTCCGGCTCGGCGATCGGTTCCGGTCCGGATGGAGTCCCATATCCCGTTCCGCCGCTGGATGAGAGCCCCGCGGCGGTGACAGGATGGCGCGGAGTTGCGATACCCTGCGGCGCGTCGCCGGTGGCGGCGGGCCGTGATGCCGAGGTCCCGTCCCACGTCGCCAGGATCCGCCGAATCGGAGAGGGAAGCCGATGAGCACCAGCCGCCGTCACGTGGTCGCGTTCACCATTCCCGGGCAGGGGCACATCAATCGTCTGCTGCCGGTCGTCGCCGGGCTGTGCGAGATGGGCGTGTCGGTCGACTTCTTCGCCCACGCGATGGCGCGGCGGCAGATCGAGCGGACGGGCGCCCGCTTCGTCGACGTCTACGCCGGCCGCGACATGGACGTGCCCGACGGCACCTCGCTGCCGGTGCCGATGCGCAACGTCAGCTTCGCCGGCTACTGGGCGGACGACATCGTGCGCGAGGTCGCGCCGCTGCGGCCCGCGCTGGTCCTGCACGATACCTTCGCGGTGATCGGCAGGGTCGTCGCCTTCCACCTCGCCATCCCGCGCGTCAACATGCGCGCCGGACACAATCTCGAGCCGACGCGGGCGCTCGCCGCCCTGCAGGCCAGCGATGCGGTGCGCGTCGCCGACGCCTGCCACGCCTCGGTGGCGCTGCTGCGGCAGCGACACGGTATTCCCGATGCCTCGCCCTTCTCCTACTTCTTCGACGACGCCGCCGACCTCAACATCTGTTCGGAGCCGCCGGAGTTTCTCGCCCCCGAGGAGCGGGCGCCGTTCGAGCCGCTGGCGTTCTTCGGTTCGTACTGGCCGGCGGGCAGCGGCGCGGCGCCGGCGGCGGCGCCGCCGCCGTTCGGCCCCGATGCGGCCGCATCGCTGCGCATCTACGTGGCGCTCGGCACCGCCGCCTGGATGACCTTCCCGGACTACACCATGGCCCTGCTCGAGGTCCTGGCCGACGCCATCGCCGCCCATCCGCAGGCGCGCGGTCTGATCGCTCTCGGCAGCCCCTTCGTTCCGCCGGGAACCGAAGCGCGGCTGCGCCGCGCCAACGTCCGCGTCGAACAGTACGTGGATCAGATCGCGGCCCTGCGCAGTGCCGGGGTCTTCATCACCCACAACGGCCTGAACTCGACCCACGAAGCGATCATGCACGGCGTGCCGATGATCTCCTTTCCGCTCTTCGGCGATCAGCCGGCGCTCGCCGCGCGCTGCCAGGCGCTCGGCCTGGCGGTGCCGCTGGGACCGGCGATCGGCCAGCTCCCGAGCGTGGCCGACGTGCGGCGGGCGCTCGACCGGGTGCAGGCGGAGGGCCAGACGCTGCGGCAGCGCCTGGCGGAGGCGCGGCAGTGGGAGATCGCGGTCATGGAGCGGCGCCCGCAGGTGCTGCAGCGCATCGTCGCGCTGATGGATCGTCGGGCGTAGGCGCCGCGATTGCTCTTGGCGCCGCCGGTTGATACAGGCGGCGCCGCTCGGGAGGGACGCATGCGCGCGCGACTGGGGATGATGCTGGCGATGTCGGTGCTCGGGATCGCGCTGTTGACGCTGCCGCCGCGCGCGCCGGCCGGGGTGGTGCCCGGATGCTGCATCTGCGCCGGGTGCCCGTCGGGCGGCGCGCAGGCGACCTGCCGGGACCTCGACAACCTCGGCGGTCCCGGCAACTGCGGCGACTTCTGCGCCGGAAACTGCCCCAGCTCGACCCCCACCACGACGATGGACGGCACGTGCGCCGACGTCGCGGCGTGCCAGGCGGCGGCCCCGGCCGGCGCGCCGGCGCTCGACGCGACGGGCCTGACCAGCGCCGCGGCGCTGCTGGCGGCGATCGGCGTCTGGCAGATGCTGCGCCGGCGACGCGCCTCCTGAGCCGGCCGGCGGTCGGGGGCTCGACCGTTCGCCGGCGCGTCGCGCCAATTGACATTCTCGCGGGCGCGAAATTAGAGCTGGCGTGCATGGCTCGACGGGGGGACCGGGGGCACGTTCGCCGCGGGTGGTCCGCGTGGGGGGTGCTGCTGGCCGCGCTCGCGTTCGGGTCGACATGGGCGCCGGCGCTCTCGGCGGCCGAGATCCCGCTGCACGGCGGGCGGGTCGCCCGCGTGCGGCGCAGCGGCGCCGGCGCCGCCGCGTCGTTCACGTTCCGCGGCGACGCCGGCCTCGCGAGCCTCGGCGATCCGCGCTGTCCGGCGCGCTCCGGGCTGCGCATCGGCATCGGCGTCGGCGACTATCGGGTGGCGCCACTGGCGTGCGCCAACTGGCGCGCGATCAGCGACGGCTTCGCCTACGAGGACCCGGCGGGGGGCGGCGGCGTGCGCCGCATCGTCCTGCGGCCGGACAGCCTGGAGATCCAATTGGCGGGCCCGCCGGCGGCCGAGATCCCCGGCCCGGTGTCGTTTCTGGACGTCGCCCTGCAGGTGGGGGCGGAGCGGGCCTGCGGCCGCTTCGGCACCTTCCGCCGCAACCGCGCCCAGCGGATCATCGCCGCCAGGGGGACGACGCCGTGTCCGCCGCCGCGCCCGAACGTGCTGGTCATCGATCTCGACGACACGCGAGCCGACGGCATCGATCGCATGCCGGTGCTGCTCTCGCGCCTCGCCGGCGAGGGGGTGCGCTTCCGCAACGCCTTCGTGCCCAACGCCCTCTGCTGCCCGAGCCGGGCGTCGTTCCTCACCGGCCGCTACGCGGTCAACCACGGGACGCGCACCCTCGTCCTGCCGATCGGCGGCGCGCCGTTCTTCCGCCGCAGCGGCGGCGATCGCCAGACCATCGCGACCTGGCTGCGCGCCGCCGGCTACCGCGCCGGGCTGTTCGGCAAGTACCTCAACTCCTACGGCGGCAGCGAGGCGACGGCCGGTCCGGGCGGCGCGTATTACGTGCCGCCGGGCTGGGATCGCTGGCGCGCGATGGGCGGCGGCGAGCACTACGGCGGCATCAACGGCGCGACGTACACGTTGGTGGACGAGCGCGGCGCCACGACCACCTACGCGGACCACGCCACCGACGCGCAGTACTCGACCGACCTGCTGGCGGGCGAGATCCAGACCTTCGTCGGCGAGACGGTGCGCGCGGGCAAGAACTTCTTCGTCGTCTTCAATCCCTACGCGTCGCACGCCGACACGCCGGGGCTGGTGCCCAAGCCGGCGCAGCGCCATCTCGACGCGTTTCTCGCGCTGCCGCCGTGGCGACCGGCGAGCTACAACGAGTCCGACCTGAGCGACAAGCCGCTCTGGCTGCAGGCCCTGCCGTCGCCCAGCCCGGCCACGGTGCTGCTCACCGATCGAATGCGCCGCCGCGCCTATGAATCGCTGCTCGCGGTCGACGAACAGCTCGGCCTGCTGCTCGACCAGCTCGAGGCCCTCGGCGTCGGCGACGACACGCTGGTGATCCTGACCAGCGACAACGGCGTCACCTGGGGCGAGCACGGGATGTTCAGCCAGGGCAAGCAGTCGCCGTACGAGGAGGCGCTGCGGGTGCCGCTGGTCGTGCGCTACCCGCGGCGGGTGTCGACCACGCCGGCGGAGGTGTCGGCGACGGTGCTGAACATCGACCTGCCGGCGACCATCGCCGACCTGGCGGGGGTGAGCGCGCCGGCGATCGACGGCGCGGCGTTCACCGGCTGGCTGACCGGCGCGCCGCCGCCGGCCTGGCGCGACGACTTCCTGCTCGAACACTGGGCCGGAGGGCGCACCAACGGGCTCACCTGGAGCGACCAGCCGCGCGACGGCGATCGCCTCCGCCTGCTGTCCGGCCCGCCGCTGCCGCCGCGCGCCGCGCAGGTGTTCGAATTCGATGCCGGCGACGGCATCGGCCCCGGAGCGATCGCGGTGCCGATCGGACCCGACGCGACGACGACCTACGCCAACCTCGGCGCGGCGGTGCAGGCGGCCGTGGCGGGGACGACGTACGGGCTCGATCCGGCGGGGCAGCGCCTGGTCATCACCGACACCGCGCCCGGCTATCTCATGGTGCAATGGCGCGAGGAGCTCGACCAGGCCGGGGCCTTCGCGCCGGACTACCCGCTGGGCGATTTCTTCGGCGTGCGCGACGTCGCCAACCAGTACACCTACGTCGAGCACGCCAGCGGCGAGGTCGAGCTGTACGATCTCGCCGCCGATCCCGACCAGTTGCAGAACCGCGCCGACGATCCCGGCTATCTCGGCGAGCGGCTGCGCCTCGCGGCGCGCCTGCGCGAGTTGCTGCCGTAGCCCGTCCGTTCAACGCGGCGGCCGCTTCGGGAGCTGCTCGCGGATCGGCACCACGGCCGGCATCTTCAGGCCGCGGCGCTGCCAGTTGGCGCCGTCGATGACGAAGGTGTGGCCGCTGACGTAGCTGGCGAACGGTGAGCACAGGTAGGTCGCCGCCCAGCCGAGCTCGTGCAGGCGGCCGACGCGGCCGGCGGGGATCGTGCGGCCGGCCTCGGCGTAGCCTTCGGGCCGGTTGGCGGTCATGTGCGCCGCCATGTCCTCGTGCGGGAACATGCCGGGCGCCAGCGTGTTGACGCGGATGCCGTGCTCCGCCCACTCGACCGCCAGGGTCATGGTCAGGTTGTCCACCCCGGCCTTGGCCGCCGCCGAGTGCGCGGCGCCCGGCCCGCCGGTCCAGGCATAGGTGGCGCCGATGTTGAGGATCGCGCCCGCCGCGCCGCGGGCGATGCGGCGGGCCGCGAATTCGCGCCCGCAGATGAAAGTGCCGTTGAGCACGATGTCCACCACCGCGCGCCAGCCGTTGGGGCTGAGGTCGATCGCCGCCACCGGGAAGTTGCCGGCGGCGTTGTTGATCAGCACGCCGACCGGGCCGAGCGCCGCCTCGGCGGCGTCGAAGGCGGCGGCGACCGATTCCGGCTGGCGCACGTCCATCGCCACGCCGGCGGCGCGTCCGCCGACGCCTTCGACGGCGGCAATGCCGCGCGCCCGGTGCGCGTCGTCGCGGCTGGCGATCGCCACCGCCGCGCCGAGGCGCGCGAACTCCACCGCCATCGCCTTGCCGAGGCCGGTGCCGCCGCCAGTGACCAGCACGACCTCGCCGGCAAAGGTCCCGGCCGGCAGCATCGCGGTGCCGAGCGGCGGCGGTTCGGGCAACGACATCGGCGCCCATGTCGCATCCGCGGGCATGGCGGTCAACGGGCGCGGCGCCGCGCGCGCCGCGCGGCTTGTCCGCCGCCGGCGCGGCGCACTAGCCTCGATGTGGCAGAAATAAGCTCACCACGGAGGCACGGAGACACGGAGGAACCTGGACAAGAGAGGGTTCGGGGGCGAGATCCCAACGCCATCAGCAATGGCCATCGTGATCGCACCCACCCGCCATTCCCACGCTGCACCCTCCGTGTCTCCGTGCCTCCGTGGTGAAGGTGCTTGAGCCTATCTCGACGACGGTGCACTAGATGCCGCGCCAAAGGGAGGATGCCTCGATGGCCGACGACTTCGCCGATGCGGTGCTGCTGGAGCGCGACGGTCCGATCGCGACGGTGACGCTCAACCGTCCCGAGCGCCTGAACGCCTGGAGCTGGGAGATGGGCATGGCGCTGAGCCAGCGCATGGAAGCGGTCGCCGCCGACCGCGAGGTGCGGGTCGTCGTGCTGCGCGGCGCCGGGCGCTCGTTCTGCGCCGGCATCGACCTCAAGCCCGACGTGCGCGAGCGCATCGTCGGCCGCTCGCCGGCGGAGAAGGTGCTGGGCTACTACCACCGCTACCGCGGCTCGCACCGCCGCACCCAGGGCATCGAGGCGATTCCGCAGCCGATCATCGTGGCGCTGCACGGGCACTGCCTGGGCGCCGGGTTCGAGATCGCCATGCTCGGCGACTTCCGCCTGGCCGCCGAGGGCACGGTGTTCGGCTGTCCCGAGGTGCGCATCGGCGTCGCCATCGACTGCGGCCTCGACCTGCGACTGGCGCAGGAGGTCGGCCCGTCGTGGGCGAAGTGGATGACGCTCACCGGCCGCCGCTTCGACGCCGCGCTCGCCCACCGGCTGGGTCTCGTGCAGGAGGTCCACCCGCCCGACGCGCTCTTCGCCGCGGCGCACGCGCTGGCCGGCGAGATCGCCGCCGCCGCGCCGCTGGCCGTGCAGGCGACCAAGCGCACCATCGACCTGTTCGCCGATCGCGGGCTCGACGAGGCGCTGCGCTTCGAGGCGCTCAACGCCGCGGTCGGCTTCGTCTCGGAGGACCTCGTCGAGGGCTTCGCCGCCGGGCGGGAGAAACGGACGCCGCGCTTCGAGGGCAAGTGACCCGGCGGCCGGTGGCCTGCGACCGCCGCCCGCGCCGCCGCGACGCGGCCGCGCGCCGGGCGGCTTGCCGGGGCCGCCGGGGCGTGGAATCGTCGCCCGCGCGCCGCCGCCGCGGCGCGTGCCGCCGCCGATGAGCGCCACCGCCCCCGAGCTGTTCCGCTTCGACAACACGTACGCCCGCGAGCTGGCGGGCTGCTACGCGCCGGTGACGCCGGCGTCGGTGCCGGCGCCGGCGCTGCTGCGCCTCAACGACGCGCTGGCGGCGGAGCTCGGCCTCGACGTCGCCGCGCTCGATCCGGACCTCGGCGCCGCGGTGTTCGCCGGCAACGTCCTGCCCGCCGGCGCGATGCCGATCGCGCAGGCCTACGCGGGCCACCAGTTCGGCGGCTTCGTGCCGCAGCTCGGCGACGGCCGCGCGGTGCTGCTCGGCGAGGTCATCGATCGCCACGGCCGGCGGCGCGACATCGCCCTCAAGGGCTCCGGCCGGACGCCGTTCTCGCGCCAGGGCGACGGCAAGGCGGCGGTCGGACCGGTGCTGCGCGAGTACCTGATCGGCGAGGCGATGCACGCGCTCGGCATTCCGACCACCCGGGCGCTGGCGGCGGTGCGCAGCGGCGAGGTGGTGTGGCGCGAGCAGCCGCTGCCCGGCGCGCTGCTGACCCGCGTCGCGGCCAGCCACGTGCGCGTCGGCACCTTCCAGTTCTTCGCCGCCCGGCAGCGCCACGACACGGTGCGGGCCCTGGCGGATTACGTCATCGCCCGCCACGATCCCGACCTCGCCGGCGATCCCGATCGCTACCTCGGCCTGCTGCGCCGGGTGGCGGCGCGGCAGGCGGCGCTGGTCGCGCAGTGGATGCTGGTCGGCTTCATCCACGGCGTCATGAACACCGACAACATGACGGTGTCCGGCGAGACCATCGATTACGGTCCCTGCGCCTTCATGGAGGCGTACGACCCGGCGACGGTCTTCAGCTCCATCGACGCGCACGGCCGCTACGCCTACGGCAACCAGCCGGCGATCGCGCGCTGGAACCTGGCGCGCCTGGCCGAGACCCTGCTGCCGCTGATCGATCCCGGGTCGAGCGAACGCGCCATCGCCCGCGCCAGCGAGGTGATCGACGCCTTCCCGGCGGACCATGGCGCGCGGTGGCTGGCCGGCGCCCGCGCCAAGCTCGGGCTGGCGGATGCCGACGACGGCGACGCGGCACTCGCCGCCGACTGGCTGGCGCTCCTGGCGGCACATGCGGTCGACTTCACCCTGGCGTGGCGACGGCTCGGCGACGCCGCCGCCGGCGACGAGGCGCCGCTCGCGGCGCTGTTCCCCGATCCGGCGGCGCCGGCGTCCTGGCTCGAACGCTGGCGGCGGCGCGCGACGCGCGACGGGCGAACGGGAGCGGATCGGCGGGCCGCCATGCAGCGCGTCAACCCGCTCTATGTCCCGCGCAATCAGCGCGTCGAGGAGGCGCTCGCCGCCGCCTCGGCGCAGGGCGACCTGGGGCCGTTCGAGCGCCTGCTCGAGGTCGTCACGCACCCCTTCGCGGAGCGCCCGGGCTGGGAGCGCTGGAGCGAGCCGGCGCCGCGCGAGGTCACCGCTCGCTATCGCACCTTCTGCGGCACCTGAGGCCGCGGCGTTCGCGCGCGGCGGCTTCGCCGCAGGCCCCAGAGCGCGATCGCGGCCACCGCCGTCCACCAGGCCAGCGACGGGCGCGGCCGCTCCAGCAGCGAGCAGCCGCCACCGGGGTGGAGCGGCGGGCGCGGGGTCGGCGTCGGCGACGGCGTGCCGATGCCGTAGTTGCCGAGCCCGAGCTCGGCGAAGGCGAAGCCGCCGGCATTCGGGTCGGCGTCGATGGTCACCGTCGTGATCGACTCGCCGGCCGTCGTGTAGAAGCCGAACCCCGTCGCGCCGCCGGCCGCGTCGACGAACACCGGACCGGACGCGCCGCCGCCGTTGGTGGCGACGGTGACGGCGAACGGCGATCCGAACGCGGCCGGCTCGACGTAGACGTAGAAGGCGCGGGCCGGCGCGATGGTCAGCGCCAGCGGCGGCACCTTGGGCACGGTGTAGAAGACGGGGCCGCCGTAGCCGTGGCTCCACGACGTCCAGCCGTCGCCGACCGTGCGCTTCTGCACCGCGAAGCTGGTGGTGGTGTCGGGCGGAATCGGCGAGCCGGGGATCACCGACGTGTTGCTCATGTTCGGGATCGCGGCCTGCGGACCCTGGTCGTAGGGCGTGACCGCGAACGGTCCCAGCGTCGACGGCGGCGCCGCCGTGCCGAGGTTCACGAAGACGACCGCGGCGCGCGAGGCGCCCGGTGGCAGGGTCGCGGCGAGCGCGCACAGCAGCGCCCCGGCCAGCCGCGGGAGGAGACGTCGATCCGCGCGTCGCCACATGCCGGGCTCGTACACCACGGCCGGCGGGATGGCCACGGCGCGGGGCGGCGGTCCGCCTCAGCGCGGCGGCGCGATCACGCCGTGCACCACCCATGCGGCGGCGATCAGCATCGCCAGGCCGGACCCGGTCACGGCCCCGGCCAACACGGGCAGCCAGCGCGGCGCCAGGCGGCACCGTGCCCACACCGCCCTGGCGCAGGCGTCGCGGCCGGCGATCACCACCGCCGCGGTGATCATGCCGATGATCCCGCTCTGCAGGACGATCGCCGGGTCGGTCATGCGCGCCGTGCTTCGACCCGCCACGAGCCGCACCCCCATCCGCAGGGATGCGGACTCGACGCCGGGGGTTGGCGTGGGGCGCGGCTCGTGTTCGGGCCTGGCGCGGACCATACGCGCCGCAGGTGACAGCGCCGCTGCGCCGCGATGACAGTTGATGACGGCGACCCTCTTCTCCGCCGTGGCCAGGACGGCTAGAGCCTCGATACGACACGACACCTTCACCACGGAGGCACGGAGACACGGAGGGTGCAGCGTCGGAATGGCGGGTCGGTGCGATCCCTAGGGCCATTGCTGATGGCGTTGGGGATCTCGCCGCCGAACCCCTTCGTGTCCAGGTTGCTCCGTGTCTCCGTGCCTCCGTGGTGACATGGTTTCGTCACATCAAGCGCCCCAGTCTCCATCCCGTGATCCTGCTCACCGCACTCGTCCTTCTCTTCTTCGCCTACAGCGCCGGGTCGCGGCGCCTGGCGCGGTGGAACGTCACGGCGCCGATGGTGTTCACCGCCGCCGGCATGCTGCTGACGTCCTTGCGACCGATGATCGTGCAGGCGGGCATGACGCCGACGGTGTTCCTGCACCTGGCCGAGGTCGGCCTGGTGCTGCTGCTGTTCACCGACGCCAACCGCACCGACCTGCGGGCGCTGCGCGCCGCCGGCAGCCTGTCGGCGCGCCTGCTCGCCATCGGCATGCTGCCGACGATCCTGCTCGGCGCCGTCGCCGCGCACCTCGTGCTCGGCCTGCCGCCCTGGGAGTGCGGCATCCTCGGCGCGATCCTCGCCCCCACCGACGCCGGACTGGGCCAGGTCATCGTCACCAGCCCGCGCGTGCCGGCGCGCATCCGCGAGGCGCTCACCGTCGAAGCCGGGCTGAACGACGGCCTGTCGGTGCCCTTCCTCCTCTTCTGCATGGCGCTCGCGGCGGCGCCGATCGAAGGCCGCGGCGCCAGCCTGACGCAGTTCATGGTCGAGCAGCTCGGCTTCGGCATCCTGGTCGGCCTGGGCGTCGGGCTCCTCGCCGGCTGGCTGCTCGGCGTCGCGGCGCGGCGCGAGTGGATCGCCGCGTCCTTCCGGCAGATCGCCGTGGTGGCCATCCCGCTCTTCTGCCTCATCGCCTCCGAGGCGAGCGGCGCCAGCATGTTCATCGCCGCCTTCGTCGCCGGGCTGGCGGTGCAGTGGGCCTTTCCCGACGCCGGGCGGCACAGCGTCGACTTCGCCGAGGAGTGGGGGCAGGTGCTCAACCTCGCCGTGTTCTTTCTCTTCGGCGTCGTCGCGGCGCGCGACTGGATGCAGGTCGGCGCGCCGTTCTGGCTCTACGCCGTCCTCAGTCTCACCCTGGTGCGCATGCTGCCGGTCTGGCTGGCGCTCGCCGGCGCCGGCCTCGGCGGGCCGAGCATCGCCTTCATGGGGTGGTTCGGGCCGCGCGGCCTGGCGTCGATCGTCCTCGGCCTGGTCTACATCGAGCAGGAGCTGCGCCTGCCGGCGGAGGCGACGATCCGCACCGCCGTCATCGTCACCGTCCTGCTCAGCATCTTCGTCCACGGCCTGAGCGCCGGGCCGGGGATCGCGTGGCACGCCGCGCGCGAGCGGTAGCGCCGCCTCGCGTCACGGCGCCGGCGTTTCAACGGCCGACCCGATAGCCGTGTCGCAGCGCCATGTGGCGCAGGCCCTGGTGTTCCGCCGGCTGGTGACGCGCGCCGGCGGCTATGCGACCGGCCTGCGCTTCTTCGGCGATGCCGAGTTCCTCTGGCTGAGCCGCAACGTGGTGTTCCTCGATCTCGACGACAGCACGTCGCTGCTGGTGCCTGACACGACCCTGCCCGTGCGGGGGTGTGAGCAGACGGCGGCCGGCTGCCACGCCGTTGGGTGGCGGCGCGCGTCGGCGGCACGCCGCCTCGGTGGGCGGGCTTCTCGCGGCCCGCCTCTCGCCGGGGCGGGTGCCGGCGAGGGGCGGATCGGAGCTACTGCTCGCGCCGGGATTGGAGGTACGCCGCGACGGCGCGGGCCAGGGGGGAGTCGGGAACCGACCAGCGCCAGGGGCCGTTCGGCGTCGCTTGCAGGTCGACGGCCGGGTCGAAGCCGAACGCCGCGGTGATCTGGTGCCGCCGTCCATAGCCCCGATCGCGCAGGTCGCCGTGCCAGAGATGCACGGCCGCCTGCGGCAGGGCGTCGAGGTGGTGGAACAACCCGGACAGCCGGGCCTGCTGCGCCCAGAGCAGGAAGTGGCGGCGCTGCGAGCGATTGAGGATGCGGCCGAGGAGCGCCTCGTCGTCCTGCGCCAGCGCAGCGGCGACGAGGAGCGCGTCGCCGCTGCCGACGATCGCGCCGTCGTACAGGCCGCAGCGCTCGACCACCGACCGCGCCGCGGCCCACGCCATTCCCAGCGCGCAGACGTCGCCGTTGGCGCGCCGTTGGGCGGGGTCCAGGCAGCGCCGGAATGCCGGCACGGCGCGGCCGGCCCGCGCGGCGGCGCCGATCGATTCCTCGCTGAGCACGGGGGTGAGACCGGCCGGCGATCGCTCGCCGGCGAAGCGGCGCGACCCGTCGCGTGTCGGGTGGATCGCCCGCGTGAACAACTGCAGCAGGCCGCCGCGCTCGGCCAGGTGCGCGGCGGCCGCGCCTGGCCAGTCGGCGCGCTCGAGCACGACGTCGCAATCGATCCATGCGACGTGGCGGACGTGTCGCGGCAGGGCGGCGATGCCGAGGTTGAGCAGCCGCTCCTTCTGCCAGAGGCGATCGTCGCCGGCGAGCGAGACGACGACGTCGGCATCGCCGCGGTGCAACTGGTGTTGCCCGGCCGGCGCCAACTCGACCACCAGCAGCGGCGCGTCGAGGTGTCGCCGGAAGAGGCGGAAGTTCTCCCGTCGGGTCGGCGACCGCGCCGGATTGAAATAGGACGTGACGACCCACAGCGGATCACCCGGCTGGCTCATCGGATTCCGCCTATCACGGCGATGCCGCGGGCGCCCCGGCCAGAGGAAGACACCATTGTTGGCTTTGCCCAATAGAGGTTGCTAGGTTGTTAGTTGTTAGGTTGTTAGTCTCAGAGGCCGTTCAGGCCTAACAACTAACAACCTAGCAACCTAACAACCTAACAACCTGGGGCTGCCTCGCGCGAGCGGCGAATTCTTGGGCAAGGCAACCATTGTTCAAACGCCGAGGCGGTGCGGCGTCTTGACCGCCGCGGGCCTCCCGGACTATCCGCCTTGCGCCCCCTGCCGGACCAGAGCCGCGTTGGACACTCCACCTCAACCGCGCCCGCTGCCACCGTCGGCCTCTCCACTGGGTGGCGTCCACGAGCTCGCCTTCTGGCGGCGGTTCCACGTTCGCATGTCGGGCCTGTTCGGCGGCCTCGTGCTGTTCGTGCTCCTGCTCATGGGCATCGCGTTCTACCAGGTCGGGGTGCGACATCAGGTGCGGGCGCTGCAGAGCCGCTTGCGCACCGCCGCGGTGACCCTGTCGCACCAGATCCGCCCGGAGGCCGTGCAGGCGCTCAACGTCGCGGCGGACCGCGACAAGCCGGAGTACCGCGAGTTGATCGCGCTGTTTCGCGAGGTGGCGGCGGACGAGCCGCAGTTCGTGAGCATCTACGTGCTGCGCCCGACCGAGCAGGCGAACGTGCTGGCCTTCGCGGCCGACTTCGTGGCGCCGGGCCGCACCTCGCCGGCGATGGTCGGCGAGGAATACGATCAGCGGCAGGCGCCGTCGATCGACGCCGGCTTCCGGCAACCGACGGTCGCGGACCGCTTCACCACCGACCGCTGGGGCACCGTGCTGTCCGGCTACGCACCGATCCGCGACGCCACGGGCCAGGCGATCGCGGTCGTCGGCGTCGACGTCTCGGCGGCCGACGTGCGGCAACTGAAGCTCGAGGTGCGCATGCTCACGCTCGGCGTCTTCGGAGTCGCCGCGTTGAGCATCTCGGTGCTCGGCTGGTTCGTCGGGCGCAACGTGCGCAAGCCGCTCGGCCACATCACCGAGGCGACGACGGAGATCGCGGCCGGCCGGCTCGAGACGCGCGTCCGCCTGCAACGCAACGACGAATTCGGGATTCTCGGTCGGCATCTCGACCAGATGGCCGCCGGCTTGGGCGAGCGCGAGCTGATCCGCGCGACCTTCGGACGCTTCGTCTCCGAGGACGTCGCGCGGCGGGTGTTGGCGTCGGAGGAGGGGGCCGCGCTCGGCGGCGAGGAGCGCATCGTGACCATGCTCCTCACCGACCTGTCGGGATACTCGACGCTGAGCGAGCAGATGGCGCCGGCCGAGGTGGTGACGCTGCTGAACACCTACTTCGAGCTGATGGGCGAGATCATCGACCGCCACCACGGGTGCATGATCGAGTTCACCGGCGACGGCCTGTTGTGCGTCTTCGGCGCGCCCGATGCGCTGCCCGACCATGCCGAGTGGGCGGTGCGCTGCGCGATCGAGATGCAGGCCCGGCTGGCGGAGGCGAACCGCCACTGGGAACAACTGGAGACCAAGCTCTGGCACGGGCAGGGGGCGGCGCATCTGCGGATGCGGATCGGCATCCACACCGGAGCGGTGATCGCCGGCAACATCGGCACGCCGCGCCGTGAGCAGTACTCGGTGATCGGGGATTCGGTGAACGTCACGGCCCGGGTCGAGGAGCTGAACAAGACGCTCGGCACCGACACCCTCATGACCGAAGACACCCTGATCCGCCTGCCCGACGCGTTGCGGTGCCAGGCCGTGCCGCGCGGGGAACAGCCGATCCGCGGTCGCGTGCACACGGTCGTCGTGCATTCGATCTGATTGCCGGCTCGCCGCGCCGGCACCGGCGCGACGCGGGTCGCGCTTGCCAATCTCGCGGCGATCGTGGTCTGACGGTGCCGTGGGGGATCGGGCAGCAGGCCTGGTGGGACTGGCGCTGGCCGTGGCACTGGTCGCGCTGACGGGCTGTGCCGGCAACGGCGACGGCGCGCCGCGCCCGACCGCGACCGCGACCAGCGCGCCGACCGGCACGGCGACCAGCGCGCCGACCGCCACCGCGACGGCGATCGCCAGCGCCACCGCGCCGCCGACCGCGACGCGCAGCAGCACGCCGTCGCCGACCGCCACGGCGGCGCCGAGCGCCACCGCCACGCCGAGCGAGACCGCGACGCCGTCGGCGACGGCGAGCGCGACGCCCGATCCGGGCGCCCGGGCGGCCTATGCCGAGCGCGGCCCGTATCCGGTCGGGGTGACGACGCTCAACATCGGCGATCGTGACATCGAGGTCTGGTACCCGCTCGATCCGGGCAGCGAAGCCGGCGCCGAGCCGGCGAGCTACGCCTCGTTCACCGTCCTGCCCGCGGCGATCCAGGCGCTCCTGCCGCCCGACCTCAACATCGTCGTGCCGATGGACGCCTACCGCGACCTGCCGATCAGCCACGCCGGGCCGTTCCCGATCCTCACCTTCAGCCATGGCGCCGGCGGCTTCCGCCAGGCGTACTCGGGGTTCCTCACCGGCGTCGCCTCGCACGGCTTCGTCGTCGCCTCGCTCGACCATCTCGAGTGGGGCCTGCTCGCCCAGGTCGGGCTGCTGCCGCCCGGCACCAACCGCGATCCGGGCGAGGTCGCGCTGGCCGCGGTGAGCCGCCTGGCGGCGGCCAGCGCCGATGCCGGCTCGCCGCTGGCCGGCGGCGTCGACGCCAGCCGGATCATCACCGCCGGCCATTCCGCCGGCGGCCGCGCCGCGTTCGCGTTGTCCGACCACCCCGAAGTGAAGGCGATGATCGGCTTCGCCACCGGCAACGCGAGCAGCGGCGTCACGGGCAAGCCGATCCT
Source organism: bacterium (assembly GCA_019637795.1). Lineage (NCBI taxonomy): Bacteria > bacterium. Next base: position 433,038 of record JAHBUY010000001.1, on the reverse strand, counting down.
GCTGCTGGCCGGCAGCGAGGACGGCGGCGTCGGCGCCCTGGAGAGCGCCTACGACGACCTGTCGGCGGTCAAGCGCTTCGTGTCGATCGACCAGGCCGGCCACAACAGCTTCACCGACCAGTGCGCGATCATCTGGGGCGGCAACAACTTCCTCGAGCGGCTGGTCGAGGCGGGCTTCCCGATTCCGCCGGCGCTGCTGGCGCAGGCGATCGACGGCTGCCGGCCGGAGAACATCGCGCCGGCCGAATTCTGGCGGGTGGCGCAGCACTTCACCGTCGCCCACGCGCGCGCCGCGCTCGCCCTGGACGAACCCGCGGTCGGTCTCGGCGCCGGCATCGCCGATGCCTTCGCGCCGATCACCCTGCGCTATCGCGCCGACGACGATCCCGGCCATCCCCCGGCCGACGTCGCGGGCTTCGTCGTCGCCAGCTTCGCCTCGGTCGTCCCGACCTTCGAGGCCGGCGCCTGCCCCGGCGGCTTCAATCTCGGCCCGGTCGAGCGCCTGACGCGCGGCCTGCCGCCGCTCGCCGACGACTGCCTCGACCCCGAGGCGAGCCAGGACCCCGACTTCCGCACCTTCGACGCACCCGGGACGTTGGACGGCGTCGATCTCGACGGCAAGGTGTCGCGCCGCGCCGCGCCGGACGACGATCGGTGTCCGCACGACGACTTCAGCGGTCCGCTCGGCGAGCCGGGCTTCGACCTGCAGCTCTGGCGCGCCGTCGGCTGCATTCGCGGTTTCCAGGCGGGCGAGATCGCCGACATCGTCGTCGGCCAGGCGGTGCGCGACGGATCGATGACCGTCCTCGTCGAGGTGCGCGGCCTCGACAGTTGGGAGGCGGACGACGCGGTGCGCGTCCAGGTGTTCGGCAGCCTCGACGCGCCGCCGATCGGCGCCACCGGCACGGTGCTGCCCTACGGCACCCTGACCGTCCATCCCGACGCCCGCTATCGCAGCGGGGTCGGCGCCGGCTCGGTTCGCGACGGCGTCCTCACCGCCGGCCCGATGGACGTGCGGGTGCCGATCAACATCCAGATCGTCGCCGGCGACCTGACCTTCCGCCACGCCTGGATCAGCCTGGCGCGCCAAGCGGACGGCAGCGTGCGCGGGCAGATCTTCGGCTACCAGCCGCTCGAGGAGTTCTACGACATCTTCGGCCGCAAGGCCGGGCAGGCCGGCGCCGCCGCCCTCGGCTACACCTGCACCGGCTTCCACGCCGCGCTGGTGAGCGAAGCCGACGGCGACTACGACGCCGGGACCGGACGCTGCACCTCGCTGTCGACCGGCTATCACCTCACCGCGGTGCCCGCCTTCGTCGCCCGCTGATGGTTCGGCAGACCGACCCGGAGGGCGGCGCCGCCGCCGCCATTGGCATCGCCGGGGCGAAGCGCGTCAGTGGTCAGCGCGATCCGGCCCCGCGGCGCGCGATCCCCTGCGCCGCCGCCGCGCTGCTCCTGCTCGCCGCCTGCGGCGACGGCGGCGGTGGCGGAGGTGACGCGACGCCGACCCGCACCGCGGTGGCGAGCGCCACCGCGACCGTCGTGTCGACCGCCACCCTGGCGCCGAGCGCGGTCGCCACGGCCATTCCGACCGCCGTGCCCAGCGCCACCGCCCTGCCGCCGACCGCGCCGCCCAGCGAGGCGCCGACCCACACCCCGGCGCCGACCCAGACGCCGGGCCCACCGCCGGGACCGCTCGCCATGCGCCGGCTCACCGAGGCGCAGTACCGCGCCAGCATCGCCGACGTGCTCGGTGACGATCTGGTCGTCGCCGGTCGCTTCGAGCCCGACAATCGCCGCGACGGCCTGCTCGCCGTCGGCGCTTCGTTCGTCAGCGTCACCGGCGCCGGCTTCGAGCAGTACGACGCCATCGCCCGCGGCGTCGCCGAGCAGGCCCTCGACGCCGCGCACCGCGACCGGCTGGTGCCGTGCGCGCCGGGCGATGCGGCGCGGCCCGACGACGCCTGCGCGGCGGCCTTCGTCCGCGACGTCGGCGGCCGGTTGCTGCGCCGGCCGCTCGCCGACGACGACGTCGCGCCGCGCGTCGCGCTCGCCGCCGCCGGCGCCAGCGCGCTGGGCGACTTCTACGCCGGCCTCGAGCCGGCGCTCGCGTCGCTGCTGCTGTCGCCGGAGTTCCTCTTCCGCGTCGAGGAGGCGGAGGCCGATCCCGGCGATCCCGGGCGCCAGCGCCTCGGCAGCCTGACGATGGCGACGCGGCTCAGCTACCTGCTGTGGAACACGACGCCGGACGCGGAGCTGCTCGCCGCCGCGGCGCGCGACGAGCTGGTCGACGACGACGGGCTCGCCCGTCAGGTGGACCGCCTGCTCGCCTCGCCGCGGCTCGCCGCCGCCGCGCGGGCGCTGTTCTCCGATCTCTACGGCTTCGAGGAGATCGAGCAGGGCCTGGTGCGCAAGGACCCGGCGCTCTTCCCGGCCTTCAACCAGCAGATGATCAGCGACGCGCGCGAGCAGACGCTGCGGGTCATCGTGCAGCACCTCCTGGACGACGACGGCGACTACCGCGAGCTGTTCACCACCCGCGCCGCGTTCATGACCCGCTCGCTCGGTCTCGTCTACCAGGTGCCGGTGCGCGCCGCGGCCGGCTGGGAGCCGTACGACTTCCCCGCCGACGGCCCGCGCGCCGGCCTGCTCACCCACGTCAGCCTGCTGGCGCTGCGCTCCCACCCCGGCCGCAGCTCGCCGACGCTGCGCGGCAAGTTCGTGCGCGAGGTGCTGCTCTGCCAGGACGTGCCGCCGCCGCCGGGCGACATCGACTTCTCCCAGTTCGCCGAGGAGGGCGGTCCCAACCGGCGCACGGCGCGCGACCGCCTGACGGTGCACGTGGCCAACGAGGTGTGCGCCGGCTGCCACAGCCTGATGGACCCCATCGGCCTGGCGCTGGAACAGCTCGACGGCATCGGCGTCTACCGCGAGACCGAGAACGGCGCGACCATCGATCCCTCCGGCCAGCTCGACGGCGAGCCGTTCGCCGACGCGCGCGGCCTCGGCGAGGTGCTGGCGCGCCACCCGGCGCTCGGGCCGTGCTTCGTCGAGAGCCTGTACCGCTACGCCGTCGGCCGCGACCTCGTCGCCGGCGACCAGCCGTTCCTCGCCGAGTTGGAGGCGCGCCTGGATGCCGAGGGCTACCGGCTGCGCGACATCCTGCGCGCCATCGTCCTCAGCGCTCCCTTCCGCGGCGCCTCCGGCGCGCGCGTCGCCGAGGCCACCCCGACGCCGGGCGAGCCCGCGGCGACGCCCACCGCGACCCGCGGCGCGCCGCCGACCGGCGGCGGCGCGCCGACCGCCACGCCCTCGCCGGCGGTGCCGACGGCGACGCCGGCGGGCGCGACGCTGGCGCAGATCCAGGACGAGATCCTCACCCCGAGCTGCGCCACCCGCTACTGCCACAGCCAGCAGGCGCGCTCCGGCGGGCTGGTGCTCGAGGCCGGCGCCGCCTACGACAATCTGGTCGGCGCGGCGCCGACGCTGGCCGCGGCGCGCGCCGCCGGATGGGCGCGCGTCACGCCGTTCGAGCCCGACCAGAGCTTCCTGCTCGTCAAGCTCACGCAGCCGACCAGCGCCACCTACGGCGCCCGCATGCCGCTGGTCGGCGGACCATTGAGCGAGGATCAGATCGCCGCCATCCGCGGCTGGATCGCGGCGGGAGCGATGCCATGAGCCAACGCACCGCGTCGCGCGCCGGCATCACCCGGCGCACCCTGCTGCGCGGCATGCTGGGCGGCGCGGCGGTGTCGCTCGGGCTGCCGCTGCTCGACTGCTTCCTCAACGACCACGGCACCGCGCTGGCCCAGGGGGCGCCGCTGCCGGTGCGCTTCGGCACCTGGTTCTGGGGCTGCGGCATGAACCCCGATCGCTGGGTGCCGAGCGCCGAGGGCGCCGCCTTCGCGCTGCCGCCGGAGCTGACGGCGATCGCCGACGTGCGCGAGCACGTCAGCGTGCTCAGCGGCTTCAACGTGATCCTCGACGGGCGCCCGAACCTGCCGCACTGGACCGGGGTGATGGCCACCCTCACGGGGTCGGTGCCCAGCGTCGAACCGGAGGTGCCGGCGCCGACCCTCGACGTGCTGATCTCGGCCCGGCTCGGCGGCGCCACCCGCTTCCGTTCGCTGGAGCTGGCGGCCACCGGCGTACCCGGGCAGAGCTACAGCCGCGCCAGCCAGAGCATCGTCAACGCCAGCACGGTGTCGCCGCTCGAGCTCTACACGCGCATCTTCGGGCCGGAGTTCGTCGCCCCCGGCGACGGCAACCAGATGCCCGATCCGCGCACCGTGCTGCGGCAGAGCGTCCTGTCGCTGGTGCGCGAGGACGCGCGGCGCCTCGAAGCCCGCCTCGGCAGCCACGATCGGCAGCGGCTCGACCAGTACTTCACCTCGCTGCGCCAGCTCGAGAACCAGATCGCGCTGTCGCTCGATCCGCCCGACCTCGCCGCCTGCAGGCGACCGCGTCCGCCCGCCGGCGAGCGGCTCGGCACCGATCTCGACCGCACCACCGCCACCCACCGCATGCTCACCGACCTGCTGGTCTTCGCGCTGCTGTGCGACCAGACGCGGGTGTTCAACATGCTCTTCTCCTGGGGCACCTCGGAGCTGCGCCGCAGCGGCGCCGAGACGGCGCACCACCAGTACACGCACGACGAAGTGGTCGATCCGGTGCTCGGCTACCAGCCGCAGGCGACCAGCTTCGTGCTCGCGTCGATGGACGCCTGGGCCGGCTTCGTGCAGCGCCTGGCATCGACCCCGGAGGGCGCCGGCAGCCTGCTCGACAACTGCCTGGTGCTCGCCCACTCCGAGAGCTCGTTCGCGAAGTCGCACCAGGTGACGGCCCTGCCGGTGATGATCGCCGGCCGCGCCGGCGGCCGCCTGCGCGCCGGCGTGCACGTGCGCGGCAACGGCGAGCCGGTGACCCGCATCGGGCTCACCGTGCAGCAGGTGATGGGCCTGACCGTCGGCGCCTGGGGCACCGGTTCGCTGCAGGCGTCGCAGCCGCTGAGCGCCCTCCTGGCGTAGTCCGATCGCGTCGCGATCCGGCGCGCGGCGCGGAAATCGGCGGCCGCGCGTTGACGTGCCGCTGCCGCACCTGCAAGCTGCGGCGACCCATGCCCGATCGCACCGAGTGGCCGCCGCGGCGGTCGTCCCAGGATCCCTTCGACGACCTGCGCCAGCTCTGGGAGCGCCTGCGCGCGCGCCTGCCCAGCGGCGCCGGCGACCCGCCCCGGTTCACCCTCAATCCCTTCCTGATCCTCGGCGTGCTCGTCGTCCTGTGGCTGCTGACCGGCGTCTACATCGTCGCGCCGGACGAGCGCGGCATCGTGCTGCGCTTCGGCAAGGTGGTGCGCGAGACCGATCCGGGTCCGCACTACCGCCTGCCGTGGCCGATGGAGGAGGTGATCCGACCGAGCATCACCGCCATCCGCAAGGAGGAGATCGGCTTCCGCACCGTCTCGCAGGGTCCGCCGGCGCGCTACCAGGAGGTGCCGGTGGAGGCGCTGATGCTCACCGGCGACGAGAACATCGTCTCGCTCGAGTCGATCGTGCAGTACAAGGTGCGCGCCGACGCCAGCGGGCCGACCGACTTCCTGTTCAACGTGCGCGATCCGCGGGAGACCGTGCGCGCCGCCGCCGAGGCGGCGATGCGCGAGGTCATCGGCCGCACCGCCATCGACCAGGCGCTGACCGAGGGCAAGGAGGAGGTGCAGGAGGAGGCGCAGAAGGTGCTGCAGGCGATCCTCGACCGCTACCGCGTCGGCGTCGAGGTGGTGACCGTCAAGCTGCAGGACGTCGATCCGCCGCCGCAGGTGTCCGACGCCTTCAAGGACGTGATCAGCGCCCAGCAGGACAAGGAGCGCCTGATCAACGAGGCGGCCGGCTACGCCAACGACGTCGTGCCGCGCGCCCGCGGCGCCGCGGCGCAGTTGCTGAACGAGGCCGAAGCCTACCGCGAGGCCAAGGTGCGCGACGCCCGCGGCGTGGCCGAGCGCTTCACGGCGCTGCAGACCGAGTACGCCAAGGCGCCCGGCGTGACCCGCCAGCGGCTCTACCTGGAGACGATGGAGAGCATCCTGCCCGGCATGAACAAGATCATCATGGACGACGCGGCCGCGCGCCAGGCGGTGCCCTACCTGCCGCTCGACCCGCTGATGCGCCGCGGCGCGCCGGACGCGGCGCCGGGAGCGCCGTGATGGATCGGCGCTGGATCGGCATCGTCGCCGTCTTCGCCGCCCTGGTGCTGCTGTGGAACACGGCGCTGTTCGTGGTGCCGCAGTGGATGCAGGCGATGGTCGTCCAGCTCGGCGACCCGGTGCGCGTGGTGCGCGAGCCCGGCCTGTACTGGAAGATCCCGTTCATCCAGACGGTGACCTACTTCGACCGCCGCCTGCTCGAACAGGCGTCGTCGCCGAAGGAGATCCTGACCCGCGACAAGCAGCAGCTCGTGGTCGACAACTACACCCGCTGGCGCATCGTCGACCCGCTGCAGTTCGTGCGCTCGGTGCGCGACGAGAACGGCGCCCAGTCGCGCCTCGACGACATCGTCTACTCCAACCTGCGCGAGACGCTCGGCCGCCACACGCTGGCCGAGATCGTCAGCGGCAAACGCAGCGAGCTGATGCAGAGCGTCACCACGCGCAGCGACGAGAAGGCGCGCGAGTACGGCATCGAGGTGGTGGACGTGCGCGTCAAGCGCGTCGACCTGCCGGAGAAGAACGAGCTCAACGTCTTCAACCGCATGCGCACCGAGCGCGAGCGGCTGGCGAAGAAGTTCCGCGCCGAGGGCGACGAGGAGGCGCGCAAGATCCGCTCGGAGTCGGACAAGCAGGTGCAGATCCTGATGGCCGACGCGCGGCAGAAGGCCGAGATCCTGCGCGGCACCGGCGACGCGCAGGCGGTGGCGATCTTCGCCGACGCCTACGGGCGCGATCCCGACTTCTACCGGTTCGTGCGCACCCTGGAGGCCTACCGCAAGACGCTCGGCGAGGGCACCACCGCGATCCTGTCGCCGGACAGCGAGTTCTTCCGCCTCCTCAAGGGCAGCGCCCCGGCCGAGACCGCGCCGTGAGGCGCCGGCCGCCGCCCGCCGCCGTGGCGTGGCAGCCGGCGGCGCCGGGCACGTGCCGCGCGGTGGGCGAGCCGGCCGGGGGGCGGCGCTCCGTTGGCGCCGGGATCCGGCCCTCAGGGCGCCGCGCGGTTGACCCGCTGGGGGGAGTGTCGTACCTGCGCGGCGACGTGGAGAAGGGCACGCTCACCACCGCCGCGCCCGGCGCGGCGCCGTCGAGGGTCTGCCGGTGACGAGCGCGCGCCTCGGTCGCCTCGACGAGGTGAACCAGGAGAACGCGATCCCCGCCATCGGCACCGCGCCGCGCCGCGTCGCCGGGATGCCGGCGTAGTCGCGGGTCGGTCGGTCGTGCCAGGGCGCTGGGGCAGAGGGTGGACCGCGGCGGCCGTCGCCCTCCCCGTGGTCGCCAGCGCGCTGGTCTACGCGCCGCTGCTGGGCAGCTACTTCTTCGCCGACGACCTCTTCAATTTCACCCGCATCGCCGACCGCGGCTGCGCGCGCTTCGCCCTGGAGCCCATGGCCGGGCACGTCCTGGTCGCCCGCAACCTGCTGATGTGCCTCCACTTCGGGCTCTTCGGCCTGGACGCGCAAGGCTACTTCGCCGTCGTCCTGGCGACCCATCTGCTGAACGTCTGCCTGCTCTTCCGCGTCCTCCGCCTGCTCACCGGTCGGCGCCTGGCGGCGTCCATCGGCGCGTTGCTGTGGGGGACCTCGCCGCTGCACGCCGAGCCGTTGGGGTGGTACGCGGTGTACGGCCACGTGCTCAGCGCGACGGCGCTCCTGGGCGCCCTGGCGCTCGTCCTGCCCCCGCGCCCGTTCGGCGATCGGCACCCGTCGGCGGCGGTCGCGGCGGCATCCGGCCTTCTGCTCCTGCTCGGCGCCACCTGCTTCGGCACCGGCCTCGCCATCGCGGTGACGGCGCCGCTGGCGGTGATGTTGATCGCGCCCGCCGCCCGGCGGGGCGGCGCGCGCGCCGCGTTGCTGGGGACGTCGCTCGCGACGCCGCTCCTCTATTTCGGGCTCCGCTGGCTCGCCCGCTGGATCGGCGACAGCTCGTGGCAGAACGACCTGGCGCTGAGCATGGCGGCCGAGCACCTGGACGCGGTGCCCGTCATCCTCGTTGGGCTCCTTCGCCAAGCGCTGCTCGGGATCGTGGCCGGCCCCTGGGCCCCGCTCGCCGGCGCGGCCGGTCCGTGGTCGTGGGGACTGCCGGCCGCCGCGGCGCTGGCGCTGGCGGCGGCCGTCGTCCGGGCCGACGCGGCGGCGCGCCGGGCCATCGTCGCGACCCTGCTGCTGGCGCTGGCGGTGTACGGCGTGATCGCGCTCGGTCGCTCCTGGGGCGGCCCGGACGCGACGGCGACCGTGCAGCGGTATCACTACGCCGGATCCGCCGTCCTGACCCTCTGCCTGGCGACCGCCGTGGTCGCGCTGGCGCGCCGGCGATGGACGGCGTGGATCGTCGCCGGGCTGGCGCTGGTCGCCGTGGACGCGTGGGGGCTGTATCGGCATCCGGTCTGGATCAGGCCGCGAGCGGCCGTCCGCCAGACCGTCGACCGCCAACTCGCGCGCGTCGCCGCGGCGGCGCAAGCGGCGCCGCCCGGCGCGACCGTCTATCTCGAGAACCAACCGCTGCCCACGCCGGTCGCCGGCGTCTTCGCGCGGCATCTCCTTCCGGGAACGGCGGCGTTGGCCCTGGTCGCCACCGGCTCCGACCGCTGGCAGGGGCGGGAGCTGCGCTTCTGGGACGTCGACCCGCCGACCCGTCGGGCATTCCGCCCGCCAAGCAGTCGCTGGCTGTCGCGCATGCTGGTCACCCCGGGGGTCGACACCGAGGCCTCGCGCACGGCGTGCCAGCTTCGCAGCGCCAGGCAGGCCATGGCCTTCGTCCGCCGGCTGCTGCGGTGCGAGCGCCAGGCCGCGGCCGGCGCGCCGGATCTCGCCGCGTGTCAGGCCGCCGCGCAGGCCGTCTACGACCGGACGGTCGTCGGCTGCGGCACGTGCTTCGATCCCAAGCGGCTGGGGCAGCGGTTGCGCGCGCAGGTGGATGGCTTCCGTGGGGTGGTCCGGTACATGGCCGGTCCGGACGCGCCCCGGCTGCGGGTCCGCTGCAGCGCCGCGGCGCTCGCCGCCAGCGGATCGTTGATCGACGATCTCTTCGCGTGCCACCGCACGAGCATTCTCCGCGACCGCCGACTCGACGACCTGGCCTGCGGGCAGCAGGCCACCGAGGCGTATCGCGCGCGCCTCGACGCTCGCCCGGAGCGCTGTGGGGCGTTCGCGGGCGTCATCGGCCCCATCGTCGAGTTGCAGGTCGGCATCGTCTTCGCGGACGTCCTCTGCGGCTCGCTCGGCCCGCCAGTCGCCGGAGCCGCCGCCGGCCCCGCGCCACCGTGAACGCGCGGGTGGCCGACGCCATCCGCCGCGCCCCGCCGCTGGCATCGGCGGCGGGTTCCGCTATGGGCAAGGCTCGATGAGCGAGGCGCCGACACTGCTGTTCGCCGGTGGGGCGGGGACGGTCACCGGGTCGAAGTATCTCGTCACCGTCGGCGACCGCCGCGTGCTGCTCGACTGCGGCCTGTTCCAGGGTCTGAAGGCGCTGCGGCTGCGCAACTGGCAGGCGCCGCCCTTCGATCCGGCGACGATCGACGCGGTGGTGCTGAGCCACGCGCATCTCGACCACTCCGGCTACCTGCCGCTGCTGGTGCGGCGCGGCTTCCGCGGTCCGATCCACTGCACGGCGGGCACCGCCGATCTGCTGCCGGTGCTGCTGCTCGACACCGCCAAGCTGCAGGAGGAGGAAGCGCAGCGCGCCAACCGCTACCACTACACCAAGCACCATCCGGCGCTGCCGCTCTACACCGCCGCCGATGCCCAGGCGGCGGTCGAGCTGGCGATGGCGCACCCCTACGGCTCCCGTTTTCCCGTCGTCGCCGGGCTGTCGGCGCTGTTCCGCCGCGCCGGCCACATCCTCGGGTCGGCCACGGTCGACCTCGAGGTCGGGCCGCGGCCGCTGCGCCTGGTCTTCTCCGGCGATCTCGGGCGCTGGCAGCGGCCGATCCTGCGCGATCCCGAGCCGACGCGGGACGCCGACGTGCTGCTCGTCGAGTCCACGTACGGCGATCGCGTCCACGCTCCCGAGGCGGCGCAGGCGCTCGCTGCCGTGGTGCGCGAGGCGGTGGCGCGCGGCGGGCCGCTGATCGTGCCGGCGTTCGCCGTCGGCCGCACCCAGGAGCTGGTCTGGACCCTGCGCCAGCTCGAGGAATCCGCCGCCATTCCCGCGCTGCCGGTGTTCGTCGACAGCCCGATGGCGATCGACGTCAGCGAGATCTACTGCCGGCATCCGGAAGACCACGACCTCGACATGCGGCGCCTCATCGATGCGAACCAGTCGCCGCTCTCGACGACGCACTACACGCTGGTGCGCACCGCGGCGGCTTCCCGGGCGCTCAACGACCGCCAGGGGGCGATGATCATCATCGCCGGCAGCGGCATGGCCACCGGCGGCCGGGTGCTCCACCACCTCGCGCGTCGGCTGCCGGACGAGCGCGCCACCGTGCTGCTGCCCGGCTTCCAGGCCGCCGGCACGCGCGGGCGGTCGCTGCAGGACGGCGCCCGCGCGCTCCGCATGTACGGCCAGGACATCCCCGTGCGCGCCCGGGTCGTCACCCTCGACGGCTTCTCGGCCCATGCCGATCGCGACGAGATCCTGCGCTGGGCGGCCGGCTTCACCCGGCCGCCGGGGCGCGTCTTCGTCGTCCACGGCGAACCCGCCGCCGCCGCGGCGCTGGCCGCGTCCCTGCGCGCGACCCTGGGCTGGAACGCGGCGGTCGCCGGCGATCTGCAACGCATCGCGCTTGATCACCGATCGGGGCCGGTGGAAGGTGGGTGAGGAGACTCGCGGTGATGCGTGGGCGGGGCCGGCGATGATCGAAGCGCAGGACGGCGAGCTGGCGGCGATCGAAGCCCTGGTGCGCTTGCACGCCGCCGATCTCCCCTGGGGCGAGGTCTATCTCGAGCGCGCGCAGGCCCTGCTCGCGCCGCTCCTGCCCGAGGAGCGGTACGCCGCGCTGCGGCAGGAGCGCGCCCATCTCGGCGCGCTGACCCGGGAGCTGCGCCAGGGCGCCGAGCGCGGCGATTGGGCGACGGTGCGGACGCTGGCCCAGCGCGGCGCGCGCGACCGCCACCACCTGGCCGCGCACCAGCGCCTGCTGGCGCTCGGCGACGTCGTCTACGGGCCGCGCGTCTTCGTCGCCGACGCCGATGCCCTGGCGCTCAGCGGCCTGATCGTCCGGCCCAGCGCGCACCTCGGCCGCGCCCGCGACGAGTGCGTCGCCTGGCTCCGCCTGCTGATCGCGCGCGACCGCGAGCGGGCGGACTTCTATCGCGCCCGCCTGGCGCACTTCGAGCGTCTGGAGGTGGTCGCCGACGTGGCCGCGCCGACGCCGGTGAGCGCCGGCGACGTGCAGCGGCGCATCATCGAGGCGGCGGAGAAGGGCGACTTCGACCAGGCGGAGCGGTTGAGCGCGGCGCTCCTCGTCGCGATGCCGGAGAGCCGGCTGGCGCGCGTCCGCATTCCGCTGCCGCCGGCGAACCTCGTCGAATCGCTGCGCGCCCCGTTCGCCGACGACGTGGCGCGGCGGGCCGAGGCGCTCGGCCTGGCGATGATCGCCATCGCCGACGACGGGGCGTTGAACGACTACCTGAGCTGCGACTGCGCCGCCCGCGCCGCCTTCCCGGAGCGGCCGCTGACCGAAACCCACCGCGCCGCCGCCGGCAGCACCTGCGGTCACGCCTATCCACCGGGCATGTCGGGCACCCTGCGCCAGGCCCTCGACCTGCTCATGCTGCATCCCTTCGTCACCTCGGCCGGCACCCGCTACCTGCCGTACTTCGGCGCCGAGACCCTCCTCGTCGAGACCGTTCCGGAGAGCGATCCCAACGCCCGCACCCCGCTGCTCGACGCGCTGGCGCTGCCGCGCCGCCGCGCGCTGTCGCGGCGGGCGATCGAGGACTGCGTGCGCCGGCGCGGGCCGCGCGTCTGCGCCGACCTGGGGCTCGATCCGGCCGCGTACGCGGTGGTGCCGATTCCGTTCGACGTCTACCTGCGCCTGGCGCCGCAGTTCGGGTGGGGCCGGCAGGCGCTGTGGACCCACTTCGACGGCTACCAGGTCACCGAGGACCTGCACCTGCGCGCCCTGGTCGGCGGCGACGTCACCTACGGCGGCCCCGAGGATCTGTGCAGCGTCGCCAACGACTACGACACCGAGCGCCTGACGGCCCGCTTCGCGATCGTCCGCCGCGATCGTTTCGCCGCCCGCGAGACGCCGCCCGTCGCGTGATCTGAATCGACAGTTGGCGGCCGGAGACCCGGTCCGTCGACCGCGCTCGCGAACGATCGCGGCGGACCGCGCTTCCCTACTCGACCTTCGTGGGGCGGCGCTCCTTCGGATAGGGCACCGGCCGCGAGTGGTCCGCCATCAGGAAGGTCGCGCGCTCCACTGCCACGGCGACCCGGCAGCGCGGACAGACGGGTTTCATGGTGCTACCGGTCACGCCCTCCAGATAGGACAGGGCCGAATGACAGTGCGGGCATGGGCCGAACCAAGCGGACGCCATGGAAGAGGCCTCCATTCTGCTGCCGCCACGGATGGCAGCGGGCTGCCTCCTCCTCCACCGTCCTCACCGCTCCATGGCCACCATCGCCCATCGACCCCGCGACCGCAAGCGAGGGTGAGGTGCGGATGACCGCGGAGCGGGGCGCGCGATGGGCGATCCGCGCGGCCCGTCGCAACCAACCAATGGCGCGCGCCCGTTCATCACGCTTCTGTCACAGTTTGCGAGAGCCCTTGTCCGAACGCGCGCGGGCGCTCTACTGGGCCCGGGCGCAGCCATCACGGGTCTGTCGTCCGCGGCGCCGGCGCAGGTGGGCTTCGGCGGCGGGACCGGGTCCACGCGGCCACCACCCAAGGGGACGCATGCAGCGATCATCCGCCGGGGCCGGAACCTTTCTGCTCGAGTTGCTGAAGCCGTCGCACTACGACGACGACGGCTATGTGATCCAGTGGTGGCGCGGCAGCGTCCCCTCGAACTCGCTGTCGAGCCTCTACGGATTGGCGGCGAGCGCGAGTCAGCGGCAGGTGCTGGGCAGCGAGGTGCGGCTCGACGTGCGGGTGCGCGACGAGACCACCACCGTCCTGCCGCTGCGCCGGATCATCCGCCGCTTCGAGCGCAACCGGCGGCGCGGGCTCGTCTGTCTGGTCGGGGTGCAGACCAACCAGTTCCCGCGCGCCCTCGACATCGCGCGGCCGCTCCGGGCCGCCGGCATCCAGGTCGCCATCGGCGGGTTCCACGTCAGCGGCTGCCTGGCGATGCTGCCGGCGCTGCCGCCCGAGTTGGAGGAGGCGCGGGCGCTCGGCGTCACCCTCTTCGCCGGCGAGGCGGAGGGGCGGCTCGATGCGCTGCTGCGCGCCGCCGACACCGGCACCCTGGCGCCGCTCTACAACTTCATGAGCGATCTGCCCGGGCTCGAGGCGCAACCGTTGCCGGTGCTGCCGCGGCGCACCGTCCGCCGCTACCTCGGCAACATCGCCTCCTTCGACGCTGGTCGCGGCTGCCCGTTCAGTTGCAGCTTCTGCACCATCATCAACGTCCAGGGACGCACGTCGCGCCATCGCAGCGCCGACGACGTCGAACAGCTCATCCGCGTCAACGCCGCGCGCGGCATCCGCAGCTTCTTCATCACCGACGACAACTTCGCCCGCAACCGGAACTGGGAGGCGATTCTCGACCGCATCATCGCGCTGCGCCACGAGCACGGATTCAAGATCCATCTCAACATGCAGGTCGATACCTGCTGCCACAAGATCCCGAACTTCATCGCCAAGGCCGCGCGCGCCGGTTGCACCAAGGTGTTCATCGGCCTGGAGAACATCAATCCGGACAGCCTGCGGGCGACCTCCAAGGGGCAGAACCAGATCGACGAGTACCGCGCCATGCTGCAGGAATGGCGGCGGCGGCGCGTCCTCACCTTCGCCGGCTACATCCTGGGCTTTCCGCAGGACACCGTGGCGAGCATCGAGCGCGACATCGGCATCATCCAGCGCGAGCTGCCGATCGACGCGTTGGAGTTCTTCATGCTGACGCCGCTGCCGGGCTCGAAGGACCACCAGGAGCTGGCGCGCGCCGGCGTCGCCATGGACCCGGACATGAATCGCTACGACAGCGAGCACGTGACCACCGCGCACCCGCGGATGTCCGACGCCGAATGGGCCGGCATCTATCGCCGCGCCTGGCACCTGTACTACTCGCCGGATCACATCGCGACGCTCATCCGGCGCGCCATGGCCAACGGCACCAGTGGTCGCCGCGTCGCCGAGATGGCCTTCTACTTCTACGCCACGGCGGCTTTCGAGGGGGTCCATCCGCTGCAGGGCGGCCTGCTGCGACGCAAATTGCGCCGCCAGCGCCGCAGCGGGTTGCCGCGGGAGCCTCTCGCCACCTTCGCCGTCCGCCGCGTGCGCGACATCGTCACGACCTACGTGCCGACCCTGAAGCTGCTGTGGTCGATCGACCGCATGCGGCGCCGCATCGCGCGCGATCCGCGCCGCCGCGACTACTCCGACGCCGCCATCGCGCCGGCCGCGGTCGCCGATCTGGAGCTCTACCGCACGTCGGCGGCCGCCCAGCGGGCCGGCGCGCGCGCCGGGCGGCGCAGCGAGTTGCCGGTGGTCGCGGGCCGCGGCTGACCGGCGGCGGGGCCGTCGGACGCGCTCCTACGGACGCGCTTCGAACACCAGGTTGAAGGGCGTCTCGGCGGCGCGGCGGAAGCGGCTGAAGCCGCCGCGGGTGACGACGTCGCGCAGCCGCGCCTCGCCGGCCTGGGCGCCGAGCGCGGCGCCGACCTCCTGCGCCAGCGACGCCTGGGTGCAGACCAGGGTCGAGACCGAGTAGAGGATGCGGCCCAGCGGGTTGAGGTTGCCGGCGACCTGGTCATGGGCGAATGGCTCGACCAGCAGCCACGTGCCGTCGGTCTGCAGCGCATCGCGCACGTGCGCCGCGGCGCCGACGGGATCACCCATGTCGTGCAGGCAGTCGAAGCACGCCACCAGATCGTAGCGGCCGGGGAAGCTCTTGGCCGTGCCGACCTCGAAGCGCACCCGGTCGGCGACCCCGGCGGCGCCGGCCCGCTCGCTCGCCGCCGCCACCGACGGCGCGTGGTAGTCGAAGCCGACGAAGCGCGAGCGCGGGAAGGCCTTGGCGAGGATGATCGTCGAGGCGCCGTAGCCGCAGCCGACGTCGGCGACCTCCGCCCCGGCCTCGAGCTTCGCCTGCACGTCGTCGAGCGCCGGGATCCACTCGTCCACCAGGTGCGCGTTGTAGGCGGGGCGGAAGAACCGCTCCGTGCCGAGGAACAGCTCGGGATCGTGCTCGTGCCAGCCGACCCCGCGGCCGTGGCGGAAGGCCTCGACGACCTTCGGCGTCGCCCGCATCGCCGCCGTCATCCCCTGGAAGCCGCCGAGGACGCAGGCCGGGCTGCTCTCGTCGGTCAGCGCCACCGCGTGCTCCGGCGGCAGCTCGTAGCGCTCGCTCGCCGGGTCGTAGGTCACGTAGCCGGCCGCCGCCTGCCCGGCGAGCCACTCGCGCACGCTGCGCTCGGTGGTGCCGGTGCGCGCCGCCAGCTCGCTCGAGGTCAGCGGACCGGCGCCCGCCATGGCGCGGTAGAGCCCGAGCTTGTCGCCGATCACCACCAGCGCGGCGGTCAGCGCCGACCCTATGTCGCCGAGCGCCTGGTGTACGAAAGCCTCCAACTTCGCTTCGTCCATCGTGTCCTCCTCGTGATGGGGTAATCCGCATGACGCGGTGCCGATCTACCAGGGCACGAGCCGTGCCAACGATCGCCGGGAGACGAGACCGCTGCGTGTGCAGCGTGACGCGGTCGAATCGTAGCCCCAGCGCCTCGCCCGGGTCCACCCCCGTGGCCGAAGGTCACAGGCCGCGGCCCGGCCGATGGGCGCGCCTTCTGCCGTGATCGACGGCGGGTCGGGACGCGGTTCAGCCGCCGAAGAGGTGGGCGCACAGGGCGCCCACGTCGCGGGCGTCGACCAGGGCGTCGCCGTTGGCGTCGATGCCGGCGGTGGCGGCGGCGGCGCGGGCGGCGGTTTCGACCGGGCGGTCGCTTACCAGGCGGGCGCGGGCGAGGGCGACGAGGTCGGCGGCGGTGCGCTGGCCGTCGCCATTGCCGTCGCCGCGCCGCACGTCGGGGCCGGCCTGGTTGGTCAGCACCCAGTTGCCGTTGCCGCGCGCCGCGACGTCGTAGCGGCCGTCGCCGTCGAAGTCGGCGGTCGCGACGGTATTGGGGCGCAGACCCACCAGGTACGATCGCGGCGGGCCGACGCTGCGGTTGTCGCGCGCGGGGGCGATGGCGACGGCGTTGCCGATCTGGTCGGCGATCAGGATGTCCGGCCGCAGATCGCCGGTGACGTCGCGCAGCGCGATGGTGGCGCCGCTGACCGATGGGCCGGTCACCGGGGTGAACGTCCCGGCGGCGCTGCCGAAGAACAGGCGCGCCTGGCGGGCGCCGCTGGTGAGCACCGCGAGATCGTCGAAGCCGTCGCCGTCGATGTCGGCGGCGGCGAGGGCGAACGGGCCGAGGCCGGTGTCGAGCGCCTGCGGCGACTGGAACTGGCGCCCGGCGGCGCCGCGGAACACGGTGATGCTGCTGGTGCGGACGTTGCCGGCGGCGATGTCGCGGCGGCCGTCGCCGTCGAAGTCGCCGATGGCCACCCCCGCCGCCTCGCCGGCGAGCGGCAGCGACGGCGCGACGGTGAAGGTGCCGTCGCCATTGCTGAATAGGACGCCGACGCTGAGCCCGGAGCGGCCGGTGGCGACGACGTCGGGCAGGCCGTCGCGGTCGAGATCGCCGATGGCGACGCCGATCGCCGGGCCCGGCAGGTCGGCGCGCGGCGCCGGCGCGTAGCTGCCGTCGGGGCGGGCGAGGAAGACGTGCAGATCCGGCTGCTCGGCGTCGAAGGCCAGCAGGTCGAGCCGCCCGTCGCCGTTCACGTCGGCGGCGCGCACGTAGGCGGCGTCGACGCCGCTGGCCAGCACCAGCGGTGGCGCGAAGCCGCCGCCGGCGAGCGCCGGCAGGACGGCGAGCGTCTTGTCGCTGGCGACGGCGAGCAGCAGGTCGGGCAGGCCGTCGCCGGTGAGGTCGGCGGGCGAGAGGTCGCGGACGCCGCGGCCGGGCAGCAGCGATTCGACCGCGTCGTAGCCGCCGGGGCGGGCGAGCAGGACGACCGCCTCGCCGCCGAAGCTGCCCGAATTGGCGCTCACCAGATCGACGCGGCCGTCGTTGTCGAAGTCACCGCTGGCGACCGCGAACGGGCGCACCGGCGAGACGAAGTGGCGGGCGGGGCCGAAGGTGCCGTCGCCGCGGCCGGGAACGACGCTGAGGTCGCCGCTGGTGGTGTTGGCGGTCAGCGCGTCGAGCAGTCCGTCGCCGGTGATGTCGGCGAGCACCAGGGACACGGGGGCCTGGCCGGTGGCGACGGTGCCGGTCCTGGTCGCGCCGCCGAGGCCGTCGCCGCGGAACAGGGTGAGCTGGTCGCTGCCGCTGTCGGCGGTGACGACGTCGAGCCGGCCATCGCGATCGAGGTCGGCGAGCGCGAGGCGCAGCGGCGCCATGCCGGTGGGCTGGCTCACCGGCCGCGACACGCCGCCGGCGCCGTTGCCGAGCAGGATGGCGAGTTGGCCGTTGGTGGTGACGGCGGCGACGTCGAGCGCGCCGTCGCCGTCGAGGTGGCCGACGCCGACGCCGTACGCCTGGGCGCTCAGCCGCCGGCCCTGGGTCTCGGGGTCGAAGCTGAAGGTGCCGTCGCCCCGGCCGAGCAGGACGTCGATCTCGCCATTCGCCTCGGCGGCGATCGAGACGACGATGTCGAGGATGCCGTCGCCGTTCATGTCGGCGACCGCGACGCCGGCGGGATCGTGGCTGCACGGGCTCTGGCGCGGCGCCTGGAAGGTGCCGTCGCCGTTGCCGAGCATGATGTTCACCCAGTCGCCCTCGCCCTCGGAGATCACCAGGTCGAGGTAGGGGTCGTCGTTGAACAGCCCGGCGGCGACCTGCGACGGCGCCGACGAGGCGAACTGGTCGTCGAGCGGCGTGAAGTCGCCGTGGCCGTCGCCGAGCAGGACGGAGATCGTCGCCGCGTCGAAGTTGGTGGTCAGGATGTCGAGCGCGCCGTCGCCGTCGAAGTCGCGCACCAGGATGTCGTTCGGCATGCCGCCGATGGGGAACGACAACGGCGCCAGGAAGTCGACCGTCTGCTGCGCCCGGACGCCGGCGCCGCACAGCAGGATGGCGGCGACGGCGACACCGATGAGCGGACGGCGACGGCTATTCGTAGGTCGGGAAATGGCGTGGTCCGGCGACATCGACGGGCAGACCGCTGGGCACCGAGGCGGGCGCGAACGCCGCCGTGTCCAGCATGCGCGGATCGGTGAGCGCCTTGAGGAACTCGACCAGGTCCGCCACCTGCGCCTCGCTCAGATCGATGCGCCGCTGCCCCGGGCCGCGGCCGAGCACGACCGGATTGCGGGCGTCGAACACCGGGCCCGCCGGGTTGAGGCCGAAGGCCTGCATGGCGGGCTCGATCTGCGACAGGTCGTACGCGGCATAGGCCGCGGCGGGGTCGACGTGGTGGCGGATGGCGTCCTCGAGGGTCGCGTAGGCGCCGTTGTGCATGTACGGCGAGGTGAGGGCGACGCCGCGCAGCGGCGGCGTGCGGAACTTGAACCGGTCGCTCCGTTCGGTGGTGATCTCCTCGAGGCCGAAGTCCCAGTTCGTGCGGCCGCCGTAGCTGGCATCGCGCGCCGCCGATCGGCCGGTGCCGGGTCCGACCTGGGGCACGCCGATGTTGTAGTTGTCGAAGTCGCTGAACAGCTCGCCGGCGTGGCAGGAGGAGCAGCGGCCGCCGTCGAAGAACGCGATGGCGCCGCGCTTGGCGGCGGCGCTGAGGGCGCCGCGATCGCCGGCGAGGTAGGCGTCCCACGGCGCGTCGGTCATGATCAGGGACTCCTGGAAATGCCCGAGCGCGTCGGCGATGGCGAGGTAGCTGAGGTCGTCGTTGGGGCCGACGATCGGATCGAGCGGCGAGAGCATCAGGTCCGGCCGGTCGGGATATGCCTCCTCGAAGAGCGCGCGGTAGGCGGGGGTGAAGTCGATGCGGGTGGTGAGGGCCTCGCGGATCTCGGGGTTGGCCTCCTCCGCGTCCTCGATGCTGCCGTCGCTGTGCGGGAAGTTGCCGGTCATCTCGACCAGCTCGGTGACCGGAATGTGCCCCTGGGCGGTGAGCAGGGAGCGGACGAACATGTCGCCCTCCGGCGCCGGCAGGCGGAAGCCCTCCTCGGGATCGCACTGGTTCACGTCGGTGCTGCGGTTGTCGATGAAGCGGAAGCGGCCGTTCCACATCAGGCGCGGGAACAGCGCGGCGTTGATCAGCGACGGGCTGTTGCGGCTGTTGAGCGGCGAGGCGCGCTCGGGGCCGACGACGTTGCCATCGCTGCCCGGCGCCGGCGCCGGGTGGCAGGTGATGCTCACCTCGGGAACCAGGTCGCAGAAGACGCCGCGGGCGATGTTGCGCGCGTCGCTGAACTGGAAGGCGGCGTGATGGCAGGTGGCGCACGAGGTCTGCTCGACGCCGCTCAGCGCGTGGTCGAAGAACAGCAGACGCCCGAGCTCGATCCGCTTCTCGAGCAGCGCCGTCTGCTCGGCGCCGAGGGGCGGATGATCGAGCGTCGGATGGCCGTGCAGATGGTTGTCGGCGATCAGGCGCTCGAGCCGGCGGTCGAGGGACGCGGCGCCGTTGCCGCCGCCGCTCCCGCCGCCACCGCAGGCGGCGAGCGATAGGGAGAGCGATACGGCGATCGCGAGGGCAAAGCGGGCGCGGCGAGCGGCGCCCACGGGCGACGCGGTGTTCGACATGCGCCTTCAGCTTTTTTCACTTTTGCGCGATTGATTCAATGTACGCCGCGTCCGCGGCGGCGGGCCCGCTGGGCCCGACGGGCGGGCGGGAGACGGGGCGCGGCGCCGGGGGAAACGCCGTTCGCCCCTTGCGGCGGCCGGCGCATCCTGTACGTGGCTGGGGCCGACGACCGCCGCCGATGCCCGCCGCCGAGATCGACCATCTCCTCGCCGTCCTGCTGCTGCAGATCGCGGTGATCATCGCCGTGGCGCGGGTCCTCGGCCTCGCCTTCCGCGCCCTGCGCCAGCCGCAGGTGATCGGCGAGGTGGTGGCCGGCATCCTGCTCGGACCGTCGCTGTTCGGCTGGCTGGCGCCGGCGCCCGCCGCCGCCCTGTTTCCCGCCTCGGCGATGCCGTTCCTCAAGCTGCTGAGCGAGGTCGGCATCATCCTCTTCATGTTCCTGATCGGCCTCGAGCTGGATCCGGCGCTGCTGCGGCAGCGCGGGCGCGTGGCGGCGGTGATCTCGCTCACCGGGATCGCGCTGCCCTTCGCGCTCGGGGCGTGGGTGGCGGTGGCGCTCTACCCGGCGCACGCCGGTCCGTCGGCGACGGCGGCGGGATTCTCGCTCTTCCTCGGCGCGGCCATGGCGATCACGGCATTTCCGGTGCTGGCGCGCATCCTCATGGAGCGCGGCCTGCTGCGCACCCGGCTGGGCGCGCTGGCGCTCACCTGCGCGGCGGTCGACGACGTCGCCGGCTGGACGCTGCTGTCGCTGGTCGCCGCCGTCGGCGCGGCGCGCGGTGGGATCGGCGTCGCCGGCGTGCTGGCGCAGGTGGCGCTCTACGCCGCGGCGATGCTGGGCGTCGTGCGTCCGCTGCTGGCGCGGCTTGCGGCGCGGGCCGTCGGCCGGGTGACGCCCAACGTGTTGGCGGCGATGCTGGTGCTGCTCATGCTGAGCGCGCTGGCGACGCAGTCGATCGGCATCCACGCCCTGTTCGGGGCCTTCCTCTTCGGCGTCGTCGTGCCCAAGCGCGATGGCTTCGCGCGCGCGCTCGGCGCGACGGTGGAGGACTTCGCCACCGTCTTCCTGCTGCCGCTCTACTTCGCCTACACCGGTCTGCGGACACAGATCGGCCTGCTGGACGGGCCGGGCGAGTGGGCGCTGGTGGCGCTGCTGATCGCGGTCGCGGTCGCCGGCAAGCTCGGCGGCACGCTCATCGCCTCGCGCCTGGTCGGCCTCGGCTGGCGCGACGCCGCCGGGCTCGGCGTGCTGGTGAACACCCGCGGTCTCATGGAGCTGATCATCCTCAACCTCGGTCTCGACCTCGGCCTGATCGGCCCCGAGGTGTTCGCGATGATGGTGCTGATGGCGATCGCCACCACCATGATGGCGGCGCCCGTCCTGGCCTGGCTCTACCCGCCGGCGTCGCGCGAGGCGGACGCCGCCCGCTGACCCGTTCAGCGGCGGCCGAGGAAGCGCTCCTCGGTGTCGTGCCAGGCGTCGTCGTGGGTGATGGCGAGCAGCGCCTGGTTGACGCGGCTGAGCAGCGGGCTGCCGTCGGGCAGGGCGACGCCGTAGAGCAGCGGCTCGAGGACGATCGGCGACACCTGCAGGCGGCCGGTCCACGACTGCGACACCAGCGCCCGCAACACCGGCAGGGTGCCCACCACCGCGTCGACGGAACCGCGATCGAGCGCCGCCAGCGCGTCCTCGTAGGTCGGGTAGGTGGCGTAGGCGACGTGGCGGTGCCCGAGGTAGTCGGCGCCGGCGCCGCTGTCGACGACGCCGAGCCGCATGCGCAGCAGATCGGAGGGGTGTTCCACCGCGCCGCGCAGGTGGGCGAGGGTGAGCACCGAGGTGACGGTGGCGGTGAGAAAGGCGACGGCGACGACGCCGACGAACATCCACACCAGCGCCAGGGCGCGGCCGGTGGTGGTCTTCGGGGTCGCGTCGCCGTAGCCGACGGTGGTCATGGTCACCGCCGCCCACCACACGCCCATCGACACGCTCTCGCGCATCGAGCCGCCGAAGTCGGTGCTGTGCGAGCGCCGCTCCACCAGGGCGATCAGCACGCCGACGACGAGCACGCTGGCGATGATCCCGCCCACCATGGTCAGCAGGCGCGGGTCGAGCAACGCGCGCATGAGCGCGCTCCACAGCATGCCGTCCTGCTGCCGCTGGGCGAAGCCGAGGCCGGTGACCAGGTAGGGCTGGCTGAAGTCGTGCACGGCCTCGCCCTCCGGGGTCACCGGGATGGCGCCGATCGCGGCGTCGATCGAGTGGTCGGCGAGGGCGTGGGTGACGTCACCCATGGCGATCGGCCGCAGCTCGTAGGTGAGCCCCACCTGCGCCGCGATCTGCTCCCAGACGACGACCCCGAGGCCGGTCCAGACGCCGTCGTCGTTCTGGTACGACAGCGGCCGGCTGTCGGTGACGCCGACGATCAGCGGCGTCGGCGGCGGCGCGCTCTGCGCCGCGCCGGCGGCCGGGGCGAGGAGGGCGAGAACGGCCAAGAGGGCAGGGCGGCGCATGAGCAGCCGCCTACTCCGCTGCGCCCGCGGCCACAAGCGCGATCGTCCGCGCGCGCCATCGCGCCCGCGGGCCGGACGGTCACCAGCCCTCGTCGGGATCCGGAACGTCGCCGCGGAGGAGCGCGACGTCCGCGGCATCCCGGAGCGCCTTGCTGCGTCGCCGGCCGGGATCCGCGGCGGCGCGTTCCTTCATGGTGATCAGATCGGCCGTCGTGACGACGCGCACCGGCACGCCGCCGACCGGGATCACCTCGGACCGTTCGATCATCGGGTCGAACGAGGGATCGAAGACGATCTGGAGAGGCTCGCCGCTGGCATGGCGGAAGTTGACGCTGTGCGCGAATTCGCCGCGCGGCTCGAAGCCCGCGGCGACGAGGGCGCGCACCGTCGCGGCACGGTCAGCGGTCGACACGACGGCGAGGTCGGTGTCGAGCGTGGCGCGCGGCAGGCCGGAACGGATGCCCACCGCCACCCCGCCGATCAGGGCGCACGCCGCGGCCACCTGGTCGAGGGCACGCACCGCGTCTCGCAGGGCGCCCACCTTGTCCGCCGGTTCGTCCATGGTCGTCCCTCCGGCCCCCGCCGTGGCGATCCGCTGGCGCTCCCGGCGCGACAGTTCGGCGATCGTTTCGATGCGCGCGCCGGCCATCCCGCGCGCGACCCTATCACCAGCCGGCCGGTCGCGGAACGCCGGGTTCCGTCGGTCCCCTCGGCGGCCGTCGTGGGGGCGCATGGCGCCCCCCGTGTCCTCGATGGCCCGTTGTGGTTAGGATTCGGGTCCATGCGCCAAGGCTCTCGCGTCGGCCGCCGACGGTGTGGTGACGCCCGACGGCAGGATGGCCGGCATGCCCTGTGAACATCCCGCCGCCATTCGCGCGGTGACGGCGCGCTCCGCCGGGCGAGCGCTGGCGCTGGTGTCATGTCGACGAGGCGGGCGTCTGACACGCCCGCCATCGCCAGCGCGGCCGGCGGCCGCGCGCTGACGGCCATGGCCGACGAGCGCGATCGCGACGAGGCGGCGGGTGGCGAGCCGCCGGCGCATCACGCCTATCCACCCGACCTGGCGGCGGCGGTGCTGGCGGCGTTGCGCCGCCGCGGCGACGGCGCCGTCGCCTCGCCGCTGCTCGAGCCGGCGCGCCTCGAGTCGCTGCTCTCGACCGCCTACCAGGCGAGCCTGCTGCGCGACGAGGGGCGGCAGGTGATCTTCCGCCTGCTGGTCGCGCCGCCCGAGGTGATGCCGGAGGGCGGCGGACCGCCGAGCGGCCTGCACGTGCTGCGCTTCCGCGAGCGCCGGCTCTGCGACGTCAGCGAGCTGCGCCGGCTCGCCGCCGCGGCGCCGTACCATCGGGCGCTGATCGGCGCCTGCATCGGCGACGGCGGCCGGCCGGCGCTGTGGGGCATCGTCCACGCCGGCGCGCGCTGGCTGCGGGTGCGCACCGGCGGCCGTCTGCCGGCGCCGGCGCTGCCGCGCGCCCTGGTGGTGAGCGTCGGCGGCCCCGGTCGCATCGAGGTGGAGCTGGGCGACGAGGTGCTGGCGCGGCTCGAGGCCGGCCGCATCGGCGGCACCACGGTCGACGTCTTCGCCTCGCAGTGGCTGCCGCGCCGCTTCGCGGCGGTGCGCGCGGCCCTCCTGGCGGAACACGCCGCCGACCGCGCCACGGCGAAGGTGCCGTGGGCGCCGCTCGACGAGAGCCTGATCCGTGGCATCGGCCAGCACATGGTGCGTCAGCTCATCGCCGTCATCCGCGCCGCCCGCCACGGCGCCACCGTGCTGGTCGTCCCGTCCGCGGCGGAGGCGGCGCTGTCGTCGCCGCCGTCGTTCCTGCGCGTGCACTATCGCCTCGCCGACGGCGAGGCGCGGCGCCGTTACCGGACCCTGATCCTGCGCATCATGGATACGCTGGCGGCACAGCACGCCGGACCGCTGGCCGAGGCGGTGGGCTGGGCGGAGTACCGGCACAGCAGCGGGGCGACGGTCGCGGGGCTGGACGAGGCGTTGTTCGAGGTCGCGCACCTGATCGCCGGCTTCGCCGCGGTCGATGGCGCCGTGCTGATGACCCACACCTTCGAGCTGCTCGGCTTCGGCGCCGAGATCGCCGGCAACCTGCCCGACGTGCCGGTGGTGATGCGGGCCCACGACCTCGAGGGCACGGTGCGCGTGCCCGAGTCCACCGAGCGCGTCGGCACCCGGCACCGCTCCGCCTACCGCCTCTGCCAGGCGATGCCCGAGGCGGTCGCGATCATCGTCTCGCAGGACGGCGGCGTGCGCTTCGCCTGCTGGCAGGACGGCGCCGTCACCTACTGGCACTACCTGTCCGGGCACCTGCTCGCCGCCTGACCTGGAGGCCGCGCGCCCGCGCCGCCGGGCGACGCGGGCGCATCATCCGTCGCGCCCAGGCGATCCCTCTCGCGAGGCGGTCGCGTCGTACGGCGGCGCGGGCGCGCGGCCCTCCAGGGCGCGTTTCCTCAGCAGCCAGGTCGAGAAGCGGCGCAGGCTGACGTAGAACACCGGCGTCAGGAACAGGCCCAGGGCGGTGACGCCGAGCATGCCGCTGAACACCGCCGTGCCGAGGGCGCGGCGCATCTCGGCGCCGGCGCCGGTGGCGCGGGCGAGCGGCAGCACGCCGAGGATGAAGGCGAACGAGGTCATCAGGATCGGGCGCAGGCGCAGCCGGCAGGCCTCGACGGCGGCGCTGAACCAGTCCTTGCCGTGCTCCTCCTGCTGCTTGGCGAACTCGACGATGAGCACCGCGTTCTTCGCCGCCAGGCCGATCAGCACCACGAAGCCGATCTGGGCGATGAGGTTGTTGTCGATGCCGCGCAGCCACAGGCCGGCGAGGGCGAAGGGCAGGCACATCGGCGCGATGGCGATGATCGCCAGCGGCAGCGACCAGCTCTCGTACTCGGCGGAGTGGACGAGGAAGACGAACAGCACGCAGAGCGGGAAGATGAACAGCGCCGTGTTGCCGGCGAGCTGCGCCTGGTAGGCGATGTCGGTCCAGGCGATGGCGGTGCCCGGCGGCAGGACCTCGTCGGCGAGGCGCTGGATGGTCGCCATGGCGGTGCCGAGGCTGCCGCCGGCGGCGGTGTCGCCGGTGATCTCGGCGCTCGGGTACATGTTGTAGCGGACGACGCGGTCGGGGCCGTTGCGCCACTGGACGTCGAGCACCGAGCCGAGCGGCACCATGCCGCCGGAGGCGTTGCGCGTCTTCAGCCGCGCGATGTCCTCGGGCTCGGCGCGGTAGCTGCCCTCGGCCTGGGTGCGCACCTGGAAGGTGCGGCCGAAGAGGTTGAAGTCGTTGACGTACACCGAGCCGAGGTAGACCTGCAGGGTGTCGAAGATGTTGGCGATCGGGACGTTGAGCTTCTCGGCGCGGATGCGGTCGACGTCGGCATAGAGCTGCGGCGTGGCGGCGCGGAAGGTGGTGAACACGCCGGTGAGGTGGGGATCGTGCTTGGCGGCATCGACCAGTTGGTCGGCGGCGTCCTGCAGCGCGGCGAGCCCGCGCCCGGCGCGGTCCTGCACCAGCAGCTTGTAGCCGCCCGAGGTGCCGAGCCCGCGCACCGGCGGCGGCGGGATGACGAAGATGTCGGCGTCCTGGATCTCGCTCAGCCGGCCGCGCAGGGCGTGGATCAGCTCGTCGGCGGTCGGGCTCGCGGCGGTGCGCTCCTCGAACGGCTCCGGGCCGACGAAGATGGCGCCGGCGTTGGAGGCGTTGGCGCGGGTGGCGCCGGAGAAGCCGGCGAAGGCGACCGCGAAGCGGACGCCGGGCGTCTTCAGGATCACGTCCGACGCCCGGCGGATGACGGCGTCGGTGCGCTCCAGCGAGGCGCCGTCCGGGAGCTGGATGGCGACGATCAGGTAGCCCGTGTCCTGGGCGGGAATGAAGCCGCTCGGCAGCACCTGGAACCCGACGCCGGCCGCGGCGAACAGCAGCAGGTAGACGGCGAAGGCGATGACCGAGCGTCGCAGCAGCCACCGCACCGCCCCGGCGTAGCCGTGCGCCAGCCGTTCGAAGCTGTGGTTGAACCAGCGGAAGAAGCGCCCGAAGAGGCGCTCCCACAGGCGCTCGAACCAGTCCGCGGGCGCGTCGTGCGGCCGCAGCAGCAGCGCGCACAGGGCGGGGCTGAGCGACAGCGAGTTGAAGGCCGAGAGCAGCGTCGAGACCGCGATGGTGAGCGCGAACTGGCGGTAGAACTGGCCGGAGATGCCGCCGACGAACGCCGTCGGCACGAACACCGCGCACAGGCCGAAGGCGATGGCGATCACCGCCGGCGTCACCTCGTCCATCGCCAGGCGCGCCGCGTCGCGC
This sequence comes from bacterium, assembly GCA_019637795.1. Classification (NCBI taxonomy): domain Bacteria; species bacterium. The sequence goes on along the minus strand of JAHBUY010000001.1, from coordinate 406,160 downwards.
GGGGTCATGCCGCTGGCGATGTGGCGCTCGACGTTCTCGACCACGACGATCGCGTCGTCGACGACGATGCCGATCGCCAGCACCAGGCCGAAGAGCGACAGCATGTTGAGCGAGAAGCCGAGCGCCGCCATGGCGGCGAAGGTGCCGATCAGCGACACCGGGATCGCCAGCAGCGGGATGAGGCTGGCGCGCCAGCGCTGCAGGAACAGCAGGACCACCAGCACGACCAGCCCGACCGCCTCGTACAGCGTGTGGATGACGGCGTTCACCGACTCGCGCACGAACACCGTCGGGTTGTAGAGGATGCGGTACTCCAGGCCGGCGGGGAAGTGCGAGGCCAGCTCGCGCATCGTCGCCTCGATCGCGTCGGCGGTGGCGAGCGCGTTCGAGCCGGGGCGCTGCAGGATGGCGATCGCCACCGCCGGCTGGTTGTTGAGGTAGCTGTTGACGGCGTAGTCGCGGGCCCCGAGCTCGATGCGGGCGACGTCGCGGACGCGGATCAGCCGCCCGTCCTCGCCGCTCTTGATCACCACCTGCTCGAACTGCTCCGGCGTCAGCAGCCGGCCGAGGGTGACCACGGGGAGCTGGAACGCCTCGCCGGCCGGCACCGGCGGCTGGCCGATGATCCCGGAGGCGACCTGGATGTTCTGTTCGCGCAGCGCCGCCACGACGTCGCCGGTGGTCAGGTTGCGCGACGCCAGCCGCTCGGGGTCGAGCCAGATGCGCATGCTGTACTCGCGCAGGCCGAACAGGTTGACGTCGCCGACGCCGTCGACCCGGGCCAGCGCGTCGCGCACCTGGATGAGCGCGTAGTTGCCGATGTAGAGCTGGTCGAAGCGGCCGTCCGGCGACAGCAGATGGATCACCATCAGCAGGTCGGGCGACGACTTCAGGGTCGTGATGCCGATGCGGCGCACGTCCTCGGGCAGCCGCGGCTCGGCGATCGCGACGCGGTTCTGCACCAGCACCTGCGCCTTGTCGAGATCGGTGCCGAGCTTGAAGGTGATGGTCAGCACCATCTGCCCGTCGGTCGTCGACTGCGAGGACATGTAGAGCATGTCCTCGACCCCGTTCACCTCCTGCTCGATCGGCGTCGCGACGGTGTTGGCGATCACCTCCGGCGGCGCGCCGGGATACGAGGCGCGGACGACGATGGTCGGCGGCACCACCTCCGGGTACTGCGCCACCGGCAGCGCGCGATAGGCGAGGGCGCCGACGATGATGGTGACGATGGAGATGACCGAGGCGAAGATCGGCCGGTCGATGAAGAACCGCGACATGGATCAGGGCGTGGCGGGCGCCGCCGCGGTCGCCGCCGGCGTGGCGAGTTGCGGATCGACGAGGGCGTCGGTCTTCGCCCGCTGCACGCCGGTGACGATGATGCGGTCGTCGGCGTTCACCCCCTCGCGCACCACCCGCAGGCCGTCGATCATCGGGCCGAGGACGATCGGACGGTAGCGGGCGCGGTTCTCGGCGTCGACGACGTAGACGAACTTGCGCGCCTGGTCGGTGCCCACCGCCGCGTCGGGGATGAGCAGCGCCGCGTACTCGCCGCTGCCGATGAGACGGACGCGGGCGAAGAGGCCGGGGCTGAGCAGCAGGTCGGGGTTGGCGAGCACCGCCCGCGCCGCGATGGTGCCGGTCTGCTCGTCGAGCCGGTTGTCGACGAAGTCGACGTAGCCCTGGTGCGGGAAGCCCTCCTCGTCGGCGAAGGCGATCTGCACCGGATTGCGCGTGTCGCGCGAGCTGGGGCGTTTGCCCTCCTGGGCCAGGCGCACGTACTTCAGATAGGAGCGCTCGTCGGCCTCGAAGTAGACGTAGATCGGGTCGAGCGAGACGATGGTGGTCAGCAGCGTGCCCTGGGTTCCGGAGCTGCCGTTCACCAGGTTGCCCTCGGTCACCAGCTTGCGGCTCACCCGGCCGCTCACCGGCGCCCGCACCTCGGTGTACTCGACGTCGAGGTGCGCGGCTTCCAGCGCCGCCTGCGCGGCCTGCACCGCCGCCGCCGCCTGTCGCGCCTCGGCGGCGCGCGTGTCGGCCTCCTCCTGCGAGATGGCGTTGCGCGCCACCAGCCGACTGGCGCGTTCGTAGCGGCTCTCCGCGAGCTCGAGCCGCGCCTTGGCGAGCGCCAGCTCAGCCTCGGCGCGGCGCAGGATGGCGGTGTACGGCCGCGGATCGATGATGAACAGGACGTCGCCCTTCTTCACCATCGCGCCGTCGGTGAACTTCACCGCTTCGAGATAGCCGCTCACCCGCGCCCGCACCTCGACCGCGTCGATCGCCTCCAGCCGGCCGGTGTACTCGTCCCACTCGACCACCGACTTCGCCACCGGCGTCGCCACCGTCACCTTCGGCGGCGCGACGCTCGCCGGCGGCGGCGCCTGGGCGCAGGCGGCGAGCAGCGCGGCGAGCGCGAGCAGCGCCCTGGAGGTCCGCGCTCGCGCGCCGCCGCGGCCCGCGCGGCCCTCCGGGATCGTCGAGGCGGCGCGTCTCACGGCGCCTCCCCCGCCTGCTCGGCGAGGTAGGCGTGCAGGAGTTGCACGGCCGTCGAGCCCTCGCCGACGGCGGCGGCGACGCGTTTCACCGAGCCGCTGCGCACGTCGCCGACCGCGAACACGCCGGGGTGGCTGGTCTCGAGCCGCATCGGCGGCCGCGCCAGCGGCCAGGCGGCGGCGCGCAGCGCCTCGGCGCCGATGTCGTCGCCGGTGAGGATGAAGTGCTTGTCGTCGAGCGCGACGCAGTCGCGCAGCCAGGTGGTGTGCGGCTCGGCGCCACAGAAGAGGAAGACGTGGCGGATGGGCCGCGGCGCCCGCGCGCCGGTGGCGCGGCTGGTCCACACGACGCCCTCGAGCACGCGGTCGCCGAGCAGCTCGGTGATCTCGGTCTCGGTGTGCAGGGTGATCCGGCTGGTCGTGGCGATGCGGCGGATCAGGTAGTCGGACATGCTCGCCGCCAGCCCGGTGGCGCGCACCAGCACGTGCACGTGCTTGGCGTGCGCGGCGAGGAAGACGGCGGCCTGGCCGGCGGAGTTGCCGCCGCCGACGACGATCGCCTCCTCGCCGCTGCACAGCGTCGCCTCCATCATGGACGCCGCGTAGTAGACGCCGCGGCCCTCGAAGCGCTCGAGGTTGTCGACCGTGTCGAGCTTGCGGTAGCGGGCGCCGGTGGCGAGCACGACGGCGCGCGCGGTGAGCCGCTCGCCGCCGTCGAGGATGACCACGGTGCGGCGCCGGTGCCCGCACTCGAAATCGACCGCGCGGCGCGGGATCGCCACCTCGGCGCCGAACTTCTGCGCCTGGACGAAGCCGCGGCCGGCCAGCGCCTGGCCGGAGATGCCGGTGGGGAAGCCGAAGTAGTTCTCGATCTTCGAGCTGGAGCCGGCCTGGCCGCCGGGCGCCTTGGCGTCGACCACCACCACCGACAGGCCCTCCGACGCGGCGTAGACCGCGGCCGCGAGCCCCGCGGGACCGGCACCGATGACGACGACGTCGACGGTCCGGCCGTCGAGGCGATCGGGGGTGAGGGCGATGGCGTCGGCGAGCTCGCGAATGCCGGGGCGCCGCAGCACCTGGCCGCCGATGGTGATCGCCACCGGCAGCTCGTCGACGGTGACCCCGTGCAGGTCCATCACCGCCGCCGTGTCGGCATCGTCGTCGAGGTCGAGGTAGACGTGCGGCTGGCCGTTGCGTTCCAGGAACTGGCGCAGGGCGTGGGTGTCGGGGGCGCGGCGCGAGCCGATCAGCGTCAGGCCGGCGTCCGGCTGGTCGATCAGGGCGACGCGGCGCAGGATGAAGGCGCGCATGATCAGCTCGCTCAGCTCGGCGCGGTTGACCACCAGCTCGTGCAGCTTCGCCTCGGCGATCACCAGCACGCGGCTCGGCTCGCGCGCCCGCCCGCTGGCGATGGCGCCGCGGCCGGCGAGCACGCCGACCTCGCCGGTGAACTGCCCCGGCAGGTGGGTGACGATCGGCACCTCGCTGCCGTCGCGGCCGTGGCGCACGATGTCGACGGCGCCCGACAGCACCACGAACATCGGCACGTGCCGCTCGCCCTCGGCGAACAGGATCTCGCCGGCGGCGTAGGTGCGGTGGTCGCCGAACGGCAGCAGGTCCAGAAGCTGGGCGTCGCTGAGACGCGGGAACATCTGTTCGCCGCGCGTCTCGACCATGCGGGTGGGGGAGGGATGGCTCATGCGATGTTCCCGTCGAGGCGGCGCGGCGGCGTCACCGCGCCGCCTCCGTTGGCGCCGCCGACGCGGCGGCGACCTGTTGCGCTGGCGGCGCCGTTCCCGCGTCGGGATCCCAGCCGCCGCCGAGCGCCAGGTAGAGCTGGACGACGCTGCGCGCCACGTTGCCGTCGGTGATCGCCAGGCGCTCCTCGAGGTCGAGCAGCGTGCGCTGCGCGTCGAGCACGTTCTGGAAGTCCACGGCGCCGTCCTTGTACAACAGGATCGAGAGGTCCAGCGCCTCGCTCGAGGCCGCCACCGCGTCGGCGACGGCGCCGCGCTCCTCGCGCGTCTGGCCGTAGGCGGCGAGCGCGTTCTCCACCTCCTGGAGCGCGATCAGCAGTTGCTGCTCGTAGCGCGCCAGGACCTGCGCCGTGAGCGCTTCCTCGGCGTTGAGCTGGGCGCGCAGCCGGCCGGCGTCGAACACGTTCCAGACCATCGCCGGGCCGACGGTGAAGCTGCGGCTCGGTCCCTCGATGAGATTGGCGACCTGGGTCGAGTCGAAGGCGAAGGTGCCGAGCAGGACGAAGCGCGGATAGAGGTCGCCGACGGCGACGCCGATGCGCGCCGTCGCCGCCGCGAGTTGGCGCTCGGCGCGGCGGATGTCGGGCCGCTGGCGCAGCAGGTTGACCGGCAGGCCGACGCCGAAGCGCTCCGGCGGATGCGGGATCGGCGCGCTGTCGGCGAGGCGGCTGCGCAACGCCCCCGGCTGCTCGCCGAGCAGGACGCCGAGCCGGTTGAGCTCGATGGTCATCGCCAGCTCGAGCGGCGGGATCAGCGTCCGCGTGCTCGCCAGCACCTGCGTCGCCTGCGCGACGTCGAGGCCGGAGGCCAGGCCGAGCTCGAAGCGGGTCCGGGTCAGGCGGAAGATCTCCTCCTGCGAGGCGAGGTTCTGGTGCGCCACCGACAGGCGTTGCTGGATGGTGCGCAGCGTCACGTACGACTGCGCGACGTCGGCGCAGACGATCACCAGCACGTCGCGCAGATCGTCCTCGCTCGCCTGCGCGAGCGCGTTCGCCGATTCGACCGAGCGCCGGACCCGTCCGAAGACGTCGAGCTCCCAACTGGCGGCGAGGCCGATGGTGTACTCGGCGTAGACCTGCGGCGTGGGCGGGTTCGGCACCTGCGGCGCGTCGGTGGTGTCGCCGCTGAACGCCGGGCCGTTCTCGCTCGCCAGATTGCCGGTCACGGTCGAGGTGCTGTCGAGCTGCGGGAACAGCGCCGCGCGGGCGATGCGGTAGCGGGCGCGCGATTCGTCGACCCGCGCCACCGCCTCGCGCAGCGTGAGGTTGCCGTGCAGCGCCTCGGTCACCAACCCGTCGAGGGTCGGATCGCCGAGCAGCGTCCACCAGCGCGAGAGGTCGGCCGGCTGCTGCGTGACGCCGCTCGACAGCTCCTCCCACCCCTCCGGCATCGCCGGCTCGGGCGGGTGGTAGTCGGGGCCGACGGTGCAACCGCCGAGGAGCAGGACGGCCAGCGCGGCGCCGGCGGTGGCGGAGGGCAAGCGGGACATCGACGTCGCCAGGCAGCCTGACACAGACGCCGGCCGGAGACGATATGGCTTGACGAGGGTGGGATCGTCCGCGGCCGCTCCCGGGCGGGGCCATCGACACGGCGCGCGATCCCTGGTGTGCTGGCGCCGGCCCGCCATGACGAGCATCGCCGAGTACCACGAGCGCAGCAAGCATTCGCCGGCCAGCGTGCGCGCCAGTCGCCACACGCTCGACTGGGCGATCCAGCCGCTGCCGTTCAAGATCTACGAGGACGCGCCGGCGCTGCCCCTGCCGCGCGACCTCGGCGCGTCGGCGCGGCCGGCGCTGTCGGCGCTCGCCGCGCCGGGCGGCGGCGAGGTCGCGACGCCCGACCTGCGGCACCTGGCGCGGCTGCTGCACCTGAGCGCCGGCATCACCCGGCGCCGGACGTATCCCGGCGGCCAGGTGATGGACTTCCGCGCCGCCGCCTGCACCGGCGCGCTCTACCACATCGACGTCTACGTGGCGTGCGGCGCGCTGCCCGGCCTGGCGGCGGGCGTCTACCAGTTCGGGCCGCATGACGGCGCGCTGCACCAGTTGCGCCGCGGCGATTTCCGCGCCGTGCTCGCCGAGGCGAGCGGCGGCGAGCCGGCGGTCGCCGCCGCGCCGGCGCTCCTGGTCTGCGCGTCGACCTTCTGGCGCAACGCCTGGAAGTATCAGGCGCGCACCTATCGGCACTGCTTCTGGGACGCCGGCACGCTGCTCGCGAACCTGCTGGCGGTGGCGGCGGCCGACGGCGTGCCGGCGCGGGTGGTGGTCGGCTTCGCCGATGCGGCGGTGAACGCGCTGCTCGGGCTCGACGGCGCGCGCGAGGTCGCGTTGTCGCTGGTGGCCCTCGGCCGCGGCGCGCCGCCGCCGCCGGCGCCGGCGGTTCCGACGCTGCGCCTGGCGACCCGACCGCTGTCGGCGCGCGAGGTCGACTATCCGCTGATCCGCGCCGCGCACGCGGCGACCTCACTCGCCGACGCCACCGCGGTGCGCGCCTGGCGGACGCGTCTGGCGGCCCTCGCGCCGCGCCCGGCGGCGGCCGGCATGGGCGAGCCGGTTCCCCTCCCGGCACCAGCTCCGGCGCCGGCGCGCCCGATCGACGAGGTGATCCGCCGTCGCGGCTCGGCGCGACGCTTCGCCCGCGCCCCGATCGCCTTCGACGCCCTGGCGGCGATGCTGCGCGCCGCCAGCGGCGGCATCCCGTTCGACGACGGCAGCGACGGCATGGCGCTGGTCGAGCCGCACCTGATCGTCCATGCGGTCACCGACCTGCCGCCCGGTACGTACGCCTTCGACCGCCGGGCGCCGGCGCTGACGCCGCTGTCGCGTGGCGATCTCCGCGCCGTCGCCGGTCATCTCGACCTCGGCCAGGCGCTGGCCGCCGAGGCGGCGGTGAACGTCTACTGTCTCGCCGACCTGCCGCGCCTGCTCGACGCCGGCGACCGCAGCTATCGCGCCGCGGCCCTCGCCGCGGCGATCGCCGGCGGCAAGCTCTATCTCGCCACCTACGCCCTCGGCCTCGGCGCCACCGGCCTGACCTTCTTCGATGACGACGTCATCGAGCTCTTCTCGCCGCACGCCGCCGGCAAGGCCGTCATGTTCCTGGTCGCCGCCGGCCCCCCCGCGCCGCGCCTCTGAGGTCCCGCGCGGCCAGACGCCGGCGCGCCGCCGTCACGGCGCGGCCAGCGGCCGGCCGCAGCGATCGGTGGTCGGCTTCGGGGTGGGCGCGGCGTCGGCGATCATCGTCGACACCTGCGGCTCGATGCTGAGCTCGGTCGCCTGTTCCGGCGCCACCTGGAAGTAGCCGCCGGTCACCGTGTCGGCGAGGCCCGTGGTCATCCACCACGTGCCCTCGAGGACGCCGGCGGCGCCGCTGAACAGGGTCACCCCGGGGCCCATGCCGGCGATCTGCCACGGCCACCACTCCTGGGTGTTCCAGGCGTACGCGGCGCCGCCCGCCATCTGGCGGAAGGGCAGGATGGGGCCGTTCAGCACCGCCGTCGGGCCGCGCAGCATGTCGCTCGGCGCCCACTGCTCGACGCAGCCGCCGGCTGCGTCGACGACCCAGGCGGCGCGCGCCGGAGCGGAGAGGAGCAGGGGGACGAGAAGGAGCGAGAGCAGCCGCCGCATCGGCGCACGCTTGGCGACCGCGGCGCGAGCTGTCAAGCGCGCGCCCGCGGCGGGGCACGGCGGCGCGCCTCGGAGGCCGTCGGTGTTCCTCCGCGCGGCGCTGTGGTGAAATGCGCTGGTGAGCCAGCTCCCCAGCGCCGCGCGGATGATGGAGTGGATCGCCACCATCGTGGCGCAGGGGCTGCGCCGGCCGGCGTATCCCGCCGATCGTTGGGTGGAATCGTGGGCGGCGGAACGACTGCGCCAGCTCGGCGTCGCCGACGTCCGTCTCGAGCCGCTCGCGTTGCCGTACTGGGCGCCGCGGCGGGCCGAGCTGCGATTCGCCGGCGAGTCGTTCACCGGCTTTCCCCTGCCGCACGCCGCCGGCGGCGACATCGAGGCCGCGCTGGTGCGCGAGGGGGGCGAGCTCGCCGGCGGCATCGCCGTGTCCGAGCTCGCCCTGCTGCGGATGCCGCAGAGCGGCTTCCGCCTGCTCGCCACCGCCGCCTACGATCCCGACGCCGATTTCGACACCCTGGAGCAGGTGCTGCCGTTCGGCGCCCGATTCCGCGAGGTGATGGATCCCGCCATCGCGGCCGGCGCGGTCGGCTTCGTCGGCCTGCTCACCGGCTTTCCCTGGGAAACGCGCGACTACTACGTGCCGTACGATGCGATCGCCCGTCCGATCCCCGGCCTGTGGCTGTCGGCCGGCGACGGACGCCGGCTGCTGGCTGGTCTCGGCGACGCCGCGCCGCGGGCGCGTCTGACGGTCGAGGTCGACCGCCACCCGGCCACCTCGCACAATGTCGTCGGCACGCTGCCCGGCGCCTCGGACGAGTGGGTGATCATCGCCTCGCACCACGACGCCCCGTGGGCGTCGGCGGTCGAGGACGCCTCGGGCGTCGCCATGGTGCTGGCGCAGGCGGCGTACTGGGCGGCGCAGCCGCGCGCCGCGCGGCCGCACAACCTCCTCTTCCTGCTCAGCGCCGGCCACATGGCCGAGGCGGCCGGCACGCGCGCCTTCATCGCCCGGCATGCCGGGCTGTTGCCGCGCGTCGTGCTCCAGGTGCATCTCGAGCACGCGGCGCGCCGCTGCCTGCCGGTGGACGGCGCGCTGGTGCCGACCGACGAGCCGGAGGTGCGGTGGTGGTTCACCAGCCGCAATCCGCGGCTCGAGGCGGCGGTCGGCGCCGCGTTGCGGGCGCACGACCTGCGCCGCTCGCTCGTCCTGCGGCCGGACGTCTTCGGGCCGATGCCGACCACCGACGGCGCCTATTTCCATCCCGCCGGCGTGCCGCTCGTGCATTTTCTCACCGCGCCGATGTATCTGTTCGACTCGTGCGACACGCTCGACAAGATCCACGTCGCCAGCCTCGAGCCGGTGGGGCGCGCGGTGACCGAGATCATCGACGCGACCGCGGGCGTGTCGGCGGCGGCGATGCGCGCCGGGATCGTCACCTGAGGCGCGGCGGCGGGCTGCTGCTGCCGCTGCTGCTGATCGCGGCGTGCGGCGGCAGCGACGGCGCGGCGCCCCCGGCGACGCCGACGCCGGTCGCCACGGCGACCGCGACCGCGCCGCTCACCGCCACCGCGCCACCGCCGGCGACCGCCACCGCGCCGTTCACCGCGACGGCGCGGCCGTCGCCGACGCCGACCTGGACACTGGCGCCGGCGGCGAGCGCGACGGCGATCGCCACCGCCAGCGCGACCCCGTCGGCCACCGCGCCCCCGACGATCGACGACGAGCTGCCGCCGGCGCTCGACAATGGCGCCGACGGCCGCAACCCGTTCGGCGACCCGAACCACGTGCGCCCCGCCGATGCCTGCGCCGACACCCTGCGCGACAGCGCCGGCTCGTTGTTGCTGCGCATCCTGCCGCGCGGACCGCTCGCCGACGACGGCGGCCTCGCCTTCACCGCCGGCGCCTGCGTGTACCTGCCGCCCGGGTACCTCAGGAGCGGCCTCGCCTATCCGGTCATCTACCTGCTGCACGGCGGCGGCGGCGACCAGGCCGACTGGATGGTGTTCGGCCAGGTGCCGGCGATCATGGACGCGGCGATCGCCGCCGACCCGAGCGCCGCCGCCATCGTCGTCGCGCCGGACGGCACCGACGCGCAGTGGTACGACAACATCGACGGCAGCCTGCGCAACCAGCGCTACGTGCTCGACCACCTGATTCCCTACGTCGACCGGCACTTCCGCACCATCGCCTCGCGCGACGGCCGCGCCATCGACGGCCTGTCGAACGGCGGCTATGGCGCGCTGCACCTCGCCGCCAGGGCGCCGGACCGGTTCGTCGCCGCCGGCTCGATGTCGGGCAACCTGGCGGGGCTGACCTTCGTCGGCCTCGCCGCCGGCACCGCGCCGGCGTTCGCCCGCGGCAGCCTGCCGGTGGAGCTGGCGAGCAACCTCGACGGCATCGACGTGACGATGGACATCGGCACCGTCTGCGACGCCGATCGGATGGTCGACAACTGCCTCGCCTACCAGTTCGAGCAGGTGTTCGTTCCCGCCAACCGCGCCTTCAGCAGCCGCCTCGCCGCGGTGCGAGCGGCGGGGGACGGCGGGCTGGAATACCGCGAGGGCGAGGGGGCGCACGCCTGGCGCTGGTGGTCGCCGTGGCTGCGCGATCGCCATCTGCCATTCCTGCTCGCGCGCCTCGCCGATCCCCACCCGGCCGACGTCGCCGATCCGTCGCCGACGCCGCGCGCCGATTTCCGCTACCGCTCGGTGGCGCCGTCGTTCAGCGTCTGGGGCTACCAGGTCGACGTTGCGCGCGACGTGCGCGAGTTCCTCGATCTGCGCCACGTCGACCGCGACGGCTTCGAGATCCAGGGCTCGGGCCGCGCCACCGTGCGCACCGCCGGCATCTACCGGCCGGGCGCGGCGTACCGGGTCGGCGGCGCGGCCGACGCGCCGCAGGTGCTGGTCGCCGACCCGGACGGCAGCCTGCGCATCGAGGTCGATCTCGGGCCGTCGCACGTCGTCGAGCAGTTCACGCCGCCGGCCAACGCCGCCGAGGCGGCCGGCGGCTACTGGACGGTGCGCCGCGTGACGATCGGCGAGGAGGACGCATGACGGCACAGACCGGCGCCGCGGTAGCGGCGCCCGCCAACGCGGCCGCGGGCGATGCGGCGGCGTGAGCTTCTCCGCCTCGCGGCGGCGAGCGGCATCGCCATGATGGCCGGCATCGGCGCCCGCGGCCGGGCGCGGGCGCTGGCGTCGCGCGGCGGCGGCGTGGGGGCGAGTCCATACGGCCGCTGGGTGCGGCGCGGCGGCGTGCCGGCGTTCGTCTACTCGGCCGACCAGGAGGCGCTCGCCGCCGCGGAGTGGGATCCGATCCTCGCGCCGCGCACGCGCCGGCACTGGGTGATGGTGGGCAACCGCGCCATCCGCATGCAGGTGGCGAACGACGGCACGGTCGGCGTCTTCGACGAGGGCGACGGCCTGCGCTGGCTCACCGCTCCCGACCCGGTCGGCACCGGCATCTCGCTCGTCGCCGAGAGCGACGGCAGCTCCTGGGGAAGCGACTACCGCCAGCGCGGCGGCGCGGCGCCGCCGCTGCGCACCTTCGGCCCGACCTGGTTCGAGGTGCGCGACTCGCGCGCCGGGCTGGCGCTGGCGCGCCTGGTGCTCTGTCCCGAGGGCGAGGTGCCGTGGCTGCTGGTGCGGGTGCGGCTGTCCCTGGCGGCCGACGCCGCGGAGCGCCGCATCGAGCTCAGCGAGCAGTGGGCGCTGCGGCCGCGCTTCTGCAACTTCCTCGAGACCGCGGACCAGCGCCGCCAGCGCGCCGAGTTGGCGGTGCAGTACGAGGTCGCCACCGGCATCGGGATGGTCGAAGCGCGCGAGCGCTTCGCGTCCCCGGATGCGGGCGGCGCGGTCGGCCAGGCGGCGCAGGCATTGATCGGGCCGCCGGCGACCCTGCGGCTCGAGCAGCTCGGCGCCCGCGCGGCGGTCGCCAGCGCCGCCGGCGCGCCGCATCCGACGCTGCGGTTGGCGGTGCCGATCGCCCTGCAGCCGGGCGAACGCCGCGAGCTGTGGTTCCGGTTCGGACGCCCCGATGACGCGGCGATCGACCCCGCCGCCGTGCTGCGCGACTCGCGCCGCGCCCTGGCGGGTCGCCTGCCGCGCGCCGGCGCGCCGCGCGCCCCCGAGGCGCGGCGCGAGGTTCCCTGGCACGCGGCGCTGCTCACCGGCGGGCTCGCCGCCGACCGCGTGCTCGGCGGCCATTCGCTCAACCAGGGCTCGGCGTATGCCTACGCGATCGGCTTCAACGGCGCGGCGCGCGACCCGTTGCAGCACGCCCTGCCGCTCGTCTACCTCGATCCGCCGCGCGCCCTCTCGGTGCTGCGCAACACCTGCGCCTGGGCGGGGGCCGACGGCGACCTGCCGTACGCGCTCGACGCCAGGAAGCAGCCGCAGGCGTTCGGCTTCCGGCCGTCGGATCAGAACCTGTGGGCGCTGTGGCTGGCGAGCGAGTACGCCGCCGCCACCGGCGACCTGGCGGCGTTCGATGCCGCGCTCGCCTATCACCCGTCGCGCGCCGCCGAGCCGGTGCCGCTGCGCGAGCACCTGCGGCGGCAGTTCCGCTTCTTCGTCGACCGGATCGGCCGCGGCGAGCGCGGCCACGTGCGCATCCTCAACGCCGACTGGAACGACGTCGCCATCGCCGAGTCCGGCGTCGACCGCGCGACGATGATCGAGCGCGGCGGGTCGGTGCTGAACTCCGCCATGGCCGCATGGGTGCTGTCGGTGTTCGCCGGGCTGGCGGCGCGGCTCGGCGAGGCGGCGCTGGCCGGCGAGGCCGCGGCGCAGGCCGCCGAGCTGCGCGCCCTGGTGGCGCAGGCGTGGAACGGGCGCTGGTTCCACCGCGCCTACGCGCCCGGCGTCGCGCCGGTGGGCGAGCACGACTGCTGGCTCGAGGTGCAGCCGTGGGCGATCCTGTGCGGCGCCGCTGATGCGGCGCAGGCGGCGTCGCTGCTGGCGACGCTCGACCAGGGGCCGCGCGCCGGCTCGCCGCTCGGGACGCGCCTGCGCTGGCCGGCGGAACCCGGTCGCGTCGAGGCCGGCACCTGGGGCGACGGCACCAGCGGCGGCATCTGGTACGCGATCGAGATGACCCTGGTCTGGGCGGCGGCGCGCCATGACCCCGATCTCGCCTGGGAAGCGTGGCGCCGCATGACGCTCGCCGCCCACACCGCCGCCTACCCCGACATCTGGGAAGGCACGCTGTCGGGGCCGGACGCGTGGAACGGTCCCGAATCGACGCGCCCGGGTCGCACCTGGTCGGCGGCGCCGCTGTTCGCGATGCAGCAGTATCCGGTGAACAACAACCACAGCCACGCCCAGCCCCTGCTCGCCTACCTGCGTCTGCTCGGCATCGAGCCGACGCCGCGCGGCAGCCTCGCCGTCGGCGGCGGCGCCCGCTTCCGCAGCCCGACCTTCAGTCTCGGCAGCGACGGCCACGGCGCCGTGACGGCCAGCGGTCCGGTCACCGTCGAGAGCGCGCACGGCGCGGTCAGCGGCGGCGCCGGCGTCGTGCGCTGGTAGGGTGAGAACGACGAACGCGGTCGGTCGTCTTCCTCCCATCTTGCGCGCACCCGCCGTCCGGCGCAGAACCCTGCCCATGGTCGCAGTGAATTCGACGATGCTGCCGCTGGGCACGCCGGCGCCCGACTTCCGCCTGCCGGACACCGACGGCAACCTGGTCGCCCGGGACGACTTTCGCGACGCGCCGGGCCTGCTGGTGATGTTCATCTGCAACCACTGCCCGTACGTCATCCACATCCGCGACGGGCTGGCGCGGTTCGGACGCGACTACCAGGCCCGCGGCCTGGCGATGGTCGCCATCAACAGCAACGACGCCAGCGTCTATCCCGACGACCGGCCGGAGCGGATGGTCGCCGAGCGGCGGCGCGCCGGTTACGTGTTCCCCTACCTCTACGACGAGACGCAGGCGGTGGCGCGCGCCTATCGCGCCGCCTGCACGCCCGACTTCTTCCTCTTCGACCGGGCGCGGCGGCTGGTGTACCGCGGCCAGTTCGACGACAGCCGCCCGGGCAGCGACCGGCCGGTGACCGGCGCCGACCTGCGCGCCGCCGCCGACGCGGTGCTGGCCGGCGAGACGCCGGGCCCCGAGCAGCGACCGAGCATCGGCTGCAACATCAAATGGAAGACCGGCGCCGCGCCGGACTACTTCCGGCGCTGACCGTGTCCGCCGCCCGCTGGCAACCGATGGTTGACGGCGGGGCGCCTCGGTTGCGCCGGCGCCGCCGGCCCGCGTACGAGCGGCGCATGACGAAATCGCTCATCGGCCTGCTGCTCGCCTTCGCCATCGGCGCCACCTGTCGGGTGTTCGACGTCCCGGTGCCGAGCCCGCCGAAGCTGATGGGGGCGCTGCTCGTGCTCGCCATCACCGTCGGCTATCTCGCCGCCGACCGCGCGCTCGGCGGCGGCTGAGGCGGGCTCAGCCGCGCTGCGCGGCGTGGCGGGTGACCTTGGCGCGGCCCTCGTGTTGCCCGAGGACGGTGGCGGCGAGATCGGTGAGGTAGCGCCGCCACTGCGTCTCGGCGTCGGCGCCGCGACCGGCGGCGATGGCGGCGGCGACGTCGCGCTGGGCGCGGATCAGGCGGCGGCGGAGCTGGTCGCGGCCGGCGGCGTCGACGTCGATCATCGGCGTGCGCGACACCGCCTGGCGCGCCACCAGGTCGTGTAGCAGGCGCACCAGCAGAACCAGCGCCGCGTTGCCCGAGCACTCGACCAGCGTCTCCTGGAAGCGCATGGCGAGGGTCGCCAGCGAGTCGCCGCCGTCGACCATCCGCTCCTCCTCGGCGATCACCGCCTCGAGCTGCCGCGCCGCGTCGCCCGGCGCGCGCTCGGCCGCCAGGCGGGCGGCGGCGGGCTCGAGCATCAGGCGCACCTCGTAGACGTCGGCGATGGTGGCGCCGCGCAACTGCAGCAGCAGCGCGCAGTGACCGGAGGCGGCGCGGATGTCGGGCTCGCGCACCCGCGCCCCGCCGTGCGCGCCGCGCGCGATCTCGACCAGCCGCTCGGCCTCCAGGATGCGCAGCGCCTCGCGCACGGTCGGCCGCGCCACCCGGAAGTGCGCCAGCAACTCGCTCTCGTTGGGCAGCGGGTTGCCCGGCCGCAACTCGCCGCGCGCGATCTGGCCGCGCACCGCGTCGGCGATCAGCTCAGCCGCCTTCGGCACCCGCACCGGCCGCGCCGGCGCCAGCGCCGCCGGCGGCGTGCGGTCCTGCGGGCCGCGTTTCGGTCTTGCCCTCATGGTTCAATTCGTATAATTCGATAGCGAATTAATCAATCTCCCCAGCCCGCGGACCCGCGCACGCATGCCGGGCCGCCAGGAAAGGACGACCCGCATGACGCGCCAGTACTCGCTGATCTCGGCCGACTCGCACGTGCTCGAGCCGCCGCACCTGTGGACCACCTACATGCCGAAGAAATTCCACGACAAAGTGCCGCGGGTGGTGTCCGACGGCGAGGGCGGCGAGGCGTGGCAGTTCGCGCCCGACATTCCGCCGGCGCCGATCGGCATCTACGCCTCGGCCGGCCGGGCGCACGAGGACATCCGCTGGACCGGCGTCACCTTCGCCGCCGCCAACCAGGGCAACTTCCGCGGCCAGCCGCGCCTCGAGGAGCAGGATGCCGACGGCATCGACGCCGAGGTGATGTTCGGCTCGGCGCGGATGATGAGCCATTTCTTCTCCGACCCCGACCCCGAATTCCAGCTCGCCGGCGTGCGCGCCTACAACGACTGGCTGGCGCAGGAGATCCTGTCCGTCGATCCGAGCCGCCTGATCGGCCTGGCGGCGATGCCGGCGCTGAACGTCGAGGCGGCGATCGCCGAGATGGAGCGCTGTCTGAAGCTCGGCTTCAAGGGCGTGTGGCTGAACACCATGCCCAGCGTCGGACCGGCCATCCGCCCGGAGGACGACCCGTTCTGGGCGGCGGCGCAGGCCAACGGCGTCGCCATCCACTTCCACGTGCGCGTCATGCGGGCCCTCGCCAAGCCGAAGCCGAAGGGGGCGCGCGGCGACGACCTCATCGGCCTCGCCAGCGTCGGCGCCGCCAACATGATCGTCGACATGGGCGAGATCATCCAGTCGGGCGTGCACGATCGCTTCCCCGACCTGACGTGGGTGATGGTCGAGGCCGGCTCGGGTTGGATCCCCTACATCCTCGAGCAGCTCGACGATCGCTGGGAGCGCAACCGCTCCTGGCTGCCGGTCAAGCTGCAGCACGAGCCGAGCTTCTACTACCGCCGCAACTGGCGCTCGACCTTCATGGTCGACCGCTACGCGATCGAGAACCGGCACAAGATGGGGGTCGACAACCTGATGTTCTCGACCGACTACCCGCACCACGGTTGCGACTGGCCGCACACCCGCGAGACGGTCGACAAGCTGTTCGCCGGCGTCCCCGCCGACGAGCGCGCCAGGATGTGCGCCGGCAACGCGGTGAAGCTGTACGGGCTGGGCTGACCTGCCGGGGCGACGGCGGCGGTCGCGCCGCCGTCGCCCCCGGGTGCGCGAATCCGGCCGGCTACTCCTCGCCGCCCTCGATCAGGGCGCGGTAGGCGAACCCGCCGGCAGTGCCGCCGAGCAGCGGCGCCACCCAGAAGAGCCAGAGCTGGGCCATCGCCCAGCCGCCGACGAAGAGCGCCGGTCCGGTGCTGCGCGCCGGGTTCACCGAGGTGTTGGTGATCGGGATGCTGACCAGATGGATCAGCGTCAGCGTCAGTCCGATCGCGATGCCGGCGAAGCCGGACGGGGCGCGCGAATGGGTCGCGCCCATGATGACGAACAGAAAGGCGAAGGTGAGGACGAACTCGGCGACCAGGGCGGACTGGAGCGAATAGCCGCCCGGCGAGTGCTCGCCGTAGCCGTTGGCGGCGAAGCCGTTGGCGAGGCTGAAGCCGGCGGCGCCGCTGGCGATCACGTAGAGCACGGCGCTGGCGAGCACCGCCCCGGCCACCTGGGCGACGACATAGGGCAGCAGCTCGCTGGCGCTGAAGCGGCCGCCGGCGACCAGGCCGAGCGACACGGCGGGGTTGAAGTGGCCGCCGGAGACGCGGCCGACCGCGTAGACCATCGTCAGCACGGTGAGACCGAAGGCCAGGGCGACGCCGGCGAAGCCGATGCCGAGATTGTTGGGAAAGGCGGCGGCGAACAGGGCGCTGCCGCAACCGCCGAAGACCAGCCAGAATGTGCCGATGAGCTCCGCCGCCAGTTTGCGCGACAATGGCATGACGACCTCCTCGCGTATGGTTGGGCTCGGCAGGCGCACCGGGCGACCGCCGAGCGCGTGATCCGCACAGTGGCCTGAACCGACCGGCCGACGAACGCCTCCCGCGACTCACTGCCGCCATAGCAGCGGCCGGCGACTCGTCAACCGACGGCTCCGTGGGTGGCGCGCAGCGGCAGCGGCGGCGCGTCGATCGCGGCCGGCGGCTCGCCGTAGAACTGCGCCGCCCAGGCGCGGTAGCGGCCGATCGGGCCGTCGCCCTGGGCGAGCGCCGGCGGGTGCACGTAGCGCTTGTGCTCCCAGATGGCGAAATCCTGGCGGGCGTCGGCGACCAGACCGATCAGCAGCCCGTAGCCGACGGCGACGGCGCGCAGGCGGCGCGGGATCCAGCGCAGCAGCCGGTGGACGTCGTCGCCGTTGCCGTCGCCGCTGGCGGCGAGGTGGAGGGCGAGGCGGTGGCCGTCGATCGGCGTCGGCAGCACCCAGAGACGGGCTCGGATGTCGAAGCCGCGCACCAGGACGTCGACCTGCGAGTAGCCGAGGCCGTGGATGTGGGTCTCGAACTCGAAGTCGAAGCGCAGCCGGGCGCGCCGGCCGAGCAGCGGCAGCGGGCGGCGCGAGGCGTAGGCGGTGCTGAGATAGGGGCCGTCGGTGACGACGTCGCGCAGCATGCGGACGGTGTCGTAGCCGTGCACGTGCGCGAAGTGGCCGAGGTCGACGCTGTTCTCGGTCGTCTCCTGCGGATGGGCGGCGAGCTCGAAGCGGCGATGGACGGGCCGACTCCAGCCGCGCTGCTCGAGCGGCGGCACCTCCCAGGGCGGCGCCGCGCCGTCGGCGCCGTGGTAGACGAGCACCATGCCGTTCACCTCGCGCACCGGCCAGGTCGCCAGCCGCGCCGCTGGCGGCGGCTTGCTGTCGTAGCCGGTGGCGACGCAGGCGCCCTCGGCGTCGAAGCAGAAGCCGTGGAAGCCGCAGCGAAGCTGCTCGCCGCGCACCCGCCCGGCGTGGCCGAG
Source organism: bacterium (assembly GCA_019637795.1). Lineage (NCBI taxonomy): Bacteria > bacterium. The sequence continues at coordinate 388,029 of JAHBUY010000001.1, read as the reverse complement.
ATGGGCGCCGAGGTGCGGGCAGTAGGCGTCGATCGCCGCGACGCGCCCCGCGGCGGTGCGCCACAGCACCAGCTCGCGCCCGAAGGCGGCGCGGCGCAGCAGGCGCTCCCGCGACAGTTGCGGCGAGAACGCGAGCACGTACCAGCCGCTCGGATACGGCGGCAGGGCGCGGGTGGCGGGGGCCATGTACCGCGACCGCATACCGCATCGAATGCGGCGTGGGGAGGGGCCGTGAGCCGACTCTCACGGAGCCGGCGCGGCCGGCGGCTCAGGGGGCGGGCGGCGGCTGCGGCAGGCCCTCGCGGATGCGGGTCGAGAAGTCGGGATCGTCGTTCGCGGCGCGGGCGCGCTCGCTGATCGCGCTGCGCGCCTTCAGCTCGGCGAACGGCAGCCCGGTGTCGATGACGCCGTTCTCGTACAGCATCTCGTCGAGATAGCCGTTGACCAGCAGCCGCCAGTCCCAGGGGCGCGCCGCGCCGACGTGCCGGGTGTGCATGCGGATCGTCGTCGTGCAGTTCTGGGTGGCGGCGTCGTAGAACACCGGCTGCGCCGCGAGCTGGTTCATGCGTTCCACGTAGTCGAGCAGCAGGGCGCGGACGGCGGGGAGCGGGGCGCGCAGCCGGTAGAGGTAGGTGTCCTCGCCGCGCACGTTGGTGCGCACGCGGATGACGTCGCGCTCGTCGGCGGCGACGTAGTAGAGCTCGTACTGCTTGAAGAAGCCGGCGATCGCCGAGTACGACTCGCCCTTCTCCTTGCGGGTCTCGATCGAGATCGCGAGGTGGTCGTCGCCGCCGAAGTCCCAACTGACGATGGTGTGGGCGATCGCCGGCGAGCCCCAGTGGGAGAGGACGAGGTCGACGCCGCGCAGCCGCGACAGGTCGTAGGTGCGGGTCTCCCAGCTCGGCCGGAAGTCGCTGTCCGAGCGGTACTCGAAGTTGCGCACGTTGTGCAGGGTGAGGAAGTCGCCGTGCACCTCGCCGGTCGGCGGATGCGCGACGTCGTCCTGCCAGTCGCGGTCGTTGCGCGGCTCGAGGTGCGTCCACCAGACCAGCAGCATTGCGAACGCGGCGGCGAAGGCGAGCAGTCCGCGGCGCCGCGGTCGCACCAGGAGGAGCAGCGCCAGGCCGCCGGCGCTCCAGGCGATCGGCAGCGCCGTCGCCAGCGCCGGCGGTGCGGCGAAGCGCAGCGCCAGCGCGCCCCAGACCAGCAGGAGCAATGCGACGGCGAAGGCGAGGGCGGCGAGCACGCGGCGCGGCATCGCCGTCTTCTGCCACACCCGCCGCCCTGATTGGAGGACCGCGCTCCGCGGGCGGCTGGTTCCTTTCGGCCGCCACCGGCTGCAAGCGGCCACCGGCCCCGCGCCAACCGGAAAAATGCCGTCCGGGCAAGCCTTTTCCGGGCCTGGCACAGGCGCTGCAATTCCCTTCTCCCGACTGTCTGGAGCGCGCCGGCGGCTGGAGATGCCGTCGCCGCGCAGAGGAGGAGACCATGCAGCACGCCCCGGTGGAGATCTTGACCAGCGACCCCTTCGTTGCCGACGACGGCCCGATCGTCAGCCCGTTCGTGCGCGAGCAGCTCGAGGATCTGCTCGGCGGTCCGCGCGCCAACGGCGTCGGCGGGCCCGAGAAGGCGTTGATGCAGGCGATGCTGCAGGACGCGGTGCTCTGCCTGATGTGTCAGGCGGCGCCGATGAACGAGCGGCCGCAGCTCTATGCCGAGGCGCGCGCCTGGGTGGAGTCGCGTTCGCGCGCCTGGGTGTTCGCCTTCGAGAGCGTCTGCGAGGCGCTGGGCATCAATGCCGACTACGCGCGCTGCCGCCTGCTGGCGCTGGCGGACCGACCGGCGGACGACAACGCCACCTCGCGCTGCGCGCTGCGCTCGCTGCGCAAGGGCGGCGGCCGGCGGCGCAAGGCGATCCACTTCATGGTGCAGCGGCGCCGCCGCCTCGGCGCCGAGTAACCCTCTCCTCCCCCCGCGCTCCCGGCCGTCCCCCCCGCGGCCGGGAGCGCCGCCGCCGGCGGCGATTTGCGCCCCGGCGGCACCGCCTGTAAGCGCGACGCGGGACCGGTCGCGCGTCGCGCTGGCGGCGGCGACCCGTCCCGGGAGGGAGTCGCCGCATGTCAGAACTCCGCATGCCGCGGAGCGCCGTGTTCGGGCGGGCGTTCGCTCGCGAGCTCTGGCGGTTGGTTCGCATCTACTGGACGTCGCGGTCCGCGCGCTGGGGCGGGCTGCTGCTGCTGGGGGCGATCAGCCTCGAGCTGGCGACCGTCTACGGCAACGTCCTGCTGTCGGACGGCCAGCGCCGCATCTTCGACGCGCTCGGCGACCGCGCCGCGGCCGATTTCGGGGTCGGCCTCACCTTCTTCCTCGCCGCGGCGCTGGGCACCCTCCTCGCCGCGACGTTCCGCATCTATCTGCGCCAGCGCCTCGAGATCCACTGGCGCGAGTTCCTCACCAACGACTACGTCCATCGCTGGGTCGGCGCCCAGGCGTACTGGCAGGCCGAGCTGCACCAGGGCGACATCGACAACCCCGACCAGCGCATCGCGGAGGACATCCGCGACTTCGTCGCCAGCGCCCTCGGCCTGTCGCTGTCGCTGCTCTCGGCGGTGGTCACGCTCGCCTCCTTCGGCGGCATCCTGTGGCAGCTCTCGGGGCGGTGGCCGATCCACGTCGGCGACGTCGCGTATCACGTCCCCGGCCTGATGATGTGGGTGGCGATCATCTATGCCGTGCTGGCGATGTGGGTGACCCACCTCGTCGGCCGCAAGCTGGTGCCGATCAACTTCGACCGCCTGCGTTGCGAGGCCGACTTCCGCTACGGGCTGGTGCGCTTCCGCGACCATGCCGAGGCCGTCCTGCTGGCGCGCGGGGAAGGGGTCGAGCAGACATCGCTCGCCGCCAACTTCCGCTGCGTGGTGGCGAACTACCTGCGCCTGATCGGCGCGCAGCGGGACCTGACGCTGCTCACCAGCGGCATCGGCCACGCCAACACCGTCGTGCCGCTGCTCATCGCCGCGCCGCTCTTCTTCGCCGGCCATCTGACGCTCGGCATGGTGGCGCAGGTGCGGGTCGCCTACGCCGAGGTCTCCGGCGCGCTCACCTGGTTCGTCAACGCCTACCAGGAGATCGCCCGCTGGCGCGCCAACATCGAGCGTCTGTCCACCTTCGCGCGCGCCATGCGCACCACCGCGAAGGAGGTCGACCCGGACCGCGCCGGGCTCCACGTCGCCCCGGGTTCCGAGCCGGTGCTGCGTCTCACCGACGTCCGCCTCGACGCGCCGAGCGGCACGGTGCTGGTGCGCGGCGCCAACGGCACCGTCCGCGCCGGCGAGCGGGTCGCCATCCTCGGCACCGCCGGCACCGGCAAGACGACCCTGTTCCGCGCCATCGCCGGCCTGTGGCCGTTCGGCGCCGGCCGCATCGAGATCCCGGCCGCGGCGCGCATCCAGTTCGTTCCGCAGCGCGCCTATCTGCCGATCGGCACGCTGCGCGCCGCCGTCACCTATCCGTCGCCGCCCGACGACGTGCCGGCCGAGCGCATCGCCGAGGTGCTCGAGATGCTCGGCCTCGGCCATCTGGCGCCGCACCTCGACGAGCGCGCGCACTGGGAGCAACGGCTCTCCGGCGCCGAACAGCAGCGCCTCGCCGTGGCGCGCGTCTTCGTGCAGTGTCCGGACTGGCTCTTTCTCGACGAGATCACCTCGGCGCTCGACGAGGCGAGCGAGCAGCAGGTGTACGAGCTGCTCGCCGAGCGGCTGCCGAACGTCACCGTCGTCGCCGTCGCCCAACGTCCGATCGCCCTCCGCCACTTCCCGCGCCGCTGGTACCTGTCGCCGGTCGACCACGGGCCGGCGATGCTGCAGGCCGGGTGATCGCCGTGGACCGACGTCGGGATTCGCGGTAGAGCGAGCGCGGCGCCGGCATGAACGACGAGACCCGCGACCGCATCCTCGCCGCGCGGCAAAAGCTGCGCGAGCGCTTTCTCGCCCGCCGCGCCCAGACGCCGGCCGCGGATGCCCGACCGCAGGGCAGCGGCCCGCCGAATCGGCACGGCATGCCGAAGATCCCCGTCGGCCAGACGCCGACCGCGCCGGGCAAGTGGCCGGTGCTCGACCTCGGCATCCATCCGATCATCCCGCTGCACCGGTGGTCGCTCGCCGTCGACGGCGCCTGCCGCCTGCCGACCCGACTGAGCTGGGAGGACTTCAGCGCCCTCGAGCAGGTGGACGACGTCAGCGATTTCCACTGCGTCACCGGCTGGTCGCGCCTCGACGTGCCGTGGCGCGGCGTCCGCCTCTCCACCATCGCCGCGCTCGCCGATCTCGAGGACGACGCCGCGGTCGTGCTCTGCCACGCCAAGGACGGCTACACCACCAACCTGCCGCTGGACGAGGCGCTCGCGGACGACGTCCTGCTCGTCCACACCGTCGACGGCCAGCCGCTGCCGCGCGAGCACGGCGGGCCGGTGCGCGTCATCACCCCCCAACTCTACGCCTGGAAGGGCGCCAAATGGGTCACGCGCCTCGAGTTCCTGCGCCACGACCAGAAGGGCTTCTGGGAGCAGCGCGGCTACTCGAACACCGCCAACCCCTGGCGCAACGACCGCTATTCCTGACCTGCCCGGAGCGCGGCGCGGGCGCGCGCTTCCGACCCCGCGGCGGGCGCGGCGACCGTCCCACCGCGGCGCGTTCCGCGCGCTGGACCACGGGGGCGCCCGTGTGCTGAAGCGCCCCCATGCCGCTGCCGCTGCCCGTTCGCGCCTTCAATGCCGCCGGCGGTGCCCTGCGCGCCGCCGGCGTGCCGCTGCTCCGCCTCGATGCGGCGTCGCTGTGCGCCCGCGCCCGGCGCGCCACCGGGCTCGACGACTTCGGCGATCCGTGGTTCCGCGAGCCGTTGGCCGTGCTGCTCGCCGCGCTCGAGGGCGAGGCCGCGCTGCATCTGCTCGGCCGCGTGATCGCCCGCCGCGATCTCACCCGCCTGCTCGAGAACCGGCTGCGCATGACCGACGTCATCGCCCGCCATCCCGAGATCACCGCGGCGCCGATCCGGCGACCGCTGTTCATCGTCGGCCTGCCGCGCACCGGCACCTCGATCCTGCACGAGCTGCTGGCGCAGGATCCCGCCAACCGCGTCCCCATGACCTGGGAGGTCATGCACCCGTACCCGCCGCCGGAGCGCGCGACCTACGCCACGGACCCGCGCATCGCGGCGCTCGACCGGCACCTCGCCGGCGTCGATCGCCTGCTGCCGGAATTCAAGACGATGCACCCGATGGGCGCCGAGCTGCCGCAGGAGTGCGTCGCGCTGACCGCGCACGACTTCGCCAGCATGCTGTTCAGCACCACGCACCGCGTGCCGAGCTATCAGGCGTGGCTCGACCGCGCCGACCTGCGGCCGGTCTACCGCTCGCACCGCCGCCAGCTCCAGTACCTGCAGTGGCGCTGTCCCGCCGAGCACTGGGTGCTCAAATCGCCCGGCCACCTCTGGGCGCTCGACGCCCTGCTCGCCGAGTACCCCGACGCCTGCGTCGTGCAGACGCACCGCGATCCGCTCGCGGTCGTCGCCTCGCTCGCCAGCCTGGTCGCCACGCTGCGCGCCATGGCGAGCGCGGACATCGACCGGGCCGCGATCGGCGCCGAGTGGACCCGCTTCCTCGCCGACGGCCTGGCCCGCGCCGCCGCCAGCCGCGACCGCTGGCCGACGACCGCGCCGCCGCCGTTCGACATGCAGTTCGCGGAATTCCTGCGCGACGAGATCGCCATGGTGCGCCGCATCTACGCTCACGTCGGCCGCGCGCTGAGCGGCGAGGCCGAGACGCGCATGCGCGCCTTCCTGGCGCGCAACCCGCGCCACAAGCACGGCGCCCACCGCTACACGCTCGCCGACGCCTCCCTCGATCCCGCCGTCGAGCGGGCGCGCTACGCGGCGTACCAGGCGCGCTTCGCCGTCCCCGGCGAGCGCTGACGGACCGCCGCGCGCTCCCGGCGCGTTGGCAGGAATTGCGTGCAGAAGGTCATTGCCGCCACCGCGCGTCGCGCCTAGTCTGCCGCCATGGCCAGGCGGCAGGCGCGAACCCGGCGGGTGGTGATCCTGATCTTCGACGGCCTGCAGTCGCTCGACGCGACCGGGCCGCTGGAGGTCTTCGCGCTCGCCAATCTCGAATGCCAGGAGCGCGATGCGGGCGCGCCGCCCGCCTACCGCGTCGAGGTGGTCGCGCCCGCCGCCGGGCCGGTGACCGCGCACTCGGGGCTGCGGCTGCTCGCCGATCGCGCCTGTCGCGACGTCGGGCCGGGCGTCGACACGCTGATCGTCGCCGGCGGCGACGTGCGCGCGATCGCCGCCGATCGCGGCGTTCGCCGGTGGCTGATTGCCTGGTCGCGGCGGGTGCGCCGCCTCGCCTCGGTGTGCAGCGGCGCCTTCATCCTCGCCGAGGCCGGTCTGCTCGACGGCCGGCGCGCCACCACGCACTGGCGCGCCGCGGCGCGCCTGGCGCGGCGCTACCCGCGCGTCCGTGTCGAGGCGGACGCGATCTTCGTCCGCGACGGCCGCCTCTGGACGTCCGCCGGCGTCACCGCCGGCATCGACATGGCGCTGGCGATGGTGGCCGAGGACCTCGGGCACGCGCTCGCCCTCGCGGTGGCGCGGCGGATGGTCGTCTTCCTCAAGCGCCCCGGCGGCCAGTCGCAGTTCAGCGCCCACCTGGCCGCGCAGACGCCGGCGCCGGGCCGGCTGCGCGACCTGCCGGCGTGGATCGTCGACCACCTCGCCGAGGACCTGGCGGTCGAACGCCTGGCCGAGCGGCTGGCGATGAGCCCGCGCACCTTCGCCCGCGTCTTCCACCGCGAGACCGGGGTCACGCCGGCCAAGTTCGTCGAGCGCGCCCGCCTCGACGCCGCCCGCCGCCTGCTCGAGGACGAGGCGCTCGGGCTCGAGGAGGTGGCCAGCCGCGCCGGCTTCGCCTCCGGCGAGCAGATGCGCCGCGCCTTCCGCCGCCATCTGCGGGTGCTGCCGTTCGACTACCGCCGCCGCTTCCGCCGCGACGCCGCCGCCGGCTCGCCGCCACCACGAAGGAGACTCGCATGAGCCAGCAGACCTCCCGCCGCCTCGGCGCCCTGTTGTTCCCCGGCTTCGAGCTGCTCGACACGTTCGGGCCGCTGGAGCTGTTCGGCCATCTCGGCGGCATCATCGACATCGTCACCATCGCCGCCGCGGCCGGTCCGGTCGCCAGCGCGCAGCGGGTGCGCGCCGTCGCCGATCACGGCTTCGCCGACGCGCCGCCGTGCGATCTGCTGCTGATTCCGGGCGGCATCGGCACCCGCGCCGAGATCGACAATCCGGCGCTGCTCGACTTCCTGCGCGCCCGCGTGCCGCAGGCCGAGCTGACGATGACCGTCTGCACCGGCACCGCGCTGCTCGCCCGTCCCGGCCTGCTCGACGGCCGCCGCGCCACGACCAACAAGGCGGTCTTCCAGTGGGTCGCCGACCAGGGGCCGAAGGTCGACTGGGTGCGCGCCGCGCGCTGGGTCGAGGACGGCCCGTTCTTCACCTCGTCCGGCGTCTCGGCGGGGATGGACATGTCCCTCGCCGTGATCGCCAAGCTGCTCGGCCAGGACGTGGCCGACACCCTCGCCACCGGCGCCGAGTACGATTGGCACCGCGACGCGAGCTGGGACCCCTTCGCCAAGGTGCACGGCCTGGTGTGAGGAACCGGCTCAGCGCCGGCGCCGCGTGTCGCGCCAGTACACGTAGTACCCCGCGAGGGCGGCGCCGATGACGGTCGGGACGATGGGCGCGCCGAGCCAGATGATCATGGCCATGACCGCGAGGATGGCGCTGGCGATGGCGAACCGGGCGGGGTGCTCCATGCGCCGTTGGTGACCGAGCCACGGCGGCGAGTCAACCGCCATCGTCGCCGCCGCCTGTCGCCGCCGACACCCCTTCTCCCGTCGCCGCATCCCACGTATGGATGCCGCCCATGGGCCACGACGCGATCGCCGAAGCCGTTGCCCTGATCCTCGCCGCGGCGCTCATCGCCTACGCCTGCTTCCGCATCGGCCTGGTGCCGATCGTCGGCTTCCTCGTCGCCGGCGTGGTGATCGGGCCGCACGGCATCGGCCTGGTGCGCGACCAGGCGATGGTCGACGCCGCGGCCGAGATCGGCGTCATGTTCCTGCTCTTCACGATCGGGATCGAGTTCAGCCTGGAGAAGCTGGCGCGGATCCAGCGGCTGATCTTCGGCGGCGGCGGCCTGCAGGTGGCGAGCGCGTCGCTCGGCATGCTGGCGCTGTTGGCGCTGTTCGGCGTCGAGTGGCGGGCCGGCCTGTACACCGGCTTCCTGGTCGCCCTGAGCTCGACGGCGATCGTCCTCAAGCTGCTCGCTGACCGCCTCGAGACCAGCAGCCCGCACGGGCAGGTGGCGCTCGGGCTGCTGATCTTCCAGGACCTGGCGGTCATCGTCATGGTGCTGCTGGTGCCGATGCTGGCCGGCGGCGGCGGCTCGGCGGCGGCGATCGGCTCGGCCCTCGGCCGCGCCGGCGCGATCATCGCCCTGGTGCTGGTCGTGGCGCGGCGGGTGATGCCGCCGGTGCTCGAGCAGGTGGCGCGCACCTGTTCGCCCGAGCTGTTCCTGCTCAGCGTCATCGCCATCTGTTTCGGCACCGCCTTCCTCACCAACCTCGCCGGGGTCAGCCTCTCGCTCGGCGCCTTCCTCGCCGGGCTGGTGGTGAGCGAGAGCCGCTTCAGCGAGCACGCGCTGGGCGAGATCCTGCCGCTGCAGATCCTCTTCAGCGCCGCCTTCTTCGTCTCCGTCGGCATGCTGCTCGACCTCGCCTTCCTCGTCACCCACCTGCCGCTGGTGCTGCTCGCCGTGCTGGCGGTGCTGCTGGTCAAGGTCGCGACCACCGCCGGCAGCGTCCGCCTGCTCGGCTACCCGCTGCCGGTCGCCGCCGCCAGCGGCCTGATGCTGGCGCAGATCGGTGAATTCTCCTTCGTGCTCGAGCGCGCCGGGCGCGCGCTCGGGCTCAGCCCGGCGGGGCTGGGGGCGGACGGCTCGCAGGTATTCATCGCCTCGACCGTGCTGCTGATGGTCGCGACGCCGCTGCTCTCCTCGCTCGGCGTGTCGTTCGGCCGCCGCTTCGGCCAGCTCGCGGAGGCGCGAGTGGAGCAACGGGCGCCGGAGGCCGGCACGCACGCCGGGCTCGAGAACCACGTCGTCGTCGCCGGCTACGGCGACGCGGCGCGGCGGCTGGTGCGGGTGCTGCACGGCTCGCACATCCCGTACGTCATCACCACCCTGAGCCCGACCGGCGCCAACGAGGCCGATGCCGACGGCCTGCCGGTGCTGCGCGGCGACGCCACCAAGCTGCACACCCTGCAACTCGCCGGCGTCGAGCGCGCCAAGCTCCTGGTCATCGCCGACGACGATCCCGGCACGGCGCGGCGCATCGCCGCGGTGGCGCGCACCGTCAATCCGACCATGCGCATCCTCGTGCGCACGCCCTACGTCGCCGAGGTCGAGGCGCTGGCGGCGGTCGGCGTCGACCGCGTCATCGCCGAAGAGCTGGAGAGCGTGGTGCAGTTGTTCACCGACGTGATGCGCACCTACCACATCGACGGCGGCGAGATCCTCGAGCACGAGGAGGGCATCCGCCGCGCCGGCTACGCGGCGCTGCGCGACCTCGGCCGGCCGGGCGAGCCGGTCGCCGAGTGCACGCTCGGCCCCGACTGCCTGGACCGGCGCACGGTGCTGGTGCGCGCGGGCGCGCCGGCGGCGGGGCAGACGCTCGCCGCCCTCGACCTCGAGCGGCGATTCGCCATCCACGTCGAGTCGCTGCGCCGCGGCGCCCGCGCGCTCGCCGAGCCCGCGGCCAGCACCGAGGTGGCCGCCGGCGACGAGCTGTGCCTCGCCGGCTCGGCGGATGCCTTCGCGCAGGCGGCGCCGCTGTTCCGCGTCGGCACGCTCTCCGAGGCCGAGACGGCGGCGCTGGAGAGCGCCACCGAGCGGCGGCGGGTCGACACGACGCAGCGCGTCGAGCTGCGCCCGGCGGCCGACGCCGCCTGCGCGCACCTCGACCGCATCACCGTCGTGCGGCCACGCACGCCCGGCTGCGAGGAGTGCCTGCGCGACGGCACACGCTGGGTGCACCTGCGCATCTGCATGAGCTGCGGCCACGTCGGCTGCTGCGACTCCTCGCCCTACCGACACGCCACCGGCCACTGGCACGAGACGCAGCACCCGATCATGCGCTCGCTCGAGCCGGGCGAGACCTGGGGCTGGTGTTTCCCGGAGGAGGTCCAGTTGTAGCCCCCCCGGGCTCGCCCCGATGCAACAAGTTTTGTTTCCTCCGCCTCTCTGGGGTTGGAGGGACGCATGGCGGGGCCACGAATGAACGGGAGAGGTATCTGGCTGGCGGCGGCAGTCATCTGGCTCGGCGCGGTCGATGCGCAGCGCCTGTCGGCGACGACGCCGACGCCGCTGAGGTCGTGTTGCGACGGCACGGCCTGCTGCGGGGGCTCGGTGGACGGGGCGGGTGCTCCCTGCCAGCTCGCCTACGGCGCCTCCGGGACGGTGACCGATGCGCGCACCGGCGCGCCGCTGGCGCGGGCGCGCGTCACCGTCGCCGGCATCGAAACGCTGAGCAACGACGATGGCTCCTACGGCGCCTTCGGCAGCCGGCCCGACACCTGCCAACTCGACTACGACGTTCCGGTGCTCGCCGAGGCGGATGGCTACGCGCCATTCAGCGACGCCCCGTACACGTCGGTGCCGCTGCGCCAGCTCGACATCCGACTCGAGCCGCTCGACGCCGGCACCGGCCACACGATCAGCGGCGTCGTGACGGAATCGCCGCCCTGCGACGGCGGCGTCGACGGCGTCACCGTCGTGCTCGAGCCGCTCGGTCGCCGCACCGAGAGCGCCACGGTCGGTCTGTCCCCCGGCTTCTACGCCTTCACCAACGTGCCGCCGGGCGAGTACACGGTGCGGACCGAGCCGGCCTGCACCCTCGACGGCTGCTGGGCGCCGCGCCCGGTGACGGTCAGCACGTTCGACGTCGGCGCCTCCTTCTGTCCGACCCTGCGGGCTGACGTGGCGCGCCTGGACATCGCCGACGTCACCGGCGCGCCCGGCGCGACCGTGCCGGTCGACGTGGCGCTGCACACCGGCGGCGTCGCCCCCGCCCGCGTGACGGCCACGATCGACTTCGCGCCCGAGGCGCGCATCGCGGTGGCCGCCGCGGGCGGACCCGACTGCGAGCCGGTCGCCGCGGTCGAGGCCGCCAGCTTCGGCTGGTTGCCGGTCGGCTGCGCCGCCGGGGTCGACTGCGCCGCGGTACGGGCCGAGGTGCAGATCGGCGCCGCCGTGGTGGCGGACGACGCCGTGCTCTTCCGCTGTCAGGCCGCGATCACCGATCAGCCGGCCGACACCTGCTCCCACCAACTGCGCTGTCGCGATCTGACGCTCACCGCCGCCGGCGGCGCGCCGCTGGACGCCATGTGCGCGCACGGCTCGGTGACCTCGCGGACGCCGCAGGCAGGACTGGGGTTCGCAGTCGCCGTCACGCCGGACCAGCCGGTAGTCGGCGACTCGGTCGAGGTACGGGTGACGGTCAACGGTCGCGGCGGGATCCCGAGCTTCCGCCTGCTCGGCGCCGAGCCCCTCCTGAGCGGCGAGACGTCCGTGGCCGGATCGGGTCCGGTGTCGCAGACCGTGACCTTCCGGCTCACCGCGGTCGGCAGCGGCGCCGCCAGCCTGCAACTGTCGGTCAACTACGAGTCCGAGATCGGCTGTCCGGGCAGCGTCTTCTACGGTTTCGTCGGCGACGTCTCGGCGCCCTATGCGCTCGTCATCGCGGCCGGCGACGCGCCGACCCCGACGCCGACCCCGACCCCGACCGCGCCGGTGGCGGCGTCGCCGACGGCCGACCGCGATCGCGCCGGCGGCGGGGGGTGCGCGATCCAGGCGCCGCCCGGGGTCGACGGCGACCGCGGGTGGCTCACCCTGATCGCCGCCGTTCTCGTTCTCGCCGGCGCAGGGCGAGCACGCCGAGGGTCGACAGCGCGGCCAGCACCAGCATCCGAGCGCCGCCGGAGAGGGCGGGGACGGCGCGTTCCGGGAGATCGATGACGAGCAGCGGCGGGCGCGGCGGCTGGGCGTCGCTTGTCGCGATCTCGATGAGGCGGCCGCCCGCCATCGTCGACTCGTCGCTCGCCGCGATGCGCAGCGAGAGCACAGCGGGCATCGGGCCGGCGCGCTGGGCGCGCACCAGCTCGCTGACGTCGATGGTGGCGACGCTGCCGATCGTTTCGCTGACGACGGCGGTGGCGATCGGCGACGGCAGCACCGCCGGCTGGGTGTTCCAGGTCACGGTCGCCTCGTCGAACCCGCCGTCGACCAGCGCCACCGTGACCGGGAGATCGGGCGGATCCGGCGCGCCGCCGCTGAGCAGGATCCGCAGGCGGGCGCCGCGGATCTCGGTCCCCGCCGGGATGGCGCCGAGATCGAAGGCGAGCAGGGCGCGGTCGATGGGGTATTTCGGCGCGCCGCCGACGCCGACCTCGGCGATCGAGAAGCCGGCGAAGTTCACCGTCGCCATCTCGCTGTCGACGAAGGTATCGGCCGTCGCCTCCAGCGTCACCGCCGCCCCGGCCGCGGTCGCGATGCCGAGCAGCGCCGCGACGGCGCCGGCGGCGGCCAGCCTACGCGACATCGTAGTGCGCCTCGGTCGCCAGCGCGGCCAGGGCATCGGCGAGCTGCCAGCGCAGGCGGTACACCGCCGCGCCGCCGGCGGGGTCGGAGGCCACCGGCTCGATGAGCTCGCAGCCGGGATAGTCGGTGAACGGGCGTGACAGCAGCGGGTGCCGATCCCAGGGCGCCCAGGCCTCGACGTGCGTGTAGCCGAGCTGGCGGGCGGCGCGGAACCCTTCCAGCAGCGCCGTGCGGAAGACGCGGACGGCATCCTCGGCGCCGAGCTGGTCGAAGCGGACGCCCGCGGCACGGACGCGGAAGGTCGTGCGCCGCTGCTCGCGCAGCGCGTGCTGCGCCACCTCGGCGGGCGAGGCGTCGGCGGCGAGCGCGATCGCCGGTCGGATCGGCGGCACCTCGAAGAACGCCACCGCGACGCCGTTGCGGGTGATCACCGGCGAGTCGGGACGCGTCTGCGCCAGCTCCGCCGCCCAGCTCAGCGGCCACTCGCCGCAGCGGCCGAAGAAGGCATCGCCGTCGTTGACGCACGAGGTCATGATCGCCTGCAGCGCGCTCGCGTCGGCGCTCCGCACGGGCCGTGCGGCCAGCGTGCCACCGAGCGCCGCGGCGCGGCGGCGCCCGAGCAGACCGACCCCGGCGAGGGCCAGCGTGCAGCGGCCGAGCAGGGTCAGGAAGGTGCGTCGTCCGGTCCGCATCTCGTCTCGCGCGCTGCGCTGCCTGTTAGCGCATGGAGACGAGCGATGTCACGCCGGCGATGGCGTCCGCGCCTGGCTCACGGGACGGCGCCCGGAACGGGCGCGGGCTGGCCGCTCTCGGCGGCCTGTTTCAGCGCCTGCGCCAGCGCCAGGTTGTCGCGGGCGCTCTGATAGTCGGGCTTGAGGGCCAGCGCGCGCTGGAAGTGCTCGATCGCGCCGTCGAGATCGCCGGTGCCGATCAGGGCCACCGCGAGGTTGTTGTGCGCCAGCGGATAGGCGGGGCGGATCGCCAGCGCGCGCTGGTAGTGCGCGATGGCGTCGGCGTTGCGCTCGGTGCGCTGCAGGACGTTGGCGAGGTTGTCGTGCGCCTCCGCGTAATTCGGATTCAGGTCGAGGGCGCGGCGGAAGTGCGCCTCGGCCTCGGCCAGGCGCCCGGCGTCGAACAGCAGGCTGCCGAGGTTGTTGTGGGCCGCCCAGGCGTCGGGGTTCTTGCGCAGCGTGTCCTCGTACAACGTGACGCCGTCGCCGTAGAGCGCGCTCTGCTGCCAGGCGAGGACGGCGAGCACGCCGGCGACCGCGATCCCGACGGCCGGCGGCAACCACTGCCGGGCCGTCGGCAGGCGCGACCGCCAGCCGGCGAGGGCGGCGGCGACGACGGCGACGACGGCGATCAGCGCCAGGTGCTGGTAGTGATCGGCGACGACGATGTGCTGGCCGACGCCGACGTCGGTGAAGCCCATGACCGGAAACAGCGTGCCGCCGAAGAACAGCCAGGCGAACAGCAGCGAACGCGTCCCACGCTGCCGGTACCACCACAGCACCGCGGTGACGAGCACCGCCCCGGCCAGCGCCAGCCACCAGCCGATCGCGGCGGCGTCGACGTGCCAGTCCGGATACATGAGCGCCAGATCGCGCGGCAGCACCGCCTTGCCGAGGTAGAACCACACCACGCCGGCGGCGCCGAGGACGCGCTCGAGCGGGCCGGCGCTGCTCGGTGCCGGCCCCATGGCGATGCCGCGGCTGCGGAACCAGAGATTGACGGCGAGCAGCGCCGCGACGAGGGCGAACAAGGGCGCGACGCGCGCCAGGTCGCGCCGCGTCAGGGGTCGCTTCCACCAGACGATCAGCAGCAGCGCCGGCGGCAGGACGGCCGCCGAGATCTTGCTCAGCATCGCCAGGGCGCCCGACCCCAGGGCGAGCCAGTACCAGCGGTTCCACACCGGGCGCGAGGCGCCCGACAGCGGCGGCGGCCGTTCGGCGTGGAGGAAGGCCAGCGTCGCCAGGAGCGCGAAGAGCGCTGCGAGCTGGCTCTTGCGCTGCGCGATCCAGGCGATGGTCTCGACGTTCACCGGGTGGGCGGTGAACAGCAGCGCGGCCAGGAACGCGCCGGGCACCGCCAGGACGGCGAGGACGCGCCAGACGAGCAGCGCGATGGCGATGTGCAGCAGCAGCCCGGTGAGGTGATAGCCGGTGGGATCGGCGCCCCACAGCCGCCACTCGATCCAGAAGCAGGTGTTGGTCACCGGCCAGTAGTCGACCGCCTGGGTGGTGAACCAGAAACGGTAGGGGCCGTCCGCCAGCTTGAGCAGCGGGTTGTCCGACACCAGCAGGATGTCGTCGAACACGAACGGACCGCGCAGGGCGGGCGCGTAGATGACGAACGAGACGACCGCGATCAGCGCCGCGCCGGCGAGCGTGCGCCAGTCGACGCCCCGGCGCGGCGGCCGGCGCGATCGCGGCGCCGGGCCGCGCGCTGGAGATGCCGGCGCGCGCGCCGGACGCCGTCCTGCCGCCCGCGTCGTGCCTGCCATGCGGTCCGGCGTGTAGGCCGCATCGCGCCGCCATGGCAAGCGGCGGCGCGCCGCCGCCGTTGCGCGCGCGCCGGCCGGTCCACTAGATTTCGCCGCGCCGCTGCGTCAGGCAGGGGGAGGAGGATCGCACCCGACATGAGTCGTTTCACAGGACGGATGGCCGTCGTCACCGGCGCCGGCTCGGGCCTCGGCCGCGCCACGGCGGCGCGGCTCGCACAGGAGGGGGCGGCGGCGGCCTGTCTCGATCTCGCGCTCGACGCCGCCGGCGAGAGCGCGGAGCAGATCCGCGCCGCCGGCGGCACGGCGCGGGCCTACCAGGTCGACGTCGCCGACCCCGCCTCGGTGCGCGAGGCGGTGGGCGCGGCGACCCGCGATCTCGGCCCGCCGCGGGTCCTCGTCACCTGCGCCGGCATCGGCCGCTTCGCCAACTCGCACGAGATGCCGTTCGCCGACTGGTCGCGGATCATCGGCGTCAACCTGACGGGCACCTTCCTGCTGGCGCAGGCGGTGCTGCCGGCGATGCTCGAGCACGGCGGCAACATCGTCACCATCGCCTCCAACGCCGGCCTGATGGGCCAGCCCTACAGCGCCGCGTACTGCGCCTCGAAGGGCGGCGTCATCCAACTCACCCGGGCGCTCGCCGACGAGTACCTCTTCACCCGCAAGGTGCGCGTGAACTGCGTCGCGCCCGGCGGCATGAAGACGCCGCTGCAGAGCAGCTTCCACCAACTGCCCGACGGCGCCGACGCCACCCGCCTGGCCAAGCTGCGCACCCCGCTCGGCACCGCCAGCACCGAGGAGGTGGCGGCGCTGATCGCCTTCGTCGCCTCCGACGAGGGCCGCTACATGAGCGGCTCGATCGTCTCGATCGACGGCGGACTCACCATCTAGCCCCGCTGTCGGCTCTCGCCGCCGGCGAACCCCGGCGGCGAGCGGATCGCCGACCGCTGCCCGGAGGATACGTGAAGCTCGGACTACAACTCGGCTACTGGCAGGCGCACCCCACTCCCGGCTGCGTCGAGCTGGCGCAGGAAGCGGAGCGGTTGGGCTACGACTCGGTCTGGACGGCCGAGGCGTGGGGCTCGGATTGCTTCTCGCCGCTGTGCTGGATCGGCGCCCACACGACGCGCATCAAGCTCGGCACCTCGGTGTGCCAGCTCTCGGCGCGCACCCCGGCGGCGACGGCGATGCACGCGCTCACCATCGACCACCTGTCGAACGGCCGGATGATCCTCGGCCTCGGCGTCTCCGGCCCGCAGGTGGTCGAGGGCTGGTACGGCGTGCCGTTCGCCAAGCCGCTGGCGCGGACGCGCGAGTACATCTCCATCCTGCGCAAGATCTGGAAGCGCGAGGAACCGGTCACCAACGACGGCCCGCACTACCCGCTGCCCTACCACGGCCCAAACGCCTGGGGCCTCGGCAAGCCGTTGCGCAGCATCACCCATCCGCTGCGCCCCGACATCCCCGTCTTCCTCGGCGCCGAGGGGCCGAAGAACGTCGCCATGGCGACCGAGATCTGCGACGGCTGGCTGCCGCTCTACTACTCGCCGTTCCGACCGCAGGTGTACGCCGAGTCGCTGGCCGGCATGAAGCCGGGCTTCGAGATCGCCCAGTTCCTCACCGTCAACGTCACCGACGACATCGAGGCCGGGCTCAACCCGGTGAAGGCGATGCTCGGCTTCTACATCGGCGGCATGGGCGCCAAGAAGCGCAACTTTCACAAGGAGCTGATGGGCCGCATGGGCTTCGCCGACGAGGCCGAGAAGATCCAGGAGCTGTTCATGGCCGGCGACCGCTGGGCGGCGGTCGCCGCCGTGCCCAGCCAGTTCGCCGACGAGATCTCCCTCGTCGGCCCGATCGAGCGCATCCGGGAGCGGCTCGCCGAGTGGAAGAAGACGCCGATCACGACCCTGCTGCTGGCCAATCGCGACGTCGAGACGCTGCGGCTCATGGCGGAGCTCTGCTTGTGATCCTCTTCACGGCGGAGACGCGGAGGCGCGGAGACGCGGAGACCATCGGCTCGCTCTCGGCGTCTCTGCGGTAAGGAACAGTAATGGAGAAGATCGTCTATCTGACGTGGAAGCGGGACGGCGACGCGATCGAGGGGTTTCGCGATCGGCTCGTCGGCGACGTCGCGCAGCAGTTGCTCGCCGGTGGGGTGTCGCGGCTCATCGTCAATGTGTCCGACCTGCGTGAGCAGGTGGGACGAGGGACATCGCAGTACCTGGGCGAGGGGAAGACGATCGCGGCCTCGGTGTCGGTGTGGGTCGATTCGATCGATCGCCGCGGCGAGCTCGAGGAGGCGCTGCGCGGCATCGCCGCGCGGGTGGACGGCTACCTCGTCACCGAGTCGATGCCGCTGCGCTGTCCGGACCGCGACTGGCCGGACGGGACGCGCAGCCCCGGCGTCACGCTGTGGACCGCCTTCCCGAAGCCGGAGCGGATCAGCGACGAGGTCTTCTACGAGCGCTGGCACGGCCACCACACGCCGCTGTCGTTCGAGATCCATCCGTTGTGGGAGTACACCCGCAACGCGGTGGCGCGGGTGTTGACGCCCGGCGCGCCGCCCCATCGCGCCATCGTCGAGGAGCGCTTCCGCACCCTCGAGGACCTGCTCGACCCCAACCGCTTCTTCGGCGCGCCGGAAAACATTCAGCGCGTGCTCGACGACATCGCCACCTTCAGCGACTTCGAATCGATCAACACCGCCCCCATGAGCGAGTGGATCCTGAAGAGCTGAGACGAACGAATCCCACACGGAGGAACGAAGGCGCGGCGCCGAGCCGGCGTCGCTCCGGCGCTCCGCTTCTCCGTGTGAACAACCCCGAAGGAGAAGATGATGGCCAAGCTGTGTGACGGACGGGTGTGCATCGTCACCGGTGCCGGGCGCGGGATCGGCAGGGAGTACGCGCTGATGCTGGCGGCGCACGGGGCGAAGGTGGTGGTCAACGATCTCGGCGGCTCGCGCGACGGCACCGGCGCCTCGCTCGGCCCGGCCGAGGAGGTGGTGCAGGCGATCGCGCAGGGCGGCGGCGAGGCGATCGCCAACGGCGACGACGTCAGCGACTTCGCCGGCGCCCAGCGGATGATCGAGGCCGCCGTCGCCCGCTTCGGCCGGCTCGACGTGCTGATCAACAACGCCGGCATCCTGCGCGACCGCATGCTGGTGAACATGGCCGAGGCCGAGTGGGACGCGGTGATCAAGGTGCACCTGAAGGGCACCTTCGCGCCCGCCCACCACGCCGCCGCGCACTGGCGCGAGCTGGTGAAGCAGGGGCAGAAGGTCGACGCCCGCATCATCAACACCACCTCGGTGTCGGGCATCTACGGCAACGCCGGCCAGACCAACTACGGCGCCGCCAAGGCGGGCATCGCGGCGTTCACGATCATCGCCGCGCGCGAGCTGCGCCGCTACGGCATCACGGTCAACGCCATCGCCCCCGGCGCGCTCACCCGCATGACCGAGGATCTCGGCATGGGGCAGATGGACGAGGCGGCGAAGGCGCGCATGCACCCGCGCTGGATCGCGCCGATCGTCACCTGGCTCGCCAGCGCCGAGTCGGCGGCCATCAGCGGCCGCGTCTTCGAGGCCTCCGGCGCCGTGCTGGCGGTCGCCGAGGGCTGGCACCGCGGCCCGACGGTCGAGCCGGTCGACGACCCGACGAGGATCGGGCCACTGGTCGAGACGCTGATGCGCAGCGCCCGCAAGAACGCCGGCATGGACGGCAAGGACCTCGACTGACGGCGGCGCCCGCCGCCGCCGGCGCGCGACGCACGACGGAGCCGACCGCATCCCGCCCTGGGGGGCGGTGGATACCCGGATCATTGACGGTCGGCGCTGAAATCGTCATGACATGCCGCCGAAAGGGAGGAGAGAGGTGGGAAGCGCGACCACACTTCGAGCCCGCGGTAGTCATTGGCTGGGCGCGCTCGCCGTCTTCTGGGCGGCGCAGGCGGCGCTCGCCGCCGACTGTCCGGATGGAATCGCGATCACCGCTGACGTCGTCTGCGAGGTGCCGGCCGGGATGATGTCGGTCACCATCTCCGCCTGGGGCGGGGGCGGCGGCGCCGGGGCGGGCTGGAGCAACCTCTCCGGTGGTGGTGGCGGCGGCGGCTCCTTCTGCGGCGCGGTGTTTTCGGTCATGCCTGGCGATGCGCTGACCGTCAGCGTCGGTGAGGCCGGCGCCGGCGCGCTGCAGTTCACCGACACCGCCACCGACGGCGGGCCGAGCTCGGTGACCAGCACGTCTATCAGCGGCCTGGTGGCCAATGGCGGCGCCCGCGGTCGGAGCCAGGGCGGCGGTGGGGGCGCCGGCGGCGACGTGACTGGGTGCACGGCCAGCGGTGCCAGTATGTTCGCCGGCGGCATCGGCGCCAACGCCGTCAGCAGCAACACCGGCGGCGGCGGCGGCGGCTCCGCGCAGGCGACCGCGAGCGGTGGCAACGCCTCCGGGCAGACCGCCGGCACCGGCGAAGGAGCCGGCGGTATCGGCGGCAACTCGTCCACCGTGCCCGGCGCCGGCAGCGCGCCTGGCGGTGCCGGCGGCGGCGGCGTCGGCAACGCCGGCGTGGCGCTGTACCGCAGTGGCGGTGCCGGCGCCGCCGGCCAGGTGATCCTGTCGTTCTCGGCGTCCGGCCCGGCCACTGCCACCGCCACCGCGACGCAGACCGCCACCGCGACGGCCACCGGTACGGCGCTGCCGACGGGCACCCCGAGCGCGACCTCTGGCCCGGCTCCCGCCGGCGGCCGCGCGGCCGCGCCGTCGGTCGGGACGACCGGCGTGATCGCCCTGGCCGCGCTGCTCGCCATCGCCGGATGGTTCTCCCTGCGGCGGCACTCGTAGGACGGTCCGCGCCGGCCGCGTGGTCGTTCGGGGGCACGTCCAGGGTGCCGCCCGTGCAGCAAAGAGGTGCGCCACCTGCGGTGGCCCGCGCGCCATCGCGGCGCTGCTCCGCGTCGAGCTGCTCCGCGATCCCCGTCAGTGCGGGGTTCCGCGCCGGCGGCCGTGGCGCGGCGGAGCTCGAGGGCGAAGTCGGTCGAGCCGTCATCCGTGTCCATGAGCGCGCGGGTGGCCTCGCTCGGCGTCCAACCAGCGGCCGGCGCTGAGGTGCGGCTCGTCCCGTGGGCTTTCCACGGCATCGCTTGAGATCCGGGGGGCTGATCCAGGCGCCGCTTGCCACCGGCACGATCGCGTGGCCTCCTACGGCGGTGCCCTTCGACGTTGCCCGATGCCCGGCGTGCTTCGACGCGTAGGACTGATCGCGTTCGGCGTGCTCCTGGCCGGCGTCGCGCTGGAGATCGTGCTGCGCGTCTCGGATGCCGTGCCCGAAGTCGGCAGCCCGCTCTTCGCCTTTCACGACGACGATCCGAGCCTCGGCTGGAGGGGCAAGCCCGACGTCCAGTTGCGCTTCCGCCGACCGGAGTTCGCCACGCCCGTGCGGCTCGACGCCGAGGGGTGGCGCCAGCCGGAGCCAGCGCGACCCGCGGTGGCGGCGCAGCGGGTCCTGGTGCTGGGCGACTCTTTCGCCTGGGGCTGGGGCGTCGGCCAGGGCGAGGTGTTCACGGACCTGCTGCAGGCCGCTCTGTCGCCGGGCGTCGCGGTGTACAACCGCGGCGTCATCGGTTTCGGCACCGCGCAGGAGTATCTGTTGCTGCGGCGCGAGCTCGCCGCGCGCGCCTACGATGCGGTGGTGCTGCTGTTTTTCATCAACGATCTGGCGGACAACATCGACGGGAAGGAGGGCCACCGGCCCTACTTCGAGCTGGTCGACGGCGATCTGCGTCCGCGCAACCAGCCCGCCGCGGCGCGGGGCAACCCGCTGGAGCGATTCGTCGAGGAGCACAGCCGCGCCTACCGCTTCCTCGAGGTCCAACTGGGCACGCTGAAGCGCCGTTTTGCCGGCGAGGCGAACGACGAGCGCGGCTACCGGGACGCGCCGGCGGTCGACTTCCACGACCTGCCGGGCTACGCCGTGACCGCGCGCCTGCTCGCCGCGATGCAGCGCCTGACGCGCGAGCACGGGGCGCGCTTCTGGCTCGTCTACGTCCCGCAGCGCAGCGAGCTCGAGCTCGAGGCGCCGTTCCCGTACGTCCGCGCCGTGCACGCGATGGTCGACGACATCGCGCGGCGCGAAGGCATCGCGATGCTCGATCTGTCGCAGCCGTTCCGCGAACGGACCGCGGCCGGCGAACGGCTCATCTACGCGGTCGACGCGCACTGGACGTCGGCCGGACATCGCCTCGCCGCCGATGTCCTCCTGGCGTCCCCGATCTTCCACGCGCCCGCCCATCCGGGCGAGCGCGGAACGGACCAGTGAGGGCGGAACGGCGTTCCGCACGCCCCTTACTCGCCGACGGCGGGCCGCTGCCGGCGGCGGCGATCCGGTACGTGGCGGTGGTGCCGGCGATCCGGTGGCAGGGCCCCTCGATGGCGCGGCCTCGATGTTGACGCCCACCGGCTCCTCCTTTTGCTCCGCCCGAGGCCGTCGAGCGCCGAGGAGACGCCGATCCGCCTGCGTCGCCCGATTCTCGAGGCGAGGAGCCGGTCGCGCTCAGCAGGTGAGAAATCGACAGCGCGGGCCGGTCGCTCGGACCAACCGGGCGTCGAGCGTGGCCAGGGGAAGATCGAACGCTTCGGCGATGGCCACGTACCACGCATCGTAGATGGTGACGTTCGCGCGCAACTCCCAGACCCGTTCGGCAAACGGCTCGAACGGAAGGAGATCGATGGCGAGTCGCACCAGATCTCGGTGGGCGGCGGTCGCCTCCAGGAGGCTCAACTCCTGCGCGCGCTCGAGGCGGCGCAGGATGTTCGTCGCTTCCACCAATACGAGATGCGGAGCGACGATCCCGCCCGCCAGGAGCATCTCCTCCGCCCACGTGCCCTCCGGACCGCTGTCGGTCGTGGCGGCGACGAGCAACGAGGCATCGACGACCAGGCTCATCGCCGATCGGCGTCTCGATGGTCGATGATCCTGCGCGCGGCGATCCGCCGCCCGGCCGCGTGCTTGCGCTCACGGACGTGCTCCACCCACGCGTGAACCGAGGGGCGCGCGGCGATGCGCTCCAGCTCCTCGCGCAGATACTCCTGCATGGATTTTCGTTCGCGCGCCGCCCGCGCCGCCAGCTCATCGCGGACCAACTCGGGAACGTCGCGGATGGTGATCTGTACCGGCATGCCAGCACAGTGCCAGCACAGACTGCGCTTCGCAAGCGCGCGCTGCTTCGCCTACCAACGCGGCACCAGCGGCGGTCGTAGGCGTGCGCCCTGCCGACGGAGACCGTGTCGCGTGGGCGGGCGCCGAGGCGCCCGCCCACGGCGTCCACTCCGCCGATGTCGTCCTCAACTGGATGGACTTCATGGGCGACAGCTTGGCCGATGGACGCACCTTCCGTACCTTCAATCTCGTCGATGATTTCTCGCGGGAAGCGCCAGCGATCGTGGTGGATCATTCGCTGCCCGGCGAGCGGATCGTGCGCGAGATCGACGCTGTCGTCGCCGAGTGCGACGTGCCGGGAATGATCGTGATCGACAATGGGCCGGAGTTCGCCGGCAAGGCGCTCGACGCCTGGGCGTACCGCCACGGGGTGAAGCTGAACTTCATCCGGCCCGGCAAGCCGACCGAGAACGCCAGGGATCTTCTCCCGGCGAGCGACGCCGCCGATGCGGTCATCCTGCACCTGTGGCAGGCCGTCCAGATCGTGATCGACCTCGGATTGTCGGCGTGCCTGCGCTTCAACCTCGGCACGCCTGACAGTTACGGCGACGCTTTTCGGCGCCTCGCCGGCGCGGGCCTGCTGGACCAGAATCTGGCTGCCCGGCTCACCCGCGCCGCCGGCGGATCGCGCGTATGAGCTGACGATCTCACATGACGGGCAGGGCCGCCGTATGTCGGTGTGAATTCTCGGCCGGGCGTGCAGACGCGCCGCGGTACAGGAGCAGATTGGCGCGCGGCCGCGGCACCAGCGCCGCCAGCGACGACGTCGCCGACACCAACGGCGACGCAGACGGTGACCCGCAAACGGGGCACTCGACGCCGGTCGACGTCGGCTGTTGACGTCGGCTTGACCCGGAACGCCGGCGCGCGCTAGGGAGCGACGCACCCGCGAGGGACGCGCGGAACGGGATGAAGTGCGATGGCTGCGGACGGGACAACCCGGCCAGTGCTCGGTTCTGTAGCGAGTGTGGCAGTCGGCTCGCCGCGCGCTGTCCCGGATGCGGTGCCGCGGTTCTCGACACCGCGAGGTTCTGCGACCAGTGCGGCGCCCGCATCGGCGCGGTCGGCGCCGAGACGCGACGGCCGATGCTCCCGGAGGCGGAGCCTCGGAGCGTCGGCGAGCGGCGCCAACTGACGCTCCTCTTCTGCGACCTCGTCGGCTCGACCGAATTGGCGGCGCGGCTCGACGCGGAGGAGTGGCACGAGATCGGCGGCGCCTATCAGCGCGCCGCCAGCCAAGCGGTGACGCGCTACGGCGGTCACGTCGCCAAGTATCTCGGCGACGGCCTGGTCGTCTACTTCGGCTACCCGCAGGCGCACGAAGACGACGCCGAGCGCGCCGTCCGCGGCGGCCTCGCGATCGTCGAAGCCGTCGCCTCGCTCAATGGACAACTCCAGGGCAGGAGCGCCCTTGCTCTCTCGGTTCGGGTCGGTCTGCATACCGGCGCGGTCGTCGTGGGAGCCGGGGGCGGGGAGGAGCTCGAGGTGTTCGGCGAGGCGCCGAATCTCGCGGCTCGGCTTCAGGGTGTCGCGGCGCCCGACACCGTGGTCATCAGCTCCGCCACGCTGCGCCTGGTGCGCGGCGTCTTCGACACCGAGGATCTGGGACCGCAGACGTTGAAGGGAATTCCGCAACCGGTGCAGGCCTTCCGCGTCATCCAGCCGAGCAGCGTGAGCAGCCGCTGGGAAGTGCGCGGCGCACGCCTCGGGCCCTTGCTCGGGCGAGGCCAGGACATCGCCGTCCTCCGGCGCGCCGGCGAGGCGAGCTCCGCCGGCGCCGGCGGCGCCGTGATCATCTCGGGTGAAGCCGGCGTCGGCAAGTCTCGCTTGGTCCACGGCCTGCGGGAGAGCTTGCGGGGCGAGCAGCAGTCGTGGCTCTGGCTCGAGAGCCGCTGCGCTCCGTTCACGCAGCAGAGCGCGTTTCAGCCCGCGATCGAGTTGCTCGAACAGGCCCTCGGCTTCGCGCCGGCGGACACCGCCGCGGACAGGCTCGCCAAACTGCGGGCGGGCCTCGACGCCGTCGCGCTCGGCACCGAAGAGACAGTCGCTCCGTTGGCCGCGCTGCTCTCCATTCCCTTGCCCGACGAGCATCCGATCGCCCTCCTGCCGCGCGGGCTGCGACGCGAGAGGACGCTCGAGGCGATGGTCCGCTGGATCGTCGCCCTCAGCCGGTTGCAACCGGTGGTGGTCGTGGTCGAAGACCTCCACTGGTGCGATCCCTCCTCGCTCGAGCTGCTGGAGCGACTGATCGCTCAGAGCTCGCGCGACCGCGTCCTCGTTCTGCTCACCGTGCGCGCCGAAGCGGGGTTGGATTGGGCTCCGCCTTCGGCGGAGACGATCTCTTTGCGTCGGCTCGAGAGCGCCGATGCCCACGCGCTCATCATGGGGCTCGCCGGCGATACGGCCTTTCCCGCCGAGGTCGCCGAGGCGATCGTCGCACGGGCCGACGGCGTGCCGCTGTGGATCGAGGAGCTGACCAAGTCCGTGCTCGAGTCGAGCGTGGCGGACGAGACCCGCGCCGGATCTCGGCGCGACGCGGACCAGCCGACGGTGCCGATGACCTTGCAGGACTCGCTCATGGCCCGCCTCGACCGGCTGAACACCGCGAAGCAGGTGGCGCAGGTGGCGGCGGCGCTGGGGCGCGAGTTCTCGTATGCCCTGCTCGAGGCGGTGGCGACGCATCCGCCGGCCGAGCTGCGGGGCGGCCTCGCTCGCCTCATGGAGGCGGAGCTTCTGTTCCGCAGCGACGCGTCGGCCGAGGAAGCCTACGTCTTCAAGCACGCCCTGATCCAGGAGACGGCGTACCAGTCGATGCTGAAGAACACGCGTCGTGATCTGCATCGCCGCATCGCGACGGCGCTCGAGGCGCGCTTCCCGGATCGCGCCGTGCGCGAGCCCGAGGTCGTCGGCCGTCACTGGGAGGCCGCCGCAGAGCCGAACGGCGCCGTGCGACACTACGAGCTGGCCGCCGGCCAGGCCGTGATCCGGTCGGCTCACGAGGAGGCCATTGCGCACCTGCGCCGTGCCCTCGAGCTGCTGGAGACGCTGCCGCCGACTCCGGATCGTTCGCAGCGAGAGCTGACTCTGCAACTCGCTCTCGGCAATTCCCTCATGTCGGCGCGGAGCTTGTCGAGCGACGAGGCGCGCCTTGCCTACGAGCGGGCCAACGCGCTCTGCGACCACGCCGCCGACGACTGGCAACGCGCCCCGAGCGCCTGGGGTCTGTCGGTGATCCACACGGCAGCCGGGCAACTACAGCGGGGCATCGAGTTCGCCGAGCGGCTGCTCGAGATCGCCGAGCGAACGGGCGAGGACATCCACTTCCTCAGCGCGCACGAAGAGTTCGCCGTCCCGAAGTACTACCGCGGCGAGTTCGCCTCGTCGCTGCGGCACGCGGAGGCCGGGGTGCAGATCTACGACACGCGCTACGACCACGCCCGCAGCGAGGCGCTCGCCTGGATCTATCCCACCGAGCCCGGGGTGCCGGTGCGAATCTACTGCGCCATGAATCTGTGGCAGCTTGGATTCCCCGACCAGGCGGCCGTGCGCGCGCGCGAAGCCGTCGAGCTGGCGCGGCGTCGCGGGCATCCCTTCAGCCTGGGCTTCGCGATCGCTTTCGGCGCCTGCGTCCAGTGGATGCGGGGGGACTTCGAGGCGCAGGCCGAGGCGGCCGACGAGGTCGTCCGCATCGCCGAGAGGCATCGGTTTCCGCTGTGGCTCGGGCTGGGAAACATGCTCTCCGCAGTTCCGCTTCTGAAGCGAGGCCAGACCGCGGAGGGGACGACGCGGATGCTCACCGGCATGGACGTGGCGACGCGGCTCGGCGGGCAGGCCGGCGCCCCCGTTTTTCAGGCGATGCTGGCCGAGGTCTTCCGGGCCAATGGGAGGATCGACCGGGCCGTCGAGACGCTGGAGATGGCCACCGCCCTCGCGGCGCATCTGGGGCAGCACTTCTGGGACGCCGAGCTGCATCGCTTGCGGGGAGAGTATCGCCTCTCCGGCGCCGACCCTTCGTCGCTCGCGATGCAGACCGCGGAGGAGGCGGCGGAGGAGCACTTCCGCAGCGCCGTCGCCATCGCCGCCGGACAGGGCGCGAAGTCGCAGGAGCTGAGAGCGGCGACGAGCCTGGCGCGGCTCCTGCGCCGCCGGGGCAAGCGGGAAGCCGCCCTCGCCGCGCTCTCGCCGGTCTACTCCTGGTTCGGCGAAGGCTTCTCCACCGCCGACCTCGCCGAGGCCCGCTCCCTGTTGGACGATCTGCGCGCCTCGGACTGAGAGCGGGCTCGCCGACGCTCGGGAGAGACGCGATGGGCACGCTCCAGAACGAATCCGTCGAGGCCCCATCCTCGCGACCGGCCATCTGGCGGGCGG
Source organism: bacterium (assembly GCA_019637795.1). NCBI lineage: Bacteria > bacterium. The sequence goes on along the minus strand of JAHBUY010000001.1, from coordinate 361,231 downwards.
CGGCACGCTCGCCAACCGCGCCACCGGCACCGACGGTTGCCGCGCCGGCCTGGAGACCGCCGAGACAGCGTGCGGTGCGCCCTGCAACGGCGACACGACCTGCGACGGCTGCGTCGACGCCGCCCAGGTCACCAGCTTCATCTGCCGCGACAACTGCCGCGAGAGCTGGCGCGCCCACCCGCTGGTGATCGCGCTGCAGGAGTCCTGCAGGACGACCTTCCAGGCCTGCATCGGCGCCTGCGGCCCGGCGCAGTAAAGGCGCGGCGCCTGCTCAGGCGCGAGCGCCGCGCCGCCGACGGCGTGTGGCCCACGCCCCGACTCCGACCAGCGCGGCGACGATCAAGGCCAGCACCGGCTGACTGGCGGTGGGCGCCGGCACGGCGCTGGGACAGAGGATCTGCTCCTCGGCCAGCAGCGCGCGGCAGTCGAGGTTGTCCTGCAGGCCCGCGTTCGCCGTCTGCGACAGGCACAGGCCGGCGCCGTGGATCGCGTCGCACCTCGCCGCGAAGGCCAGTTGCTCTGCCTGGCTGGTGACCAGCCGGCAGAACAACGCGGGCACGGGTGACGCCGGGAGTTGCGCCGTCTGCGCCCCCAGGCTCTCCAGACAGGCGCAGCAGGCCTCCGGCGGGAGCGGCCCGGCGATGCCCGACGATGCCGTGAGCAGCAGCGCCAACGAAACCAGCAGCAGCGACGTCTTCATCGAACCCCTCCGGCGGCGAGATCTCGTTGACCTTCGGACAAGCCGCAGCCGCCCCATACCCCAAACACGGGCGCCGGGGAATGTCCGCCGATCACGCCCGCATCAGCTCCTGCGCGCGGCTGAAGAGCCCGAGGGCGATCGCCTGCAGGAGGTCGCCGGTGGCCTGCGGCGCTTTGCCGGCGCAGGCGCGGGCGTGCGTGCCCTCGAGGACGATGCCGAGCTTGAAGCACGCCATCACCGCGTACCACTGGATGGAGGAGGGCTCGCGGGTCGAGAGCTCGGCGTAGCGAGTGACGATCTCGTCGGTGCTCGGCAGCGCGCCGCCCTCCGCCAGCGCGGTGGCGGGACTGGCGAAGCCTCGCTCGGCCAGGTGGCGATCAGCCAGCCGAGGTCGAGCAGCGGGTCGCCGATGGTGCACATCTCCCAGTCGACGATCGCCACCAGGCGCGGCCCGTCGAGCGCCTACATCAGGTTGGCGAAGTGGTAGTCGCCGCGCACGATGCCAGGCGTCGATCTGGTCCACCGCTGGCTGGCGCTGACCAACGACGCGTGGCGCCGCTCGCGCCGCTCGGCGACTTCGGCGCCAGGCGGACGGTGTGGTTGCCGAGGTCGGCGATCATCCGCTCGTCGCGCTTCCTGTCGTCGGCGATGCCCATGGCCCGATCGAGCGGCAGCGGCGGATCGTCGCCGCCCTCGATCTCCTCGATCGGGCCGCGTCCTCTCTCGCGGGGCTCCAGTCTGGATGCGCCCGCGGTCGGCCGCGCGCCATATCGCGGTTCGAGGCGGCGGCCCGTCTTCGATGCGGCGTATGAGCTGGCGAATCTTCGCTTGCCGTGAATCCCGGGATCTGAAATGGACGCCCCGGGTGTCGCGGCGCGACACGTGGATGGGCCCGCTCTCCCCACATCGACGGGCGCCCCGCGCTCGCACCCGCCGACGATGATCTGCACCAACTGCGGCAAGGCCTGTCGCGAGGGGGCCCGTTTCTGCGGCGACTGCGGCGCGGCGCTGGTTGCGCGCTGTCCGTCGTGCGGCGCCGAGCGCGCGGCCGGGGCGCGGTTCTGCGACGCCTGCGGCGCGCCGCTGACGGCGGCGGAGGCCGGGGCGCGCAAGGTCGTGACCATCGTCTTCGCCGATCTGGCCGGCTCGACGGCGTTGCACGAGCGGCTCGACGCCGAATCGGCGCGCCGCCTGATGGAGCGCTACTACGCGGCGCTGCGCGGCGCCGTCGAGGCGCACGGCGGCACGGTGGTGAAGCTGCTCGGCGACGGCGTCATGGCCGCCTTCGGCATCCGCCGGGTGGCCGAGGACGACGCGCTGCGCGCGGTGCGCGCCGGCGTCGCCATGCAGGATGCCTTCCGCCTGCTGGTGCGCGACCAGGCGGGGCTCGGCGCCGTCGGGCTGCGGGTCGCGGTCAACAGCGGCGAGATGGTGGTCGGCGGCGCCGACGACGACCTCATCGGCGATCCGGTGAACGTCGCCGCCCGGTTGCAGGAGCAGGGGCGCGACGGCGACGTGGTGGTCGGCGAGGCGACGCACCGGCTGGTGGCGGCGCGGATCACCCTCGCGCCGCTCGGCAGCGTGCCCCTCAAGGGCCGCGCCGGGAGCGTCGCCGCCTACCGCGTGGTCTCGCTGGCGCCGCCGGCGGGCGCGACGGCGGCGCCGTTCGTCGGCCGCGCCGACGAGTTGGCGCGTCTCGACGCGGTGTACGCCGACGCGGTGGCCGCGCCGGCCACCCGACTCGCCGTGCTGCTCGGCTCGCCGGGGCTCGGCAAGTCGCGCCTGATGGACGAGCTCGGCCGCCGCCGCGGCGAGGCGGCGATCCGGCTCGCCGCCCACTGCGACGCCGCCGGCGGCGCCACCTTCGCGCCCCTGGTGGCGGCGCTGCGGGCCCACCTCGGGATCGCGGACGGCGCCACGGTGGTGGCGGTGCGCGCCGCGGTGGAGGGGGCGCTGGCCGGCGACGACGGCGAGCGCGCCCGCATCGCCGGCGGCGTCGCCGCCCTGCTCGCCGGCGCGCCGCCACCGCCGCAGGAGACCTTCTTCGTCGTCCGCCGCTTTCTCGCCGGGCTCGCCGCCGCGTCGCCGGTGATGCTGCTCATCGACGACCTGCACTGGGCCGAGCCCCTGCTGCTCGACCTCGTCGAGCATCTGGTGCAGTGGGGCGGCGGCGTGCCGTTGTTCGTGCTGGTCGGCGCCCGCCCCGAGCTGCGCGAGCTGCGCTCGACGCTGGCCGCCCCGGGCGCCCTGGTCGCCGAGGTCGTCATCCTCGCCGGCCTCGACGCCGGCGCCGCCACGCGCCTGGCGGCGAACGTCATCGGCGCCGCCGACCTGCCCGCCGCGGTCGCCGCCAAGGTGCTGGCCACCAGCGAGGGCAACCCGCTCTTCGTCGGCGAGCTGGTGCGCATGCTGGTACAGGAGGGCGCGCTCGCCCGCGAGGGCGAGCGCTGGATCGTCGGCGCCGGCCTGGCGGCGCTGGAGATGCCGCCGACCATCCACGCCCTGCTCGCCGCCCGCATCGAGCGCCTGCGCCCCGAGGAGCGCCAAGTGCTGGAGCGCGCCGCCGTCGTCGGCCGCCACTTCTCGCGCGGCGCGGTCGCGGCGCTGCTGCAGATCGGCGCCGCCGATCTCGACGCGCGGCTCGAATCGCTGCGCCGCAGCGAGCTGATCGAACGCGATGCCAGTTGGCTGCTCGGCGAGCCGGCGCTGCGCTTCCACCACGTGCTGATCCGCGACGCCGCCTATCGCCGCCTGCTCAAGGGCACGCGCGCCGCGCTGCACGCACGCCTCGCCGACTGGATCGAGGCCCAGGTCGGCGACGCCGCCGAGCACGACGAGACCATCGGCTGGCACCTCGAGCAGGCGCATCAGCTCCTCGCCGAGCTCGGCCCGCTCGACGCCGCCGCCACCGCGCTCGGCGGGCGGGCCGCGACGCGCCTCGCCGCCGCCGGCCGTCGCGCCCTCGCCGGCGACGATGTCGCGCTCGCCGCCGCCCTCCTCGGCCGCGCCCTCGCCCGCCTGGACGCCGGCGACCCAGGCCGCGCCGATCTGCTGCTGGACTGGTGCGAGGCGCTGCTGTCGGCCGGCGACGTGGGACCGGCGGCGCAGGCGATCGCCGAGCTGCAGCGGCTCGTCGCGTCGGCGCCGGGACCGGGGGCGGAGCCGGCAGGCGCCGCGGACGATGCGATCCCCCTCCGCCCCCGCGCCGCCAATTCCCGCCTCGCCGCCTGGCACACCTGCTTCGCCGGCCAGCTCACCGTCCTCACCGCGCCGCAGGCGCTGCAGGCGACCGCCGCCGCGGTGGCCGCCGCGGCGGCCACCCTGGCGGCGGTCGACGATGCCGCCGGCGAGGCCAAAGCCCATTCCGTGCACGCCCAGGCGCTGGCGCGCCTCGGCCAGGTCGGCGCCTGCGAGGCGGCGCTCGATACGGCGCTCGCCGCGGCGCGCCGCGCCGGCGACCGCCGCCGCGCCAATGCGGTGCTCGCCGGGGCGCCGCTGGCCGCGCTCTGGGGGCCGAGCCCGGTGCCCCGCGCCAGCGGCCGCTGCCTCGACGTCGTGCGCGTCCTGCGCATCACCCAGGGCGCGCCGGCGGTGGAGGCGGTGGCGTTGAGCTGCCAGGGCGTCCTGGAGGCGCTGCGCGGCCGCACCGCCGCGGCGCGGCGCATGCTCGCCGGCGCGCGCCAGATGGTCGAGGACCTCGGCATCGCCCATCGCCTGCACGAGTGCGACGTCTTCGCCGGCCGCGTCGACCTGCTCGAAGGCGATGCCGCCGGCGCCGAACGCCGGCTGCGCAGCGCCTATGATGGTCTGCGCGCGCTCGGCCTCGGCATCGACGCCGCTCGCGCCGGGGCGCTGCTGGCGCGGGCGCTGCTCGCCGGCGACCGCGCCGCCGAGGCCGAGGCGCTGGCGCACGAGAGCGAAGCGCTCGCCGGGGACGATCTGCAGGCCGCCATCGCCTGGCACGGCGCCCGCGCCGAGGTCCTGGCGCGACGCGGCGAGCACGCCGCGGCGATCGAGCTGGCGCGGGCCGCGGTGGCCATCGCCGCCGCCACCGACGCGCTGCTCGATCACGCCGACGCTCGCCGGGTGCTCGCCGCCGCGCTGCGTGCCGCCGGTCGTCCCGCCGACGCCGCCGCCGAGGAGCGACGCGCCATCGCGCTGTGGGAGACGAAGGGCGCGACGCTGCTGGCGGAACGGGCGCGACCGCGCGAGTGGGAGGGCGGCGCCGTGGCGGCCGATGCGACGGTGGCGCCGCGGCGCGCGCCTGCCGGCGTCGCGCCGATGCGCCGCGTTCGCGCCAACCGCGCCACCGCGATGATGGCACGCACCGAGGCCGCCTTCGCGGCACGCGACCTCGATGCCGTCGATGCGCTGCTCGGCGAGGCGATGGAGAGCGTCGACCACCCGACCGAGGCCGCCTACGGGCGCCAGGGCCAGCTCGAGTCGAGCCGGCGCATGATGCGCATTCCCGGTCTGTCGTTCCGGGTCGAGCCGTTGGCGACGCTCGGCGACGACCTCGCGCTCCTCCGCCGCCGGGTGAGCGCCAGCGGCGCCGCCGGTGGCGCCTTCGACGTCGGCGCCTACGAGATGGAGCACGTCGGGGTCGTCGAGGTCGACGCCGCCGGCCGCTGCGGCGTCTTCGAAACCTACGCCCCGGACCGGCTCGGCGACGCCGTCGCGCGCCTCTACGAGCGCTACGCGGCGCTGCTGCCCGAGGGGCGTGAACGCGATCGCGCCGCGGCGGTCGCCCGATCGCTCGCTCTGATGACCGGGCCCCTGGAGCGCGGGCGCATCGCCTCGGCGCTGGCGGCCGATGTCGAGCTCGCCGATCACCGGCTGCTCGGGACGTGGTCGGCGCGCGGCCTGCCGGCCGCGCTGCGGCACGTCGATGCCTGGCTCGCGGTCGGCGAGGCGCATCATGGCCGTGAAGTCGATGTCCTCGCGTCGCACCCCGCGGCGCTGCTCCTGCGGCGACTGTTCACCGGCCTCGACCGCGAGAGCGGCGGCGCCTTCGAGGGCGAGTGCCTGGTCCTCTGGCGCTGCGGCGACGACGGTCGGATCACGCACTGGGAGCTGTTCGATGTCGACGGCGAGGACGAGGCCTTCGCCCGCTTCGACGCGCTGCTCGACCGCCGCGACGGGAGCACGGACGCGGGCGAGCGGCCGTCGCCGCGATCGTCTCCCGCCGACCCCTTCGCCAACGCCGCGACGCGCTTCAACGAGCGCTTCGTGCGCGCCTGGCGCGCCGGCGACTGGCAGGCGATCCTGGCGCTGCATCCGCCGCCGCACTGCGCCGATGACCGCCGCCGGCTGATGCAGATGCAGTTGCCGGCGGACTCGTCGATGGCGCAGCTCCGCTTCCTCTTCGACGTGCCGGGCAGTCGCTTCGCCATCCGGCCGCTGGCCACGCGCGGCGAACGGCTGGCGCTCAGCCACATCGTCTACGAGGGCGAGGTCGGCGGTAGCGGCGGGGCGCTGGCCATCGAGTATCTCGGCCTCGACGAGGTCGACGCCGAGGGGCGCAGCGCCTTCGTCGTCCTCTTCGATCCCGACGCCGTCGACGCCGCCCACGCGGAGCTCGATCGCCGCTACGATGCGGGCGAGGGGGCGGTCCACGGCGGCGTGGTGACCCGATTCATCCAGGGCGTCGCCGCCCGCGACTGGGCGGGCGTCGCGGCGCTCTGCGCGCCGACCCTGGTCGAGCACGATCACCGCCGCCTCACCGGCCTCGGTACGACGCGCGGCGCCGACCAGTGGGTGGAGAACAACGTCCGCGTCTGGCTCGACCTCGCCCCGGACATCGTCGCCCGCCAGACGCACGTCCGCGGCTGCGCGCGGGGCATCCTGGCGGAGATCGCCCTCGCCGGCTCGCGCGAAGGAGGCGCCTTCGCGCTCGCGTTCGTCGCCGTCATCGAGCTGGACGCGCAGTGGCGGTTCACCCGCATCGACGTCTACGACGTCGATCAACTCGCCTTGGCGCGGGCGCGCTTCGCCGAGCTGCAGGCGGCCGCCGCCGCGCCCGAGTGACGCGCGGCCCGGCAGACCGATCCAGCGCACATCCCGCCCAACGCGGCGACGCGCACCGTCGGACGCCTGCTCGCGCACGCCGCCGCAGTCGAGACGCCCGAGCTCGTCGAGGCGACGGCGACGGCCGCGTCGTCGCCGCCATCGCGTTCGATGGCGACGATAGCGCGGCGGCGGAGGCCGAGCTGTTGGCGCGCTACCTGCGCAGCGACGAGCACCGCATGCCGGCGGCGCTGGTGGCGTGCGTGCGTGCCTTCGCGGCGCGCGATCTCGCCGCCGTGCGCGCCACGCTGCCGGACGACTTCGCGCTCGACGACCGTCGCCGCATCGGCTTCGGGCGGATCGAGGGCGCCGATGCCTACATGGCCTCGCTGGCGGCCCTGCTGGAGCTGAGCCCCGACGCGCGCATCAGCACGCGCTATGGGGTGGTCGCGGCCGGGCACGGACGGGTCGTCGTGATGTGCTCGCGGATCCCTGCGTCACTGCTCGAGGCCGAGCTCTCCAATCTCGATCCAGCCGCGTGGCGCGCGGATAGCTCACGGGAACTGGGCTACCAACCCCCCGCCCGCGACGCCGCCGGGCCGTGACCGCTCGCGCTCGGTGGTCAGTGGCGGTGGACGCGCACCGGCAGGCGGCTGTAGCCCTTGACGAAGTTCGAGCGCACGCGCACCGGCTCGCCGACCACCTCGACGTCGCGGAAGCGCGCGAGGATCTCCTCCCAGAGGACGCGGAGCTGCATCTCGGCGATGCGGCTGCCCATGCAGAAGTGGACGCCGCGTCCGAAGGCGAGGTGCTCGCGGGCGTTCTCGCGCTCGATGCGGAAGGCGTTCGGCTCGGCGAAGACGTCCTCGTCGCGGTTGGCCGACACGTACCACATCGCCACCTTGTCGCCGCGGGCGATGCGCTTGCCGCGCAGTTCGGTGTCGCGCGTGGCGGTGCGGCGCATGTAGGCCAGCGGCGTCTGCCAGCGGATGATCTCGCTCGCCATGTTGGCGACCAGCTCCGGGCGGGCGCGCAGCTTGGCGAGCTCGTCGGGGTGCTGGTTGAGGGCGAGGACGCCGCCGGAGATGGAGTTGCGCGTCGTATCGTTGCCGCCGACGATGAGCAGCACCAGCGTGCCGAGGTACTCCATCGGCGACAGTCCGCGCGTCGCCTCGGCGGTCGCCAGGGCGGTGACGAAATCGATGCGACCGCTGGCCGGCGCGTGCTGGCGCTCCTCCCTCAGCGCCGTGAAGACCTCGAGGCACTCCATCAGGGCGACGCGGCGCTCCTCCTCGGTGACGCCGACGGCGCCGACGCCGGCGGGGCTGGCGGTCGCCATGTCCGACCAGAAGGTCAGCTTGCGGCGCTGCTCGTAGGGGAAGTCGAACAGCGTCGCGAGCATGCAGGTCGTCACCTCGATCGACACGCGATCGACCCAGTCGAAGGTCTCGCCGACCGGCAGCCCGTCGAGGATCTCCGCGATGCGGGCCCGCATCAGCGGCTCGAGGAAGCCGATGTTGCGCGGCGCCGCCACCGGCTGCACCACCTTGCGGTGCGCGTCGTGTCGGGCGCCGTCCATGGTGATGAAGCCGGCCTCGAGGGGGAACTCGGGGGGCGGGTCGCCGAGCACGATGCTGTGCGCCGAGGAGAAGATCTCCGGATGCTTCTCGACGTGCAGGACGTCGTCGTAGCGGGTCACCGACCAAAAGGGCCCGAAGTCGCTGCGCGCGCAGTAGTGCACCGGGTCCTCGCGGCGCAGCCGCTCGAAGTAGCCCCAGTGGGTGTCGGTCTCGAACAGCTCGGAGTCGGAGACGTCGATGCGCTCGAGCGGGATCGCCCAGGGATCGGCGCCGGCCTGGCCCTTGGACGGAACGGGAGTGGTGTCGGTCATGGTTGTCTCCTCACCCAGGCCCGCAAGAGCACAGTCGGCGGCCGATCGCCACCGAATTGGCACGCCGATCGGTCGAGCGGTCGGGGGCCGCAGCATCGGGCCCGAACCGTGACGCTGGCCGAGCGGATCGCCCGGCGCCCCGCGTCGGCGAGGATCGCCGGCGCATGTTCGCCCGCCGATCCAGCCGTGACGCGCGACATCCACCGCGTGCGGCACCGACTGCGAGCGGTCGAGGACCCCCCAGCCAGGCTTCTGGGGCGACTGCCAACGGGCGGTTCCCGATGGAAGGGAAGCTCGGTCAGCGTGCGAGACGACGGCGATCGTCCTTCGATCACGTCGGGCTGCGTGAGCCTTCGCGCGCCGGTGGCATCCCGCGGGCGGTGAACGCAAAGCGGGCTCGGCTTGCAACGAGGATGGCGGCCGTACCTGCGATGGCAATGGCATCTGCGTCGCGCCTTATGTGGCCGGGTGTCAGGCGGAATGGATCAGACGGGCGGTGATCGCGCGGGAGTGCTCTCGTGAATCCGCGCTCGCGCGGTTCCGCCACGCGGTGCTGCAGCCGCCGCTGGCGCCGACGGCGAGGGGCAGGTGCTGCGTCAGGTCCTTGCGGCGGTCTGATCGCCATGGCAGAAAGGCGCCATGGCGAAATCCGGAGGAGGGCCTGCTCGCTCGAGGATCACGGTCGATCTCTCCGAGGCGATGCGCCGGCGGCTTCGGACGATCGCGGCCAGGCGTGACCTCACGCTCCAGGAGTACGTGCGACGCGCTGTCGAGCGGCAGTTGGCGGAAGATGCGCCATCCGCCCTGCGTGCCGACGACGATCCGGTGCTCGGAGAGCTCTGGTCGAACGACGCCGATGCCGTCTACGACGACCTGTGATCGCGGCGCCATCGCGCTCGTTCGTTTCGTGTTTGCCGATGAGGAAGGCGCGAAGCGACGCCCCGTCTTGATCCTCTCGGGCGATGAGTACCACGCCGGGCGTCAGGAGGTTGTCGTCGCGGCGGTCACGAGCAACCTGGCTCGCCTGCTGCCGGGGGATCTCCAACTGGACGAATGGAAGGTCGCGGGTCTTCCGAAGCCATCGGTGGTGACCGGCATCCTCCGGACGATCAAGCGTGGAATGATCGAGCGCACCATAGGCCGGATCGCGACTCGGGATCTGCGCGCCTACGAGGACCGCCTGCGGCGAGTGCTCATGCTCTGAGCGCTCGTCGGATCCCGACGGATCGATCCGCGTTGACCTCCTTTCGTCTCGGCCCCGCCGCTTGACCGTTGTGTTCGCGGCGGACGATGCCCCGCGCATGATCGCCGGGGTCGCCGATCGCCATCGTCTGATCGATGTAGACGCCCCTCATCGAGCCGGATGCCGGGCCGCTCCGCGGCCGAGGAACACACGGCCACGAAGCGCGGCAACAGCGCGACCGTTGCACCTCGCCGAGCAGGATCTCAGGGCGCCGCCGCGCCGAGGCGGGCGCTGTTCCAGTCCGGGTTGAGGGCGGCGAGGTCGGCGGCGATCTGCAGGCCGGCCGCCAGGTCGTCGGCGAACAGCACGTGGTCGAGGTTGGCCTCCAACTCGGCGCGCTCGAAGACGCGCCGCGGCTCGGGCAGCGGGCCGGTGATGATGACGAACTTGCGGTCGCGCCGCAGCCGCTCGAGCGCGCTCTCGAGCGCCACCAGGCCGCTGGCGTCGATCACCGACACGCGGCCGAGGCCGAGCACCACCACCCTGATGTCGCCGCCGATGGCGCCGAGCGCCTTCATCGCCTGTTCGGCGGCGCCGAAGAACAGCACGCCGGCGATCTCGTAGAGGGCGACGCCGGGCGGGATGGCGTAGGAGGTCTCGCCGCCGTCGTCCTCCTGCAGGACGCGCGAGCGGGTGATCTCCGCCATGCGCCGCATCAGCAGCAGCGCGGCGAGCACGATGCCGACGGTCACCGCGACCACCATGTCGAAGACGACGGTGAGGACCAGGCAGACGACGAGCACGAAGACGTCGCTGCGCGGCGCGACACGCAGCATGTGGGCGATGTGGCGCAGCTCGGCCATGTTCCAGGCGACCAGCAGCAGCAGGGCCGCCAGCGACGCCATCGGCAGGTAGGCGAGCAGCGGCGCCAGCAGGACCATCGACACCAGCACCACCGCCGCGTGAACCAGGGCGGCGATCGGCGAGCGGGCGCCGGCGCGGATGCTGGTGGCGGTGCGCGCCAGCGCGCCGGTGGCGGCGATGCCGCCGAAGAACGGCGCCACGAGGTTGGCGAGCCCCTGGCCGACCAGCTCGGCGTCGGGATCGTGGCGCTTGCCGGTCATGCCGTCGGCGACCACCGCCGAGAGCAGCGACTCGATGGCGCCCAGCATGGCGATCGCGAACGCGGCCGGCAGCAGCTCGCGTATCAGGCCGAGGCTCAGGGGCGTCGCGCCCCACGGCAGCGCCGGCGTCGGCGGCAGCGGCGGGATGCCGGGGAAGGTGCGGTCGCCGACCACGGTGTGGAAGCGGGTGCCGAGGGTGTCGACCGGCAGCCCGAGGGCCCAGGCGGCCAGCGCCATCGCGCCGAGGGCGATCAGCGGCGCCGGGACCCGGCGCACCAGCTTCGGCACGGCGAGCAGCAGCGCCAGGGTCGCGGCGGCGACCGCGAGCTCGGCGAGCGAGGCGCTGCCACGCGCCGCCCACAGCGCCGCCACCTTGTCGGGAAAATGGTCGGGCATCTTCGCCACCGCGAGGCCGAGCACGTCCTTGAGCTGCAGCGTGGCGATGACGATGGCGATGCCGGCGGTGAAGCCGCTGGTGACCGGATAGGGAATGAACTGGACGAAGCGGCCGAGGCGGGCGGCGCCCATGGCGACCAGCAACCCGCCGGCGAGCAGGCCGGCGGTGAGCAGGCCGGAGAGGCCGTGGCGGCTGACGATCGGCGCCAGGATGACGACGAACGCCGCCGTCGGTCCCGTGACCTGGAACTTGGAGCCGCCGCACAGCGCCGCGATCGCGCCGGCGACGATGGCGGTGTAGAGCCCGTGCTGCGGCGGCACCCCGACGGCGATCGCCAGCGCCATGGACAACGGCAGCGCGACGATGCCGACCACCGCGCCGGCGAGCAGGTCGGCGCGCAGCGCGGCGGTGTCGTAGCCGCTGGCGAGCGCGCGGCGGATGGCGATGGCGAGTGGCAGGTCGCCGTCGCGCGGGGTCTGCCGCGCGACCGGTCGCAGCGATTCGCGGCGGCTGGACATGGCCGGATCCCTAGCGCTCGCGGCGCGCCGCGTCAGCCCAGCCTGGACGCGGCGTGACCGCCGGCCTCGCGCTCACGCCGGTGGCCCGCTGAGAGCGCGGGCGCGCAGACTCTCGAGCCAGATCTGGTGGTAGCGCCACATGCGGCGCGGCATGAGCAGGGCGCCGAGGCGCGCCAGGCCGCCGTGCTGCGTCTCCTCGGTGCACACGTGGCAGCCGTCGGCGGTCGGGGTGATCAGCCAGGCGTGGTAGGCCTCGACGCCGATGCCGCGCGCGTCCCAGGCGAGGCGCGTCGGCGGCTCCCACTCGCGCACCGTCGACTCGATGCGCACGCCGAAGGTCCGCCAGCGGAAGCGCGTGCCGGCGGCGAGATCGGGCGGCGCGCCAGAGAGGAAGCGCACGTCGGCGGCATTGACGTACCAGCGCGGCCAGTCCGGGGCGCGCACCAACCAGTGCCAGACGCGTTCCGGCGTGGCGGCGATCGCCAGCTCGTTGCGGACGTGGACCGGGCAGTTGGCCGGCGCGAAACGCGGCGGCCAGGTGATGCCGTTCACGGCGCGCCCGTCGGGGCGCTCGCCCCACAGCCGGCGAGGCTGGCGCCCAGCAGCGCGCTGGCGAGCGCGCGGCGACCTTGCCCGCCCGTGTGGCGCGGCGGCGGCACGGCGTGTGGCATCAGGCGTGGACCGGTGGTCGCCGCCCGGCCCACGGCGCGGCCTCCTCGAGCTGCGCTGCGACCTGCAGCAGCAGGTCCTCGCCGCCGGTGGCGGCGACGAGCTGGGCGCCGAGCGGAAGACCGTCGGCGGTCCAGCCCAGCGGCAGCGAGATCGCCGGCTGGCCGGACAGGTTGAAGGCCGAGGTGTAGGCGCCGTAGGGCGCGGAGCGCATGAAGCCGAGGAACGGTTGGTCGGGCGGCGAGCACAGATGCCCGAGCGGCGGCGGCGGTTGCGCGGTGGTCGGGGTCAGGAGCAGGTCGAAGCCGTCCCGCCACCACGCCGCGAGGGCGCGGCCGAAGCCGTGCACCGCCTCGAGGGCGGCGAGGAGCTGGGCGGCGGAGAGCTGGCGGCCGCGTTCGCCGATCGCCCAGGTGAGCGGCTCGACGTCGTCGGGGGTCAGCGCGCGGCCGAGCTTGTCGCCGGTGGCGTCGAGCAGACGCGCGATGTTGGCGGCGACCACGGTGACGAACTGTTGCAGCGGACCGACATCGTCGAGCGCCGGCGGATGCGCCACCTCGACGACATGCCCGAGCGATTCGAGGAGCTGCGCGGCGCGCTCGGCGGTGGCGCGGCACTCCGGATGCAGCGCGAAGCCGCGATCGGGCGGCGCGCTGCGCATCAACCCGACGCGCAGGCGGCGCGGCGGCGTCTGCAGCGCCGCCGTGTACGGGCGCGACGGCGGCGCCGCCGCGTAGGGGTCGCCCGGCATCGCGCCGTTGGTGACGTCGAGCAGCGCCGCCGCGTCGCGCACCGAGCGGGTGACGACGAATTCGGACGAGAAGCCGTTCCAGCGCTCGCCGGCGCCGGGGCCGAAGGAGTTGCGGCCGCGCGTCGGCTTGAGGCCGACCAGGCCGCAGTGCGCCGCGGGGATGCGGATCGAGCCGCCGCCGTCGCTGGCGTGGGCCGCCGGCACGATGCCGGCCGCGACCGCCGCCGCCGAGCCGCCGCTCGACCCGCCGGGGCTGTGCGACGGCTGCCACGGATTGCGCGTCGCGCCGAACGCCGCCGGCTCGGTGGTGGGCAGCAGCCCGAGCTCGGGGGTGTTGGTGCGGCCGAGAATGACCAGACCGGCGGCGAGAAGCTTGTCGGTGAGGTAGGCGTTGGTGGTCTCGGTCCAGTTGGCGTCCTTCAGGCAGCGCATGCCGGCGGTGTAGGGGCGCCCGCCCTCGATGCCGCCGAGGTCCTTCATCAGGAAGGGCACGCCGTGGAACGGCCCGCGCGGCAGATCGGCGGCGGCGGCGCGCGCCCGCGCCTGCTCGAGGGCGGGCAGGGTGACCGCGTTGAGCTCCGGATTCAGGCGCTGGCAGCGGGCGATCGCGGCGTCCACCAGGTCTAGCGGCGTCGCCTCGCGGCGCCGCACCAGCTCCGCCTGCGCGGTGGCATCGAGGAGGGCGAGCTCGTCGGACATGGCGGGCAGGTAGAGCACAGACGGCGGCGGTGGAGAAAGGCGCGGCGACGACGCCCGCCGCGCGCCGGTCGCGTGCCTTGACCCTCGCGGCTAACGTCTGATAGCCAAACGGTCGTTTGGGCATTGTCGTGACCGCCAGCTCGTCCACAACCGACGCCTGGGAACAGGTGCGCGAGGCGCTCGCGCGCGTCGCCCGCGACTCGCCGTTCTACCGCGAGAAGCTGGCGGCCGCGGGCGTGCTCGCGGCGGACATCCGCACGCCGGACGACTTCCGTCGCCTGGTGCCGCTGACCCGCAAGCCGGAGGTGCCGGCGGCGCAGAAGACGGCGCCGCCCTTCGGGCCGATGCTCGCGGTGCCGGTCGAGCGCATCGGCAGCGTCAGCATCTCGCCCGGGCCGTTGTACATCCCGCGCACCGCCGACGAGCCGACCGGCGTCGAGGCGTTGCACGAGAGCCTGCGGCACATGGGCGTGCGGCGCGAGGACGTGGCGCACGTCACGCTCTCGTACCACATCATGCCGGGCGGCCTGCGCATGCACCGCGCCTTCGAGTCGTTCGGCTGCCGGGTGATCAACGGCGGCGTCGGCAACTCGGAGCTGCAGGCACAGATCGCCAGCGCGCTCGGCGCCACGGTGTACGTCGGCACGCCCTCGTTTCTCGCCACCATCGCGGACGCGGCCGAGCAGCAGCGGCTGCCCCTGCGCTACCGGCTCGGTTTCTCGACCGCCGAGGCGCTGACGCCGCGCCTGCGCGCCGGCCTGCAGGAGCGACTGGGCATCGAGCTGTTCGACCACTGCGGCGAGGCGGTGATGGGGCCGCTGGCCGGCGAGTGCCACGTCCACGACGGCATGCACCTGCACGCGCGCGAGATGTGGGTCGAGCTCCTCGACCCCGAGAGCGGCGCGCCGGTGGCGCCGGGCGAGAGCGGCGAGGTGGTGGTGACCCAGCTCGGCGAGCGCGCCATGCCGCTGCTGCGCTACGCGCCGGGCGACGTGTTTCGCACCTACGCCGAGCCCTGCCCGTGCGGCGACCCGTCGCCGCGCGTCGCCTTCGTCGGCCAGGTGGGGGGCATCCGCAAGATCAAGGGCGTGCTGGTCCACCCGGCGCAGGTGAAGCAGACCCTGGCCCACTTTCCCGAGCTCGGCGCCTTCCAGATCGAGGTCGACCACCCGCCCGGCGAGCGCTACGACACCGCCGTCATCCGCATCGCCTGCGCCGAGCCCACGGCCGCGCTCGCGGCCGCGGTGCGCGACCGGCTCAAGGCGCACGTGCTGATCAACATGGAGGTGAGCCTCGTCGACCCCAGCGCCATTGCGGCCGATGCCTCGCCCATCCTCGATCGCAGAAGCCACGGATGAACGCGGAAGATCGACGCTTCTACCGGCCCGAGGTGCAGACGATGCCGCGCGAGCGGATCGCGGCGCTGCAGCTCGAGAAGCTGCAGGCGCTGGTGGCGCGCATCTGGGAGCGGCCGATCCCCTTCTTCCGCCGCAAGCTGGAGGCGGCGAAGCTGACGCCGCGCGACATCCGCTCGCTCGACGACCTGCGCGCCATCCCGACGACGGTGAAGGACGACCTGCGCGCCAGCGAAGCGGAGCACCCGCCGCTCGGCGACTACCGCGGCTCGACCATCGACGAGTGCGTGCGCATCGGCTGCTCGACCGGCACCAGCGGCAAGCCGACGTTGATCCTCTGGACCCGCACCGACCAGGCCGTCGACCTCGAGGCGGTGTGCCGCGGGCGCTGGCGCTGGGGGCTGCGCCCCGGCTCGAGCCTGGCGCACGGGCATCCCTTCGGCCAGTACGGCGGCGGCATCAGCTTCTCCAAGGGCATCGAGGCGCTCGGGCTGCTCAACGTGCCGTGCGCGCCGCCGGGCAAGGGGCCGTGGACGCGCGAGGTGGTGCGCCTGCTGGCGATGGTGCGGCCCGAGCACTACCGCTTCTTCGGCAACGCCGGCGCCCAGTACGCCGACGCGGCGCGCGCCGCCGGGTACGACGCCGAGCGCGATCTCAACCTGCACGTGCAGGGCGAGGATCCGCGCGAGCAGTACAAGTCGGTGAGCGCCGGCCTGGAGGCGCTGGGCATGCTCGGCACCGCCTGCGACGAGGACGACGGCGCCCACGTGCACGAGGATCTCGCCATCGCCGAGGTGCTCGACCGCGACAGCGGCCGGCCGGTCGGCCACGGCGAGCGCGGCAACCTGGTGGTCACGGTGCTCGGCAAGGACAACGCCTTCCTGCGCTACGACCTGCAGGACGTGCTGCGGGTGAACGACAAGCCGTGCCCGTGCGGCGAGACGCACCGGCGGCTCTTCTACGAAGGACGGGTGAAGGACATCGTGCCGGTCGCCGGCCGCGAGATCCTGCCCATCGACGTGCTGCTGGCGCTGGTCGACTGCGCGCCGCTCGCCGGCACCGCGATCGAGTACCAGATCGTCCGCCGCCCCGGCCTGCGGGCGCTGCCGCTGCGCGTCGAGCATCCGGCCGCCGGGACCAGCGACGGCGCCGCGGTCGCCGCCGCGATCGCCGAGCGGGCGCGCGAGCGCCTCGGCGTGCCCGTCGATCTGGAGCTCCTGGCGCCGAACGCGCTGCCGCGGTTTGCGTTCAAGGCGGCGCGGGTGGTGGATGAGGAACAGCCAACTGCGTGACCGGTCGCCGGCCACGCCTTTCTCCGACCAACGACACGAAAGGCGGATTTCGAGATGGCAGATGTCGAATACGGCAAGATCACCGAAGCCGAGCTGACGCGCATTCGCGCCCGCATCGGCAAGGGGTTCGAGAACCGGCGGCCATGGCGGACCGAGGTGACGGTCGACGCGATCTACCATCTCGCGCTGGCGATCGGCGATCTCAGCCCGCTGTACGTCGACGAGGACTACGCCAAGCGGACGCGCTGGGGCACGCTGCTGGCGCCGCCGATCATGATCCAGTGCTTCGACACGCTGCGCGCCGTCGGCAGCGCCGGCCTGCCCGAGGGCCTGCCGGGGGTACACTCCATCTGGTCCGGGTCGATGTACGAGTTCGACCAGCCGCTGAAGCTCGGCGACAAGGTGCGCTCGAAGTCGTACCTCAAGGAGGTCCGCGAGGTGGAGAGCAGCTTCGCCGGCGGCCGCACCGTCTTCCAGACCTACGAGGCGGTCTACTGGAACCAGAAGGACGAGAAGATCGGCGTCCGCAACGACACCTGGATCCGCAACGAGCGCCACACCACGAAGAAGACCGGCAAGTACGGCGGCACCGAGCTCTCCACCTGGACGCTCGATCAGATCCACGAGCTCTGGAAGTCGTACGAGGAGGAGGAGCGCGCCGTCGAGCGCACCTGGGACAGCGTGCAGGTCGGCGACGAGCTCAAGCCGATCCTCAAGGGGCCGCTGACGCCGACCGCGGAGATCGCGTTCGAATCGTTCTTCGGCGTCTACCTGGTCGGCAACAAGGTCGCCGCCAACCTCTACAAGCGCCACCCGAAGCTGATGATCCCCAACGAGCAGGGCGTCCCCGAGCCGCCGCAGCGCGTGCACTGGGACAACCTGTTCACCAAGAACCTGCTCGGCCTGCCCGGCGCCTACGACCTCGGGCCGGAGCGCTGCGCCTGGCTGATGCAGGGGGCGACGAACTGGATGGGCGACAACGGCATCCTGCGCAAGATCGAGGCGCAGTACCGCAAGTTCAACTACATGGGCGACGTCACCTGGACCAAGGGCAAGGTGGCGGCGAAGGCGCGCGAGAACGGCCGCAACATGGTGACGCTCGAGGTGTGGTGCGAGAACCAGCGCGACGAGGTCACGGCCAAGGCGCGCATCGAGGTGGAGCTGTTGTCCTGACCGGCCGGGCGCGCGCTCAGCGCGGCGCCGCGCGACGCGGCCGCAGGATCGAATCGAACACCTGGTCGGCGACGGCGCGGCCCTGGCGGATGCCCTCGACCTTGTCGAACGCCCAGTGCACGCCGAGGTAGATGCGGCTCTGGCCGTTCTCCTCCTCGGCGGCGCTGAAGCTGGCGAAGGTGCGGGGCAGGCGCGGGCGGACGACCCCGTCCTGGTCGACGGTGACGCCGTCGAATTCCTCCGAGACGAAGGTGAAGCGGACGTCGTCGCGGCCGAAGAACCGGCGCAGGGTCTGGAACAGCGCGGCGCCGAATCCGGCGTGGCCGGAGGTGTAGGCCGGGAAGGGCGGGGTGAAGTTGCGGCCGCTGCCGTTGTCGGCCGGCGCGCCCAGCGGTAGCCAGTCGGGATCGCCCGTGGTGTCCGGGTTGCCATCGCCGAGAGCGGTCGGGCCGCTGCCCGGATCGGCTTCGCGGACGCCGGTCACGGGGCGCCAGAAGTTGTAGTAGTACTTGGTCTCCCAGACGGCGATGCCGGCGTCGGCCATGGCGACGTTGACCAGCGCCAGCAGGCGGGCCGCGGCGGCGCGGCCGAGGTGACGGCGCCGCGCCATCTGCACCGCGATCTGGTTGTAGAGCTTCACCGGCGCGCAGAGGAACGGCTGGGCGTCGTAGCCCCAGAAGATGCCGGCGACCGTCTGATCGGCGGTGCGCGCGGTCGGCGAGCCGCGGCCGTCGCCGCCCAGGGCGTGCACCTCGGCGAAGGCCTGCGCGTAGGCGACGCTGTCGAGCGCCGGCGGCGGCGGGGCGCGGAACTGCGCGCCGCTGGCGATCGCGAAGGGGATCACCGCGCCCCAGTGCGGGGTCAGCGGCTTGACGTCGGGGTGCAATGGATCGGCGCGCCACTCGCCGGGGCCGTCGCCGTAGAGGTAATCGACCGGCTGGAACGGCGTCTGCCATTGCGCGCCGTCGTCGGCGCGCGCCGCGAGCACGGCGGCGGCGGTGTCGCGGCCGAGGTCGATGCCGCGGTCGACCGCCGCCGGGTGGGGTGGCGGGCCGAGCGCGTCGGCGAGATCGCGAGCGAGGTCCGCCGCCTGCAGCGGGTAGAGCGCGGCCAGGACATCGTGCGCCGCCTGGGCGACGGCGGCGTCGGCATCGGTGTCCGCCGCCGCGGGCGCGCGGCGCAGATAGGGGGCGAAGGCGCCGCTGGTCGTCGCCACCGCGTCGGCGACGGCGAGTTGGACCATGGCGAAGGCGCGGCTGGTGCGCGTCGGTCCGAACTGCCAGCCGGCCGAGCGCGGATCCTCGCTGCGGGTGACGTAACGGTGGTCGATCGCCGCGGCGCGCTGGGCGACCTCGTTCCACTGCAGGACCGCGGCGGCCGAGCCGTCGGCGCTGCCGCCGTCGCCGCAGGCGGCGAGGAGCGCGGCGATGGCCAGGGCCGCGCCGCTCCTCCACCAGGCGCGCCGTGATGGTCCCGGAGAACGCACCTGGCGAGTGTGGCGGGTGCCGCGGTTTGAGGCTACCGCCGGCGCCGGAAGGCGTGCTCGAAGACGTAATCGGCGACGCGGTTGCCCTGGGCGATGCCCTGGGACTTGTCGAACGCCCAGTGGATGCCGAGGTAGATGCGGCTCTGGCCGTTCTCGTCTTCCGCCTGCGAGAGGCGGGTGAAGCTGCGCGGCAGGTACGGCCGGACGTTGCCCCGGTTGTCGCGCGTGACGCCGTTGAATTCGTCGGAAACGAAGGTGAACGGCACCTGGTCGGTACCGTAGAAGCGGCGCAGGGTCTGGAACAGCGCGCCGCCGAAGCCGGCGTGCCCGGACGGATAGGCGGGGAAGGGCGGCGTGAAGTTGGGCGCGGTGAGGTTGCTGGCCGGGGCGCCGAGCGGAGTGAAGTCGGGGTCGCCGGCGGTCGCGTCGTTGCCGTCGCCCAGCCCGGTCGGGCCGGTGCCGGCATCGGACTCGCGGATGCCGGTCACCGGGCGCCAGAATTTGTAATGGTACTTCGAGTCCCAGACGGCGATGCCGGCGTCGGCCATGGCGACGTTGACCAGCGCCAGCAGGCGCGCGTACTGCATGCCCCTGGTGTGGCGCTGCTCGGCGATCTGGGTGGTGATCTGGTTGTACAGGCGCGGCGGCGCGCAGAGGCTCGGCGTGCCGTCGTAGGCCCAGAAGATGCCGATGTGGGTCTCGTCCTCGGTGCGCACCGTGGGCGTGGTGATGTCGTCGCCGCCCAGGCTCTGCACCTCGGCATAGGCAGCGGCGTACTCGGCGCTGTCGAGCGCCGGCGGCGGCGGGGCGCGGAACTGGTCGCCCGCCGCGAGGACGAACGGCCGCACCGCGCCCCAGCGGGCACCGAGCGCCAGCGGATGACGGCTGACCGGGTCCTGTCGCCACTCGCCGGGGCCGTCGCCGGCGATGTAGTCGACGCCGTAGCGCGGCTCGGCATGCTGCGAGCCGTCGGAGGCGCGCAGCGCCAGGATGGCGACCGCGGCGCGATGGCCGGCGTCGATGCCGCGGGTCTTCGCCTCGTCGTCGCGGATGCCGGCCAGCTCCGCCGTCAGCTCGTCGTGGAAGGCCTGCGCCTGCGACGGGTAGAGCGTCGCCAGGGTCTCGTAGGCGGCCTGGGCGATCGCCGCTTCCATCGACGCCGTGCCGCGCACCGGCGCGATCCCGGTGTAGCTCTCGTACCCGCCTGCGATGGCATTCATCGCGTCGAAGACGGCGATGTGCACGATGGCCATCGCCCGCGCCGAGCGACCGGGGCCGATCTGTTCGCCGAAGACGCGCTGCTCGCCCGGGGCCACGGGCGTGTGGTCTAGCCCGGCGGCGTCGATGGCGATCTCGTTCCAGTGGTGGACCCAGGCCGTCGCGGCGGCGGTGCCGGAGCCGCCGCCGTCGCCGCCGCCGCAGCCGGCGAATGCCAGCGCGAGGCATGCGATCGCCAGCGCGCGTCCGATCCTGCCGTGTGTCATGGGACCCCCGATGTCAGTGTCGCAGCGCGTCACCCCGGTCTCGTCGCACAGTCGGGTCTGTTCCACACGCGCAGGGTTGATTCAACGTCACCCGCGGCGATGATCGCCGTCAGGGAACGGCCTGCACGAAGCCGCCAACCAGGGCGTTGAACCGCTCCGGGGTCTCGAAATAGGGCGAGTGGCCGGCGACCGGGATCTCCTCGAAGGTCGCCCCCGGGATGGCCGCGGCGACCTCGCGCAGGACGGCGGGGGAGAACAGCCGGTCCTCGGATCCGCCGATCAGCAGGGTGGGGATCCGCCAGCCGACGAGGTGGGCGGGGTCGGTCATGACCTCGTGCAGGGCGCTGCGTGCCAACGCATCGGCGGGATTGAGCGCCGCGAGTTGCTCGTAGAGGAAGGCGCGGGTGGGATCGCGCGCGAAGAGATCGGCGGCGAGCGCGACGTGCGGCTGGTTCCACGCCGGCGCGGCGAGCTCGGCGGCGGCGCTCGCCGCGGCGATGGCGCGGAGCGCGGCGACGACGCCAGGGGTGGCGATGCCGGCCGGCGTCCCGGACAGCACCAGGGCGGCGACGCGCCGTGGGTGCGCCAGCGCGAGTTGCAGGCCGGTCCACCCTCCCATCGACTGGCAGACCAGGGCGCAGCGCTCGATGCCCGCCGCGTCGAGCACCGCCGCCAGATCATCGGCGAAATGGCGCGCCTGCTCGTGTCCCCTGGCGCAGCGCGAACGACCGAAGCCGCGATGGTCGAAGGTGACGACCCGATGGCGGCCGGCGAAGTATGGGACCTGCTGCCACCACACCAACGTGTTGCCGCCGGCGCCGTGCGCGAAGACGAGCGGCGGCCCGTTGCCGCACACCTCGTAGTAGATGGCCGCGCTCGGCCGCTCGACGTGCGGCACCGCCGTCTCAGGCGCGCGGCGCCGGCACGATCAGGAGCGGGCGGCGGGCGTGATGCAGCACGTGCTCGCTGACGCTGCCGAGGAGGGCGCGACGGATCGCGCCGTGGCCGTGCGAGCCGAGGACGACGAGATCGACGCCCAGCCGATCGGCCTCGCGCACGATGGTGTCGGGCGTCGTTCCCTGCACCAGCAACGCGGTGCAGTCGACGCCGCGCTGGCGCACCGCCGCCGACTCCTCCTGCAGCCGGCGATGATCGTCGTGCAACCCGGCTGCCACCGAGCGTCGCACGCTCTGCGGTCCCGGCTCGTAGCCGACGAAATCGGGATCGGGAGCCGCCACGTGCAGCATCCAGAGCGCGGCACCGAATGCCTGCGACAGCGCCGTGGCCTGTTCGATGACGGCGCTGGACACCGGAGAGAAATCGACGGCGGCGAGGATGTTCTTCATGCGCGAGCGGCGGCAGCGTGGCGGAGCGCCGGTAGGCGCGGCGGACGGGGATCAGGGGGGTGGGGGCGGACCCCACCCCCCCGCTCCCCTTCTCTACCGGCGATCCATGAACAACCGGATCAGATACCAGAACATCAGCGCCACCGAGGCGAAGAGCTGCATGGCGGCGGCGACGTAACGGTCGTCGGGGAAGTGGAGCAGGATGTTCGAGGTGTCGCGCAGGATGGCGACGCCGGCGAGGCCGACCATGGCGACCGAGAACCAGGTGCCGAGCTGGAAGCCGAACAGCACCGAGCCGACGATCGCCAGCAGCGCGACGATGAAGGCCCACTTCAGCAGCGCGCCCAGGAAGCTGAAATCGGTGCGGCTGATGAAGGCGACGGCGGTGAGCCCGGCGAAGCCGAGGGCGGTGAGCAGGCCGGCGCTCTGGATGGCGCCCGGCGCCACCGCGTTGGCGATGTACAGCATCGGCACGAAGATGATCGCCTGGGCGACCACGTAGGCGCCGAGCGCCACGTACTGCATCGGCCTGGACAGCGATGTCGCGGCCGCCGAGCTGGCGAGCCAACTGACGATCAGGAAACCGCCGAGGACGACCAGCCAACTGGTGCCGAGCATGGCGCGGGCGATGGTCTCGGCAGCGCCGCTCTGGAACAGCCAGACCTCGATGGCGAGGAAGAACGCGATGGCACCGAGCAGGTGGGTGTACGTACGGGCGATGAACTCCGAGCGCGAGCTGACGCCGACGGACGTGGAACGGGTGATGTCATCACCGAGATACGGTTGGCTCATGAGGGGAACCTCCAGATAGGGTGCGTCGGAGTCTACCGCCCGCGTCCGCGCGGGACAATGCGCAACCGAGGGCCGCGCCAGAGGCGGCGGCATCGGTGCCGAGGCCGGTGTCCGCTAGCGTGGCGCGGAGGTTGGCGCTCGGGTGCCGACGTGCTAGAGCGGCGCCTGCCTGTCGGACGGATGCGCGGCGCGGGGTTCCGTTGCTGGCGTCAGATTGATCGAGCGGCATGCTCGATTTCATGCAATAGACCGTCACGGCATGGCATCTCGAAACGCGGGTCCTGATTGATGCGTATACGACAGCGATTGTTCCTTGCCGCCGGCTGCGTCGCCGCGCTGCTCGCGTGGGGCGGCACCGCCGCCGCCCAGTGCATGGGCGATTGCGACGAGAACGGCCAGGTCACCATCGACGAGATCATTCGCGGCGTGGGGATCGCGCTCGAGATCACCGACCCGGCGCGCTGCCCGGTCTATGGCGACGAGGCGACCATCGATGAGATCGTGATGGCGGTCGTCAACTCGCTCGAGGGCTGCCCCGACGTCACCGAGACGCCGGTCGAGGTCACGCCCACCGAGACGATCGAACCCGAGGCGCCGACCGAGACGCCGACCCGGCGCCGCACCGCCACCCCGACGCGCACCCGGACGCCGTTCATCATCTTCCCGCTGTTCACTCCCACCCGCACCGCGACGGCGACCGTGACGCGGACGATGACCGCCGCCGCGGGCGAGCAGACGCCCACCGGGACGCCGGCCGGCACCACCGCCGCCACGGTCACTCCAACCGAGGACTTCTCCGCGACCCCCACCGGTACCCCGGCCGGCACCGCGAATGTCACCGCGACGCCGAGCGACGACGATCCGACGTGGACGCCGACCGCGACCCCGGCCGGCACCGCGAGCGCGACCATCACTCCGGACGACTCGGAGGCGACGCCGACGCCGACGGACGTGGAAGAGGAGCCAACCGGAACGCCGGCGGGGACCGTCAGCGCCACCATCACGCCGGAGTCGGAGCCGAGTCCGACGCCGAGCGAGTCGCTGGAGTTTCCCACCTGGACGCCGACCGCCACGCCGGTGGGCACGGTCAGCGCCACCATCACCCCGGAAGCGACGGCAACCGAGACCGAGACAGAGACGCCGCAGGAGATCTAGGCGGCTCGCCCGCCGGCAGCGGCGCCGGAATTGCGCGGAGTGAGTAGGCCGCCCGCGCTCCGCTCAGGGGTGCCCGCGAGCGGCGATCAGGGCCTCGGCGGCGCGACGGAGGGCGGGCTTCTCGACCTTGCCGGTGCCCGTGCGCGGGACGGCGTCGGCGTCGACCACGAAGACGTGGCGCGGCACCTTGTAGCTGGCGAGCTCGGCGCGGCAGAGCTCGCGCAGGGCGTCGGCGGTGGCGGGAGCGCCCGGGCGCAGCACCACCAGCGCGACGATGTTCTCACCGCGCACCGGGTCGGGCACGCCGACGACGTGGGCGCTCTGCACCGCCGGGTGGCGGGCGAGGGCGTCCTCGACCTCGGCGGCGGCGACGTTGACGCCGGCCGTCTTGATCACGTCCTTGATGCGGCCGCCGAAGTGGAGGTTGCCGGCCTCGTCGAGCCAGCCGCGATCGCCGGTGCGGAAGAAACCCTCGCCGTCGAAGGTCGCGTCGCGCGGCACCCGGTAGTAGCCCTCCATCATCGTCGAGCCCCTGACCAGGATCTCTCCGCTCTCGCCGCCTGGCAGCGCCCGCTGCGTCTCGGGGTCGACGATGCGGATCTCCATGCCGGGCAGGGCGCGCCCGAAGGTGCCGCTGCGGATCGGTTCGGGATCGTCGAAACGGGCGGCGGTGACGCAGGTGGCGGTTTCCGACATGCCGTAGACGCCGATCGTCTGGTTGTCCGGTCCCATCAGCCGCGCCGCCTGCACGTGGTAGGTCCCCTTGCGCAGCGCCAACCGCCGCTGCGCGAAGTCGGGATGCTCGAGCAGCGGCGCTGCCTGGTGCCAGCCGGCCATGATGGTGCAGCGTTCGGCCTCGAGCAGGGTCAGCGCGCTGCCGGGGTCGACGACCTCCTGCAGCACGACGCGGCCGCCGCCGGCGAGCGTCGCCAGCGCGCCGAGGACGAAGCCGCCGCTCCAGAAGAGCGGCATGTGGCCCCACCACGCGTCGTCGGGCGTCACGCCGAGACAGTCGGCGATGCGTCGTGCCGAGGTGGTGAGCGCGCCGTGCGCATGGACCACGGCCTTCGCCTGCGCCGTCGTGCCGGAGGTGAAGAAGATCGTCGCCAGGTCGGTCGGCGACACCGCCGCCTCGATGGCGTCGAGGAGCGCATCGTCGGCATCGGCCGGCAGGTCGCGCCAGCGCGGCAGGCCGGCGGCGCCGTCGTCGAGCAGGACGACGCGGCGCAGGTTCGGCACCGCGGGTTCGCGCAGGACCCGGCCGCCGAGGTCGCGCAGGTCCGGGGCGATCTCCAGCAGGCGCGCGTGGTAGTCGTGCTTGAGGAAGCGCGGCACGGCGATCAGCGTCACGACGTCGGCGTGCGCCAGCGCATAGGCGATCTCGTCGCGCTTCCACAGGGTCGACAGCGGCGTCAGCACCGCGCCGATGCGCAGCGCGCCGAAGGCGATGGGGAGCCAGTCGAGCCGGTTGGGGCAGAGGAATCCGACGCGCGTGCCCTTGGTGACGCCGAGGCCGACCAGGGCGCGCGCCGCGGCGCGGCTGGCGTCGCGCAGTTGGGTCGCCGACAGCCGCGCGGTGACCCGGTCGGCCGGCGCGTGCGCCACCACCTCGCGATCGGGCGCGGCGGCGACGACGGTATCGAGGAAGGCGCCGAGCGTCTCCATCACTTGCCGGTGAACGCCGGCGGCCGCTTCTCGACGAAGGCGCGCACGGCTTCCTGGTGATCGGCGGTCTCGCCGAGGATGCCCTGCGCCAGCGCCTCGGCCTGGGTGGCATGCTGGTAGTCGCTGTCGGCGGCGCGTTCGAGCAGGCCGCGGGTCTGCACCACCGCGTTCGGCGAATGGCCGGCGATGGTGGTCGCCAGCGCCCGCGCTCGCGCCGCCAGATCCGCGGCGGGCACCACCTCGCTCACCAGGCCGAGGCGGAGCGCGTCGGCGGCGTCGATCGGCTCGCCGGTGAGGCAGAGCCGCTGCGCGTTGGCGAGCCCGACGCGGCGCGGCAGCAGATAGGTGCAACCGGAGTCGGGGATGAAGCCGACCTTGACGAAGCTGAAGATGAAGCGCGCGCGGTCGGCAGCGATCGCGAAGTCGCAGGCGAGCACGAACGAGCAGGCCATGCCGGCGACGACGCCGTTGACCGCCGCCAGCATCGGCTTCTCGCGGCGCAGCAGCGCCTCGACGACCTCGGCGCCGTGCAGGGTTCGCTGCCGGCCGACCAGCGCGCTGCGCCCGAGGCGTCCCGGCTCGCTCATGCGCTTGATGTCGGCGCCGGCCGAGAAGGCGCGTCCGTTGCCGGTGAGGATGATCACCCGCACCGCGTCGTCGAGCTCCGCCCGCGCCACCAGCTCGGGCAGGTGGTCGTTCATCTCGGGAAGCAGCGCGTTCAGTTGCTCCGGGCGGTTGAGGGTGATCGTCGCGATGCCCTCGGCGACGTCGTAGAGAATGTGCTCCATCAGGCAGATCCTTTCCCGCAGCGCCGTCGAGACGCGAGGCCGGATGACGGCTGCACGGGAGGCCGTGTCCTCGTCTCGGCGGTGCACGACGTCATTTGAACTGCTCGCGCAGGACGCCGGTCATCACCTTCTTGGCGGCGTTGCGGGGCAGCGCATCGACGAACTCGACGCGGCGCGGCTTCTTGAAGCCGGCGAGGCGCTGACCGGCGAAGTCGGCGATGGCGGCGGCGTCGAGGCGGGCGCCGCCGCGGACGACGACGATGGCGGTGACCTGTTCGCCCCATTTCGGGTGCGGCGTGCCGATCACCGCGACGTCGTCCACGTCCGGGTGGGCGCGCAGCACCTCCTCGACCTCGATCGGCGACACGTTCTCGCCGCCGGTGATGATGAGGTCCTTCATCCGGCCGGTGATGAAGACGTAGCCGTCGCCGTCCTGACGACCGCGGTCGCCGGTGTGCAGCCACCCGTCGCGCAGGGTGGCGGCGGTGGCGGCGGCGTCGCGGTAGTAGCCCGCCATGACGGTCGGTCCGCCGACCACGATCTCGCCCTCCTCGTCGGCCGCGGCGAGGCGGCCATCGGCGCGGCGCACGGCGACGACGACGTACGGATTGGGGCGGCCGACGGTGCCCGGGCGCTCGAAGATGGTGCCGCCGCGCGCCATGGTCACGCCGTCCGTGGATTCCGTCTGGCCGTACGCCTCGATGATCTCGGCGTCGTCGTAGAGCTCGGCGAGGGCGCGTTTGGTGGTCATCGGCGTCGGCGCGCCGCCGACGCTGACCTTGCGCACGGTGCGCCGCACGCCGCCGGGGAGGTCGCCCATCGCCACCATTTCGAAGGTCATGCCGCCGATCAGCGGCAGGTCGGTGATGCCGTGGCGCTCGACCTGCTCGAGCAGCGTCGGCAGGTCGAACTTCTCCAGCAACACGGTGGTGGCGCCGCTCAGGATCCGGCAGAGCAGGTGGGAGACGAAGACCGGCGTGTGGGTGAGCGGGCTGATGCTGGCGCCGACGCCGTCCTGGGTGTCGCCGCGCGCGGTGGCGCAGGCGAGCGCCGCCCACTGCAGGTGCGCATGGCGGATCATCACGCCCTTCGGCGCGCCGGTGGTGCCGGAGGTGTAGGCGAGGACGGCGAGGTCCTGGGCCCGCGGGGCGCGGCTGGCGCGCGCCGCGGCCGCGGGGGCACGGCGGGCGACGCGTGGCCGCAATGGCAACGTGGCCTCGATGGCGAACACCGGGACGCCGGCGGCGGCGCCGGCCTCGCGGGCGACTTCGACCCGCGCCGGATCACAGATCAGCGCCGCGGCGCGCGAGTGGGTCAGGAGCCGCGCCGCTTCCGCGGCGGTGGAGCGCACGGCGATCGGGACACTGGCGGCGCCGACATTCCAGGCCGCGTACGATGCCACGACCATCGCCGGCGAGTTGCCCGCCATGACGCCGACGTGTTGGCGCGCGCCGAGGCCGCGCCGCGCCAGCCAGGTCGCCAGCGCCTGGACCTCGGCGTGCAGGGCGCCGTAGGCGACGTGGCGATCGCGGTGGATCAATCCCCCGCGCGGGCCGCGGCGGGCGCGCTGCAGGGCGAGGAAGTCGAGCGAGGTCGGGAGCGGCATCAGGCGTCGTCGACGACCCGCGCCCGGCGGACGCGCCGGTGGGGCGCGACGTCGCAGTGGGGCATCGCGGGCTCCGGGCGGTCTCTGCGGCTCGAGTCAGGGCTCATAGAGCTCCACGAAGCGGGTCTTGCCGTTCTCGATCTTGCGGATCAGCAGCCAGTCGCCCTTGTAGGCCTTGTGGTCAAAGGGGCCGAGGCTCATGTGGGTGCGGGGGCCGCCGTTGACGGCGGGCAGCATGCGCACCTTCTCGAGGCCCTCTTTCACGCCGCGCGGGGTGAGGAGGTTGGCGCGGGCGATGCCCTCGGCGAGCAGGCGGGCGGTGTCATAGCTGAGCGCGATGACCGTGTGATCCTTGGTGCTGCCGGTCCTGGCCTTGAAGCGCTGCAGCATCGGCGCCAGCCGCGGGTTGTCCTCGCAGATCTGGTCGACGCCGTGCCAGCCCTCGAGCGCCGCCATCCACTCCGGCTTGGCGTAACAGAACTGGAAGGCGGTGGTCATGACGCGCGGCGGGTTCCAGCCGAGGCGCGGAAACATCGGCGCCATGAGGATGGTCGGGTAGCCGTAGCCGAGATAGGCGAGGCAATCGGGGCGCTGGTCGCGGATCTTGCGCAGCGTCGTCTCGAGGTCGTCCGGCACCTGTGTCGTGTAGGCCTCGATCAGGATGTCGACGCCCTCGCGGGCGGCGAACCAGCGGAAATTGCCGGCGTACTCGACGCCGCCGGGGCTGATCTCGTGGATCATCCCCACCGTCTTGAAGCCCTGGCGGCGGATCCAGGTCGCCATCAGCGCCGCCTCCTCGGCGAGGCCGCCGTTGCCGAGGTTGAAGCAGTACTCTCCGAAGTAGCGATCGGTGCCCGTCCAGGTGACCGCCGGCACGCCGAGCTCGTTGATCACCGGCGCGAGCGCCAGCGAGTTGTCGGTGATGAGCGGGCCGATGGTCGCCAACACGCCGGCGTCGACCAGACGGCGATAGCCGTCGATCGCATTTCTCGCCTCGAGGCGCGGCAGCCCGACGGCCTCCTCGACGACCAGCTCGACGGGGCGGGTGATGATCTTCTGCTCGTGGGCCTCGTCCAAGGCGAAGCACAGGGTCGCCAGGAAGTCGGCCTTGGTGCCCATGTCCATGTCGATCAGGACGCCGATCTTCACCGGCGCGAAGGCGAGGCCGTGCGGGGTGCTCATCTCACTCCTCCAGGCGATCGGCGTAACCGGCGTTGGCGAAGCGGGTGCGCAGGGTCTGCAGGTCGGCGGCGGTGAAGGGCGCGAACGTCTCGGCGCCGCGCGGCCGCCAGTACAGCGGATCGGCGACGCGATCGAGGAGGAACTTCTCCCGCCGCAGCGTCCGTTTGAGAATCTTGTTGGTTGCGGTCATCGGCAACTGCGACGCGATGCGCAGGAACATCGGACGCCAGCGCGGCGGCAGGCCGCGATGCGCGTCGAGGAAGCGCGAGAACGCGGCGGCATCGAAATGCGCGCCGGGACGGAGGACGATGGCGGCCATCACCTGGTCGCCGGCCTCCGGATCGGGCACGCCGTAGACGCTGACCAGCAGCACGTCCGGGTGTTGCGCCAGCGCCTCCTCGATCGGGCGGGCGAGGAAGTTCTCGCCGCCGACGCGGATCCATTCCGCGTCGCGGCCGGCGAAGTAGATGTAGCCGTCAGCGTCGGCGTAGCCGAGGTCGCCGGTGCGGAACCAACCGCCGCGGGTACGATCGGCGGTCGCCTGCTCGTCCTTGTAGTAGCCCTCGAAGAGGAAGCGGCCGTTGGTGTTGACGATTTCGCCGACCGCCTCATCGGGATTGAGCAGCCGGCCATCGCCACCGAGCCGAGCCGGCGGGCACTCGCGGCCGTCCTCGCCGATGATCCTCACGCCCGGCGCGCGGCCCAGGCTGCGCGGCGGATCATCGGCGGTGCGCGAGAAACCGACCCCGACCTCGCTGGAGCCGTAGCCGTCGATCACCTCGCAGCCGAAGCGCTCGGCGAAAGCGGCGATGTACTGGCGCGGGGCCTCGTTGCCGTAGGCTAGACGCAGCGGGTTGTCGGCGTCATCCGGTTGTGCGGGCGTCTCCATGATGTAGGCGAGCGGGTTGCCGACGTAGTTGAACAGCGTGGCGCCGTAGCGGCGGATGTCGGCGAGGAAGCGCGACTTGCTGAAACGCCGGGCCAGCGCCAGCGAGGCGCCGCTGACCAGGGGCGGCGCGAAGGCGAGGACCTGCGCGTTGCCGTGGTAGAGCGGCATGGCGCAGTAGATGACGTCGTCGGCGGTGGCGTGGCACATCTGCAGGCACGCGCCCCAGCCCAGCATCATCAGTCGACCCTGGCTGTTGAGCACGCCTTTGGGGGCGCGCGTGGTGCCGGAGGTGAAGACGATCATCAGCAGCGCGTCGGCGGCGATCTCGAGACCGGGGTCGCGGTCGTCGGCGCTCGCCAGAGCCGCCGCCAGCGACGGCGCCGGGCCGTCGGCGAGCAGCACCGGCAGACGGGCGCCGATGGCGCCGTGCAGCGAGTCGGCATAGCGCGCCTCGGTGAGGACGAGCTGGCAGTCGGCATACTCGATGTCGCGCGCCAGGGCGTCGCCGGTGCGCGTCGGGTTGAGCCCGACCAGCGTCGCGCCGGCGAGGGCGCACCCCAGCTCGGCGAACACGAAGGCCGGCAGGTTGTCCATCAGCGCGCCGACGTGAAAGGGGCCGTCGCCGCGTCGCGCGAGGAAGAGGTTGGCGTAGCGGCAGGCCTCGCGATGGGCGGCGGCGAACGTCCACGAGCGGTCGTCGGCGCGAAGGAAGATGCGGTCGGCGCAGTCCTCGGCGCGGGCGCGCAGCGCGGCGGCGACGGAAGCGGGCGGGGCGCTGGTGTCGGGTCCGTTGATCGACATCGGGCTAACGAGCGTTAGCCGCGATACCAGCGCGCGGCTCGGACTGTCAACGCGGCGGGGTGGCGCGGCGGCAGGTGGGGGATTCTCGGTACGAGACACCGGACCGCGCTCTCCGCGGCCGCGTGGTGGCGTTCTCGCGTCGCCCGCTCGCGCTTTGACATTCGTCCCGCATTTCCCGATGTCGTCGCGCCATGCTCTATCTGCACGAGATCATCGACATCATCGGCGCCGGGCAGGAATCGTACCTCGAGACCGTCGGCGAACGGGCACGCCACTCGGAGCGCGAGGGCATGTCCCGCCTGATGGGGACCTGGAAGGTGATCGGCAGCACCCATCGCTGGCCGCGGGTGGTGAACCTCTGGGAAATGGACGGCTGGGAGCAGTGGGCCGGGACCCTCGAGCGGCAGTTCCTGCCCGGACGGGTCGACGCGGCACTGGCGCCGTGGTGGGCCAAGGCAACGCAGTGGCGCAGCGGCGGGTTCGACCGCATCCTCGAACCGGCGCCCGGGTCGCCCACCCGTGACCAATTGCGCGCCGACGGTCTCAGGGCCTGGGTCTGTGTGCACACCCTGGCGCGAACACAGCCGGGGCAACGCGAGGCCTATCTTGCGACGGTGCGCGAGAGCTTCGCGTCGTTGCTGCGCGATCGTGAATGCACCCTCATGGGTGCCTACTCCGTGCCCATGCGATCGGACGAGGTGCTCGTCCTGTGGGCGGCGCCGGACTTCCGCCACCTCTGCCGGATGATGGACGGTTGGGCGGGCGATCCGGAGCTGCGCGGCTGGCGCGAACGATCCGAGCGCATGTGCGCCGAGTCGGAGACGATGTGGCTGGTGCCGTCTCCGGACTGCTTCTTCCATCCCGGGCCCGCGGCCGGCTGAGGCAACGCCGGGGGCGCGATCTTCGCGGGATCGCGCCCCCGGCCCTCTCGGGGAGGAGGAAGCAACGCGCCGGTCGCCCGGAGCGCACGCAGCCAGTGACGGAGGGGGGTCCCACCAGCCACGCGAGCCGGTTGGACGCGCGCTTCCCAGGATGATTCACGACGAAAGTCGGCGGAAACGAAAATTTCCGCCCCCAGAAAAAAGCGGCCGGCAGCCAGGGGGGACCGGCTGCCGGCCTTCGGGGGGAGGAGGCGCATGCGGAACGGGTTCCGCAGATGCGCCGTAGCGCGCGGAGGGGGGGTCCGCGTTGCTCGCTACGTATGCCCTTTCAGACGGCGCGCCCCCAGGATTGATTCACACTTTTTCGCCCGCCTCCTTCATCGGTCCCTGGCGAAGCGACAATTCGCCTGATTTAAAGAGCTTCCGATCATGCCCCAGGAGCCAGCTCCCGCCCACCCCGCCGCCACCGTGGTGCTGATCCGCGACCGTCCCTCGGGGTGCGAGGTGCTGCTGGTCCGGCGCAGCGCGCAACTGTCGTTCCACGGCGGCGCCTGGGTGTTCCCAGGTGGGCGGCTCGACCCCGACGACTGGATTCCGGGCGACGATGTGCTCGCCGCCGCCCGGCGGGCCGCGGTGCGCGAAGCCCGCGAGGAAGCCGGGTTGGTGCTCGCCCCGGGGGATCTGGTGGCGATCTCGCGCTGGGTGACCCCGGTGCAGCTCCCGAAGCGCTTCGACACCTGGTTCTTTGCCGCCACCGGGACCGATGCGCCGGTCGCGGTCGATGGCGGCGAAATCCACGACCACGCCTGGATGGCGCCAACCGAGGCGCTGGCGGCCCAGCGCGCCGGCGAGATCGAGCTGCCCCCGCCGACCTTCGTGACCATCACGGCGATCGCGGCGCACCGCACCGCGCAATCGGCGCTGGCCGCGCTCGGCCGCGGTCCGCTCGAGGTCTTCGAGCCGCGCCTGTTCCCGATCGAGGGCGGTGCCGTCACCCTCTATGCCGGCGACGCCGGCTACGACGACGCCGAGCTCGAGCGCCCCGGGTCGCGCCATCGCCTGTGGATGCGCGAGGACGGCTGGCGCTACGAGCGCGCCTGACCGCCCCGCCTCAGCGGCCGGTGAACTTCGGTGGCCGCTTCTCCATGAACGACAGCATCCCTTCCTTGGTGTCCTCGGACTGGGTCACCAGGGACTGCGCCATTGCCTCGTCGTCGAGCGCCGTCTCCATGTCGACCTCGAGCGAGCGGTTGAGGAGCCGCTTCGACATGCCAATCGCGTACGTCGGACCGGTCGCCAGCCGCTCCGCCCACTCGCGCGCCGCCGCCAGGAGCTGCGTCCCGGGCACGACGCGATTCACCAGGCCGATGCGCAGCGCCTCGTCGGCCGCGAGGTCGTCGCCGAAGAAGACCAGCTCCTTCGCCTTCGCCAGGCCGATCAGCCGCGGCAGCAGGTAGGCACCGCAGGCGTCGATGGCGATGCCGCGGCGGACGAAGATCTCGATGAACTTGGACTCCGCGGCGGCGATGACCATGTCGGAGGCGAAGGCCAGGTGCGCCCCCAGGCCGGCGGCGACGCCGTTGACCGCGGCGATCACGGGCTTCTCCAGCTCCCAGACGGCGCGGATCAGCCGCTGCGAGCGGGTGCGCAGCATCTCGCGCGCCGCCCCCGGCCCCTGCGGCCCACTGCCGCGGCGGCTGAGGTCGGCGCCGGTGCAGAATCCCTTGCCGGCGCCGGTGATCACGAGGGCGCGGATGTCGAGATTGGTGCGCGCATCGGTCAGGACCTGCAGCAGCTCCTCGCGCATCGCGTCGTTCACCGCGTTGCGCGCGTCCGGCCGGTTGAGGGTGATCCACGCGACCTGGTTCTCGAGGACGTAGGTGATGGCTTCGAACGACATCGTGATCTCCTGGGCAGGCTGAAGGACGAAGGACGAGCCGGAAGGCCGAGCAGCGTCAGCCGATCTTGAGCGCGCGGCGCGCGTTGTCGCGCAGGAACAACGTCCGCACCTCGTCGGAGAGCTCGAGCGCGTCGAGCTCGGCGAGCACCCGGTCGAAGGGCAGCAGCGGGTAGTCGGTGGCGAACAGCACCTTCTTCTTGCCGAACGTCTTCATGAAGTGGACGAATTCGGCGGGGTAGTGCTTGGGGGCGTGCGCCGAGGTGTCGATGTAGACGTTGGCATGCTTCCAGGCGACGGCGATCATCTCCTCGGTCCACGGCCAGCCGATGTGGCCGCAGATGATCCGCAGCTCGGGGAAGTCGAGCGCGACCTGGTCGATGTAGATCGGGCGGCCGGTTTCCGACGGGAAGAGCGGCCCCGTGTGGCCGACCTGGGTCTGGAAGGCGACGTCGAGCTCGATGCACTTGGCGTACAGCGGGTAGTAGCAGGGGTCGGTCGGCGGCTTGCGCCACATGAACGGCTCGATGCGCAGCACCTTGAAGCCGTACGTCTCGACGTGCTCCTGGAGGCCGCGCACCGCCGCCATGATGTTGGTGGGATCGGCATGGTACTCGCCGATGAAGCGGTCGGGGTGGCGGCGCACCGCCTCGCGCACGTGCGCCGGCTCGCCGGAGATGCAGGCGAGCCGCACGCCATTGCGGTCCATGTCGTCGAGCATCTGCGCCACGTCGGTGCCGTTGTGGTACCAGTCCAGCCGCCCGTAGTTGCGGAACACGTTCTCCGCCGCCACCGAGCGCTTCTCCGGCGGCGTCGGCGACAGGTACTGCGTCCACACGTCGATGATCTCCATGCGTTCACTCCAGATTCTGCCCCACGGCGGCCCCGAGGCCCGGAGGGGCGTCGACGCCGTGATTCCGCTTCCGCGGGGCGGTCTCTCCCTCAGGCTCGCGGCAACCCCAACACTCGCTGCGCGATGATGTTGCGCTGCACCTCGGACGTCCCGGCATAGATCGTCGCCGAGCGGGTCCACAACAGCTCGCGGGTCCAGACGTTGGCGTCGACGCCGCGCGGTTCATCGCCGGCGAGCGAGGCATGCGGGCCGAGTACGGCGCAGGCCGTCTCCATCAGGCGTTGCTCGAGCTCGCTCCAGAAGAGCTTCAGGATCGACCCCTCGGGACCGGGCCTGCCGGTGCGCTGGATGACGGTGACGTTGCGGTAGGCGGTCAGCTTGGCGATCTGGACCTCGACCGCGAGCTGCGCCAGATCCTGGCGGGTGCGCGGATCGCGCGCCGCGGCGACGCCGTCGCGCGGCCGGCGACGGGCGAGGTCCAGCAGGCCGTGGAGCTCGCGCCGCAGGCGCGCGTGCGGCGCCGAGCCGCCGCGCTCGTGGGCGAGGGTGGTGAGGACGACGTCCCACCCCTTGTGGATCTCGCCGACGACGTTCGCGCGCGGCACCTTCACGTCGTCGAAGAACACCTCGTTGAACCACGCCTCGCCGGTCATCTCGACCAGCGGCCGGATGGTGATGCCGGGGCTCTTCATGTCGACCAGCAGGAAGGTGAGGCCGCGGTGCCTGCCGGCGCTCGGATCCGTGCGGACGACGAGGATGCACCAGTCGGCGTACTGGGCGAAGCTGGTCCAGATCTTCTGCCCGGTGACGGCGATGACGTCGCCCTCGAGCACGCCGCGGGTGCGCAGGCCGGCGAGATCGGAGCCGGCGTTCGGTTCCGAGAAACCCTGGCACCAGATGTCGTCGCCGCCCAGGATGCGCGGCAGGAACCGCGCCTGCTGCTGCGGGGTGCCGCAGGCCATGATCGTCGGCCCGGCGAGCCCGAGGGCCACCGCCAGGTTGATGCTGTCCGGCGCGCCGGCGGCGGCGCACTCCTCGTTGAAGATCAGGTGCTCGACGATGCTGGCGCCGCGTCCGCCGTGCGCCCGCGGCCAGGTGATGCCCGCCCAGCCGCCGTCGTGCAGCGTCCGCTGCCAGGCCTTCGAGGCGGCGATGCGCTCGGCCGCGGTGCGCGGCTCGCGCTGCGCCGGCACCGCGAGGAAGCGCGGCAGCGCGACGGCCAGCCAGCGCCGCACGTCGTCGCGGAAGGCATCCTCGGCGGCGGTCAGCCGGAAGTCCATGGGGAAGCCGCGCCGAGATCCCGACGTGCTGACGCAGCGGGCGTCGGCCGTGCCCGGCGCTCCGTCGTCACCTCGGCACGTCCCCCGTCAGGCCTCGACGGCCAGATCGGCCCGCTGGTCGGCGCGCTGGGTCGCGAAGCGCGGCCGCAGCAGCGAGACCATCGCCGGGATGAAGACGAGCGCGCCAATGGCGTGGAACACCATCAGCATCATCAGCAGGAACGCCATCTGCGCCTCGAACTTCAACGGGTGGAAGAGCCACAGCACCATGCTGGTGGTGATGGTGAGGCCGGTGAACATCACCGCTTCGCCGGTGGTGGTGAGGGTGCGGCGGTTGGCTTCGTCGAAATCGCGCGTCACCTCGTACTCCTCGACGATGCGGCTGAGCACGTAATAGCCGTAGTCGATGCCGATGCCGATGCCGATCGCCGCGACCGGCAGCGAGTTGATGTTGAAGTCGATGCCCACGAGGTACATCACCGCTTCCGACAGCGGCTGGGCGACGATCGACGGCAGCATCACGATGAGCGCGCCGAGCACCGACCAGTAGGTCAGGTAGCTGAGCAGGAAGACGACGAGGAAGATCAGCGGCACGTTCACTTCGTACGACCAGTCCACCTCCTCGATCTGCGCCGCGAGGATGCCGAAGAGGCCTCCGGCCAGGCGGTACCGGACGCTGTCCTCGGGCCGCGCGTGCGTGGCGATGTACTCCTTGGCGCGTTCGATCGCACCCTTGATCGTCTCGTGGTCGTAGTTCTTGTAGAAGACGGTGATCGTCGCGTTGGTGTAGTCGGGCGAGAAGAAGCGATCGAGCTCGCCGCGGCGCGTGCCGGCGGTGACCATGAAGAAGAGCTGGCCGACGTGATCGTTGCGCGTCGGCAACATCTCCCACTTCGGGTCGCCCTCGTGGAAGACGCGGAAGATGGTCTTCAGCATGGTGGTCGCGGTGACGGATCCGCCGGCCCCCTCGCCCTGCTCCATGTAGCGCTGGAAGAGGTCGAGCTGGTTCAGCGTCGCCGCGTCCTTGATGGCGCCCGGCTTCTTGCCCTCGGCGATGATGACCAGCGGGCTGTTGCCGACGAAGTAGTGGTTCGCCTTGGCGGAGGCGACGTTGTACGGGTGATCCGGATACAGCAGCGCCATGCCCGGCGAGGTGTCGCCGGTCCGCAATTGGTGCGCGAAGTAGACGCCGAAGACCATGGTGGCGACGAACAGCGCCACCACGGCGTAGCGCATGTTGCCGATCGCCAGGGTCACCAGGCGGCGGCCCACGGCGTTGGCCATGCGGTTGAAGGCGCTGTTGGTGTTGTGGGTCTTCGGCGGCCGCACGAAGCTCAGGATGATCGGGTGCAGGGTGACGACGCTGATGAAGATCGAGATGATCCAGAACGCCGACACGAAGGCGAGCTTCTGCATCAGCGGGATCGTCGCCACGGCGATGGTCATGATCGCCAGGCCGTCGGCGATGATCGACACCATCGCCGGCGCGTACAGGCTGATGTAGGAGCGCATGATCGCCGTGTGCTTGTCGTGGCAGCGGAAGTACTCCTCGTGGTACCGCTCCATCGACTGCACCGAGTGGCTCAGGGTGCGGGCGGTGATGAGCACGAAGACGACGATGACCAGCGGGTCCAGGCTGTAGCCGAACAGGCCGGCGAACCCGAGGCCCCAGATGGCGCTGAGCAGGGCGGAGAAGGTGGGGATGATCACGCCCTGGACGGTGCCGAAGTAGAACACCAGCAGCAGGATCATCAGCGCCAGCGTGCCGATCAGGTACCACACCATGACGTGCACGGCGTCGCCGAAGTAGGCGAAGAGCACCGGCGGACCGGAGACGTAGATCTTCACCTTGCCGCCCGCTTCCTCGCGGGCGACGATCTCCTGCACCTGCTTCCACATGCCGCCGAGGTCGAAGTACTCCTCCCAGAAGCCGGCGATGATCTGCGTCGCCTTGTCGTCCTGCGAGACGAGGAAGCCGCGCACGCCCTCGGTGGTATCGACCTTGCGGCGGAAGAACTCGAGATCTTCCTTGTCCTCCGGCAGCCGCGGATAGGTCAGCGGCACGGTCTTCAGCCCGGCGCCGGTGGTCAGCGTGGTCTTGATCTTCGGGTGCGTGATCGACATCACCTGCTCGCCGTTCACGCCCGGCACCTTGTGCAGGAGGTCGATGGTGATGCGGTCGACGGTCTTGATGACGTCGGGATCGGAGAACAGGTCGCCGTCCTTGGCCTCGACCGTCATCAGCAGGACGTTCGAGGTGCCGAACATCTTGCGGTACTTCTGGTAGACCTCGATGTAGGGATGTTTCGGCGGGTAGAGGTCGAAGAAGTTGGTGAAGATCGTCAGTTGGGCGCCGATGAACCAGATGAAGAAGCCGGTGATGACGGACACCACCACCGCGACCGGAATCCGGTAGCGGAGCAGGAAGCGGAGATACGCTTCAATGAAGTGTCTCGGCAGCACGCGTCCCCCCGTCCGGTGACTCGACCCGTCCCTGCACGATGCGCAGCCGTTCCCCGCCGGCGCCGACGATCACGCCGTGCGTCCCGGGCACCAGCGACAGCGCGCGGAACCATTTCGGCCCGCCCTTCGCCTCGCCCGGCCGCCGCACCCAGGTGCGGCCGCCGTCGGCGCTGGTGTACACGGCTCCGATCTCGCCCACGGCCACGCCCAGGTCGCCCACGACCTGCACCGCGTACAGACTCGGATTGTCATACGCCGAGCTGAATCCCACCTGCTCCAGCTCGTGGATCTCGGTCGAGCCGTGCTGCACCACCCACGTCTGGCCGCCGTCGTCGGTGTGCAGGATCAGCGCGTCGATGCCGACCGCCCAGCCGTGCTGCGGGTCGGCGAAGTAGATGCCGAACAGCGTCTTGTCGACGCCCGTCGTCTGCGGCGTCCAGGTGTGCCCGCCGTCCTCGGTGCGCAGCACCGTGCCCATCTCCCCGGCGATCCAGCCGCGCTGCGGGTCCACCATCGAAACGTCGTTGAGGATCACGTCGTCCGGCAGGGAGTGGTCCTCCCACGTGCGGCCGCCGTCGCTGGTGGTGAGGATCACGCCCCAGTCGCCGACGACGACCCCGTGCTGCGCGTCGGCGAAGTCGACGCTGAAGAGGTGCTTCTCGATGCCGACGCCGGACTGCTGCGGCGTCCACGTCTTGCCGCCGTCGTCGGTGTGCAGGATGGTGCCCGACCGCCCGACCACCCAGCCGCGCTGCGAGTCGACGAAGTCGACGTCGTACAGGTGCTCGGAGGTCTTCGACGCCTGCGGCGACCAGGTCTGACCGCCGTCATCGGTGCGGAAGATGGTTCCGAAGCCGCCGACCACCCACCCCGAGTCGGGATCGACGAACTTGGCGCCGTAGAGATTGTCCTTCAGCCGGGCGGCGCCCGCCGGCGTCGTCGCCGCGCCACTCGGCGACACGATCGCGGCCGCGAGGCTCAGGCCGCACGCCAGCGCCAACGCCATTCTTCGTGACACTGCTCCCACTGAATTGGATCCCGCCGGAAAGCGCAGCGGCTTATAGGGCGTTTGATTGAAGCGAGTCAAACCGGGTCGTCATGCCCACTCGCTGGACGATAGCGAGGCGCCCGGACGACTTGCAACGACGACCATTGACCACCGGGGACGCGGTGGCGCACAGAGGGCGGACGGCCATGACGCTCCGCCCCACAGCCCTCGCGCCGGAACAGATCCGGCGCCGCCACGCCGCCGGCGAGTGGGGCGACGAGCCCCTCGGCGCCTGCTTCGCGCGCACCTGCCGCGCCCATGGCGCGCGCGTGGCGCTGATCGATGGCGACCGCCGCCTGACCTTTGCCGACTGGGATCGCCGGTCGGCCGCGGTCGCGCAGGGGCTGCGACGCCTGGGCGTGGAGCGCGGCGACGTGGTCGCCTACCAACTGCCGAACTGGTGGGAGGCCGCGGTTCTGTTCCTCGCCGCGGCGCGCATCGGCGCGGTCGTGAATCCGCTCCTGCCGATGTTCCGCGAGCGCGAGCTGGCTTTCACCCTCCGCCAGTCGGCCGCCCGCGTGCTCGCCATCCCCGGCGAGCTCCGCGGCTGCGACCATCCGGCGCTGATCGCACGCCTGCGCGCCGACGCCCCGGCGCTGCGCACGGTGCTGGTCGTTCGCGCGCCCGCGCCGGACGGGACGCAGCCGTTCGCCGATCTCCTCGCCGACGCGCCGGCGCCGTCGGTCGCCGTCGATCCCGACGGGTTGCTGATGCTGATGTACACCTCCGGCACCACCGCCGATCCCAAGGGCGTGCTGCACACCCACAACACGCTGCTCGCCGAGGTGCGCAGCCTCGAGCGCGTGCACGCCCTCACGCCCGCGGATCGGACCCTGATGCCGTCCCCCCTCACCCACATCTCGGGGGTGATCCACGCCATCCTGACGCCGGCGCTGCTCGGCACCAGCGTCGTGCTGATGGAGCGCTGGGATGCCGTGGCCGCTCTGTCGCTGATCGCCGCCGAGCGGATCAGCTACATGGTCGGCGCGCCGACGTTCCTCCAGGACCTCAGCGACCGCGCCCCCGCCGGCGGCACCTCGCTGCGCCTGTTCTCGTGCGGCGGCGCGCCGGTATCCACCGAGCTGGTCCGCCGCGCCCGCGTCGCGCTCGGCTGCGTCGCCAAACGCGTCTACGGCTCGACGGAGTTTCCGACCATCACCACCACCGACGTGACCGATGCCGAGACCATGGGGGGCGTCAGCGAGGGGCGCGTCATCGCTCCCGCCGAGCTGCGCATCGTCGACGACCGTGGCCGCCCCCTGCCACCCGGCGGCGAGGGCGAAGTGCAGGCGCGCGGTCCGGAGTGCTGCGTCGGCTACGCCGATCCCGCCCTCAACGCCGATGCCTTCACCGCCGACGGGTGGTTCCGCACCGGCGATCTCGGCGCGGTCGACGCCGCCGGCTACCTGCGCATCAGCGGTCGGCTCAAGGAGATCGTCATCCGCAAGGGCGAGAAGTTCAGCCTCGCGGAGCTGGAGGCCGCGATCGCGCGCCATCCCGCCGTCGCCGAGGTGTGCGTCGTCGCGCTCCCGGATTCGCGGACCGGCGAGCGCGCCTGCGCCGTCGTGCTCCCCCGCGCCGGCGCCGTGCTCACCCTCGCCGAGCTCGCGCGGTTCCTCCTCGCCGCGGGGCTCGCCAAACCGAAGCTGCCCGAGCAGCTCGAGCTCGTCGACGCCCTGCCGCGCACCGACAGCGGCAAGATCCATCGCGCCGCCGTGCGGGCGCGTTGGGCCGGGTGACGCCGTTTGACTCTCCGCGCCCAATCCGCGGCGCCGCCGGACTCGGGCCGGTGGCGGATCACTGGGCCGATCGCTCCTCGCGTCGAGTCACAGCACCTGTTCGATGCCGGGCCGGCCGGTGACCACGCGGAAGCGGGCGAATGTGCTGGCGGTGGCGTCGGGATCGAAGGTGTCGAGGACGCGGAAGTCGACGATCGTCTCCTCGGGCGTGATGTCGACCAGCCCATAGCCTTGGTGCAGCAGATCGACCTGCTTGAGATACGGCGCGTTGGCGCCGAGCATGATGGCTTCCGCGACGTGCAGCAGCGCCTCCGGCGCGATGGTGCGTGGGTCGGGATCGGCGGTGAGGGAGCCGGTGACGAACTCGACGGCGGTGATCGGCGACGTCGGGTCGTCGAAGTCGGGCATGATCTCGCTCGCCTTGTAGAAATGGGTGTGGCCGCTGGTCACCACGACGTTGGCGACGCTGTGGCGGTCGATGTGCTCCATCAACT
Source organism: bacterium (assembly GCA_019637795.1). Lineage (NCBI taxonomy): Bacteria > bacterium. Next base: position 319,624 of record JAHBUY010000001.1, on the reverse strand, counting down.
CGCGGCGCTCAGCCTGGTAGTCGTCCCACGCCTCGTTCGAGACGTAGATGCCGCCGTTGCGCTGCAGCATCGGATCCATGGCGCGCAGCTCGGGGGTGTCGCGATCGACGAGCTTCCACGGCGCCATGTCGTAGCTGCTGCCGATAAGCTGCCAGGTGGCGCGGCGCCGCGTGAGGTTGCGCTTCAGCCAGCGCTTCTGGCGCGCGCCGAGCGTCGTGCGGCCCGGCGCGAACATCTGCTCGCCCGGCGGCAGCGCCGTGTCTTGGGCGTCGATGATGTCGCCGAAGCGAGTGTTCGCCGGCACCTCGGGGTCGCGGTACTGGCGCGTGTCGAGGACGTGCAGCTCGGCGAGCCGTCCCCAGCGGACGGTACGAAAGACGCGGTCGTTGCGGGGCCGCCGCACCGGCATGTGCTCGAACCAGGCCGTGCGCGCCGCGGCGAGGCGTTCCGCCGGGCCAGTGGCGTCGACGCCGTTGTAGAACTCGCCGTCGTCCCAGACCGCCACCAGCGGCACGGCGGCCTGCAACTCCTGGAGCAGGGGATTGGAGTGGAAGCGGCGGTAGACGCCGCGGTAGTCATCGAGCGTCAGCGTGCCGCCGTCGCTCACGTAAACGTAGTCGCCCAAGTGGAGCAGGAAGTCGACGCCCTCGGCGGCGATGGCGCGGTGCGCGACGTAGTACGAGTCGTTGCGCTGCTGGCAGCTCGCGAAGGCGTAGCGCAGCCGATCCGGTCGCGTGCCGACCGCCGGCGCGGTGCGCAGCCGCCCCACCGGCGACGCCACGCCTTCGTGCTCGAACTGGTAGTGGTACCAGCGATCCGGGCGCAGGCGGCGCACCGGGACGGTCACGGTGTGGCCGCGTGCCGGGTCGGCGCTCACCATGCCGCCGGCGACCACTTGTTGCATCGCGGCGTCCTCCGCCACCGACCACAGGACGGTCGCCGGACCGTCCCGTAGCGGCGCGACGCGCGTCCAGATCACCCCGCTCCCGGGCTTCGGATCGCCCGACTTGATGCCGTCGGGGAAGATCGGCGCCGGCACCGCGCCGGCGAAGGCGCGGCGCGCCGGCAACACGGACAGCGCCGCGATTCCGCCCAGCGCGGCGCTCAGCAGGCGCAGGAACTCACGCCGCGGCAGGGTGGCGCCGGTGCCCGGCGGTGGCAGGACCTCGATCGGCAGATGGGCGCGAAACGACATTCGCGATTGCTAGCACGCGCCGGCCGCCGGATGACAGGATGTCGCACGCCGGGGGAAGGCGTCAGGGATTGACGATCAGCTCGACGCGGCGGTTCTGCGCCCGGCCCTCGGCGGTCTCGTTGCTCGCCACCGGGTTGGACTTGCCGAAGCCCCTGGCGGTGAGGCGCGAGCCAGCGACGCCCAGCTTCTCCAGGTATGCTCTCACCGCGTCGGCGCGGCGCTCCGAGAGGCGGAGGTTGTACGCCTCGGTGCCGACGCTGTCGGTGTACCCGTTGACCGACACCGTGAGCTCGCTCTCCTCCTTGAGGGTCTTCGCGGCCTCTTCGAGGATCGGCACCGCGTCGGCGCGGATGTTCGCCTTGTCGAAGTCGAAATTGACGCCGCGCAGCACGATCTTCTTCTTCACCGGCGGGGCCGGGGCCGCCGCGACCGGAGCGGGTGGCGGTGGTGGGGGCGGTGGCGGTTCGGGGAGGAACCGATGCCGCACCTCCAGGCCGGTGGTCATGAACTTGGTCAGGTCGTCGCTGGGCGTCGAGTTGACCGACACCTGGTCGTAGCGAGCGAAGATGCCGAGCGCCGTGCCGCGCCAGAATTCGTAGTTGACGCCGCCGTTGAGGTTGAAGCCGCCGCCGTTGTCGAGCGGCCCGCTGGTCGCCCAGTAATAGTTGCCGCCGGCGCCGAAGTAGATCTCGGCCGCCTCGTCGTTCAGCGCCGCGCGGGCGCCGCCGCCGAGCGAGGTGAAGCTCGGGGCGTCGTTGTTCGACGAGCTCTTGGTGAAGCCGGCGTACTGCGCCTGCAGGACCGGCGTGATCGTGAAACCGGCGCCGCTGCCGATCTGCCATCCCACCCAGGGCGACACGGAGCCGCCGGGATCGCCGGAGCTGCGGAAGGATGAAATCGGCAGCGCCGCGCCGACGTCCAGTCCGACGACCGGAACGCCGTCCTTCACCGCATCGGTGATGTCCTGCGCGAGCTGCGCCCAGGCCGCCGAGGCGACGAGCAGCACGGCGGCCCCACTCAGCCACTGGCAGACGCTCTTCGGCATAGATCCTCCCCCCAACAACAGTTGGCGCTCTGTATCGTGTCGTCGCGACGCTTGCAAAGTGCGGCGCCGGCGCGTCCTGTGGAGGACCGCGGCCGGCGCGGTTGACCGATGCGCCGCCGGCGGCGAGAGAGCTGACACGATGACGAAGACCGGTCCACGCCGCCCGACGGCGCTGCTCGCCGCCGGCGCGGTGCTCGGCGCCCTGCTGGCGGCGGCGGGGCTCACCGCCTCCGGCGGCACGTCCCTGCCGCCCGACGTGGTGGCGTTGGTCAACCAATCGCCGATCCGCACCGAGGATTACGTCCGCATGTGCGAAGCCGTCGCCGGCGATCGCCGGGCGCCGCTCGAGGCGGCGGACAAGCAGCGCGTGCTGGACCGGCTGATCGAGGAGGAGCTGCTGGTGCAGCGCGGACTGACGCTCGATCTGCCGCGCCTCGACCGTCGCGTGCGCGCCGACCTGACGCAGACGGTGATCGACGGCATCGCCAGCCAGGCGAGCGAGCGCCAGCCGAGCGACGCGGAGCTGCGGGCCTTCTTCGACGCCCACCGCGACGTCTTCGCCGGCCCCGGCCGCCTGCGCGTGCGCCAGGTCTTCATCCGCGTCACCACCCCGAGCGACCCGGCGGCGCTGGCGCGGGCCGACCAGGCGGCGCAGCGCCTGCGCGCCGGCGAGTCGATCGACGCCGTGCAGGCGGCCCTCGGCGACCCGCCGCTGGCGCCGCTGCCGGATGCGGCGCTGCCGCCGGGCAAGCTCCGCGACTACCTCGGTCCGACCGCGCTGCGCACCGCCCTCGAGCTGGACGTCGGCGAGGTCAGCGACCCGGTGCGCTCCGGCACCGGCTATCACGTCCTGCAGGTCGCCGAACGCCAGGCCGACAGCGCGCCGGCGTTCGAGGACGTGCGGCCGCAGGTGGCGGCCGAATTCCAGCGCCAGGCCAGCGAGCAGGCGCTGCGCAGCTATCTCGATGAGCTGCGCGCCGGCGCCGCGATCACGCTCCGCGAGCCGCTGCCGTGAGCTCCATCCGCCGCGCCGCGCTGCTCCTGCTGCTGGTCGCCGCGCCCGCCGCCGCGCACGAGCGGACGGTCTCGTATTCGACGTGGGAGATCGCGCCGCCGCGGATCCGCGTCACCGCGCGCCTCGCCGCCCTCGACGTCTCCCGGCTGCCCTGGGCGGCGGCGGCCGGCCCGGACGTCAACACCCGCCTCGGTCTGTACCTGTCGCAGAGGCTGACCGCGCGCAGCGACGGCGCGCCCTGCGCGGTGTCGCGACCGCCACAGCGCCTCACCGCGGCGCCCGACCAGGTGGTCTTCGACTGGGAGCTCACCTGTCCGGAGGGTACGGCGCTGCAAGTGCGCAGCGACCTGCTGCGCGCCGAGGCGCCGTCGCATCTCCACTTCGCCCGCCTGCGCTTCGCCGACGGCGCGGCGCTCGAGCGCGTGCTCTCCGCCGGCGCCGAGACCTGGACGGTCGCCGCCGCCGGCGGCCCGGCGCCGCTCGCCGATTCGTTCCTGTCGATCGTCTCGCTCGGCATCGAACACATTCTCACCGGCTACGATCACCTCGTCTTCCTGCTCGGCCTGATCCTGCTCGGCGGCCGTCTGGGCGACGTCGTCCGCATCGTCACCGGCTTCACCATCGCCCACAGCCTGACGCTGGCGCTCGCCGTGTTCGGCGTCGCCCGCCCTCCGCGCGGCGCGATCGAGGCGCTGATCGGCCTGTCGATCGCGCTCGTCGCCACCGAGAACCTGTGGCTCGCCGGCGGCCGCCGCCGCGCCGTGCGCTGGGCGGTCGTGCTGGTCCTGCTCGCTCTCGCCGCGCTCGCCGCCAGTGGCCGCGGCGCCGTGCCGGCGCTCACGCTACTCGGCCTGGCCCTCTTCGCCGGCTGCTACTTCGCGCTGCTGGCGACCCTCGACCGCCCGGCGCCGCTGCGCGCCGCCGTCGCCTTCCTGTTCGGCCTCGTCCATGGCTTCGGCTTCGCCGGCGTGCTGCTCGAGGCGCAACTGCCGAGCGAGCGCCTCGCCGTCACGCTGTTCGGGTTCAACCTCGGCGTCGAGCTCGGCCAGGTCGCCTGCGTGCTCCTGCTCTGGCCCCTGCTCCAGTACGCCTGGCGCATCGGCGACGGCCGCCTGCAGCGCCCGATCATCGAGTACGGCTCCTTCGCGATCCTCACCGCCGGCGTCTTCCTCTTCGTGCAGCGCGCCTACGGCTGAGTCCGCGCGCCGGCGCGCGCGCGTCACCAACTCACGGTCTGCCCGGCAGCGCCCCGAGCGCGAGCAGCGCGTGCTCGACCTCCGGCACCTCGATCCGCCGCAGGCAGTCGTAGTGGCCGAATCGGCAGGTGCGTTCCATGCACGGGCTGCAGTCGAGGTGGTGGTAGACGACGCGGGTGCGCGGGCCGAGCGGCGCCGTGCGCTGCGGGTTGGTCGAGCCGAAGAGCGCCACGGTCGGAATGCCGAGGGCGCCGGCGACGTGCGCGGCGCCGGAGTCGTTGCCGACGAATCCCTGGCAGCGCGCCAGCAGGGCGACCATCTGACCGATGCTGGTCTCGCCGGCGGCGACCAGCGCCCCCTGGCGCGTGCCGGCGGCGATCTGCGCGCAGCGCGCGCGCTCGCCGGGCGCGCCCACCAGCACGCATTCGCCGCCGTGGCGATCCGCCAGGCGGTCGGCGAGCGCGCTCCAGCGCGCCGCCGGCCATTCCTTCGCCGGACCGTAGGCGGCGGCCGGAGCGAGCGCCAACAGCGGGCCGCGCCGCCGGCGGTGGGCCGCCAGCCAGCCGTCCATGCTGGCGCGATGGCGCGGGTCGACGTCGATGCCGCACTCCGCCGGATCGCCGACGATGCCGAGCGTGGCGTGCAGCAGGTGCAGGTAGTCCTGCACCTGGTGCTGCTGCAACACCGCCGCGCCGCGCACCGCCGGGTGCGTCAGCAGCGGGCCGCGGCGATCGGCGACGTAGCCGACGCGCTTCGGCACGCGCCCCAGCCGCGCCCACAGCGCCGCCTCGAAGCTGCGCGGCAGAAGGATCGCCAGGTCGAAGCGGTTGCGACGGATGTCGGCCACGATGCGGCGCCGGTCGGCGAACCCGGCGAGCCCGCGGCGGACGCGGTAGCCGAGCACCTCGTCGATCCAGCGCGTGCCGTCGAAGAAGCTCGCCAGCTCCTCCTTGACCAGCACCGCGAGCGCGGCGCGCGGAAAGGCGCGTCGCAGGGCGCGCAGCGCCGGCAGCGTCATCACCAGGTCGCCGAGCCAGTTGACCTCCTTGATCAGGATGCGGGCCGGCGCCGGCGACGGCGGCGGCCGGCGGGCGGGCGCCGCCGGGTCGGTCACGACGCCACGCGGTAGTCGAAACGACCGCTCGCGGTGCGTTTGCCGCCGGCCGCGGCGTGGACGCGGATCGAGGCGAGCCCGTCGACCACCGCCTGCGGTTCGGCGCTGAGCTCGAGCGCGCTCCCCGGCTCGCAGAAGGCGCGGACCTTGTAGTCGTGCACGGCCACGGTGCACGCGGCGCCGACGCCGAGCGCCGCCGCCGCGGCCGGCGCCGCGAGGCGATCGAGCGTCGCCGCCAGCAGCGAGGCGGGAAACACCGGCCGGCGGGGGAAGTGCTCCGGAAAGTAGGGTGCGGTCGCCGGCACGACGAGTCGTGTCCGGCGCAGCCCGTTGGCCTCGACCTCGACCGGTTCGGCCGCCGGCAGCGGCATCGGCTCGTGTCCGGACACGGCTTCGCCGCGGCGCAGCGCGCCGAGGTGCGCGCGCACCCGGTCGGGATCGTCGAACAGCGCCACCGGCAGCAGGGGACCGACGCACCGTGACAGCTCGGCGATGACCCGTCCGCCGCAGCGCGCGGTGCCGTTGTAGAGGATGGCGCGGCTGTCGATGCGTTCGAGCCGCGCCGCGAGCAGCAATGGCCCCTCGGCGCGCTCGCGCCAGAGCGACCGATCGAGCGCCGCGTCGCCGATCAGGGCCGCGACCGGTCGGCTGAGGAAGTCGGTGCGCGCCATAGCCACCCAGGCCGCGAGCTGACCGACGGCCTCGAGCACCAGCCAGGGCGGCAGGGCGCCGTCGCCGGCGGCGAGGTCGAACGTGCCGCGCGCCCCGTGCTCGTCCAGCGCTTCGATCCGATCGACGAAGAGAAATCCCATGCGCGTGCCGCCCTCAGCCGTCTAGTGCACCGTCGTTGAGATAGGCTCAAGCATTTTGCCGGCCCTCGGCGTCCCTCGCAGCGTCACGCCTCCTTGGAATATTCCCGATATTCCTGCGTCGGCGTTCCTCGCGAGGACCGCCGATGACCGGCAACCTGCTCAACCCTATCTCAACGACGGTGCACTAGCGGCGGGCGACCGGGCGAGCAACCCGGGCGCCGGCGCCGGTCGGCGGCGCGGCGTGGCATCGCCTGGTGATCCCGGCTAGGACTCCCCACGATCATGGTCCGCGCGCTGCTCGTGCTGCTGATCGCGACGGCGAACGCCGCGGCCGCCGCGCCGGTCGAGATCGCCGTCGGCAGCGGGCGTGGCACGCCCGGGGGCGCGGTCACTATCGACGTGCGGATCGATCCCGCCGACCAGACGGTCATCGGTGGCGGCAACGACATCGAGCTCACCGCGTCGACCCCGATTCGCATCCGCGCCGATGGCGATCTCGACTGCGTCGCCAACCCCGCGCTGGCGCCGATTCTGCCGCCGAGCTTCACCTGCGTGACGCAGTCCGGGGGGACGTGCACCCGCCTGCGCGCCCTGGTCTTCCGCCCGGCCGGCGGCGGCGCGCTGCCGGCCGGGCTCTTCTACGCCTGCACCTTCCTGATCGCGCCCACCGCCGCGCCGGGGAGCAGCTACCCGCTGCGCCTGCTGGCGCCGCGCGCCACCGGCGTGGTCGGCCGCGCCCTGGCGGTGGCGGGGAGCAGCGGCGCGATCGAGGTGGTGGCGCCCACTGCCACCGCGACGGCCTCGCCGACGCCGGTGCCGAGCGATACGCCGACCGCGACGCCGAGCGTCACCGCGACGGCCAGCCCGACGCCGACCGTGAGCGCGACCGGCACGGTCACGCGCACGCCGACGGTGACGCGCACTCCGACCCGCACCCTGACGCCGCGGACGCCGTTCCCGACCGCGACCCCGACGTCGACCCCGGCGGTGCTGCTGCGCGCCGCCGACGCCGTGGCCGCGCCCGGCGCCGCCGCGGTGATCCGCATCAGCCTCGATGACCGTACCGAGCGCGTGTCCGGCCTGACGCTCGATCTGCTCCTCCCGGTCGCCGTCTTCGACGTGCGCGTCGTGGCGCCCGGCTGCGCCCTGGACCCGCGGGTGACCGCGCACGCGCTCAGCGCCGCGCCGGTGGGCGATCCGCCGACCGCGCCCGATCTGCGGCGGTTGCGCCTGGTGGTGTCCGAGCAGACGGTTCCCGCGCAGGTGCTCGGCGGCGGTCCCCTGCTCACCTGCGCGGCGCCGCTGCGCCCCGAGGCCCCGCCCGGCGGCTACCCGCTCGCCCTGGACCGTCCGTTCGCGGCCGACGTGGACGGCACCCTGTTGCTGGGCGTCCGCGCCGTTCCGGGCATCCTGACGGTGGATGTCGACGCGCCGTCGGCGACGCCGACGGCGCGCCCGACCGCAACCCGCACCGCGGCGCCGAGCGCGACCCGCACCGCCACCGCGACGGCGCCGCCGCCGACCACCACGACCGCGGCGACCCCGACGGTCTCCGTGACGCCCACGCGCGTCCCCACCACGCCGCCCTCGGTCACGGCGACCGCGCCGCCCAGCGCGACGCCGTCGGTCACGCCGACCGCGCCGCCCAGCGCCAGCCCGGTGGCGCGCTGCGCCGGCGACTGCGATGGCAACGGCGCCGTGGGCATCGACGAGCTGGTGCTCGCCATCGGCATCGCCAACGGCGCGACGCCGCTCCAGGTCTGCCCGGCGATCGACGGCAATGGCGACGCGGCGATCACCATCGACGAGATCGTCGCCGCCGTCGCCGCCGCGCTCGGCGCCTGCGATTCCTGAGCGCCCGCTCGGCGCGCGGCCGCCCCGTCAGCGCGGGCGGATGCGGTAGCGCACCGGAATGTGCTTCGGGCCGCCGACGAAGCTGGCGTGCAGCAACTGCGGCGGGGCGGTGAGCTCGATCGATTCGACGCGCTCCGCGAACTGGCGCCAGAAGACCTCGAGGTCGAGGCGGGCGAGATGGGCGCCGAGACAGAAGTGCTCGCCGACGCCGAAGCCGAGGTGCGGGTTGGGCTCGCGGTCGAGGCGGAAGGCGAACGGGTCGGCGAACACCTCCTCGTCGCGGTTGGCGGAGGCGTAGAAGAGGGCGACGGAATCGCCGGCGCGGATCTGCTGGCCGCGCAGCACGTAGTCGCGGGTGGCGGTGCGCGAGAAGTGGTTCACCGGCGTCGTCCAGCGCACGATCTCGTCGGCGCCGGTCGCGACCAGTCGCGGGGCGCGGCGCAGGGCCGCCAACTGGTCGGGGTGCGCGAGCAGCGCCAGCAGTCCGCTGGAGATGGCGTTGCGGGTGGTGTCGTGGCCGGCGACCATGACCAGGAAGTAGAGCGAGAACAGCTCGAACTGCGGCACCGGCTCGCCGTTGATGGTGGCGTTGGCGAGCACCGACGAGAGGTCGTTGCGCGGCTGGCGGCGGCGGTCCTCGGTGATCTCCGACAGGAAGGCGAACGCCTCCTGCAGGAAGCCGAGGCGGTCCTCGCGGGTGTCGCCCTGGCGCGCGAACTCGGGATCCTCGATGCCGAAGTTCTCGTTGGTGATGCGCAGGACGAAGTCCTCGCGCTGGCGCGGGATGCCCAGCATCTCGGTGATCATCCGCAGCGGCTGGCGGGCGGCGATGTCGGTGACGAAGTCGCCCTCGCGGCTGCCGCCGTCGCCCGCCAGGTCGTCGAACAGCTCGGCGGTGATCTCCTCCAGCCGCTGCCGCAGGCGCTGGATGCCGCGCGGCGTGAACCACGCGCTCACCAGCTTGCGATACTCGCGGTGCTCGGGCGGATCCATGTTCACCAGCATGCGCAGCGGCGGCTCCTCCTCCATCGAGGGGCCGAAGCCGGACGCCGCCTCGGGGAAGAGGATGAAGCGGCCGGCGCTGCGGAAGATCTCTGGTTGGCTCGAGACCTCGATGATGTCGGCGTGCTTGGTGATCGCCCAGAACGGGCGGTAGCCCTCGGGCTGGCTCCAGTGCACGGGCGACTCGCGGCGCAGCCGGGTCCAGGCGTCGTGCGGATACCCGTGCTCGCCGTAGAGGCGGGCGCTGATGACGTCGATCTGATCGAGGGGAATGTGCTGGATGTCCACGGCGTCGACCTCGCGAGCTGACCGGTCGTTAGCGGTCGCCGGCGTGGCCGACAAGCGGGGCGTGCGTCAGCGCTTCGGCGGCAGCGTGAAGCGCTGGCCGTCCTCGCCGAGGATGACCTCGCCTTTGAAGACGTCGTCGACGCCGGCGAGGAACATGCGGCGCATGATGACGTTGCGCGGGCCGGGCACGACGTGGCTGAAGACCAGCGTCTTCACCCCGGCGTCGCGCGCCACTTCGGCGGCCTCGACCGGGCTGGTGTGGTAGCCGAGGGTGTCGTTCGCCATCTTGCCGAGGCGGGGATCGTGCTGCGAGACGATCGCGGCGATGCGCCCCATCATCTCGCGGCTCAGCGCCTCGTGGATGAGGAGATCGGCGCCCCTGGCGTGCTCGATCACGCTCGCGCTCTTCGCGGTGTCGCCGCTGATCACCACGACGTTGCCCTTGTAGTCGAAGCGGTAGCCGACCGCCGGCTTCACGGGGTCGTGCAGCACGCGGAACATGGTGACCTTCAGGCCGTTGCGCTCGAACACCACCGCGTCGGCGTCCGCCGCCTCGCCGAGCGGAATCTCGTGCGCCAACGCCGGCGCCGCGGCGCGCGGCATGTGCTGCTCGTCGTGGTGCAGGGTGCGGTAGTCCGCATCCTGGCTGTAGGCCTCGTCGAAGCCGTCGACGACCCGCTTGGTCCCGATCGGCCCGTAGACGTCGAGCGGCGCGTCGCGGCCGGCGATCCAGCTCTGGGTGATCGCCTCGCCGAGATCGCCGATGTGGTCGGAGTGGAAGTGGGTGAGCAGCACGGCGCTCAGCTTGCCGGTCGGCACCTTGGTGAGGTCGAGCGTCTCCCACGAGCCCGGCCCGGCATCGACCATGACGAGCTGGCCGCCGGCGATCACCGCCGTGCAGGCCCCGGCCCGCTGCGGATCGGCGAGCGGCGACCCGGTGCCGCAGAGGATGACCGTCATGTCCGGCGATTCGAGCAGCGCCGTGTCGCGTTCGATCCCTTTCTCGACCTGGCGCTGCAGGATGCGGTCGCAGCCGGACGCGGCGAGCAGGATCAGCAGGAGGGCGAGTCGTTTCATGGTCGGCTCCTTCGCATGCCCCGGGTCACGGGTTCCAGGGCGAGGTCGACCAGCGGCGCTGGTCGGGGCGCGGCCGGCAGAGCGGCGGCGCGTCGTGATCGTGCAGGCGCGAGGCGATGCGACCATCCCGCCACAGCGGCTCCCAGCAGCCGTGGGCCTCGAGCAGCCCGCGGACCGCCGGTTGCGCCGCCGCCGGCAGCGCCTCGAAATGGTCCTGCAGCCGCTCGCGGCACCAGACGCGGTAGCGCACCGCCGGCAGCGCCCGATACGGGGCGCCCTGAAGGTCGCAGTCGAAGCGGCGACGTCCGTCGCGCCAGGCGACGGCGTTGGCGTGCAGGTACGGGAGGTAGGCCTCGCCCACGTCGCGCAGCAGCGCCGCCCAGCCGTCCGGCAGCGTGCCCGCGGCGGGCCAGGCGGCGCCGACGCGATCCCAACGCGCGTTCCACAGTCGCGCCACCCATTCGTAGACCGCGGGCGCGGTGTCGCGCATCAACCGCGCCGGCGTGGGGTCGAGGCTGAAGTGGCGGAACATCGACGCGAAGAAGCCGAAGTCCGCCAGGCACGGCCGCGCCCCGAGGAGGAACGGTCGCGCGCCGACGATGGCCTCGAGACGCGCCAGGGTGTCGGTGTAGACGCGCTCGACGTGCGCGCGGGTCGCGGGCGTGACGCCGTCGCCGGCGACGTACACCTTGTACTGCCGGCGGCGGATGTTGAAGGCGCGCAGGGCGTGCGGCAGCGGGATGCCGGCCAGCACCTCGGCGGCGATGCGATCGCCGAGCAGGCGCGCGTCGCGCCGATGGCTCCAGCGGAAGTGCAACGCCGGCCGCCACAGCCACTCGTCGGCATAGTCCTCCAGCAGCCGGCAGCAGAACGCCTGCAGGGGATCGTCGGGGAGCACCGCGCCGTCCGGCCAGCGGGCCTCGAACCAGTCGATGATCGGCGTCGAGTCCTGCAGCCAGTCGCCCTCCGGCGTGTGCACGACCGGCACCTTGGCGACGCCCGTGTGCCGGCGCAGCGGGCCGATGAGGATGCGCCACGTCGCCTCCACCCGCCGATACGGCACGCGCTTGTAGCGCAGGTAGGCCTCGAGCTTGCCGGTGAAGTACGACACATCCATGCCGTAGAGGGTGTAGGGCGCGTCCATGGCGGGCGGCGCCGGTTGCCCGACGCCGACCGGCCGTCTACAGAATCTGCACTATGGGTGCAAGAACTTCGTCGGCGCGGCTGCCGCGCCGTGGCGATCGCCGGCGCGCCCGCTCGCGGGCGACCCGGGCCGCGGTGGTCGAGGCGCTGCTGGCGCTGCTCGAGGCGGGCGATCAGCAGCCGTCGATGCCGCGCATCGCCGCCCGCGCCGGCGTCTCGGTGCGGTCGGTCTTCCAGCACTTCGCCGACCGCGAGGCGCTCTACGCGGCGGTGTCGGACCGGCAGACGGCGCGCATCGCCGCGCTGCGCGCCGCCATCGACCCCGGCCTGCCGTTGGCGGAGCGGGCGGCGGCGCTGGCGGCGCAGCGGGCGCGGATGTTCGCGCTCATCGCGCCGGTGCGTCGCGCGGCGCTGCTGATCGCCGGCACCTCGCCGGCGATCGCGGGTCGACTGGCCGCCCTGCGTGGCGCGCAGCGCCGCGAGGCGGGGCGCGTCTTCGCCGCCGAGCTGCGCCGCCTGCCGCCGCCGGAGCGCCGCCGGCGGGCCGCGGTCGTCGCCGCCCTCTGTGGCTTCTCCACCTGGCACGTGCTGCGCGTCCACCAGGGACTGAGCGCCCGCGCCGCCGAGCGCGCCGTCGCCGAGGGGCTGGTGGCGCTGCTCGGAACGTGACCTGGAGGACCCGCGTCGGCTTCGGCCGGGCGACGCCGGGCATCGCCATTCGCGCCCGCGCCCGCCGGCGGGGTCAGGACGCCCACTTCAGCAGGCGGGCGCCGCCGGGCTCGATCACCCAACTGAGGGAACGCGCCGGCTGCCAGCGGCCGTCGACCAGCTCGAGCGGCGGCGCGACGCCGGGGCGCAGGCGGAGGGTGGCGGTGGCGCCGTCGCGATAGTCGCGGTTCACCACCAGCGCGGCGATGCCGTCGCCGTCGCCGAAGAAGCCGATGGTGAAGTCGCCGCCGTCGACGCCGGCGAGCGGGCCGATCGGCAGCGGCGCGGCGACCTCGCCGCGCGAGTCGGCGACGGCGAGCGAGCGCCAGCCGGCGAGCGCGTCGCCGGCCGCCCGCAACTGGCGGTTGATGCGCTGCACCTGGAAGTAGCGCGCGGTTGGCCGGCCGGCGTCGAGCAGGCCGCGCCGATGATGCCAGTCGCTCTCCCCGGAGGGCGTCCAGTAGGTGAAGTAGGAGACGCCGCGGGCGCCGTACGCCAAGGCGTGGAACGCCTGCCAGGAGAGCTCGCCTTCGCTCGGCGCGCGGTAGGGGCCGTGCGGCATGGCGAGCGCGATCCAGAGGAACGGCAGGTCGTGGCGCAGCGCGGTCTCGCGCAGCGCCGCCAGGTTGGCGAAGAAGGTCGAGCGATCCTTGTGCTTGCCGAACGGGTAGTAGTCGACGCTCAGCATCCGCGGGCGGACCTCGGCGACGAAGCGTTCGAGATAGTCGGGATAGGACTCGGCCTCGAGCAGCGGCGGCGGCACGTAGTCGGGCAGCAGGTTGATGTAGGCGAGCCGCGCCGGGTCGGCGGCGCGCAGCGCCGCGACCACCGGCGCCAGGCGCGGAAACTGCGACGTGATCGGCTCGTCGGCCACCACGTAGCCGGCGAGCGCCGGCGCGGCGCGGTAGGTGTCGACCACCGCGGCGGTGAGCGCGCTGCCATCGGCCGCGCCGGCGGCGGCGGAGTACAGGCGGTGGTCGGCGACCCAGGCGCGCAGGCCGTGGCGTTCGGCCAGCGCCAGCATGCGCAGGTTCTCGGCGGGTTCGAGGTCGCCCTCGCACGGGGCGCCGAGGGTGGTGAACCCGGCGGCGGCGATCTCGGCCATCCGCGCATCGTCGAGCACCGGCAGGGGCGGCGCGCACCAGAAGGTGAGGATGAATGGCTGATCGACGGCGGAACCGCGGGGCGCCGGGCGGACGGCGCAGGCGGCGAGCAGGGTGGCCAGGGCGGCCAGCCCGAGGACCCACCGGGCCGGTGGCGACGTGCTGGCGCGTGCTCGGCTTCCCTTCACCCTGGCCCCTCTCCGTCAGGAGAGGAAACCCGAACCGGCGGCGGCGCGCAAAGGGGCGGCGAGGCCCACCCGCGCGGATCGTCAGTTGATCATGCCGCCGGCGGCGCTGTCGTAGGTGAAGGTGCGCTTGCCGCCGTTCGAAGCGGCGGTGCCGGTGAACGTCGGCTGGGCGCCATTGTCGGCCGTCATGGCGATCGACACGGTGTTGGACAGCCGGAAGTCGGGCAGTTGGCTGGCGCAGGTGGCGTTGGCGCAGTCGAGGTAGTCGCCTTCGATGAGGAAGTACGCCTCCTGGGCGTTGGCGGCGTTGCGCAGGTCGGACTTCGCCTGCGCGTCGAAGGCGATCTGCCGATAGCTGAGGACCTGGGGCAGCGCGATCGCGGCCAGGACGCCGATGATCGCCACCACCATCAGCAGTTCGATGAGCGTGAGCCCGCGCTCGGCGGCTCGCGATTTGCCCTGGCTGCGCAGCTTTCGCACGGCACCCCTCCTCGCGTCGCAAAGACCAACAAACGTGCCAAGAAACGGACGTCGGTCACCGGACGGGAAAGCGCCGAATCGGGCTCTGGCCGCACGACTTCGAACGGCAGCGAACGGCCATCAGTGTCAATTCACTGACGATGCCGTGTCACCGATGGGCGCGGCGCGTCGCCGCGCTTGCTGCGGCGTCCGCTGTGCGGCGAGCGCGCCGCATGCGGCGCGACCGGTGTCAGGGTGCCGATGTCCAGGGTCGCGTCCACGTCCGTCGCGACCGCGTCGAGCGCGCAGCGCAGGCAGGTCGCCATTGCCTCGAGCCGGCACTGCATCCGGTCGGCGCGCCGCCCGCACCGGTCGCATGGCTCGGCGGCGCCGGCGGCGGCATCGAGCAGGAGCACGACGCGGCCGACGGCGACGCGCACGCGGCCCCAGCGGGCGATCGCGGCGCGAATCGTCTGCGCCAGGACCTGGCGGTCGTAGGGCGAACGCGCCGGCAGCGTGAGCCGCCAGTCGATCGCCGCAGCCGCTCCCGGTGGCGCGGCGGCGCTCAGAGGTAGAGCAGGAACAGCCGCTGGAAGCCCTGCTGGCGGAACGCCAGCGGCGCGTCCTTCCAGAAGTTGGGCTCGAGGTAGGCGGGGTGTTCGCACAGGCATTGCCGGCAGTGGGGGCAGATCTTCGACGGCTCGCCCTCGAGGTGGCTGCACCACGTCGCGGCGAAGAGATCGAACTCGATGCGGCACAGCGGACAGGGAACGCGGTGAGTCACCTTTGGCATCGCCGTCCGGGCGCGACTGGCGAGGAGCATACTGGAGCGTGGTGACAGGGGCATGAGGGGGAAGTGAAGAGTCGGAGTCGCGACGGCGGATCCGACTGGAGAGACGAGCGCGTCCAGCGCTTTGCTGCGCCCATGAGAAAATGTCAGACGGCCGCAATTCGCCTCCGCGCCAGCGCGCTTCGTCCGGCATCGCTGGCGTGGCGCGCGGTGGCTGTGTAGGGACCCCGGGATGTCATCGCACCGGATCGCCCTGGCGCTGCTCCGGGCGCTGCCCACGCACGCGCTGTCGCGCGGCGCCGGGTGGCTGGCGGCGCGCCGGCTGCCCCGCCCGTTGCGCGCCCCGGCGGTGCGCGCGTTCGGCCGTGCGGTGGGCGTCGACTTCTCCGAGGTCGCCGAGCCGCTCGAGGCCTTCGAGAGCGTGCAGGCCTTCTTCACCCGTCGGCTGCGCGACGGCGTCCGGCCGATCGACGCCGCCCCGGACGCGCTGGTGTCGCCCTGCGACGGCGCCTGGGGCGCGGCCGGGCGCATCGAGCAGGGACAACTGCTGCAGGTCAAGGGCCGGCACTACGACTGCGCCGCGCTGCTCGGCGATGCCGCGGCGGCGGCGCGGTTCGAGGGCGGCGCCTTCGCCACGCTCTATCTCTCGCCGCGCGACTACCATCGCTTCCACGCCCCGTGCGCCGGCCGGGTGCGGCGTGCCGTCCACATTCCGGGGGCGCTCTGGCCGGTGAACCGCATCGGCGTCGAGGGCATCGCCGGTCTGTTCGCGGTCAACGAACGGCTCTGCGCCTTCCTCTCCGTCGCCGGCGCGAGCGAGGAGCTGGCGTTGGTCGCCGTCGGCGCCACCATGGTCGGGAAGGTTCGGGTGACCTTCGACGACCTCACCACCAACCGCCGCACCCGCGCGCTGGAGGCGCGCGGCTACGGCGACGGCATTCCGCTCGCCAAGGGCGAAGAGTGGGGCCGTTTCGAGTTCGGATCGACGATCGTGCTCGTCGCCGCCCCCGGCCTGCTGACCCTGGACGTCCAGCCCCCGGGCACCGCCGTGCGGCTGGGCCAACGCATCGGCACCCTCCACCGCTGACACGCCGATGCCCGCCGCTGGAGCCCGGCATGGCTGACGACGGTCGCGCGTTCGGGAGCGACCACGCCTGATGTCCGGGCTGCCGGCGGAGCCGCGGCGCGATCGCCGCGTCGGCATCGTTCTGCTGGTGGCGGTGATCGCCGGCCACGCCGCCATCCTGCTCCGCCAGCCGCTCGTCGGCGCGGCGGAGAACGGCGACTTCTGGCGGGTCATGAGGCCGGCCGGCATCGTGCCGCTCGACGCGCGCGAGGCGGTGATCCACCAGTACGTGAGCCCAACCTACGGCGTATCGACCGCCCACCTCGGCGCCGGGTTCTCGTCGGCGGCGCTGCTCGCGGTGGCCGCGAAGGCGCTCGGAATCGGCATGGGGGCGGCGGCGCTCGACATCCGCCAGGTCGGGGCGGTGTACCTCCTGCTGTACGCGCTCGCCCTCGCGCTGGCGATGCGCGCCGGCGTGCCGGCGCTGCTCTGCGCCCTGCTCGCCTGGGCGGCGCTCGACGTGTCGTACTCGCTCTACTGCAACAGCTTCTTCGCCGACCCGGCGGCCCTGCTCGGCGTGCTCGCCGTGGCGCTGGCGCTGCTCGCCGGCGCCGGCGACGCGCGCGGCTGGATGCGGCCGGCGCTGCTCAACGGCGCGGCGCTGCTCGCGGGTTTCAGCAAGAACCTCTACATGCTGACCCCGTTCGTGGTCGCGGCGGCGGTGCTGGCCCGGCCGATGCGCCCGTGGGCGGCCCACCTGCGCGCCGCGGCGCCGCTGCTGGTGGCGCTGCTGCTCGCCGGCGCGCTCACCACCTGGCACTTCACCGCCGGCGGCGGCTATCGCTTTCCCGACATCAACAACCACCACGTCGTGTTCCGCGGCGTCGCCGAAGTCGCCGACGACCCGGCGCGCCTGCTCGCCGAGTTGGGCGTCGATCCAGGGCAGGCGCCCTTGGTCGGTCGCGCCTACTTCGAGCTGAACGCGGCGGAACGCGACCGCTCCGCGGCGGCGCTGCGCGATTTGTCGCGCGTCCGCGTCGTGCTCGCCTACGCCCGCGATCCGCGTCGTGTCACGCGCGCGCTGCCGCGCCTGCTGCCGGCGCTTCGCCAGACCACGGCCGCCGATCCGAGCTTCGCCGACCGCGCGCGACCGCCGGCGGTCTACCGCGGGTGGTGGCAGTTCGCGCGCCTGCGCGGCGCGCCCCTCCCGCTCGTCGGGTTCCTGCTCGGCGTCGGCCTGCTCGCGCTGGCGCGGGCCGCCCTGGCGCGCCGCTGGGACGGGAGGCACGCCGCGTTGTCGTTCCTGTTCATGAACGCCGTCGTGCTGGTGATCGCCAGCGTGCTCGGCGACGGCTTCTTCGGTCTGCCCCGCCACCTGATGGGCGCCCGCTTCTCCATCGACCTGGCGCTGGCGTTGATCCTGTACGGGATCTGGCTCCGGCTGCGAGGCGGGTGGCCGCGGCGGTGGCGCCGCGCGCCGGGGTGAGGCCATCTCCCCGCGGCGGAGTGCGCCGCGCGGCGGCCCGGCGCCGTGGCTCAGTGGTCGCGGCCGAGGATGAGCGCGCTGGTGGGGA
Source organism: bacterium (assembly GCA_019637795.1). NCBI lineage: Bacteria > bacterium. The sequence continues at coordinate 301,995 of JAHBUY010000001.1, read as the reverse complement.
CGCTGGTCGAGCTGGTGACCAGCACGTGATCGACGCGCGTCAGTTGGCAGGTGGAGGTGCCGCGCAACTGCCGCACCGCTTCGACCACGTGGTTCATGCCCTGGATGTAGCCTTCGGAGAGCGAGCCGCCGTGGGTGTTGACCGGCAGGTCGCCGTCGGGCCACTGCAGGTGGCCGTCGGCGGCGAAGCGACCGCCCTCGCCGCGCGGGCAGAGGCCGTAGTCCTCGAGCGCGAAGAGCACGAACGGGGTGAAGGAGTCGTAGATCTGGGCGCAGTCGATGTCGCGCGGGCCGAGTCCCGCCTGACGATAGAGCACGTCGGCCGCGGCGCGGCCCGAGGACTCGAGCGGGAAGGGCTTGTTCCAGTCGAGCATGCGCCCGACCTGGGCGCCGGTCGCCTGGGTCGCGGCACGCACCAGCGCCGGCGGCCGCGGGCCGTGGCGGGCGCGGTCGGCGGCCGTCAGCACCAGCGCCGCGGCGCCGTCGGATTCGAGGCAGCAGTCGAGCAGACGCAGCGGGTCGCTCACCGGTCGCGACGCCTGGTGATCGGCGACCGTGATCGGCGTGCGCTTCTGCGCCAACGGATTGCGCGCCGCATGGGCGCGGCAGGCGACGGCGATGGCGCCGAGCTGGGCGCTGCTGCTGCCGCGCTCGACCATGTGGCGGCGCATCAACAGGGCGACGTGATCCGCCGGCCGCAGCAGGCCGTACGGAGCGGCGAACTGCGCGTCGCCGCCGATGCGCGGGCCGCCCTGCGCCCATGGCCGTCCGCCGGAAGCGCGCTTGCGCACCCGCCAGCAGACGACGGTGGTCGCCAGCCCCGCGGCGATCGCCATCGCCGCCTGCGCCACCATGCCGCAGGTGGCGCCGCCGCCGTACGGCACCTGGCCGAAGAAGCGCAGGTTGTGGATGCCGAGGGCGCGGGCGACCGCGTGCTCCTCGGTCTCCTCCATGGCGTTCTTCACCAGTCCGTCGACGTCGCGCGGCGACAGCCCGGCGTCGTTGAGGGCGGCGACGATCGCCTGCGTCGCCAGCGACAGGTCGCTGCCGCCAAGCCGGGCTGCGAACGGCGTCTGATGGATGCCGACGATGGCGGCGGAGTCCCGCATGAGCGGGGATGGAGGCGAGGGGATGCGGGTCAGGGGCTCCCAACCCCATCCCCCCGACCTGACTTCCTCAGTTGCCCAGGCCGTACAGCTCGATGCAGTTGCCGGCGAGGATGCGCTGCCGCTCCTCCGCCGGGACGCCGAGGAACATCTCGTCGATGACTTTGCGCGAGTACGGCCAGTCGGCGCCGTGGTGCGGGTAGTCGGTGGACCACATCATGTTCGCGACACCGACCGCGTGCCGGTTCTGGACCCCGTAGTGGTCGACGATGAAGGTCGTCATCCAGTGGCGGCGGAAGTACTCGCTCGGCTGGTGCTTGAGCGTGCTCTTGGCCCAGCCGCGATTGCGCCAGTAGCGGTCGTCCATCTGTTCGAGGAAGTACGGCACCCAGCCGGCGCCGCACTCGACCCCGACCATCTTCAGCTTCGGGAACTTGTCGAACAGGCCCCAGAAGATGGTCTCGCCGACGATCAGCGGCATGGTGGTGAGGCCGGCGGCGCTGAAGCCGGTGAGCGCCGCCTCGCCCTTGCGGGCGATGTTGCCGATCTGCTCGCGCTGCTGGCCGCGGTGCACCAGGCTGATGTGCACGCTCACCGGGACGTTCAGCTTCTCCGCCTCGGCCCAGAAGGGATCGCAGTCGTCGTCGAGGAACGGCTTGCCCGACGGCCAGCTCGAGATGACGACGCCGCGCAGGCCCATCTTGTGGCAGCGCTGCATCTCCGCGATCGCCGTCTCGACGCCGAGGTTGGGGATCTGCGCCTGGCCGACGAAGTGTTGCGGCGCCTTGCCGACGAAGCCCTTGGCGAGCCAGTCGTTGTAGCCCTGCACGCCGGCGAGGTGGAACTCCTTGTCCTCGTCGAGCATGAAGTGGCGCATGGTGCGCTGCGGCGGGTAGATGACCTCGAGCTGGACGCCGTCCTCGAGCATCTCCTTGACCCGCGCCGTCGCTTCGAAGCAGCCCTGGTTGATGGTGTCGTACTTCGAACCACCCCAGCGCAGTTGGTCGTAGCTCTTGCCGCGGGTCTTGGTGACGAGACCGATGGTCATCGGCCGCCCGCCGTCGTGAAAGTCCCAGGCGTCGCCGCCTTCCTCGTCCTTGGTGAGCTGCGGGGCGCGCTTGCGGAACTCGCTCGGCAACCACTTCTCCCACAGGTCCGGCGGTTCGATGATGTGCGAATCGGCCGACACGATGTCGTACTGCATCGGAGGGTCTCCTTCTGGCTAACAGTCGTTAGCCTCGCGTAACAGAGGCGGCGCGGCGCCGTCAAGCGCGATGTCGGCTACCGCCCGCCGTCGCAGGTCGGGAGCCGCTCGGGCGCCGTGAACGCCGCGGGGGTCAGCGCCGGCGGGTTGACGCAGGCGGCCTGGATCGCCTCCTCGGCGACGCGCTGGCCGCCGGCGAAATAGGTGGCGCGGAACGGCAGGGTGACGCCGCCGACGCGGCGCGGATCGTCGTAGCGGGCGCTGGCCGGGCCGCTGGCCAGCGGCGAGAGGTCGAGGGGGCCGTCGATCGAGGTCAGGAGGGCCCGTCGGTCGAAGCCGAGCCGGTAGGTGCCGCCGTCGGCGAAGGTGACGCGCAGTCCCTCGCGGGCGCCGGCCGGCACCTCGTCGGCGGGCAGCTCGGCGACGCTGACGTCCGGCGCGGTCAGGCCGTCGAGCAGCGAGACGGCGGTCCAGCGCGCGTGGCTGCGCAGCGGCGCCGTCGGGCTGGCGTCCACCGAGGTCGCCGCGGCGCCGATGTACGCGCGCACGGCGCCGCCGTCGAAGATGTAGGTGTCGGGCTCGCCGGCGGTCTCGATGCGCCAGGCGTAGAGACCTGGCGACAGGTAGACGCGCGCATACCGCCAACGGCCGGGCGCGCCGCTGTAGACGCGCGCCGCGGCGTCGAGGACGACGCCGTGCAGCGGGCCGCCGCGGGCCGCCAGCGCGCGCTCGAGCAGCGGGCGGGTCGCGCAGCCGCACGACAGCAGCGCGGCTGCGATCGCCAGCCCGAGGGGGGCGAGCGGTTGTCCAGCGAGCCACCGCTCGCGTAGCGTGGGTCCTGCGATGCCGACCCGCCTCTTCATCCTGCTCGTTCCCTTGCTGGTCGCCTGCGGCGCGGTGCGGTCCGACGATGGCGCGGCGCCGCCGGGCCCGCCCACCACGACCTACCTCGTCAAAGAAGCGACCCTGGTCAATGGCGCGGTCACCGTCCGTCTCAACATTCCGCTGCAGCCGAGCGGGCCGAAGCCGGCCGTCATCGCGCTGCTCGGCGACACCCACCCGATCGTCGCCGCCGGCTTCGTTGCCGCCACCTACACCGTGCGCTGGGGATTGCTGGGGCCGGCGCCGACGCCGGCGCCCGATGCCGCCGTGGTCGGCAAGTGGGTCCTGGCCTCGCCCAGCGAGGCCGTGCTCGGCGAACGCTACCTGCGCGACATCTCGACCACCGCCGACAAATTCGTGCCGGCGGTGGTCGACTGGCTGATCGCCCAGCCGGAGGTCGATGCGAAGCGCCTGGGTTTCGTCGGCGGCTCGACCAACGGGTTCATCGCCCTGCGCGCCGCCGCGGTCGATCAGCGCATCGGCGTCGTCGTGGCGATCGCCGCGTGCGCCGACTACCAGCGCTTCCTCCAGGGGTCGGCCATGGGCATGAACGGCCAGCCGCTGCGTCTGGCGCCGGACTACGCGGCGTGGATGCGGACCCAGGAAGTGATCCGCGATCCGGCCGCGATCACCCACGCGGCGCTGCTGATGGTCAATCGCGCCGGCGATCCGCTCATCCCGGTCGACTGCGCCGACGAGACGGCGCGCATCCTCACCGACGCCTACGCCCGCGCCGGCGATCCCGCTCGCTTCCGCTATCTCCGCCTGGACGGCGAGGGCCACGGCATGAGCGGGCCGGAGGTCGAGGCCGCGCTGGAGTGGCTGCAGCGGTGGCTGTAGCCGTTCGGGTCATGGAGCGAACGCGTCCGGCGGCACCGGTTCCTTCTTCTGCCGCGGGGCCGACCACTCGATGCGCAGGCGCAGCGTCGGCGGCACGCCGCGCAGCGCCAGCTCGACGGCGTGCCAGCCGGCGGTGAGCGCGTCGCCCGGACCGACCTCGCGGTCGTCGATCCGCATCGTCCAGGCGCCGTTGCTGTCGACGTCGAGCCGGTAGCCGTCGGCGGGGATCCGCAGGCGGCCGCTGAAGCGCGCGCTGAACGGCGCCGAGAAGGTCGGCGTGAGGAAGGCATAGAACGGATACGGCTCGCGGCGGACCAGCGTGTGCGAGCCGAAGTCGTAGTCGGCGTTCAGGCCGATCGGCGGCTGCAGGCGCGGGTGCGCCAGCGCCGCGCGATCCACCGCCACGAAGCCGGCGACCGGCCGGGGCGGGTCGGGCCAGGAGGCGAGTGGCCACCAGCGGTCGAGGAACCACGAGCGCAGCGCCGGCTCGTGCCGCAGCGACAGGGGGCCCGCCTCCGGGTAGATGGCGCGCACGGCGTCGGCGGCCGGCAGCGCCGCTTCGCTCATCATGAAGAGCGCGCCGCGCGGCGGCGGCTCGCGCAGCGGCAGCACGTCGGCGAGGCTTGCCACGGGCTCGATGTCGAGATGCCAGGCGCGCGCCAGGAAGCGGAAGGTTTCGTGGTTGGCATCGAAGACGTCGGCCAGCAGGTAGCCGGTCCAGCCGGCGCCGCGGCGGCGCAGGGTGCGCGCCATCTCGACCAGCCGCTCGCCCTGGTACCAGTGGAACAGCGGATGCGTGTAGACGCGATAGAAGTAGTACTGCGAGTCGATCAGCGGCACCGCGATCGCGAGCGCCAGCGCCGTCGCCCGCAGGGCGGGCAGGGTCGAGGCCCGCGCCGCCGCCAGCATCTGCGCCAGCGGCAGGGCCGACCAGATGTAGAGCGGCGGCGTCGCCAGCAGCGAGCGGTAGAGGCGCGGCGCGCCGCCCGAGAGAATGCCCGGCGCGAGGCCGATCGCCACCCAGACGAGCAGCAGGACGTGGCGCGGCTGACGCCAGCCGAGGAGGCTGGCGATCAGCCCGTGCGCCAGCAGCGCGCCGACCACGACGTTGAACGCGGGATCGAAGCCGAGGCCGAACCAGTGGTATTCGGGGCCCTGCTGGTAGTGGAACATGCCGAGCGTGCGCCAGGTCGCCTCCCACAGCGGCCGCCAACTGTGCGCCTCGCGCATGGTGACCCAGATCGACGTGGCGTTCACCCGATGGGTGAGCGCGTCCGGATCGCGGACATAGCCGACGATCGCCGGCGCGAGCGCCGCCGCGAACACCAGCAGCAGGAGCAGCAGCGTGCCGCCGCCGATCCGGCGCGCCGGCGATCGGCGCTGCTGCCGCCACGCCGCGGCGACGTAGGCGACCGCGATCAGGGGGGCGATGCGGGTCGCGTGGTAGGTGCAGACCGAGAGCGCCAGGGGGATGCCGGCGACGACCACCCACCAGCGGCGCGCGGCGCTCCAGCCCTGCACCAGCAGCGCCAGGCCGGCGAGCAGGAGGAATTCGCCGGTGATGATCTGCACCAGTTGCTTGGCGTGCGTCAGTTGCGGCGGCGAGGAGGCGTAGATCAGCGCCGCCAGCAGGCCGGCGCGGGCGCCGAAGAGCGGCGCGGCGATCGCGTACAGCAGCGGCGCGCCGGCGATGCCCATGAGCACGCCCGGCAGACGCAGCGTCCACAGGTCGGCGCCGAAGAGGTGGAACGCCGCCGCGACGGGATAGCTCGACAGGGCGTGAAAGACGCTGTGGGCATGCGCGACGAGGGCGAAGGGCGAGGTGATCCTGCCGTCGAGCACGTCGAACGCCAGCAGGCCGTTGATCGCGTCGTCGCCCCACAGCCCCGGCTGGTCGAGGCGGTAGCAGCGAAAGCCGGCCGCCACCGCCGTCACCCCGAGCAGCAACCAGCGGCGCGCGCGCGGCGCCAGCTCCGGCGGCGGCGGCACCGTCCACAGCGACACCGGCCAGCGCAGGAGCAGGGCGCCGATCGCGAGGCCGAGCAGGCCGAGCGGATGGCCGAGCGCCAACGCGCGCGCCCCGGCGAGGCCGGCGACGGCGGAGAGCAGGCTCGCGACGAGCACGCGGCACGCTTACCGCGCCGCCGCTGGCCGGTCCACGGCGTCGGCGTGGCGCGCGCCCGAGCCCCGCGCTAGCATCGCGGGGCCATGACGGACCGGCCGGGGTTGCGGGTGCTCGTCATCGACGACGAGAAGAACATCCGCGCCACCGTCGCGATCTGCCTCGAAGGGCTCGGCTGCGCGGTCACCGGGGTCGCCACCGCCGACGCGGCGCGCGCCGCCGTCGCCGCCGCCGGCTACGATCTCGCCTTTCTCGACCTCCGCCTCGGTGACGCCAGCGGGCTCGATCTGCTGCCCGAGCTGCTGGCGCGCCGGCCCGACCTCGACGTGGTGATCATCACCGCCTACGCCACCATCGACACCGCCGTGGAGGCGATGCGCCGCGGCGCCCGCGACTACCTGCCGAAGCCGTTCACGCCGGCGCAGATCCGGCACGTCGTCGAACAGGTCGCCGACCGCCAGCGCCTGGTGCGCCGGGTGGCGGCGCTGCAGTCCGAGCTGGCGAGCGCGACGCCGGAGGTCGAGCTCGACAGCGACGCGCCGGCGATGCGCGCCGTGCTCGACGTGCTGCCGCGCGTCGCCGCGTCGGACGCGACGGTCTTGCTGCGCGGCGAGAACGGCACCGGGAAGGGGGTCGTCGCGCGCGCCCTGCACGCCGGCAGCCCGCGCGCCGCGCGGCCGTTCGTCACCGTCAACTGCCCGACGCTCTCCGAGGAGCTGCTGGCGAGCGAGCTGTTCGGGCACGCCCGCGGCGCCTTCACCGGCGCGGTGCGCGATCAGCCGGGGCGCGTCGAGGCGGCGGACGGCGGCACCCTGCTGCTCGACGAGATCGGCGAGATCTCGCCCGGCCTGCAGGCCAAGCTGCTGCGCTTCCTGCAGGAGCGCGAGTTCGAGCGCGTCGGCGAGACCGAGACCCGGCGCGCCGACGTGCGTCTCCTCGCCGCCACCAACCGCGACCTCGAGGCCGACGTGAAGGCCGGGCGTTTCCGCGAGGACCTGCTGTACCGGCTGAACGTCGTCGAGCTGCGCCTGCCGCCGCTGCGCGAGCGGCCGGAGGACATCCTGCGCCTGGCCCGCCACTTCCTCGTCTTCTTCGCGCGCGCCGCCCGGCGGCCGGTACCGGAGCTCTCGCCCCCGGCGGCGCAGGCGCTGGTCGCCTACCCGTGGCCGGGCAACGTGCGCGAGCTGCGCAACGCGATCGAGCGCGCCCTCATCCTGTGGCCGGCGCCGGTGCTGGTGCCGGCGGCCTTTCCCGAGCGCATCGCCGCCCAACCGTCAGCCGGCCCCCGGCTGGGCGGCGACTGCACGCTCGACGAGATCGAGCGCGAGCACATCCTGCGCGTCATCGCCCGCACCGCGACGCTCGACGACGCGGCCCGCATTCTCGGCATCGACGCGTCGACCCTGTACCGCAGGCGCAAGCGCTACGAGGGCGGCTGACGCCGTCGGTCGCGGCGCCGATCTCCGGGTCGCGGCGCCGGCCGTCACGCGCTGGCGTCGACCGGCAGCGTGAACCAGAAGGTGCTGCCGCGGCCCACCTCGCTGTCGACGCCGATGCTGCCGCCGTGGGCGGTGACGATCTCGCGGGCGATCGAGAGACCCAGGCCGGCGCCGCCCGGAGCTTCCGGTCCCTGGGCGAATTTTTCGAAGATGACGTCGCGCCGCGCCGGGTCGATGCCGGGGCCCTCGTCGCGGACCTCGACGCGGACGCCGCCGTCGCCGGCGAGGGCGCGCGTCGTCACCGCGGCGCCAGGGGGCGAGTGACGGATGGCGTTGGTCAGCAGGTTGGCGAACACCAACTGCAGGCGATCCTCGTCGACCACGACCTCGGGCAGGCCGGCCGCCACCTCGGCGGCGAGCACCACCTGTCGGTCGGCGGCGACGGCGCGTTGGGCGTCGAGCGCGCTGCTGACGAGGTCGCGCACCGCCGCCGGCCGCCGCCGCAACTGCAGGCGGCCGCCCTGCAGCCTGGCCAGGTCGAGCAGCTCGTCGACGATGCGCTGCAGGCGCTCGCAGTCCTCGCGCGCCGCCTGCAGCAGGTCGGCCTGGCGGTCGCTGAGCGGGCCGGCGACCTCCTCGAGGCAGAGATGGATGGCCATGTGCAGCGAGGTGAGCGGCGTGCGGAACTCGTGCGCGACCGTCGCGACGAGATCGTTCTTCAATTGGTCGAAGCGGTGCAGACGGGTGACGTCCTGGAGGATCACCGTCGCGCCGGAGATGCTGCCCTGTTCGCCGTACACCGGCGTCGCCCGCGCCAGGTAGTACAGGTCGCCATCCCCCGCCGCGGCGCGGCGCACCGCGTCCTCGAACAGGCGCGGCACGTAGGCGCCGCGGCCGCTCAGCACGTGGGTGCGGGCCTCGTCGATCACGGCCCGCAGCGGCGGCTCCAGGCGGTCGAGCGCGGCGCGCGTGCTGCCCGCCTGGCCGATGCCGAGCACTTCCTCGGCGGCGCGGTTGACGATCAGCACCTCGCCCTCGGCGTCGAACACCAGGACCGCGTCGGGCAGGCTGTCCACCGCCGACTGCGCCGCCTGCTGCGCCAGCAGCAGCTCGCCGAGCGAGCTGCGCCGGTAGCGGTCGATGCGTTCCGCCATGACGTTGAACGTCGCCCCGAGCTGCGCCAGCTCGTCGCGGCCGTCGACCGGGACGCGGGCGCCGAAGTCGCCGCTGCCGATGCGATCCGCCGCCGCGCGCAGCGCGCTGAGCGGGCCGAGCAGACGGGTGGTGAGCAGCGACGACACCAGGAAGCCGATCGCCAGGGCGGCGGCGGTGGCGAGCAGCATCGCCGAGACCGTGCGTTCGGCCTCGGCGCGGGCGCGGTCGCTCTTGCGCACCATCGCGTCCTGGTTGAGCTCGAGGATGCGCGTCGCGGTGGCGCGCACGGCGAGAAACGCCGGCGCCAGCTCGTCCACGTAAGCGGCGCGCGCCGCCGCGGGGTCCAGTCCGGGCAGGGCGGACAGGCGGTCGCGATACGCCTGCCAGCGCTGCGTCAGCTCCGCCGCCAGGACCGGTTCGCCGGCTTCGGTGAAGTTCCGCTGCTCCACCGCCAGCTCCGCCTCGAAACGGCGCGTCTGCTGTTCGATCATCGCGGCGTCGATCGCCCCCAGGCCGGTGAGATGGAGGAGCGCGGCGCGGTCGAGGGCCTCGGCCGCCTCGCTCATGCGTTGCGCCGCCAGCACGCTGCGGTAGTTCTCGGTGAGGATCGCGCCCGCGCCGGCACCCAGCGAGGTGCTCGAGCGGATGGCGACGAGGGCGATCAGCAGCAGCGCCACCGCCAGCGGCGCCTGCGCCAGTAGCACCTTGACGCGGAAGCTCACGCGTTCTCCTCGCGCTCGAGCGACACGATGTGGAGGTCGAAATCGTCGGCTGCGCGCAGCATGCGGTGGACGAAGGTCAGCCCGAGCCGCTGTCGCCAGCGCGGCTGCTGCGAACGGCCGATCAGGATGTGGGACACCCCGTGCGTGCGCGCGAACTGCAGCAGCGCCGGCACCGGATCGGCGGCCTGCAGGCGGCGCACCTGGGCGCCCAGCTCGGTGGCGCGCTCGATGTTGTCGAGCAGGCGCCGCTGCGCCTCGGCGTCGATGCGCGTCGGCGCCTCGCCCGGCGTCTCGACGTAGACGACGAACCAGTCGGTGTTGAGCCGCCCGGCCATGCGCGAGCCGCGGCGCAGCAGCTCGGCGGCGCGCGGCGACGCCGAGGCGAGGCACACCATCACCCGACCGGGAGTCGGGGCGCGCGTCTCACCGCCGCCCGGCGTCGCGCTGGCGCGCGAGTCGAGCCGCTCCGCCACCTCGCGCAGCGCCAGCTCGCGCAGGCTGGACAGCTTCTCCTCCTTGAAGAAGTGGTGCAGCGCCCACTCGACCTTGTCGGCGGCGTAGATCTTGCCGCTGCGCAGGCGTTCGAGCAGGTCCTCGGCATCGAGGTCGAGGTTCACCACCTGGTCCGCCTGCTTGAGCAGCGTGTCGGGCACCGTCTCGCGGATGGTGACGCCGGTGGCGCGTTCGACGACGTCCTTCAGGCTCTCGAGGTGCTGGACGTTGAAGGCGCAGATGACGTTGATGCCGGCGGCCAGCAGCTCGAGCACGTCCTGATAGCGCTTGCGGTTGCGCGAGCCGGGGACGTTGGTGTGGGCGATCTCGTCGACCACCGCCACCTGCGGGTGGCGCGCCAGCACGGCATCGAGATCCATCTCCTCGACGCGCAACCCGCGGTACTCGACCTGCCGCCGCGGCACGGCCGGCAGGCCCGGCAGGAGGGCCTCGGTCTCCGGCCGGCCGTGCGTCTCGACGAAGCCGAGCACCACGTCGACGCCGCGCTGCCGCAGGGCGTGCGCCTCCTCGAGCATGCGGTAGGTCTTGCCGACGCCGGCGGCGGGGCCGATGTACACCTTGAGCCGCCCGCGCTTGGCGCGTTCGACGATCTCGAGGAAGTCCTCTGGGCGGCGCGCGGTCACGAGCCTCCTACCGTGGAGCGGCGCTCATCGGCTCACCGCGGCGTCTTTCCGAACTGGCGATCCAGCGCCAGGTTCACGAGCAGGACGTTGACCCGCGGCTCGCCGAGGACGCCGAAGGTCCGGCCCTCGACGCTGTCCTCGATGAGCGCCAGCACGCGTTCGGGCGCCACGCCGCGCGCGCCGGCGATGCGCGGCACCTGCCAGCGCGCCGCCGCCGGCGAGAGGTGCGGATCGAGGCCGCTGCCGGATGCGGTCACGAGGTCGGCGGGGATCGGTCCCGGCGCCTCGGGGTTGCTCGCGCGCAGCCGCGCGATCTCGGCGGTGATGCGGTCGCGCAGCGTCCGCGAGGTGGGGCCGAGATTCGAACCGCCGGACGCGGTGGCGTCGTAGCCGTTGGCTCCGGCCGCCGAGGGGCGTGGCCAGAGGTACTCGGGGCGGGTGAAGGCCTGGCCGATCAGCTCCGAGCCGATGACGGCGCCGGTCCCGTCCCGCAGCAGACTGCCGTTGGCGCGGTAGGGAAAGAGGCCCTGCGCCAGGCCGGTCATGAGCAGCGGGTAGACGATCCCCGTGAGCACCAGGGTCACGGCGGTGGCACGCAGCGCGGTGAGCAGGATGGAGCGCATCGGGGTTCTCCTCACACCAGGCCGACGGCGGCGAGCGCCATGTCGATGAGCTTGATGCCGACGAAAGGCGCGATCACGCCGCCGATGCCGTAGATCAGCAGCGAGCGCCGCAGCAGCGCCGCGGCGCCGAGCGGTCGGTACCGCACGCCGCGCAGCGCCAGCGGGATGAGCAGAATGATGATGATGGCGTTGAAGATCACCGCCGAGAGGATGGCGCTGAACGGCGAGGTGAGGTGCATGACGTCCAGCGCCTTCATTTCGGGGTAGGCGACGACGAACAGCGCCGGCAGGATGGCGAAGTACTTGGCGACGTCGTTGGCGATCGAGAACGTCGTCAGACAGCCGCGGGTCATCAGCAACTGCTTGCCGACCTCGACCACCTCCAGCAGCTTGGTCGGGTTGGAGTCGAGGTCGACCATGTTGCCGGCCTCTTTCGCCGCCTGCGTGCCGGTGTTCATGGCCACGCCGACGTCCGCCTGCGCCAGGGCCGGGGCGTCGTTGGTGCCGTCGCCGGTCATCGCCACCAGCTTGCCCTTGGCCTGCTCGTTCTTGATGAGCTGCATCTTGGTTTCCGGCGTGGCCTCGGCGAGAAAGTCGTCGACCCCCGCCTCGCGGGCGATCGCCGCCGCGGTGCGCGGGTTGTCGCCGGTGATCATCACCGTCCGGATGCCCATGGCGCGGAAGCGGTCGAAGCGTTCCTTGATGCCGCCCTTGACCACGTCCTTGAGGTGGATGATGCCGAGCAGGCGGGGGCCGTCGGCGACCGCGAGCGGCGTGCCGCCGGTGTCGGAGATGCTGTGGACGATGGCGTCGAGCCCGGGCGGCAAGTGGCCGCCGAGCGACTGGACGTGGGCGGCGACGGCGTCGACCGCGCCCTTGCGCACCTGCCGGCCATCGAGATCGCAGCCGCTCATCCGGGTATGGGCGCTGAACGGAATGAAGTGCGCGCCGAGCTCGCGCACGTCGCGGCCGCGGAGCTTGTACTGCTCCTTCACCAGCACGACGATCGAGCGCCCTTCCGGCGTCTCGTCGGCGAGGCTGGCGAGTTGCGCCGCGTCGGCCAGCTCCTCGGCCGTGACGCCCGCCACCGGGATCAGCTCGGTCGCCATGCGGTTGCCGAGGGTGATGGTGCCGGTCTTGTCGAGCAGCAGCGTGTCCACGTCGCCGGCCGCCTCGACCGCTCGGCCGCTCATGGCCAGGACGTTCTTGCGCAGCAGCCGATCCATGCCGGCGATGCCGATCGCCGACAGCAGGCCGCCGATGGTGGTCGGAATGAGGCAGACCAGCAGCGCCACCACCACCGTCACCGGCAGCGTGACGTGCGAATAGAGGGCGATCGGCACCAGGGTCGCGCAGGCGATGAGGAAGATGATCGTCAGGCCGACCAGCAGGATGTGCAGCGCGATCTCGTTCGGCGTCTTCTGCCGCGCCGCGCCTTCCACGAGCGCGATCATGCGGTCGAGGAACGACTGCCCGGGGTCGGTGGTGATGCGCACCACGATGCGGTCCGACAGCACCTTGGTGCCACCGGTGACGGCGGAGCGGTCGCCGCCGCTCTCGCGGATCACCGGCGCGGATTCGCCGGTGATGGCCGACTCGTCGACCGAGGCGATGCCTTCGATGACCTCGCCGTCGCCGGGAATCAGCTCGCCCGCTTCGACGACCACCGTGTCGCCCTTGCGGAGCTGGGACGCCGGCACGGCCTCCTCGCGGCCGTTGCTGAGGCGGCGGGCGGTGGTGTCCTGGCGCATCCTGCGGAGGCTCGCGGCCTGCGCCTGACCGCGCCCCTCGGCGACCGCTTCGGCGAAGTTGGCGAAGATCACGGTGAACCAGAGCCACAGGCTGATGGTGGCGGTGAACCACGGCGGCGCGGTGTGGATGCCGGTCGCCAGGTCGCGCACGAAGACCAGCGTCGTCAGCGCGCTGCCGATCTCGACCACGAACATGACGGGATTTTTCGCCACGTGCCGCGGCGCCAACTTGCGCAGGCTGGCGATCGCCGCCTGGGCGAGGATGTCCGGGTCGACGAGCGAGAGCTCGCGAGCTTTGGTCATCGTGTCCTCACTCCCTCACGCCGAGACGCGGCGGCACGGAGGCGACCGCGCTCCGCTCCCTGTTGCCGTGACTCCGGGTGACGATCGCGGTCATCAGAAGAAGCGGCCGGCGTTGGCGAGGAAATGCTCGACGATCGGCCCCAGCGCCAGCGCCGGGAAGAAGGTGAGGGCGCCGACGATGATGATGACGCCGATCAGCAGGACGACGAACAACCCGCCGTCGGTCGGGAAGGTGCCCGCCGAGGGAGGCACGGTCCGCTTGCCGACCAGCGAGCCGCCGATCGCCAGCATCGGCACCATCATCAGGAAGCGGCCGGCGAGCATCGTCAGCGCGAGCGTGGTGTTGTACCAGGGCGTATTGGCATTCAGGCCGGCGAACGCCGAGCCGTTGTTGCCGGCGCCGCTGGTGAACGCGTACAGCATTTCGCTCAGCCCGTGCGGGCCGGCGTTGTTGAGCGACGACAGACCGTACGGCGCGACCGCCGACCAGGCCGCGAAGCCCAGGATGAGGAGCGGAAAGATCAGCACGTACAGCATGGCGAGCGTGATCTCGCGTTGCTCGATCTTCTTGCCGAGGTACTCCGGGGTGCGGCCGACCATCAGGCCGGCGATGAAGACGGCCAGCAGCACCATCACCAGCATGCCGTACAGGCCGGCGCCGACGCCGCCGAAGATGACTTCGCCGAGCATGATATTGACCAGCGGCACCAGGCCGCCGAGCGGCGTGAAGCTGTCGTGCATCGCGTTGACGGCGCCGCACGAGGCGTCGGTGGTGATGGTCGCGTAGAGCGCCGAGTTGGCGACCCCGAAGCGCACCTCCTTGCCCTCCAGGTTGCCGGCTCCCTGGTCGACCGCCAGGCCCTGCATCACCGGGTTGCCGCCGGCCTCGAAGTGGTACGCGACGCCGACGCCGACCAGGAAGAGCAGCGCCATGGCGGTGAACAGCGCCCAGCCCTGCTTCTGATCGCGCGCCATGCGGCCGAAGGTGTAGGTGAGCCCGCCCGGGATGGCGAAGATCAGCCACATCGAGAGGAAGTTCGACAGCGGGCTCGGGTTCTCGAAGGGATGCGCGGCGTTGGCGTTGAAGAAACCGCCGCCGTTGGTGCCGAGTTGCTTGATCGCCTCCTGTGAGGCGACCGGGCCCATCGCCAGCGTCTGCCTGACGCCCTCGAGCGTCGTCACGTCGACGTACGGGCCGAACGTCTGGATCACGCCCAGCGCCACCAGCACGAGTCCGATGACGATGCTGATCGGCAGCAGCACGTAGATCGTGGCGCGGATCAGGTCGACCCAGAAGTTGCCGATGCCGCGCGTGCCGTCGGCCGCCGGTTGCCGCGTCAGGCCGCGCGCCAGGGCGATGGCGGCCGCCATGCCGGCCGCCGCCGAGGTGAAGTTGTGCCAGGCCAGGCCCGCCATCTGGGTCAGGTAGCTCATGGTCGCTTCGCCGGCGTACCCCTGCCAGTTCGTGTTGGTGGTGAAGCTGACCGCGGTGTTGAAGGTCGAGTCCGCGCTCACCGCCGGCAGCCCCTGGGGGTTGAACGGCAGTACGCCCTGCAGGCGCTGGATGGCGTAGGTGACGAGCACGCCGAAGAGACTGAAGGCGAGCAGCGACAGGGCGTAGTCCGTCCACGGCTGCTCGCGCGTCGGGTCGACGCCGCACAGCCGCAGGAGGCCGCGCTCGATCGGGCCGAGCAGGCGCGGCGCGGGCTGCCGCGCGCCCTCGAAGACATCGTACATGAAGACGCCGAGCGGTCTGGTGACCGCCACGACCGCGGCGAAGAAGAGCAGGATCTGGAACCAGCCGACGAGCTCCATCGCTCGATCCTAGAAGCGCTCGGGACGCAGCAGCGCGTACGCCAGGTAGGCGCAGATCAGGACGGCGATGACGCCGCCGACGACGTAGTCCAGGGCCATGCCGCCGTCCTCTTCAGAGCCTGTCGCAGCCGCGCACGTAGGCGGCGGCGATCGCGAAGAACACGACCGTCACCAGGATGAAGATCAGGTCTGCCATGCCTCACTCCTCCGCATGCCGATTCAGCAAGCACGGGGCCAGCGATTCCGTGTCCGCATCTCGCCTCGATGCATAGCGGAACATCGTGCATCCCGCCCGATGCGCCGCCCGGAGGCGCGCTCCACCGGTCCGGGCGCTTGGGGAAACGCGCTGATTCGATGACTTGGCGCCGGGCAGTTCGCACGATCCGGGAGCTGGCGGCGCCGGCGGGTCGTGGACCCGGCGGTGAGCGGGCGCGCGTCGCCGACGCCGTGGCGCCGCGCGCCGGCTGGTGTGGCGATTGCTCCGCACCGGCATGGATTCGGAGGCGACGATGATCGACTTCACGCTGTTCGGCTGCACCCTGGCGTTGCTGCTGGTTGGCGTCTGGTACGCCTGCTCGACCAGCAACGTCGGTGGCGAGGATGTGATCGAGGACGACGGTCGCGGCCAGCCGCCGCCGGTTCGCAAGGTGGTCCGGTGGTCGCGGCGAAGCGCTCGGCGCCGCGGCGGTCGCGAGCACTGACCGCCCGCCGCGTCGCCGTCGCGGTGGCGCGGCCGGAGCGTGCGCTCCCGGGTTCTCCGTCGCTGCGGACGGCTCGACGGCCGATCGCTGCGGCGCACCGGTCGGCGCATACCTAGTAATCGACCTTGATGCGACAAAAGACTTTCACCACGGAGGCACGGAGACACGGAGAGTACTGATCTCGAAGCCCGCCCAGCGTTCATCCCAACGTTCATTAGAAATGGAGTGAGAAGAGGCCCCGCGCCTTCGCTATGGCACCGAGCCCTCCGTGTCTCCGTGCCTCCGTGGTGAGGAGTTTTCTGTCTCATCAAGGTCGAGCTCGCGCGCGCATCGTGGATGGCAACGGCGCGCCCGCGACGAGCTCAGCATTGGGAACCGATCATTCGGCGGCGGCGGAAGGCAAGGGCGGCGCGCCTCGCTGGAGCGCGTCGGAGGTCCACGCTCGCATTGCTGGCGCGCATCGTCTTCGCCGCTTCCGGCAACGCCAACGGCGAGGCGGACGCCGCGCGCCGTGCCAGCGCGGGGCCCACTGACTGCGGCGCATCTATTCAACGCCCTCGTCGCGTCGTCGTGCCGATGCACCATAGTGTAAATCGACATGCACACGTGACAGGCGAGATGAATGCGCGCGATAAGTGCCCGCGTCCACGACGTGAATTGGCGGACGAGCGGTGACGGAATGATAGTTCTCCACCAAGCTAGAAATCGCACAGCGATGCTGTCCTGTTGCGGGCGAGCCCGCGGGTGGGTCGAGGCGTGCGGCGCGGCGGCGGGGGGCGTAGCGCACCTCAGGCTGCGATCGCCGCTTCGCGGCCGAGCAGCGACCATTGTCCGACCACGCGAACGCTCCGGGCGGCGCGCGCCGAACGGGGAATCGCAGCGGCCGGCGCCGCGCCGCGGTTGCATGGCAGAGGCGCGAGCGCTGGAATCGCACCGGGAGGGCAACTGCATGGCTCGCTGTGATCGGCAGGGGTTGTGGGCGCGCGTCGCCGTGTTCGCCGCGCTGGTGCTCTGTCTGGGGGCGCAGGCCGCGGCGGCGGCGCTGGCGCGGCGCGGCGGGGAGTTCCGACTCAACAGCGTGACCGAGGGCGACCAGCAGCTCCGGCAACTGGTGGCGATGCCGGACGGCGGTTTCGTCGTGCTCTTCCAGAACCCCGGCGGCGTCGCGGTGCGGCGCTTCGACGGCAACGCCGAGCCGCTCGGTCCGGATGTGCAGGTGAACGCCATGCACGGCGGCATCAACCCGGTGGCGCGCGCCGCTGTCTCCCCGGACGGCACGCTGCTGGTGGTGTGGATGGCGCTGATCCCGTTTCGCGGCTTCCCCGAGCCGGTCACCGCCATCGTCGGCCAGCGCCTCGACGCCACCTTGCAGCCGATCGGCCCGCTCCTGAGCATTTCGCAACGGCCGTACCCGATCGGCAGCGAGCCGTCGGTGGCGGCGATCGGCCCCGGGCAGTTCGTCGTCGCCTGGCAGGACGACACGCCGCAATTCCCCCGCGGTCGGGTGCGCCTCGTCGACCGCGACGGACTCGGCGCCTCGGTCCCGATCACCGCCGGGACGCAGTACTATTTCGTTCCCACGTGGACCGAGCCGAGCGGAACGTACCTGGTCGCCTGGTACGAGCCCTGGTTCGCCGAGGTCCGCGCGCGCGCATTTCGCGGCATCGAGCCAACCGGCCCGTCCTACAAGGTGAGCTCTGTCATCACCGGTTTCTTCGAGGGACCGGTGCTGTGTACGCAGCCCGGCGGGCAGATTGCCGTCGGCTGGTCGACAGATGGGGATGATTTCGAAGAGTCGAGGCCTGTAATCTTTGCGAGGTATGACCGCTATGGAAGGTAGTGTCGGCTGATTGGTGGAAAAGCGAAAAGGCGTCATCATCCGGCGAGTTGTAACCCACAGCTCGCGCCCGCTGGCCAGAGCGGGTGCCGGAGGATGACGCCATGGGAAGCGATAGCAAGGGGACGAGACCGGGAGAAGCGTTCGGCCGCGATTCGATCGAGCAGGTGATGCGGGAGCGGATTCGGGAGACGATCGAGGTGTTGGTCGAGGAGGAGCTGGAAGCGGCGCTGGGCGCGGCGAAATCGGCGCGAGTGGGCGGCGAGCGAGTGGGCTATCGCCACGGCCGGCGGCCGCGGACGTTGAAGCACCAGCGCGGGACCGACGACGTTCGCGCTGCCGCGTCGCCCGGCTGCGACGCCGCCGGCGAGGCGCAGTGGCGCAGCGCGATGTTCGAGCGCTACGCGCGGCGCACACGGCGCGGGTCGACGAGGGCTGTTGGGGATCTACAGAGCGGCACCAGCACGCGGCGTACGCAGGGCGCGGCGCCGTGCTGCGCGGCGCGCCGCTGGGGGACGCGATCTCGCGCGCCTGGTCGGGCGTTGCGCAGAAGACTTCTACGTGGAGCCAGCGGGACCTGGCGGCCGAGCAGATCCGCTACCTGTTTCCTCGACGGCTGGTATCCACGGGTCCACATCGGCAAAAGAAGCGGGTACGGTCCCGGTGCTGGTGACATGGGGACGTGCGCGGACGGGCGGCGGGTGCTGCTCGATCTGCGCGTGGCGAGGGCGAGGAGAGCACGGCCACCGCCTGGCAGGAGGTGTTGGAGGCGCTGCAGAAGCGCCAGCGCTGGGACGCGGTGTTGGCGGTGATCGACGGCAACCCGGCCTGGAAGGCGGCCCCCTGCTGGCGGGCGACCTGGCCGCAGCTCGACAGTACAGCGCTGCACCAATCACAAGCTCTGAACCTGCTCGCCAAGGCCCCGGCGCACCTGCGCGAGAACCGCGGAGGGACTGCAACGGATGATCTACCGCACGACGGCAGCCGACGTGGAAGGCGCGCGTGGCGTTCAGCCGCAAGTGGAAGCTGCGCTGCAAGGCGGCGTGGAGCAGCTTCGAGGAGGCGGGGATCGCCTCTTCACCTTCCTGCGCTATCCCGTGGCGCAGTGGAAGGCGCTGCGCACCACCAACGCGCTGGAGCGCATCAACGAGGAGTTCCGCCGCCGCACCAAGACCCAGGCGAGCCTGCCGAGCGAGGATGCCGTCCTGCTGCTGCTCTTCGGCCTGATCCGCAGCGGGCAGATCACCTTGCGGCGCATGGTCGGCTGGCAGGAGATGCCGGCGGTTACCCAACGGAGCAACGCGGCCTGACCGCATAGAGTCCATTACTGGTTACGCTGCCGGATGCGAGGCGCGACTCTTTTCCACCACTTGACCGACACCACCCTATGGAAGCCCTATCGGCGGACCGAGATGGGTAGATCCCGACGAAAGTAACCCATATCAAACAATACCTGGCATCGCATGTAGCGATCGGGATGTCATGCTTACCTGGATCGAAAACACCGGCCCAAGCTCTCCCCGGAATCGGGTCCGAGCGCGGCTATTTGGCGATGATGGGGCCATCCGTGGTGAGGTCAGTGTGGCGATCGACCACATCTGCGACACCGATGGTGCCGGCGTGACCCGGCTGGGCAGTGCGGATTGGCTCGTTGGTTGGACCGATTGCCACCGATCCGTCGACTGCGACGTCTTCGCCCAGCGCTACACCTTCGACCGGACCGGCAAGTGCGCCGGCGATTGCAATCAGGACGGGCAGGTCTCGATCGATGAACTTGTGTCGGCCACCATCGGGGCGCTGAATGAGCGGCCCACTCTCGTCCGGGAGTGTCTGGCCGCAGATGTGAACGTCGATTACCTGATCACCATCGACGAGCTCGTGCTCGCCGTCAGCCGCGCATTGGGGGGATGTCCATGAATCACCACGTCGCACTGCGGCCACGAGGAACGGGGTTCGATGGTGTGGATTCGCCGCTCTTGGACCACCTGCGGTGGCGTGTGGGGCAATGTAATGCGCGTGGAGGGCGCCGCTCCGTTGGCGCCCGTTGAAACGACCGACGGAGGCCCTTTCAACAAGCGCCGACGGAGCGGCGCCCTCCACGGCATCGTATTGAAACGGCCTCGCCGGATCCGAGGTTCGTCGTAGCGGCGCGCACGCAATTACGTTGAACGGTCTTCGCCAGGCGAGGTTTCTCGCCTGCGGCGCCCGCCATGGCGATCGTTTCGCGACGCCGCAGATCGGAGGAAAGGTTCCTCGGGAGCGGCGCCCGCCACGCTGCGGATGGTCCGGGCCAGGCGCGCGATGCCGGCGGCGATGTCGCGACGGCTCCTCGGCGACGCCGCGCTCGCGGGGGCCAGGAACTTCGGGGATTCCGCGTCGCTGGTCGGTATTCCATGCGGGCGTGGCCACTGACTGCAGCGCATGCATTCAACGCACACGCGGCCCATGCATCGTCATGTAAATAAAACTACACACTTGACAGGAAAGATGAATGCGCGCGATAGCTGCCGCGCCCTCGACGTGAATTGGCGGATGAGCAGCGACAGAATGATAGTATCAACTCATCTAGAAGTCACACAGCGACGCCACCCTGTCGTGGACGAACCTTCCGGTCGGTCGAGGCGTGCGAACAGCCGCGGGGGGGGGCGTAGGGCTGCTGGCGCGGCTTCAGGCCCGAGCAGCGACCATCATCGGCCACGCTCCGTGCGGCTCGCACCGCACCGGGTAAGACGGCCGCAGGGGCCGTGCCGCGGTTGCATGGCAGTGGCGGGACCGCTCGAATCGCACTGGGAGGGCAACTGCATGGCTCGGTGTGATCGGCAGGGGTTGTGGGCGCGCGTCGCCGTAGTCGCCGCCCTGGTGCTCTGTCTGGGCGCGGAGACCGCGGCGGCGGCGCTGGCGCGGCGCGGCGGGGAGTTCCAGCTCAACAGCGTGACCGAGGGCGACCAGCAGCTCCGGCAACTGGTGGCGATGCCGGACGGCGGCTTCGTCGTGCTCTTCCAGAACCCCGGCGGCGTCGCGGTGCGGCGCTTCGACGGCAACGCCGAGCCGCTCGGTCCGGATGTGCAGGTGAACGCCATGCACGGCGGCATCAACCCGGTGGCGCGCGCCGCCGTCTCCCCGGACGGCACGCTGCTGGTGGTGTGGATGGCGCTGATCCAACCGCGCGGCTTTCCCGAGCCGGTCACCGGCATCGTCGGCCAGCGGCTCGACGCCAGCCTGCAGCCGATCGGCCCGCTGCTGAGCATCTCGCAACGGCCGTACCCGATCGGCAGCGAGCCCTCGGTGGCGGCGATCGGCACCGGGCAGTTCGTGGTCGCCTGGCAGGACGACACGCCGCAGTTTCCCCGCGGTCGGGTGCGCCTGGTGGGTCCGGAGGGCCCCGGCGCCTCGGTGCCGATCACCGCCGGAACGCAGTATTTCTTCGTTCCCACGCCGACGGAGCCGAGCGGCACCTACGTCGTCGCGTGGTACGAGCCCTGGTACGCCGAGGTCCGTGCGCAGCAATTCCGCGGCGTCGAGCCGACCGGCCCGTCGCACAAGGTGAACTCCGTCATCACCCTGTTTTTTCAGGGACCGGTGCTGTGTACGCAGCCGAGCGGGCAGATCGCGGTAGCCTGGGCGACCGACGGCGACGACCTTGAAGAGTCGAGACCGGTGATCTTGGAGCGTGTTGATCGCGAAGGCAGCCCGAGCGGCACGGCGTTCTGGGTCGATCCCGAAGAAGGGAGTCCGTACCAATATGTGCCGAACGTCGCCTGCAGCGACGGCGAGGTCATGGTCACCTGGATGGAGGATAGCGGCCCCGACACCCCGCGGCCGCGAATGCGCGCGCGCCTGTTCGACGTCGACGATACGTTTCGGGGTGAACTGAGCATCGCCATCGATAGCCTCGGCGATGCGTACGGCGCCGGCGTGACCCGGATGGCCAATGGCGATTGGCTCATTGCCTGGACCGATTGTCATCGATCGCAGGACTGCGAGGTTTACGGGCAGCGCTACACGGTCGAGCGCACCGGCGAGTGTGCGGGGGACTGCAACGGGGATCGGCGGGTGTCGATCGATGAGCTGGTGTCCGCCACCGGCGGCGCGCTGAACGGGAGACCCAGCGTCGTCCGTGAATGTCTGGCCGCTGATGGGAACGTCGATTACCTGATCACGATCGACGAGCTGGTGCGCGCCGTCAGCCGCGCATTGGGGGGATGTCCATGAGTTGCCACGTCGCACTGCTTCCGCGAGGAGCGGGGTTCGATGGTTTGGATTCGCCGCTGCGGCCAATATGGGCGGTCGTTCTGGCTACAGCCGCGAACGCCGTCTTCGCAGCGGCGAGCTTCGGCCAGACGCCAACGCCCACGCCGTGGTGTAACCCAGCGCCCACGCTGTTGCCGCGCTGCGGAGTGCCAACCACGACGTCGACGGATTCGATTTCCTGCTCCGCATTGGATACCTACACCTTCCAATCAAGCCGGCGTGTGCTCATCTCGCCGAGTGCGAATTGCGTGTCGCAGGTGAAGGTGATCGGAGCCAACCTGACGAACGTCGTCATCGAAGGCACAGGCGATTTCGGCGTTGCGATTGCGCCGAAGTCAAATAGTGATAACGCGCAGGATCTATTCGATATTTCCGGCACGAACGTCGCGATCAAGAACATTCGGATCGTAGCCAAATTCGACGGAACTCCAGTCGGCGCGACCACTCCGACGCCCAACCCCATACGCTTCAATCAGCCGGTTGTGATCAGAAGCACGGCGCAGAACGTCACGCTTGAGAGGGTGGCTATCTCTCGATCGGCGACCGCAGGCATCACGATCGGGGGAACCAATTTCTGTGCTCGCGATGCAGCGGTGATGGATGCTGGTGGCCAGTTTAATTCTAGTAACGGAATCTCTGTCGCGGCTACTGCTGCGGGCTCCCTGGATCTCCGCGGCGTGACCGTCATGAATAACGCCGCGGATGGATTTCGGGTCGTGAATCCTGCCCCGGTGTCACTGGACCGGATCCAATTCCTCAACTCCAATGCGACTGGAAACAAAGGCCACGGCTACAATGTCGGCGGACCGCTCGTCGAGGTGCTGTGCTCGCAGGCCGTGGACAACGGGCCCAATTTGCGCGGGACGCCGACGCCAGGAACGCCGACGCCGACACCGAAGCCCGATCAGGGGAACGGAATAATCATGTGGGGTGTCGGCGCGACGCCGTCGCGGACCGCGGTGCGTTCGACGTTGCAGGTCGAGAACTCCGTCCTGCACAAGAATGCGCGGTACGGCATCAACGCCGGAGACGCGGCGCAGAATACGCAGGGCAACATTCTGAACAACACCTTCGTCGACAACGACGGCAAGAAAAAGCGGCAGATCTACCAGGGGCGGATCATGAACGTGTACAACTCCGTCGTGAAGGCCTCCGGTGGGCCGCTGCTGGTGGACGCGACGACGCGCCACTGCGGCTACAACCTCTCGACCGGCGGCGACGGCTGTAGCAAGTCGACCGGACAGGTCAACAAGATGCCGACCTTCCTCGATGCGTCGTTGATCCTGGCGCCGAACAGCGCCGGGGTGAACGCGGCGGTTCCGCCGGCGACGCCCGCAGCCTTGCACGGCTTTTCGGTGCGGGTGGCGCAGTCGCAGGATGCGAACGGCGAGCCGCGGCCGCGCGCCGGTGCTCCGGGGACCGGCTACGACATGGGGGCGTATCAGGCGGTGACGCAGACGCTGACGCCGACGATCACCGGCACGGCGACGGCGACCGGCACGCGGACGAGCACGCGTACCAATACGCCGACGCCGGTCTTGACCTTCACGCGGACGCGCACGCCGACGGTGACGCGAACGCCGACGCCGTATCCGACGCCGTGCGGCGCCACCTGCGTCGGCGACTGCAACTGCGACCAGGACGTCGCCATCAACGAGCTGCTGGTCGGCGTCAACATCGCGCTCGGCCTCGCGCCGCTCGAGGCATGTCCGGCGTTCGACGTGGTGGACCGGCGCGCCCGGCCAATGCCGGACGGCGAGGTGGCGATCAACGAGCTCATCCGCGGCGTGCAATCGGCGCTCATGGGGTGCGCCGGCGCCGCCGCCATCGCGCACGTGGGGGAACAGGGGCCGGTGACGCTCAAGATCGGATCGGCGGCCGGCAACCCCGGCGACACCATCCGCTTCACCATCGACTACGTGGGCGGCGCCGCGCAGCCCGCCGGGGTGAGCCTCGACCTGATCTACCAGTCGCTGGCGATGACCCTGCCGCAGTGCACGGCGGCTCCGGCGCTCGCCGCCAAGGGCATGCGCCTGAGCAGCAGCACGCCGTATGACGGCAACCTCTTCGGCCTCAAGGCCGAGCGCCTGGTGCTCTCGGATCTGGCGCCGGGCGGCGGCATGGGCGACTTGCACTGCCCGTGCCCGGTGGCGCCCGATGGCGCGCTGGCGGTCTGCACGGCGCAGATCCTGAACGACGCGATCACCGGCCGGCACATGATCGACACCTTCAACCCGGTGATCAGCGATATCTACGGCGACACCTTCGAGGCCCTGGTGGAGGGCGGAAGCCTGGGAGTGAATGCCGGCGGCGGCGACGGGGCGAGCTTCGTCAGCCAGAGCGTGCCGACCGACATGATCGCCGGCGCGGACTACGAGGTGTGGGTGCGGATGCAGAACACCGGCGGGACGGTGTGGATGGCCGACACGCTGCCGCGCTTCGCGCTCGGGGCGGTGAACGACGTCGACAACACGACCTGGGGCCTGAACCGCGTCGAGCTGCCGCCCGCGGGGGTCGCGCCCGGGGAGCAGGTGACGTTCAGCTTCACGGTGACGGCGCCGTCGCCGGCCGACACCTACAACTTCCAATGGCGGATGCTGAAGGAAGATGGCGACACGACGACGTACTTCGGCGCCGCCAGCACCAACGTGCCGGTGACGGTGGTCTGCGGCGATTGCGGTTGCCCGTGAGTGGGAGGGAGGACACGACCATGCGCATGTACATCGCGACCGCGATGCTGGTCTCGGCGCTCGCCCTCGGCGGGTCGCCCAGCTCGGGCGTGGAGGCGGACGCGGCGGCCGTTGCCGCGCCGATGTCGGGCACCCTGGCGCTCACCGCCAGGGCGCTCGATGACGGCGCCGGCGCCGGGGCGCAGCGGCTGCAGATCAGCGCCCAGGGGGTGACGGGCACCGTGCGGGTCGCCGGCGTGCCGCTGCAGGCGGACCGCCTGGGCACCGTCGATTGGCACCTCGACGGTTCGACGCTGGCCGGCACGGTGGCGAGCCCGAGCGGTGGCCCGGCGCTGGCGTCCTTCACCGGCACGGTCACCGCGGATGGGATGGCGGGCACGTTCACGACGCTGCACGGCAAGAGCGGGACCTGGGCCTGGGAAGGCCCGGTGCCACAGGGCGCGGCTGCGGCAGCCGGCGCCGCAGGCGGCGACTGAGAGCGCATGGTCGTGGACGGGTGAGCCGCGATGCACCCCATGCTCGCGGGCGTGCGGGCGTACCCGATCTTTCTCGTCGCCGGCACGCTGGTCGGGACCACGGTCGCGATCCTGTGCGCTCGCCGGGCGCGGCTCGCGATGCGCCCGTTCCTCGCCGCGCTGTTCGTCCTGACCATCGCGGCGCCGCTCGGCGCCAAGCTGTACGGCCTGATCGAGCGGCCGGGCATCCTGGCGCCGATCGGGACCGAAGTGTTCGCCGGTTACCGTTTTCCCGGCGCGGTGATCGCGGTCGCCATCACCCTCTGGGCGCTCGGCCGCTGGGGACGCATCTCGGCCGGCGCACTGGCCGACGTCATCGCGCCGTCCTTCGGTTTCTCGATGGCGATCGCCCGCATCGGCTGCCTGCTCGCCGGCTGCTGCGCTGGCCATCCCTCGACGCTGCCGTGGGCGATCGCGTTCCCGGCCCGTTCGCAGCTCTGGTGGGCGCAGGTGCGCGCCGACCTGGTGCCGCGCACGGCTACGGCCACGCTGCCCGTGCACCCGCTGCAGGTGTACTTCGCGTTGCTCGCCCTCGGGCTCGGCTGTCTGGCGCTGTGGCTGCAGCGGCACAAGCGGTACGACGGGCAGGTGTTCCTCCTCTACATGGCGGCGTACGGGACCGGGCAGTTCCTGCTGGAGTTTCTGCGCTTCACGCCGCTGCCCCACGTCCAGTACATGGCGCTGGTCGTGGCGCTCGGCGCCGCGGCGCTGCTGGTCGCGCGCGGCGCCGTCCCGGCACGGCGCGGAGCGCTGGCGTGAGCGCGCGCCGGCGCGATGTCCTCCTGCTGGTGGTCGACTCGCTGCGCGCCGCGTCGCTCGGCGGCCATGGGCCTGGGCGTCCCACCACCCCGTTCCTCGATCGGCTCGGCGAGCAGGCGCTGTGGTTCCGGCGCGCCTACGCGAGCGAGTGCTGGACGCTGCCGAGCCACCTCAGCATGTTCACCGGACGGCTCCCCTCGGAGCACGGCGCGCATTTCCAAACCATGGCGTACAGGAATCCGTCGCCGACCATAGCCGAACGCCTGGCTGCGGTCGGCTATCGGACGGCCCTGGTGACGCGGAACTTCGTCTTCGATGGCGCGATCCCCGGCGTGACGCGCGGATTTCAGATCCGCGAGCGCCCCATCGCGAGCTCCTCCCGCGCCGATCTGGCCGCGATGTTCCTCGCCCTCGCCAAGCCGCGGGTGCGCCGGCACATTCAGCGCACCGGCTTCTTCCATCCCCGGCACGCCGCCGGCCGCGATTTCGTGCGCGCCTTCGCGCGCACCCTCATGCCGGCCGACGACCTCGCGCTGGCGCGCGTGCTCGACCTGATCACCGCCCAGCGGCGCGCCGGGCAGCGCGTCTTCATCTGCTGCAATCTGTACGACGTGCACGCGCCGTACGCCCCCCAGCCGCACTCGCTGTTGCGGCCGTGGCGCTCGCCGGCCGCCGTGTGGGAGAACCTGTCGGTTCCGTTCCATCTCGCGGCTCTCGGCCAGCACGCGTACCTGCGCGAGGGGGCGCAGGTGAGGCCGCGCACGGGCGTGGTCCTGCGCGGTCGCTATCACCGCGCCATCGAGCTGATGGATCGCAAGCTCGCGGCGTTCTTCGCGGCCGCCGGCCGGCTGCTCGATGACACGGTCGTGATCCTGACCAGCGACCACGGCGAAGCCTTCGGCGAGCACGGGCTCTACCTGCACGATGCGTCGGTGTACGACACCCATCTGCACGTGCCGCTCTGGATCCGGCACCCCGATCGCGGCGCGGCGTCGATCGACGACATCGTCAGCACCCGCGACCTCTTCGGCGTGCTGCTGGCGAGCGCCGGCGAACGGCGATGGAGCGACACGCTGCTGGACGCGGGCCATCGAGCGGCGCACCCGTTCGCGGTGGCCGAGCACTTTCACTACCCGCGGCTGGCCGGGATGGCGGAGCGGTATCGGCAGAACCTGCTGGCGGTGATCACGGCGGACGACAAGCTCGTGGTCCGTGGGGAGGGACCGCTGCGTTTCGACCGCAGCCGCGATCGCGACGAGCAGCATCCGCAGCCCATTTCCTTCGACGAATGCACGGCGCGGATTGGTCGCGCCGCCGGATCGGCGGCGGCGACCGACGCGGTGCTGGCCGACGTGCGCGCGTGGTGCGGCCGGTTCGCCTCGCGCAGCATCGCGCTGCAGCCGGCGGCGTAGTCCCCTGCGGTGGCATCGGCGCGCCGCGCTGCCTCTCGCAGCATCGCGGCTGTCCCTCGAAGCGACAGTGCCCGGCACGCGCTCGAGCTGGCATGGCGAGCACATCGGGCGGTGCTCGTGCAGCAACTCGCCACGCAGCGATTCAGTGACCGGTCGCCTGTCGCAGCGCCAGATCAAGCGGGCGATCCGTCGCCCCACCGGCGATGGGCGATGAGGCGCGCCAGGCGCTCGACGCCGAGGCGGATGTCGCGTTCGTCCAGCGCCGCGTAGCCGAGCAGCAGGCCGGCGCGCGCCGGCGGCGTGGCGTAGAAGGGGGACACGGAGTAGATGCCGACGCCGACCTCGGCCGCGGCGCGGGCGAGGGCCCCGATCCGGGTCGCCGGCACGTCGCGCAGCCAGACGACGAGATGCATGCCGGCATTGGCGCCGGCCACTTCGACGGCGTCGCCCAGCTCGCGCTCGAGCGCCGCCAGCAGGACGGCGCGCCGGGCGCCGAGGCGCGACCGCGAACGGCGCAGGTGGCGCTCGAAGTCGCCGCCGGCGATGAAGTCGGCGAGCGCGTCCTGCTCGAGGACCGGCGAGCCGCCGTCGGCGATCGCCTTGGCGCGGGTGAACGGTTCGACCAGCGCCGGCGGCAGCACCGCGTAGCCGATGCGCAGCGCCGGGAACATCACCTTCGAGCAGGTGGCGACGTAGAGCACGCGGCGCTGCTCGTCGAGCGCCTTCAGCGCCTCGAGCGGCCGGCCGGCGAAGCGGAACTCGCTGTCGTAGTCGTCCTCGATGACCCACGCGTCGGCCCGCGCCGCCCAGTCGAGCAGGGCGACGCGCCGGCCGTACGGCATCACGCCGCCGAGCGGATACTGGTGCGACGGGGTGGCATAGGCGAGACGCGCGGCGCGTCCACCGCGCGCCAACACGGCGGGGTCGAACCCCTCGCCGTCGACCGGCGCGAACACCAACTCGGCGCCGGCGGCGCGCAGGGCGTTGCGCGCGCCTTCGAAGCCCGGCTCCTCGACCACGGCGCGGTCGCCGCGGTCGAGCAGCACGCGGGCGGCGAGGTCGAGCGCCTGTTGGGAGCCGTTGACGATCAGCATCTCGTCCGGTTCGCAGGCGATGCCGCGCGCCCGCCGCAGGTAGCCGGCGAGGGCGGCGCGCAGCGCCGGCGAGCCCTGCCGATGGCCGTAGTCGTAGGCGCGCGGCGCGGCGCGGCGGGCGCGGCGGCCGAGACAGCGCTGCCAGGCGCGCAGCGGGAAATCGACCATCGACGGGGCGCCGTAGCGGAAGTCGTAGGGCAGCGCCGGCCGTTCGCTGCTGTAGCCGCTGAACAGCGGCCGCCGTTGCGCCGCCGCGAGCGCCGCGCCGTACGCCGACAGCCGCGGCGCCGGCTGGTTCGCGCCGCGCGCCAGCGTCGTCCGGCGCGGCGCCGGCGCGGCCTGTACGTAGCTCCCGGAGCCGTGCCGGCCGGCGAGGTAGCCCTCGGCCGCCAGGTGCTCGAAGGCCAGCAACACCGTCGTCCGCGACACGCCGAGCTCGCCCGCCAGGGCGCGCGTCGCCGGCAGCCTGGCGCCCGGCGCCAGCGTGCCGTCCACGATCGCCGCCCGCAGCGCCCGATAGAGCTGCCGGAAGCGCGGACCCTCGCCGTCCAGGCGCAGCCAGAGGGAGTGCATGCGGTCGCCCGATCCACACCAGGGATGGCGCGGACGTCACCGATGAGACGCGGAGGGACTCGCGCACCGAGGCCCGAGACGCGCTCGGCTTCTGATCCGCGAAATCCGCGGAGGGGAAAGTGGCATCATCGAAAGAGCCAGAAGTGGATATTTCCAGGTGCCACTGCCGCTCGTACCATGCGCCGCCATGGAGCCACAACGGCTGGATGAGATCAGGAGCCTGGTCGAGACCTTCATCGTCGGCGCGCCGTACGCGCGGCGGCTCGGGGTGTGTCTCGAGGAGTTGGTCGAGCGGGATCGCGTGCGGGTGCGGTTGCCGTATGTCGAGGACAACACGACCATCGCCGACATGGTGCACGGCGGCGCGATCGCCTCGCTGGTCGACGTCGCCGCCACCGCCGCGTGCTGGGCGAGCCCGCGGGTCGAGCCCGGGGCGCGCGGCACGACCATCGGCTTCTCGATCAACTTCCTCGCCGCGGGTCGCGGACAGGACCTGGTCGCCACGGCGGCGGTGATCCAGCGCGGCGCCTCGATCGCGGTGTGCGACGTCGCCGTGCACGGGATCGACGGCACGCTGGCGGCGCGCGCCACCGTCACCTACAAGGTCGCGTCGGCGCCGGCGCGCTGAGCGGGGAAGCGCGATGTCCGATCGCAGACACCTGCGGGCGCTGGTCGAGGGCTACGCCCGCGCCAAGTGCCGGGCCGACGTCGACGGCGCGCTCGCCTTCTGCCACCCCGACTTCCAGCTCGAGACCGTCGGCTTCGGCCTCGCGTCGCGCGACCGAGCCGAGACCGCCGCGCACCTGCGCGCGTTCTTCCGGGTGTTCCCGGATTACGGCGTGACGGTGGACGAGATGACCTTCGCCGCGCGCGCCGTTGCCTGCTGGGGGACGGCGCGGATGACGATGCGCGGCGACCTGCCGGCCGTTCCGGCCAGCGGACGCACGGCATCGCTGCCGTTCGTCAGCACCTTTGCGGTCGCCGACGGTCTGCTCGTCGGCGAGCGCTTCTTCTTCGACCTCGCGACGCTGTGCGACCAGCTTGGCGTCTCGCTCGTCGCCGTCCGCGAGGCGCTCCACCTGTTGCGCGCCGCGCGCCCCGCCTGAGGAGGAAGCCATGCGCCGAACCGTCTTCCGCGCCTGCACGCTGTGCGAGGCCTCGTGCGGCCTCACGTTCGAGGTCGAGGGCGACCGCGTCGTCTCGGTGCGCCCCGACGACGACGACGTGCTCTCGCGCGGCTACGCCTGCCCGAAGGGCATCGCCAGCGCCGACGTCCACCACGATCCCGACCGCCTGCGCCAGCCGCTGATCCGGCAGCCGGACGGCTCGTTCCGGCCGGCGAGCTGGGAGGCCGCGCTGGCGCTGGTCGCCGAGCGGCTGCGCGCCGTGCGCGCGGCGCACGGCGCCGACGCGACCGCGGTCTACATCGGCAATCCCATCGTCCACAACCACGGCGCCCTGATGGTGCGCGCCGGCCTGCTGCGCGCCATCGGCTCGCGCAACTGCATGAGCGCCGGCTCGCAGGACACCAGCCCGCGCTTCGCGACCTCGTGGTACCTGTACGGCAGCTCGCTGTCGATTCCGATCCCCGACGTGGACCGGACGCAGTATCTGCTGGTGGTCGGCGCCAATCCGGTGGTCTCCAACGGCAGCTTCCTCAGCGCCCCCAACATGCGCGCCCGCCTGCGCGCCATCCGCGCCCGCGGCGGCCGGGTCGTGGTGGTGGACCCGCGGCGCAGCGAGACGGCGCGCGCCGCCGACGAGCACGTCGCCATCCGTCCCGGCGCCGACGCCATGCTGCTGCTCGCCATGGTGCAGGTGCTGGCGGCGCGCGGGCGCATCGACCGCGAGGCGCTGGCGCGCGCCAGCGTCGGCTGGGACGCGGTGGCGGCGGAGCTGCCGCGCTTCACGCCGCAACGGGTCGCGGCGCACGCCGGCGTCGACGCGGCGATCATCGAGCGCCTGGCCCTGGAGTTCGCCGGCGCGCCGTCGGCGGTCGCCTACTCGCGCGTCGGCGTCTGCAACAGCGCCTTCGGAACGCTCGCCACCTACGCCACCGACCTGCTCAACCTCGCCGCCGGCCGGCTGGGCGCCGCGGGCGGCGCGCTCTTCGCCAGCCCGGCGATCGACGTCGTCGAGCTGGTGCGCCTGATGGGCGGCGACGGTCACGGCCGCTGGCGCAGCCGCGTCCGCGGCCTGCCCGAGACGCTCGGCGATCTGCCGGCCTCGGTGCTGGCGGAGGAGATCGAGACGCCGGGGCCGGGCCAGGTACGGGCGCTGCTCTGCTACGCCGGCAACCCGGTGCTGTCGACACCCAACGGCCGGCGCGTCTCGGCGGCGCTGGCGCGGCTCGATTTCATGGTGGCGATCGACATCTACCTCAACGAGACGACGCGCCACGCGCACGTCATCCTGCCGCCCGCCTGGAGCCTCGGCGAGGAGCACGTCGACGTGATGTTCGCCAACTTCTTCGCCCGCAACGTCGCCCGCTGGTCGCCGGCGGTCTTCGCGCGCGGGCCCGAGGAGCGCGCCGACTGGGAGATCCTGCTCGAGATCGCCGAGCGCCTGGGCGGCGGCCCGACCGGACGGCCGTTCGTCGATCGCCTGTTCCGCCTCGGCAAGCGCCTCGGCCTCGGCTGGACGCCGGAACGGATGGCGGCGCTGGCGCTGCGCGGCGGCCGCCACGGCGACCGCTTCCTCCCCTGGCGGCGCGGGCTCAACCGGCGGCGGCTCGCGGCGGCGCCGCACGGCATCGATCTCGGGCCGCTGGAGACCGGCGCGGCGCGCCGCATCTTCCACGCCGATCGCCGCGTCCATCTCGACGCGCCACCGCTGCTCGGGGCGCTGCGCGACCTGGCGCGCCAGACCGCGGCACCGCCCCCGGCGGACGAGCTGCTGCTCATCGGCCGGCGCGAGATCCGCACCAACAACTCCTGGATGCACAACGTGCAGGCGATGGTCGCCGGGCGCGAGCGCTGCACGCTGCTCGTGCATCCCGACGACGCGCGCCGCGCCGGCGTCGCCGACGGCGAGCTGGCGCTGCTCGAGAGCCGCGTGCATTCGGGAGCCGTCGCGGTGCAGCTCAGCGACGACATGCGGCCGGGCGTCGTCAGCCTGCCGCACGGCTGGGGCCACGCCGACGCGGCGCCGTGGCAGTCCGTCGCGGGGCGCCGGCCGGGCGTGTCGGCGAACGACTGGACCGACGACCAGGTGGTCGAGGCCGTGGTCGGGCAATCGGTGCTGAACGGCGTTCCCGTCCGCCTGCACCGCCTGGGGGCGCAATCGGCGGCGGCGTCGTGAGCAGCGCCGAACTGGCGTTCGCGGAGCAGTTCGCCGCCGCTTGGGCGGCGCCGACGGCGGAGCGGCTGGTGGCGCTGCTCACCGACGACGTCGTGCTCTACCAGCCGCACCGGCCGCCGCTGCGCGGGCGGCCGGCCGCGCTGGCGGAGTTTCAGCGCCTGTTCCGCTGGTTGCCGGCGCTGCGCGGCGAGGTCCACCGCGCCGGCGGCGGCGACGGCGTGGTCTTCGTCGAGTGGACGATGCGCTTTCCGCTCGGCGGCTCGGTGGTGCGGATCCCCGCCGTCGATCGCTTCCTCCTCCGCGACGGCCTCGGTGCCGAGCGCACCGTCTACTTCGACCAACTGCCCCTGATCGCCGGCGTGCTGCGCCACCCGTCGGCGTGGCCGGGGTACGTCCGCTACCGCTTCCGGTGACTGGACGGCCGCGCTCGCGCGCCGGCGCCACGGCCGCAGGACGGCATCAGGGAAAGTCCCAACTGGGCGCCCCGCGCCGGCGGGTGTACGCGGCGGCCATCACGAGGATCGCCGCATGGGGCGTGCGGTCCGCAGCGTCAGTCACAGGAGGTTCGCATGGCAGCACGCGGAACGTCGGCGGCGCTCAAGGCCTTGCCAGTCGAAGCCAAGGCGGCGATCGCCAACAAGCTGGTCGGCACCAGCCTGGAGAATCTGGGCAAGGTGCGCGTCTTCCCGAAGGGGATCCCGTTCCCCGACGAGTGGGTGATCAGCGTCCTCCCCAGCTCGGCGGCGAGCGCCAAGCGCATCGTCGATGCGCTGACGGCGCGGCCCGGGCTCGGGCGCTTCGAGGTGTTCCCGTACGGGATCATCAATCCCGAGATCGGGCGCATCGACATCGGCATCGCGACCAAGGGCAAGTGATGGCGCGCGCGCACGCCGGGGTGGCCGGCGACGGGATCTTCCAGGTGCATCCGACCCGCCGCTGCAACCTGGCGTGCGCGCACTGCTACTCGGCCTCGTCACCACGCGAGCGCGACCAACTGGCGCCGGCGGCGGTGGCGGCGGCGATCGTCGACGCGGCGGCGCTCGGATTCGGCATCGTCTCGCTCTCCGGCGGCGAGCCGCTCCTCTACGACGGCCTCGACGAGATCCTCGCGGCCGCCGAACGGGTCGGCAGCCGGGTCAACCTGGTGAGCAACGGCGCCCTGATCGCGACCGCCCGCTACGCCCGCGCCGCCGGCCGCTTCGGCGTCGTGGCGCTCAGCCTCGACGGCCTGGCGGCGCGCCACGATCGCATTCGCGGCGCTCGCCACTCCTTCGCGCAGGTGCAGCGGGCGGCGGCGCTGCTGCGCGCCGCCGGGCAGCCGTTCGGCGTCATCCACACGCTGTGCGCCGAATCGCTGTCCGAGCTCGAGGACGTCGCCGCCCTGGCCAGCGAGTGGGGCGCGACGCTGTTGCAACTGCACCCCTTCGAGCCGGCGGGTCGCGGCGCCGCGGCGACGGCGATGACCGCGCTCGACGCGCAGCAGCGGCTCGACGCGCTGCTCCTCGCCGCGGTGCTCGGCGACGCCCATCCGCGCCTGCGTATCCAGCTCGACCTCGTGCATCGGCTGGTGGCCCGCCGCGCCCCGGCAGCGCTCCACGGCGCGCCCCTGCGGGCGCCGCAGGCGCCGCGCATCCTGGTGCTCGAGCCGGACGGCGTCGTCGTGCCGCTCACCTACGGGCTCGACCGCGCCTGGGCGGTGGTCGACATCGGCCGCCAGCGCCTTGCCGACGCGTGGCCGGACTTCGCCACCGGGCGCTGGCCACTGCTGCGCCGTCGACTGCGCCGCGCCTGCCTCGCCACGGCGCGCGGCCGCCACGGCGAGGTCGTCGACTGGCACGCTCTGGTGCGCCAGTACGCGCGCCCCGACGCCTGCTGGCCGTTCCCCGCCGCCGCGGCCGATGCCATGGACACCGCGCCGGATCCGCAAGGTCAGCCGAGCGCGCCGCCCTCGCGCAGCGCCGCGATCTGTTCCCAGTCGTAGCCGAGCTCGAGCAGCACCTCCTCGGTGTGCGGGGGGCCGTTGTTGGCAAGCGCAGCCGTAGAACCCGAACGCCCAATCGGGTCCCGCGCGGTGCGCTTTGACTGGCGCTGGACATGCGTGAGAAGGTCCCCGCGAAATGCGGGGCCCTGAGATTCTCGTACGTTCCTTGAGTGTGCCGGTTCCGATGGGCCGCTCAGCGGCCAACTGGCAGTACCATCCCCGCAGTGACCGCCACTCGAAGATCGCCTGTTGGGGAATTCTCGTGGACCTGATGGCGAATTGCGAACTTCTCGCGCGGCAGGCCGAGCGAGGCGAGGTTGTGTTCGGAATCAATCACGAGATGCGCGACTTCAAGCAGAACCGAAGAAAGAACCTCGACTTGGTAATCTGTACGCCAGGTCGTCCCACGCCGGGGCAACGTCCCCGGGCCCTTCTCGACCTCGTTCCTCAATATCGCATCGAACTGAGCGATGAAGATCGCAACGCCTTGCGTGATTTGCCGCCGATGTACGAAGGGCCGGTGGGGGTAGTGCAGTGTGCTTTGGAGGCAAAAGCGTGCATGACTGAACACATGAAGGCGCGCCCGCGGTTGTTCGACGAGCTCAATTCCAGCCATCAGACGATCCACGGGTCAGGCGAGATATTGATCGCGGTAGGATTCGTGATGGTGAACATCGCGCGCGAATTTGTGAGCCCGATGCGGGGCGGGGCGTTATCGTCGCACAGGCAACCGGACGTGACATCGAGCGTCATCCGGAAGCTCGAAGAACTCCCGAGGCGCTCGGGTGTCGGGCAGGATGGTTTCGATGCACTCGCCATCACCGTCGTCGATTGCCGCAACGACGGGAAAACTCCCGTTCGGCTAGCGGAGGAACGTCCGGCGCCGGCACCGGGCGAGATCTTCCACTACGACTCAATGATTCACCGCCTGGTTCAACTTTACGAGGCCCGCTTCCCGCGAGCGTAGTGGAATAGATCGCTCAACCGTTGACGGAGTCTGGCTTGATTGCTGACCTCGCATTCCCACAGGGTCAGAACGTAGTAATCTCCGTTATGGAGGTACCGAACCGCTCTCTCATCGCGAGCGCGGTTGGCCGCGAACTTTGCCTTCCAGAAGTCCGCGTTGCGCTTGGGGACCGTTGCCCGAGGGCATCCGACATGGTGATGCCAGAAGCAACCGTGGACGAAGACCGCCCAACGATTACGTCGGTTCGCAACATCGGGCGAGCCTGGTAGATCGCCGTTCTCAATCCGGAACCGGAGCCCAGCTTCGTGGAGCAGTCGACGCACGGCTCGTTCGGTCCGCGTTCCCTGACGCGGGATCGCCCGAAGCCTCTGGGATGTTGCGGTATCTGATTCGAGGCCTCGTCGGGACGGATCTCGCGGTTCGTCCTCAGGCTTGGATCGACGTCGCCGAAGCCGTGGTTCGATCGGTGCGTGCACGCTTGTCACGGTTCGCACGGCGGGGAGGTTCCCCGGCGTTGCTAGCTTCCATCCTGCTCAGGTGCGTTTGGATGGCGGCGAGGAACCCTGTGGGAAAACGGAGTGACCCTCTTCCGGCTCGTGTCAAGAATCCCGCGGTTGCCTTGGAGGAGAGAGGCGTTGTCGGGTACTGGAGAAATTCGGCGAGCCGGATGATTGGCCGTTGGAAGGGCCAAGTCGACAACTGCGCTGTGTATCTGCCCTCCCCGAGATTCCAAGCCGACCGAGGCCAGGGGGCCCCTGGGAGGATTCGCGCGTCCCAAGAGCCATCGTAGACGCCCGGCACTGCCAAGCGCTCACCGATCCACCTTGCGACGTCGACCGTTACGGAGTTCCCTACCAGCTTCCATCGGTGGCCGGGCTTTACAATGCTACACGCGGGTTGCGTCCAGTCCGCGGGGAATCCCTGCAGCCGCTCCGCGTCTCGGATGTCGGGCTTCACAACATCTCCGTTCGGCATCAGGATGGCAGGAGGCGATGGGATGCCGATCGTCGATCCACCCTTCAATGTGGGTACGGCATCGACTGCAGCGCCCAGACCGCGAACTCCTTCCGTCCAGTAGAAGCCGAATGCTGCGCCGGACCGGTACTCGGGAAGGGCGGGCTCTCCAGCGTCATCGGCGAACAATACAGTCCTGGGGTCCCCTTGGTTCGTGGCTAGGAGGAATACGCGCTCCCGGCGCTGGGGGAGACCGAACGCCCGCGTGTCGACCGTTCGGTAGGCCCAAGCATAGCCGAGGCGCTCTAGCTGGCTAACGATAACGTCGAGCGCATGACCGGATGCGAGCTGGAGCATGAACGGGACATTCTCGAGTAATACCCAATCGACACGGCGTTGTTCGAGTAGCCGGAAGACCTCCCCGACGAGCCCCGACCGCGACCCCGAGATCCCTCTGGTGCTGCCGGCCTGGCTCAAATCCTGACAAGGGAAGCCAGCCGCCACCAAATCGACTTCCTTGGGGAGAGCAGAGAGTGTTCGGACGTCTTGATGCTGAGGCGTGTTCGGAAATCGGACTTTGAGGACCTCACTCGCGCCGGGATCGTTCTCGCAGAGAAGAAGGGTTCGATGCCCCGCCGAGTGCAGCCCGAACTCGATACCGCCGACTCCAGCGAACAGTCCGACCGCCTGGAGCGACTGCCGGTGTCGCGGCGGGGTTGATGGCGGCACATCCGGCGGGAGGACTTGGCGAAGAGGCAACTGAGCTCCCGTCGCAGGTGCGCTTTTTCTGGGGGGTCTGCGCGCCGCCTTCTTCGCGACCTCACTCATATCCAGAACCCTCCTGTCATAGGCACCCCTCGATCGCCAAGACTGCCCATGGCGAAAATAAGGAGAAAGTGCAAGGCTTCCTTCGCGAGCCGGATCCGCGCCGTCAGCCGAGCGCGCCGCTCTCGCGCAGCGCCGCGATCTGGTCCCAGTCGTAGCCGAGCTCGAGCAGCACCTCCTCGGTGTGCTGGCCGAGCTCGGGGGCCATGGCCGGGGTGGCGCAGGGCGTGCCGGCGAACTCGGCGGGGCTGGCGACCATCTCGGCGCGGCCCTCGGCGACCTCCGCCTCGGCCAGCACGCCGCCGGCCCGGACCTGGGGATCCTCCAGCATCTCGCCGATCGTCTGCACCGGCGCCCACCACATGCCGGCGGCGTCGAATGCCGCCGTCCAGTGCGCCAGCGGCTGGCTGGCGAAGATCTCGTCGAGCAGGGAGACGCAGGCGGTGGCGTGCTCGCGGCGGACGCGGATGTTGGCGAAACGCGGGTCGTCGCGCAGCGCCGGGCGGGCGAGGGCGCGCACCAGGTCGGGCCAGTGGCGGTCGGCCTGCAGGCCGAGGAGCCAGAACCACTTGCCGTCGCCGGCGCGGTAGCAGTTCACCAGCGGGTTCGGGATGTGGTGGCGATCGTACGGCGACTCCACCCGGCCGAGGCGCAGGCGAGTGTTGACGTCCCAGCCGAGGACGTAGACGCCGGTGCGCAGGAGCGAGGTGGAGACGAACTGGCCGACGCCGCTGCGCTGCCGCGCCACCAGCGCGGCGCAGATCGCGCCCACCGCGGCGATGGCGGTGGTGTGGTCGCCCATGCCGCCGCGCTGCTGCGGCGGCGCGCCGCCCTTGGGCGTGAGCGACATGGCGACGCCGGCGCGCGCCCAGAAGGCGCCAACGTCGTAGGCCGGCCGATCGCGATCGGGCCCCGCGGCGCCGTAGCCGGTGAGGTTGCAGTAGACGAGGCGGCGGTTGATCGCGTGCAGGCTGGGGAAGTCGAGCCCGACGCGCGCCAGGGCGCCCATGCGCAGGTTGGTGACCAGCACGTCGGCGCGCTCGATCAGGCGGCGCGCCACGGCGCGGCCTTCGGCCGACTGCAGGTTGATCGACACGCTGCGCTTGCCGCGGTTGTCGAGCTCGAACGGCGGGTTGATCGGCACGTCGACGCCCGCCGCGGTGAGGAACAGGCCGCGCATCGGATCGCCGGTCGGCGGCTCGAGCTTGATCACCTCGGCGCCCCAGTCGGCCAGGATGCCGGCGGCCGCGGGGCCAGCGACCCAGAAGCCCAGCTCGACGACGCGAATCCCTTCCAACGGACCTGGCATCGGCGTCCCCCCAGCACGGTCACACGGAGCAGCGGCGGAGCGGGGCCGGGACCGGATGCCCTCCGTGTCCCCGTGCGACGGTCATCGGTTCAGATCTTCTCCCACCCCGCGGGCATGAAGCTGGCGCAGAAGCCGGGCTGGATCAAACCGGCGAGCAGCTCGGCGCTGTCGACGATGCGCGGGCCGGGGCGGTTGACGTAGGCGTTGCCGTCGATGGCGTAGGCGCGGCCATTGCGTACCGCCGGCAGCGCCTGCCACTCGCCGCGGCCGGTCAGGGCTGGCAGCTCGCGGCGCGTCTGCGCCAGGTCGAAGCCGCAGGGCATGAGGATCACCACGTCCGGCTGTGCCGCGACGAGCGCGTCCCAGGTGATCGCCGGGCTGTGGGCGCCGGCGGCGACGAGGTCGTAGGTGCCGCCGCCGAGCGCGATCATCTCCGGCACCCAGTTGCCGGCGACCATCAGCGGCTCGAGCCATTCGATGCAGGCGACGCGCGGCCGGCTGCGCGCCGGCGCGACGGCGCGCCGGATGCGGTCGAGCCGCTGCCGGCCAGCCGTCACCAGGGCGGCGCCGCGCTCGCCCACGCCGGCCGCCTCGGCGACGCGGGTGACGTCGTCGAAGACGTCGTCGAGCCGCGACGGGCGCAGGGAGACGACGCGCGCCGGCGTGTCGAGCAGAGACCGCGCCGCCTGTTCGACCTCGGTGAACGACACGGCGCAGACCTCGCACTGGTCCTGGGTGACGATCAGGTCGGGGCGGGCGGCGCGCAGCGCGGCTTCCTCGATGCGGTAGACGCT
The DNA here is from genome assembly GCA_019637795.1 of bacterium. Taxonomy (NCBI): domain Bacteria; species bacterium. The sequence continues at coordinate 262,936 of JAHBUY010000001.1, read as the reverse complement.
GAGCCCGTCGCGCACCAGGCGCCGCACGGCGGCATCGATCGCCGCCGAGGTGCCGCGGGGATCGATCTTCGACGCCGTCAGCACCGGCCGGCCGACGATCTCGGGCGGGAAGTCGCACTCGTGCGAGACCCCGACCACCTGGTCGGCGAGCCCCAGGGCGCAGACGATCTCGGTGGCGCTGGGCAGCAGGGAAGCGATGCGCATGGCGGTCCCCACAGAGGACACAGCCGCCTCGCGAGGTCCAGCGGCCCCGCCTGTCCCGCGCTGGCGGGCTGGGCTATACCTCGCAGTCGCATGCCGTCCGTCTACATCGAAACCTACGGCTGCCAGATGAACCTGGCCGACAGCGAGCTGATGCGCGGCCACCTGGCGCGCGCGGGCTACACGGCGGCCAGCGATCCGGCGGAGGCGGACGTCATCCTCCTCAACACCTGCGCCATCCGCGAGCACGCCGAGGAGCGGATCTTCGGCCGGCTCGGCGCCCTGGCGCAGCACAAGCTGCGCAAGCCGCACCTGCAGATCGGGCTGGCCGGTTGCATGGCGCAGCACTTTCGCGACCGGCTGCTCGACCGGCTCGACTTCGTGGTCGGGCCCGATGCCTACCGGCGGCTGCCCGAGCTGCTGAGCGGCGATCCCTTCGTGGACGTGCGCCTCGATCGCGACGAGACCTATGCCGACATCGCGCCGCAACGCGGCGACGGCGTCCGGGCGTGGATCACGATCATGCGCGGCTGCGACAAGTTCTGCACCTTCTGCATCGTGCCCTTCGTGCGCGGCCGCGAGCGCAGCGTGCCGGCTGCTGCGGTGCTCGAGCAGGTGCGCGACGCGGCGGCGCAGGGCTACCGCGAGGTGGTGTTCCTCGGTCAGACCGTGAACGCGTATCGCGACGGCGACACCGACTTCGCCGCCCTGCTGCGCGCCGCCGACGGCATCGCCGGCATCGAGCGCATCCGCTTCACCTCGCCGCATCCGAGCGACATGACCGCGGCGGCCATCGACGCCATGGCGCGCTGTGGCAAGGTGGCGCCGCAGCTCCACCTGCCGCTGCAGTCGGGCTCGACGGCGGTGCTCGAGCGGATGGCGCGCGGCTACAGCGCCGACGACTATCTCGGCCTGGTCGAGCGGCTGCGCGCCGCGGTTCCCGAGCTGGCGTTGAGCACCGACATCATCGTCGGCTTCCCGGGCGAAACCGAGGCGGACTTCGAGGCGACCCTCCGACTGATGCGCGCCGTGCGCTACGACAGCGCCTTCATGTTCAAGTACTCGCGCCGCGACCACACCCGCGCCGCGAAGTGGGACGAGACCGTCGACGAGGTCGAGAAGACCCGCCGCCTGCAGGCGGTGATCGCGCTGCAGGAGGAGATCGCCGCCGAGATCAACCGCGGCTGGGTCGGCCGCGAGGTCGAGGTGCTGGTCGAAGGGCCGGCCAAGCGGCCGGAGGGCTGGGTCGCCGGCAAGACGCCGCAGTTCAAGACCACGGTGCTGCCCGCCGGGAACGCCAGGCCCGGCGACCTGGTGCGGGTGCGCGTCGCCGATGCGACGGCGCACACGCTGATCGCCGCCTGACCGCCGCCGGGGTACCGGAGGGCGCCGCGGCCGCGGCGGGGGAAACAGAAAACTTTGAATCTCCGTTCGCTTCCGCCGTCTGTGGCGGTCGTGACGTGCGCGAAGACGGCGCTACCCGGGTAGGGCGGGGGGGAACGGAACGTGCGGGTAGACCGACCGGCGGCAGGCCGCCGCACGTCTCGACCGGCGTGGACAGTGGGATGCCGGGCCGCCTGCATGGTCGCCTGGATGGCGCTCGCCGCCGCTGGCCGGAGCCCTGCTCTCGCGGATGCGGGCCTGACCCCGGATGACTACGCGGACGAGGCGCGACTCGCCGCCGCCGTCTGGGAGCGGTCCCCGGACGTCATCGACGCCCGCCAGGAGTCGATGGTCGCGGCCAGCGAGGATGTGAAGGCGCATCTCCTGCCCAACCCGCAGCTCGACCTCGAGTGGGGAACCATTCCCGTCGGGCCCAGCAACCCGCGCAACCTGAACGATCCGCTCGGCAACGTGCCCAACTATACGGCCGGGCTCTCGCAACTGATCGAGCTCGGCAAGCGCGGGCCGCGCCAGGCGGCCAGCGGCGCCGAGCGCGAGGCGGCGAGTTGGCGCGCGATCGCGACGTTCGCCGACCAGTATTTCGCGCTGCTGGCGGCCATCGGCAAGATCGCCACCGCCGAGGAGCGCGCCGCCATGCTCGACCGCCAGGTGGAGGAGAGCGAGCGCCTGCTGCAGCTCGAACAGGCGCGCGCCGACAAGGGCGAGATCGCCAGGATGCAGGCGGCACGCACCGAGGCGGAGCACATGCGCCTGGTCGCCGAGCGCGACGGCGCGCGCAGCGATCTCGAGGAGGCGCGCGCGGCCTGCGCCGAGCTGGTCGCCGAACCGTGCGCGCCGTTCGGCAGCGAGGAGGCGGCACGGGCGTTTCTGCTCGCCGGCGCCGGCGCGTCGCTGCCGCCGGCGTGGTCGCCGGAGATCGCCGCCCGGCGGCCGGATCTGGCGGCGCTCGCCGCCGCCGAGCGCGCGGCCGAGCAGCGGGTGGCGCTGGCGAAGAACCAGGCCATCCCCGATGTCACGCTGCGGCTCGGGTACACCTACGACACCTTCGTCGTCGCCGGGAACCAGCGCCAGAGCCTGGGCGTCGGCATGCAACTGCCACTACCGGTCGCCGACCGCGGCCAGGCCGAGGAGGCGCGGGCACGCGCCGAGCTGCTCGGTGCCCGACGGGCTCGCGACACCGTGACCGCTGCCGGCGAGGTGGCGCTGGCGACGGCGCTGCGCCGGCGGCGGTTGATCGCGGAGCGGCGCGCCAAATTGGAGACCGCGCTCGAGAAGGCCGACCAGTTGCGCACCGCGATGAGCGGCGCGGCGCGCGAGGGCGGCGTCTCCCAGGTCGACGTGCTGCTGGCGCGGCGCCGCTACCAGGAAGTCCTGCTCGACCGGACGCAACTCGATCTCGACGGCTATGCGGCAGCGCTGGCCGGCCGCCAGGCGGCGGCGCTGTTCCCGACGCCCCCTGGCGCGCCGCTGGCGCCGGGGCTCGCGGATGACGGCACCGCCAACAGGAGCGACACCCCATGACGGACAACGACGGCGCGGCGCTGCCGCATTCCCCGCTGCACGTGACCCCGGCCCGCCTGGCCGTGGTGGTCGCCGCGGCCCTGGCGCTCGGCGCAGGCCTCAGCGCCGCGTTGCGCGGCAGCGGCGAGCCCGCGGTGGCGCGCGAGGCCAATTTCACCGTCGAGGGCACCCGGGTCGAGGTGCGGGCCGGCGCGCCGACCTGGACCTATCTCGCGTTCGCGGACGCCGCGCTGCAGCCGGCGCTCCTGCCGCCGCCGGTCCCCGGGCGCGTCGCGGTCGACGAGGCGCGCGCCCAGCCGATCGAGGCGCCGCTGCCGGGGCGCATCGATACGGTGGCGGTGAAGCTCGGCGAGCGCGTCGAGCCGGGCGAGCACCTGATCGCGGTGCGCTCGCCCGACCTGGTCGATCTCGCCAAGGAGCTCGACCAGATCAAGTCGAAGGAGGCGGCGAAGGCGAAGACCGTCGAGCGCCTGCGGGCGCTGGTGGCGCTGGCCGCGGAGCCGGAGAAGAAACTGGTGGAAGCCGAGCAGGAACACACGCAGGCGCAGCTCGCGCGCGCCGCCGCCGAGGCCAAGTTGCGCAGCCTGTCGGTGGCGACCGCCAGCGAAGGACTGTACTGGCTCACCGCGCCGCGCGCCGGGGTGGTGGTGGCGCGCGATGCGTTGGCCGGCCAGCAGGTGGGCCCCGAACGCAGCGATCCGCTGCTGGTGATCGCGGCCCTCGACGAGGTGATCGTCACCGCCGATGTGCCCGAGGCGAGCGTCGGCGAGCTGCGCGTCGGGCAGACGGCGCGCATCCTGGAAAGCGGGGCGAGCGATGGCGGCGTCTCCGGCACGATCGAATCGATCGGCGCCGTGGTCGACCCGCAGCGCCGCATGGTCGACGTCCGCGTCCGCGTGCCCAACGCCGCCGGGCGTCTGCGCCCCAACGGGTTCGTGCAGGTGGCTTTCACGCCCGACGAGCAGCCGCGCGTCGTCGTGCCCGTGGGGGCGGTGGTCACCGACGACCAGGAGTCGTTCGTCTTCGTGCGCGCCGCGGGCAGCGACACCGCCCTCGATCGGCGCCAGGTGACGCTCGGGCACCAGCAGGGCGGACAGGTCGAGGTGCTGAGCGGCCTCGCGCCCGGCGAGGCGTACGTGACCAAGGGCGCGCTGCTGCTGCTGAACGCCGTCGATCTCGCCAGCCAGTGAGCGCGTGATGTTCGATCGGATCGTCGCCTTCGCGCTGCGCAGTCGCGGCGCGGTGCTCTTCTTCACGCTGGTGGTCGTGGTCGCCGGGATCTCGGCGTACCGCGGCCTGACCATCGAGGCGTTCCCGGATCCCACCGATACCCAGGTCACGGTCATCACCCTGTTCAACGGCCAGCCGTCGGAGGAGGTGGAACGACAGATCGGCCTGCCGATCGAGCGCGCCCTCAACGGCACGCCCGGACTGGCGCGGCTGCGCAACCTGTCGCTGTTCGGGCTGTCGAACATCACCTTGACGTTCAACGACGGCGTCGATCCGCTCTTCGCCCGCGCCCAGGTGCTCGAGCGCTTGCGCAACACCGAGCTGCCCGAGGGCGTGACCCCCGAGCTGGGCCCCCTGGCGACGCCGATCGGCGAGATCTACCGCTACACGCTCACCGGCGCCGGCGGCGATCCGATGCAACTGCGCACCCTGCAGGACTGGGTGGTGCAGCCGCGACTGCTGCGCGTCGACGGGGTGGCCGACGTCGTCAGCTACGGCGGCCTGGTGCGCGAGGTCCACGTCCAGCCCTCGCCCGCCAAGCTCGCCGCCTACGATCTCACCCTCGAGGACCTCGAGCGCGCCCTGCTCAGCGCCTCGAGCAACGCCGGTGGCGGCATCCTCCGCCGCGGCGCCGAGCAGATGGTGATCCGCAGCCAGGGGCTGTTCAGCCACCTCGACGACATCGCCAAGACGACGGTGACGACGCGCGACGGCACGCCGGTGCGGGTGCAGGACGTGGCGGCGGTCGCCGACGGCTGGGCGCCGCGCCAGGGAGTGGTCAGCCGCGCCGAGCAGTTCGACACCGTCGAGGGCATCGTGCTGATGCGACGCGGCGAGAACCCCACCGTCGTCCTCGAGCGCGTGCGCGAGGCCATCACCGAGCTCAACGAGCGCCTGCTGCCGCCCGGCGTCCAGGTGTCGCCCTTCTACGACCGCACCGATCTGGTCGACACCACGCTGCACACCGTCGCCCGCAATCTGCTCGAGGGCGGACTGCTGGTGACCCTGGTGCTGTTCGTCTTCCTGCTCGACCTGCGCGCCGCGCTGATCGTCGCCGTGGTGATCCCGCTCTCCCTGCTCTCGGCCTTCCTCTACCTGCACCTGCGCGGGATGAGCGCCAACCTGCTCAGCATGGGGGCGGTGGATTTCGGCATCATCGTCGACGGCGCCGTGGTGATCATCGAGAACATCGTCCATCGCCTGTCCTCGCGGGAGTCCGAGGGCGGGCCGGACGCGATCCGAGGTGTGATCGAGCGCGCCACCACGGAGGTGGTGCGGCCGACCGTCTTCGCGCTGCTGATCATCATCGCCGCCTACCTGCCGATCTTCATGTTGCAGCGGGTCGAGGGCCGCATCTTCGCGCCGATGGCGAACACCGTGGTGGCGGCCCTGGTCGGCGCGCTCCTCTTCTCGGTGACGCTGGTGCCGGTGCTGGCGACCTTCGTGTTCCGCAAACCCATCCGCCACCGCGTCTCGCCGGTGCTGACCCTGGCGCAGGCGGCCTACGAGCCGACCCTGCGCTGGGCGCTGAAGCACGGGCCGCTCGTGCTGCTGGGGAGCGTGCTGGCGCTGGGCGCCGCGCTGGTCGCCCTGTCGCGGCAGGGGTCGGAGTTCCTGCCCGAGCTCAACGAGGGCTCGCTCTACATCACCTTCACCCTGCCCTCGAACATCAGCCTCGACGAGGGCCGGACGCTGGTGCCGCGCATCACCCACCTCCTGCAGGACAACCCGCAGGTGGACTCCATCCTGTCGCAGTTGGGACGTCCGGAGGACGGCACGGATCCGACGCTGACCAACAACCTCGAATTCTTCGTGCGCCTCACCCCGCCCGATCGGTGGCAGCCCGGCGTCAACTCGCTGACCGACGTCATCGCCGAGTTCGACGCCGCCCTGGCGGAGATCCCGGGCATCGAGGCCAACTACTCGCAGCCGATCCGCGACAACGTCAACGAGAACATCTCCGGTCAGTTCGGCCAGATCGCGCTCAAGATCTACGGCGACGATCTCCGCCAGCTCCAGGATCTCGCCGAGCGCTCGACGGCGGCGATCGCCGGCGTGCCCGGCGTCGCCGACCTCGGCATCGTCAAGAGCAGCGAGGTGCCGCAGGTGCGGGTCGAGCCGGATCGCCAGGCGCTCGGCCGCTACGGCCTCGACATGCAGGACTTCCAGCACATCCTGCAGGCGGCGCTCGGTGGCCAGCCGGTGGGCGTGTTCTGGGACGGCGAGCGCCGCTTCGACATCGTGCTGCGCTATCCCACCGCGGCGCGCGACGACATCGAGAAGATCCGCAAGCTGCAGATCCCCGTCCAGGGGGCGATCACCGTGCCGCTCGAGACCCTGGCGCGGGTCGACGTCGGCCTCGGGCGCGCCGCGATCAGCCGCGAGAACGGCCATCGCTACATCGGCATCCGCATGAACGTGCGCGGGCGCGACATGGGCTCGTTCGTCGACGAGGCGCGCGCCAAGGTGGCCGCCGCGGCGCCGCTGCCGGCCGGCGTGACCATGGAATGGGGCGGCGAGTTCGAGAGCAAGGAGCGGGCGATGGCGCGCCTGCGTCTGGTCGTCCCGGTCGCCCTGCTGATCACCCTGGTGCTGCTGTTCAACGCCTTCGGCACCTTCGCCCCGGCGGTGCTGGTGTTGCTCAACGTTCCGTTCGCGCTGGTCGGCGGCGTCGCCGGCCTGGTGTGGATGGGCATGCCGCTGTCGGTGTCGGCCGCGGTGGGGTTCATCGCCCTCATCGGCCAGGCGTCCCTGAACGGCGTGCTGGTGCTGTCGGCCATTCTCGAACAGCGCCGCGCGGGCCGGGCCCTCGACGCGGCGATCCGCGCCGGCTGCCGCGATCGCCTGCGCGCCGTGCTGATGACCGCCGCGCTCGCCGCCCTCGGCCTGGTGCCGGCGGCGATGAGCCACGCCATCGGCAGCGAGGTGCAGCGCCCGATCGCGGTGGTGATCGTCGGCGGCACGCTGAGCGCCTGCGCGTTGACGCTGGTCGTCCTGCCGGTCATGTACGGCATGTGGGCGCGCCTGGCGGAGCGCTATCCGGTGCACCGCATTCTCAGGTATCGCGCCGCCGCGTAGCCGCGTCGTCGCTCGGCGCACGGCGACGCGAACGCCTCGGCCGGATGGACGGATGGCCATGCCGCCCACCCGCCCGGGTGGAGCCGCGCACGGCGATGCGGGCCTGCGCCGCGGCTACCAAGCCCCGGGCGGGGATGCTACGTCGATCGGCGATGGACTATTACACGCCCGAGCAGAAGGCCTTCCAGAAGACGATCCGCGACTTCTTCGTCAACGAGGTCAATCCGCACATCGAGGAGTGGGAGAAGGCGCGGACATTTCCCGCGCACCAGGTGTTCCGGCGCGCCGGCGAGCTCGGGATGCTCGGGATCACCTACGACCCGCGGTACGGCGGCAGCGGCCTCGATTACTGGTGGACGGCGGCCTACTGCGAGGCGATGTCGGAGGCCTGCCCGTGCAACGGCATTCCGATGGCGCTGATGGTGCAGACCGACATGTGCACCCCGGCGCTGCACGACTTCGCCAGCGAGGAGCTCAAGCAGCGCTTCCTGCGGCCGGCGATCGAGGGCCGGATGGTCGGCGCCATCGGCGTCACCGAGCCGAGCGCCGGCTCCGACGTGTTCTCGATCCGCACCCAGGCCAGGCGCGACGGCGATTCCTACGTCATCAACGGGCGCAAGATCTTCATCACCAACGGCACCCAGGCCGACTTCATCACCCTGCTGACCAAGACCGATCCCGACGCCGGCCACCACGGCTTCACCCTGTTCGTCGTGCCCACCGACTCGCCCGGCTTCGCGGTGGCGAAGAAGCTGGAGAAGGTCGGCAACCACTGCTCCGACACCGCCGAGCTGGTGTTCGAGGACGTGCGCGTGCCGATCGAGAATCGCATCGGCGAGGAGGGCTGGGGCTTCATCTACCAGATGAAGCAGTTCCAGAAGGAGCGCATGGTGGCGGCGATCGGCGCCGCGGCCGGGGCGCAGGCGATGCTCGACCGCACCATCCAGTACACCAAGGATCGCGCGGTCTTCGGCAAGCCGCTGTCGCTCAAGCAGCACGTGCAGTTCACCTTCGCCGAGCTGCAGACCGAGATCGAGCTGCTGCGCCAGCTCAACTACCACTGCGTGCGCATGTACGTCGCCGGCGAGGAGTGCACGCGCGAGACCTCGATGGCAAAGCTCGCCGCCGGCCGGCTGGTGCGCAAGGTCGCCGACTGGTGCATGCAGTTCCACGGCGGCTACGGCTACATGGACGAGTACCTGGTGTCGCGCTACTGGCGCGACTCGCGCCTGCTCAGCATCGGCGGCGGCGCCGACGAGGTGATGCTGCAGATCATCGCCAAGCTGGAGGGGTACGGGAACGTGTGATGGGTGCCGCACCGCGGAGACGCCGAGGCGCGGCGCGAGTTGGACGGGTGGCGGGACGCCTCGGCGTCTCCGCGTCTCGGCGCTGAGGAGGTTCGCGTGCTCCCTCCTCCTCCCGCGCGCATTCGCGTCTTCCATCCCGAGCTCTGCAAGGGGCAGACGGCGCTGGTCACCGGGGCCGGCACCGGGCTCGGACGGGCCATCGCCGATCAGCTCGCCGAGGCGGGCGCCGACCTGATCCTGGCGGCGCGCAACGTCGAGCGGCTGGAGCAGGCGGCGGCGGAGATCCGCGCCGCCCACGGACGGCAGGTCGAGACCGCCTTCGTCAACATCCGCGACCGCGCCAGCGTCGAAGCGCTCGGCGAGCTGGTGCGCCAGCGCCACGGCCAGGTGGACATGCTGATCAACAACGCCGGCGGCCAGTTCGCGCAGCCGGCGCGCGATTTCTCCCCCAGGGGCTGGCAGGCGGTGATCGAGACCAACCTGACCGGCACCTGGAACATGACCCAGGTGCTCGGCAGCCAGATGCTCGACGGCCGCGGCGGCAGCATCACCACCATCATCGCCGTCATCGGCCGCGGCTTTCCCGGCATCGCCCACACCTCGGCGGCGCGCGCCGGCCTGCTCGAGCTGGCCAAGAGCCTGGCGATCGAGTGGGGGCCGACGGTGCGGGTCAACTGCATCGCGCCGGGGCCGATCCAGACGGAGGCGTTCAAGGTCACCTACGATCCGCAGATCGAGACGCTGTGCGAGGGCATTCCCATCGCGCGCTTCGGTGGCCCGGACGAGATCGCCTACGCGACCGTGTTCCTCGCCTCGCCGGCCGCGAGCTGGATCACCGGCGAGGTGCTCTACGTCGCCGGCGGCCAGCAGATCTACGGCCGCAACCAGGCGCTGTTCGACGAGGCCTTCCGGCGCCGCTGAGGCGCGCGCCGCGCGCGGCAGCACGCGGCCCGGCGCGCTCAGGCACGCAGCGTGTCGAGGAACTCGAGCACGAGGGCGTTGAAGCCCGGCGGATCCTCGGCGAAGAGACCGTGCCCCCGCCCGGGCACGATGGCCAGGCGCGAGCCGGCGATGTGGCGGTGGAGGATGACCGAGCCGCCGGCGCCGAGGAAGTCCTTCTCGCCGACGATCATCTGCGCCGGGCAGCGGATCTCGCCGAGGCGCGCCGTCAGCGGCGCGGCGTTCAGACTGGCCATGGCGCGCGCCACGCGCGCGAAGGTCGCGGGATCAGTCGGCGACTGCCGCCCCTGCTCGGCGTTGACCCCGAGCCGGCGGCGCACCGACTCCATGCCGCGGTCCTCGGCGATCGCCGCCAGGTCCTCGTAGAACTGGCGGGCGCGGTCGTTGCACTCGCTGGCGGTGCCGACCAGCACCAGGCCGGCCGTCCGCGCCGGATGGTCGATGGCGAAGCGCATCGCCACCACGCCGCCGGCGGAGTGGCCGAGCACCACCGCGCGCTCGATGCCGGCGGCGTCGAGCACGCGGCGCAGATCGTCGGCGAGGTCCGCGATCGTGCACGGTCCGGGATCCGGCGCCGAGCGGCCGTGACCGCGCAGATCCCAGGTGAGCACGCGGTGGCGCGGCGCCAGCGCCGGCACCTGCGCCGCCCAGACCGCCTCGCCGGCGGCCAGCCCATGGCTGAGCACGACGGCGAGTGGTCCGTCGCCGGCGAGCGTGTAGTGCAGCGCCATCACGCCTCCGTCTCGAGCGGCACCTCGAGGAAGTCGCGCGCCGCCTCCTGCCAACGGAACGCCTTCACGTCGCGCACCTCGCCGTCGATCACCGAGACCACGATCTGCGTCGCCTCGGGATAGCTCGGCTCGTCCCACACCGTCGCCTGCGCCTTGTCCTCGGCGCTGAAGTAGGCCGCATGCTGCGGATGCGAGTGGTAGACGGCGCGGATCACCAGCTCGCCACGGTCGTGCCCGATCAGCACCGGCACGGCCTCCGGCCCCATCGTGTACGCCGTCGCCGCCGTGCGGGGGAACTGCTCCGGGTTCTCCGCGTGTTTCTGGTTCTGGATGTTGGTGACGCGCACCGCCTCGGTGACGCCGTCGCGGTCGACGATGAAGCCGCAGGCCTCGTCGGGAAAGCAGGCGCGCGCATCGTCGAGGATGGCGTCGAGCAGGGCGTTGGTCAGGATGGGCATCGGGGCACCGGCCAGGCCCCCCCATAGAGGGTTTGGCGCGCCGCCTTCAAGACGACCGGCCTCGTGTCGCGCCCTTCGCCGCCGCGATCCGCAGCAAGCGCGTCAACGCCGCATTGATCGGCGTCTCGACCGCGACCGCGGCGCCCCGCTCCCACACCGCGCCGTTGATCGCATCGATCTCCGTCCGCCGGCCGTGCGAGAGGTCCTGCAGCATGGAGGAGCGATGGTGATACGTCGCCGGCACCAGCCGGCCGTAGAGCTCGTCGCGGTAGGCCGCGGCGTCGGGCCACGCGAGGGCCACGCCCTCGGCGCGGGCGACGGCGAACGCCTCGTCGATGACCGCGTCCATCAGCGCGCGACTCGACGGATGCTCGGGGAGGGCGCCGTAGTGCAGGTCGAGCAGCGCGCCGAGCGGGTTGAGCGCCGCGTTGTAGAACACCTTCGCCCACAACAGCGCCGGGAGGGTCTCGGTGTAGATCGCCGGCACGCCGGCGGCGTCGATGCGCGCCGCCCACGCGCGCGCGGCGCGATCGCGGCCCGGGTGCCGGCCGGGCGCGAGGGCGCCGATCGCCGTCGGGTCGGCGAAGACCGTGACCCGCACGTGCCCGGGCGCCGCAATGGTCGCCCCGAAGATGACGCGCGCGCCGAGGACGCGCGGCGCGCCGACGATGCGCTCGACCGTCTCGACGTTGCCGAGCCCGTTCTGCAGCGAGATCACGACCCCGTCGTCCGCCAGCCGCGGGGCGACCGCCTCGCTCACCGCCGCCGTGTCGTACGACTTCACGGGGAGCAGGATCGCATCGAACACGCCCCGCAGCGCGGCGGCATCCGTCGCGGTCGCCAGGCCGCGCACCAGATGCTCGCCCCACAGGCCGTCCACCCGCAGTCCGTCGCGCGCGATCGCCTCCAGGTGCGCCGCCCGCCCGAGCAACGTGACGTCATCCCCGGCGCGCCCCAGGAACGCGCCGAACACCGACCCGAGCGCGCCAGCCCCGGCGATCAGGACGCGCATGGAATCGCGGATTCAGCGCCGCGCGCGGTGGCCGCCCAGAATTGAATGGCGAAGCCCCGCGTGTGCTGGGGGGAGAGGCGGGGCGGTCCTGCGTTCATCGGGGCGGCGGGGGGTCGTGTGCATCGGTGGATCAGTCGCGGCGGGGTTCCGTGCGCGTCGATCAGTCCTTTTCCCTCAGCACCCGGCGCAGGATCTTTCCCGACGGATTCTTCGGGATCTCGTCGATGAACGTCACCTCGCGCACGTGCTTGTAGGTCGCGAGCTTGCCGGCGACGAACTGCATCAGCTCCGCTTCGGTGACGGTCGCGCCGCGCTCGCGCACGACGAAGGCGCGCGGAATCTCGCCGGCGTCCGGATCCCTGCGCGGTACGACCGCGCAGTCGGCGACCGCCGGATGCTCGTGCAGCACCGCCTCGAGCTCCGCCGGGGCGATGCCGAAGCCCTTGTATTTGATCATCTCCTTCTTGCGATCGACGATGTACACGAAGCCGTCGGCGTCCTTGCGGGCGATGTCGCCGGTGTGCAGCCAACCGTCGCGCAGCGCCCGCGCCGTCTCCTCCGGCGCCTTCCAGTAGCCCTGCATGACGTGCGGGCCGCGCACGATCAGTTCGCCGACGGCGTCCGGGCCGAGCTCCTGCGTCGGGTCGTCGGCGTCGACGATCCGTTCCTCCTGGTCGGAGATGCCGAGGCCGACCGAGTCGAGCCGCACCTGACGCGGGTCGTCCACCGGGTTGAGGTGCGTCAGCGGCGCCGCTTCGGTGAGCCCGTAGCCCTGCAGCACCGTGATGCCGCTCACCTCCTGCATGCGGCGCGCGACCTCGGGCGGCAGCGGCGCCGCGCCGCTCATGATGTAGCGCACGGAGGAGAGGTCGAAGTCCCGGAGCTGCGGCAGGTGGCTGAGCGCCAGCAGGACCGGCGGCACGGCGTAGAAGAGGGTGACCCGGTAGCGCTGGGTGATCGACAGCGCCGTCATCGCCTCGAAGCGCTCCATGATGCAGACCGTGGCGCCGCTGGCGATCGACGCGCCCATCAGCATGCTGCCGTAGATGTGGTAGAAGGGCAGGAACAGCAGCAGCACGTCGCGTTCGCTCATGCGCGCCGCCGACGTGCACTGCAGGTGGTTGCACACCAGGTTGCGGTGCGTGAGCATCACCCCCTTCGGCAGGCCGGTGGTGCCGCTGGAGTAGGGCAGGGCGATGAGGTCGCGCTCGACATCGAGCTCGACCGCGGGCGGCGCGCTCGCTGGATGCGCGCGGACGATCGCGTCCCAGGATTCGGTGCCCGGGGGCGCCTGGTCGCCGATCACCAGGACGTGGCGCACCGTCTTCAGGTTGGCGCGGATCGATTCGACGATCGGGTAGCGGTCCTCGTGCACGATCAATACCCGCGCCTCGGAGTCGTCGAGTTGATAGGCGACCTCCTCGGCGTGGTACGCGGGATTGATCGGCGTCACCGTGCCGCCGACCTTCGAGGTGGCCTCGAAGCTGACCAGGTACTCGGGGCGGTTGGTCATGAACAGGGCGACGCGATCGCCCTTGCCGATCCCGAGGGCGCGCAGGCCGTTGGCGAGCGAGTTGCTCAGGCCCTCGAGCTCGCGGAAGGTGACCATCTCGTCGTGGAAGACGGTGGCCCATTTGTCGGGACACCGCTCGACCGTGCGGCGCAGGAGGCCGTGGTAGGGGACGCGGGGATAGTCGAGCTTCGGGCGCACCAGCGCCGATCGTCGGGCGGACATCTACGCACCTCCTGCGAAGCGGCGAGGAAACCACACTTGCGCCGCGATGTGGAGCGGCGGCGCCGACGCGCCGCGCTCCACAAGCGGGCGGCGAGCAGGTAGCGTGTGACGATGGCCGCGATCGAGACCGCCGTCGTGCTGGCCGCCGGGCGCGGCACCCGCATGGGCGTCCTGACGGCGCGGACGCCGAAGCCGCTGCTCACGGTCGCCGGCGAGCCGCTGCTGGGGCGCGTGCTCGCCGGCATGGCGCGCGGCGGGGTGCGGCGGGCCGTGGTGGTCACCGGCTACCTGGGCGACCAGATCGAGGCGGCGCTCGGCGACGGCCGCCGGCTCGGGCTGGCGATCACCTATCGCCGCCAGGAGCGGACGGATGGCACCGCGCCGGCCCTGCTGCTCGCCGCGGACCTGCTCGACGCGGCGCCGTTCGTCGTGAGCTGGGCCGATATCCTGGTGCCGATGGCCTTCTATGGCGAGCTGCTGCATGCCTGGGCGACGCGGCCGTGCGAGGCGCTGCTGGCGGTCAACGCCGTCGATGATCCCTGGCGCGGCGCCGCCGTCTACGTCGATGCCGCCTGGCGCGTGCGGCGGGTCGAAGAGAAGCCGCCCCGCGGCAGCTCGACCACCGGCTGGAACAACGCCGGCATCATGGCCCTGGCGCCGATCGCCCTCGAGTACGCGCGCCGCCTGCCGCCGTCGCCGCGCGGCGAGTACGAGCTGCCACAGGCGGTGGCGCAGATGGTGCGCGACGGGCGCGACGTGCGCGCGCTGCCGGTGCGCGGGCCGTGGTCCGACGTCGGCACGCCCGAGGACCTCGCGGCGGCGCAGACGCTGTTCGCGGAGCCGCGTCGGTGAGCCCGACGGACGCGACGCTGGCGCAGCGCTTCGCCGCCCGCTACGGGCGGCCACCCACGGCCCTGGTGCGGGCGCCCGGGCGGGTGAACCTGATCGGCGAGCACACCGATTACAACGGCTTGCCGGTGTTGCCCTTCGCGATCGACCGCGCGGTGCGCATCGCCGCCGCGCCGCGCGCCGACCGCCACGTCGTTCTCGCCAGCTCGAGCGCGCGCTTCCCGCCGCGCCAGTACCTCCTGGCGCCGGCGATCGAACCGGCGCCGTCCGGCGACTGGGCGAACTATCATCGCGCCGCCGCGCAGGGCTTGATCGACGTGCTCGGGCCCGCGGCCCTGCGGGGCGGCGATTTCCTGATCGACGGCGACGTCCCGCCCGGCGCCGGCCTGTCCTCGTCCTCGGCGCTGGTGGTCGGCAGCATGTTGGGACTGCTGGCGATCAGCGGCCGCGACCTGCCGCCGGCCGGTCTCGCGGAGCTGGCGGCGCGCGCCGAGCGCTACGTCGGCACGCAGAGCGGCGGCATGGACCAGGCGGTCTGCCTGCTGGCGCAGCGCGGGCACGCGCTGCGCATCGCGTTCGATCCGCTGCGCACCCGGCCGGTGCCGATCCCGGCCGGCGCGGCGTTCGTCGTCTGTCACAGCCTGGTCGAGGCGGAAAAGGCGGGCGCGGCGCGCGACGCGTACAATCAGCGGGTCCGCGAGTGCGCGCGGGCGTGCCGGATCTTCGACCGGCTGCTCGGCGGCGGCGGGCCACCGCTCGCCACCCTGGGCGAGCTGCGCCGCCGGCTGCCGGAGCGGCCGCTGCGCGACTGGGTCGCGCGCTTCGCGCGGGCCGAGCCGGCGCCCGATCCGCTGCTGCTGCGTCGCGTCCGCCACGTGCTCACCGAGGCCGAGCGGGTCGACGCCGCGGCGGGCGCGCTCGCCGCGGGCGAGTGGGAGGCGCTCGGGGCGCTGATGGACGCGTCGCACGCGAGCTGCCGCGACGACTACGAGATCAGTTGCGAGGCGCTGGAGGCGCTGGTGGCAGCGGCGCGCGCCGCTGGGGCGCTCGGCGCCCGCCTGACGGGCGCCGGATTCGGCGGCTGCACCATCAACCTGGTGCCGGCGGGGGAGGCCGGCGGCTTCGTGCGGCGCATGCGGGAGACGTTCTACCGCGATCGCCCGGCGGCGGCGGGGGGCGAGCCGTGCTTCGTCGTCGCGCCGAGCGCCGGCGCGTCCGTCCAGCGGTGAGCGCGCCGCGACTACTCATCGCCGGGCAACTGTGGCAGCAGTGAGACGATGGATGCCGACGAGCTGCGCCAGCGCCTCGAGTCCTTCATCGCGCGCCAGACCGGTGGCGCCGTGCGGGTCGAGCACCTGCGCAAGCTGCCGGGCGGAGCGTCGCGCGAGATCTGGTCGTTCGACGCCACGATCGGCGACCAGCGCCTGCCGCTGATCCTGCGCCGCGATCCCGGTCGCAGCACGATGCAGACGCAGCGGCGGGAGGAGTACCGCGTGCAGCGCGCCGCCTTCGCCTGCGGCGTGCCGGTGCCGCGGCCGTACTGGCTCGCCGAGGACGATGCGGAGCTCGGGGCGCCGTCGTACGTGATGGCGCGGGTGGAGGGCGAGACGCTGCCGCGCCGGCTGCTGCGCGACGAGGCGTACGCCGGGGCGCGCGCGGCGCTGACCGCGCAGCTCGGCGCGACGCTGGCGGGCATCCACGCCATCGACGTCGCCGCCCACGACCTCGGCTTCCTCGCCGCGCCGGCGGCGGGCGAGTCGCCGGCGTTGGCCGAGGTGGAACGCTACGAGCAGATCTTCCGCGGCATCGCGCCGGAGCCGCATCCGGTGTTCGAGCTCGCCTTCCGCTGGCTCCGCCAGCGGCTGCCCGACGCCGCCCACCGGACGCTGGTGCACGGCGACTATCGGATCGGCAACGTCATGTTCGGACCGGAAGGGCTGCGCGCCATCCTCGACTGGGAGCTGGCGCACATCGGCGATCCCGCCGAGGACCTCGGGTGGCTGTGCGTGCGCGCCTGGCGGTTCGGCAGCGACGAGCGGCCCGTCGGCGGCATCGGCCGGCGCGAGGACCTGCTCGCCGCCTACCGCGCCGCCGGCGGCGCCGAGGTCGGCGCCGAACGGGTTCGCTTCTGGGAGGTCTTCGGCAACCTCAAGTGGGCGACGATCTGCATCGCCCAGGCGAAGACGCATCTCGACGGGCTGGTGCAGAGCGTCGAGCTGGCCAGCCTCGGACGGCGCACGGCGGAGACCGAGCTCGAGCTGCTGGAGCTCATCCAATGACGGCCTCCGCGCCGCCGTCATGTCGCGGGGGAGGGGCGTGAGGCGCCCGGCCCGGTTGGCGATCGCCGCCGCCGGCTGTGCCGTCGTCCTCGGCGGCGCCGGCTGGTACTGGCAGAGCGAGCTCATCGGAGTCGGCGCGCGCTGGTACCTGGAGCGGGTGGCGGCGCGCGAGGAGGCGAGCGGGTCGCTCGCGGAGCGGCGGGCGGCGGTGGCGCGGATGCATGGCCTGCTGTTGCTGAGCCCGCCACCGGACGCGCTGGTGCCGGAGCTGTTCGACCTGATCACCGCGGTGTCGTCGCGGGTCGCCAGCGGCGCGATCGACTTCCCCTGGGCGGCTTACGTCTACAACAGCTACGAGCGCGATCTGGCGCGCGATCGACCGCTGGGGGTTCCCCGACGCTCGCGGTCGGAGGTCGAGCGGGAAGTGGCGCGCTACGTCGACTTCTACGCGCTGCGGAAGCGGCCCGACGTCGATGGCGTCCGCCTGCGCGATCTCGCCGGCGCGCCGGCGGGGGAGTCGTTCACCGTCGAGGAGATCGAGCAGGCCGCGCGCGAGGGGCGCGATCTGACGCGGGAGTGAGACACGGCGGCCCTTCCCGGTGAACACAGAGCCCCGCTTGATCCCGGACAGTGGCAGGCGGGGGGAGGGGCTCGATGTTCGTCCGTGTCAGCCGTCCGGGCGCACCGCCTCGTCGAGCGGGATCCAGGTGCGGCGACTGAATGGCGTCAGGCGGATGGGGCAGGCGTCGACGTCGCATCCGGCGCAGAACTGCCGGTGGCAGGGATCGATGCGGAAGGCGATCTCGCCGTCCAGATCGAGGCTGCGCATCACCCGGCGCTCGAAGCGGTCGGCGAACTCGTGCGCCTGCTCGACGCTCCAGAACTCGGGGACGACGAGGTGGGCGTCGACGTGGGTGAAGCGTCCCGAGCGGATGGCGCGCAGGAAGTGGACGCGAACGACGCCGGGGACGAGGTTGGCGTTGATCGCGTGGATGACGCGCTGCAGGAGCGGCACGTCCTCCTCGTCGAGCAGGCCGCCGGCGGCGTGCCGGACGAGCTCCAGGCCGGTCCACACGAGGTTGAGGCCGACCAGGCCGGCGACCACGGCGTCGAGCCAGACGATGCCGGTGAGCATCACCAGGCCGAGGCCGACGGCGGTGGCGACGCTGGTCCAGAAGTCGGTGAGCACGTGCGTGCCGTCGGCGATCAGGGTCGCCGAATGATGGCGGCGGCCGGTGTGCAGCAGAAACAGACCGAGCGCCGCGTTCACCAGGCCGGCGCCGATCGTGATCAGCAGGCCGAAGCTCAGTTGCTTCACCTCGTGGCCGAAGAGCAGCGCCTCGCCCGCTTCCTTGATGATGAGGACCGCGGCGAAGGCGATCAGGCCGCCCTCGAAGGCGGCGCTGAAGAACTCGATCTTGCCGTGCCCGTAGGGGTGGTTGCGGTCCGCCGGCCAGCCGGCGACCACCAGGCCGCCGAGCGCGAAGAGCGCGGCGATGACGTTGACGATGCTCTCCAGGGCGTCCGAGAGGATCGCGGTCGAGCCGGTGAGCTGGTACGCCAGGTACTTGGCGCCCAGCAGCAGCGTGCCGACGACCAGCGACAGCACGCCGGCGCGCAGGCGCACGTCGGCCGGCGCTTCGAGCTCGGCTGCGAGCCGCCCCGCCGCCTCTTCGGTGACCAGCCAGGGCTCGCTGGCGGACGTGTCCTTCACGGCCATGGGGCATTCTGCCCCGTCGACCGTCGGTGCGGAAGGGCGGACCTCAGCGGGCGTTCAGTCGCACGCAGCGCCGGCAGAGATGGCGAGCCCCGATGGCGAAGTCGATGCGGTCGATCGGCCGCTCGCACTGGGCGCAGGCGCTGACCGGTACCGGTGTCGGGCGGATCAGCACCGCGCTCGCGCTGAGCTCGAGCCGGACCTCGCCGTGGCGCTTGGCGCAGCACTCGGCCTCGTCGAAGACCAACTCGCGGTCGTACCCGTTGCGCGCCGGCATCAGTCGCTCGCCGCCGCTGAAGGTGAGTCTCGCGATTCCGTGCATCGCCTGTCTCCCGTGTGTGGAGTGGACAGGCCCCCACCTGACCAGGTGTGGCCGCATCATGCGCTCCCTGACGACCAACGCAAGGAAATAATTCGTCCCGGCGAGCCGCTGGCGCCGCGTCCGCGCCCGGTCGCCGGCGTCGGCGAGCCGCAGGGCGGGGAAGGTTTGACAGCCCACAGGGGGGCCGGTAACGAGGGACGATCCGACCGAAGCTTGCTTGATCCCCGTACATCCCAGATTCGCGACGGCGACATTCCGGACTCGCGACGGCGCTCGGGCTGTGGGCCATCGCATCGGCGCGCGACCGCCCCGAGTCGCCTGACAGAAGGAGACCTCCCGTGGAGGGTTTGAGCGTCCTCGAAATGATCCAGAAGGGGTGGATGGCCACCTACCCGCTGATCGTCTTCTCGATCGTCACCGTGAGCATCATCTTCGAGCGCCTGTGGGCCCTGCGCAACGTCGTGACGGAGACCCTGCAGCTCTCGGGCGGCCTGACGCCGAGCCTCGAGAAGGGACAGGTGAGCGAGGCGCTGCAGACCGCGCGCGCCCGGGTGGCGACCCCGGCCGGGCGCATCTTCACCGACGTGTTGTCGCGGCACGCCAGCGATTCGCTGGAGTACCTGGCCGACCTCACCGAGGAGAAGCGGTTCGAGGAGGTCGAGGCGCTGAAGGGGCCGCTCTGGGTGCTCGGCACGGTGGGCGCCAGCGCGCCGTTCATCGGCCTGTTCGGCACCGTGGTCGGCATCATCAAGGCCTTCCACAACATGGCGGTGATGGGCAGCGGCGGCTTCTCGGTGGTCGCGGCCGGCATCTCGGAAGCGCTGGTCGCCACCGGGCTCGGCCTCGCCGTCGCCATCATCGCGGTCATCTTCTACAACTACTTCCAGACCCGCATCGAGCGCGTCGAAGCGGCCCTCACCATCGCCTCGAACCGCGTGCTCGACGCCATCCACCTCGGCCGCCAGGCGCATGGCGCTCGGTAGTCTCAAGAAACGCGGCCGTTCTCCGATCATGTCGGAGATCAACATCACGCCGCTCACCGACATCTTCCTGGTGCTGCTGATCATCTTCATGGTCAGCAGCGCGGCGATGATCGACTCCGGCGCCAAGATCAGCCTGCCGGAGGTCGACAGCACCACCGCGCAGCCGCGCGAGATCACCGTGACGGTCACCTCGGCGCAGGAGATCTACGTCAACAGCCAGCCCACCTCGATGGACCAGGTCGAGGACGTGCTGCGCGCCCTCATCAGCGGCAAGCCGGACGTGCCGGTGGTGCTCGAGGGCGACCGCCAGGTGCTGTTCGGCGAGGCGGTGAAGATCCTCTCGATCGCGCAGAAGGCCGGCGCCTCGCAGGTCGCCATCGCCGCGCAGCGCAGCAAGTCGGAGTGAGCGCGCCGCCATGAGCGAGGAGCGCCCGCCCGGCTCCGACCAGAACCAGGATCCCGCCCGGTTCGATCCCTGGTCGGGGAGCCAGTACGGCGGGGCGCGTTTCTTCGCCGTCTCCACCGTGGTGCACGTCGTCCTGCTCCTGGTGCTCGCCGGCATCTCGCTGACCGTCATCCGCAGCGTCCAGACCATCCCGGTGAAGATCGAGGAGGTCGGCATCGAGAGCGACGGCGCGCCGTCGCTCGAGGACTACGCCGGTCTCCTGGAGGTGACGAAAGCGCCGCGGCGCGACGCGCAGCGGCCGCAGGGCCCCGTGGTGCGCAACGTCCAGGCGCCGCGGGTGCCGTCGCTCGCCAGCATCGGGCCCAAGCTGGGGACCGGGCCCAAGGTCGACCTCGACAGCGCCGCGCTGTCGCTCGGCGGCGGCGGCGTCGGCGGCCTCGGCGGCAGTTTCGGCGACTACGTCGGCGGGCTGCGCAAGACCGGCCTCGACCTGGTGTTGGTGATCGACACCACCGAGAGCATGCAGTTCGTCATCGACGAGGTGAAGCAGCACGCCGCCTCGCTGGTGAAGGCCATCCAGCGCATGGTGCCGACCAGCCGCGTCGGCGTCGTGGTGTACCGCGACCAGGGCGACGAGTACGTCACCAAGTGGTCGGACCTGAGCTTCAAGACCGACAAGCTCACCAGCTTCATCTCCACCATCAGCGCCTCCGGCGGCGGCGATTGGGAGGAGGCGGTGCTCGAAGGCGTCGACGCCGCGATGAAGGAACTGAGCTGGCGCAAGAAGTCGAAGAAGATCATCATCGTCATCGGCGGCTCGCCGCCGCATCCCGAGGACGTCAAGCCGCTCGAGGCGCTGATCGGCGAGTTCCGCCGCGATGGCGGCACGCTCAGCACCATCGACGTCACCGACCATCTGCACCTCGAGTTCAGCCGCGCCATGTGGAAGTCGCTGCACGGCGACAAGCCCTTCGAGGCGCCGCCCAAGCCGGAATTCTATGCCGACGTAACGCGCATCTACGGCGACCTCGCCAAGGAGGGCGGCGGCGACCTCGTGCGCCTCGACGACGACAAGAAGCTCATCCGCGACGTGCTCGTGCTCACCTTCGGCACGCGCTGGAAGGAAGAGATGGCCGCGCACCTCAAGGAGCTCTCCTAGACTCATGCGGCGCGCGGCGGGGGTGGTGGCGGCGCTGGCGCTGCTGGCGGTGGCGACGCGGCCGGCGGCGGCGCTGTCGACGGCGGAGATTCGCGCCCAGGCGCGCGGCATCGGCGGCGCCAGCGGCGACGCCGCGGTCGAGCAGCAGCGCGTCGCCCAGCTCGGCGAGCTGGTGCTGGCGTTCATCGATCAGTGCGACAGCGCCGCCCGCGCCGGCGCCGAGACGTCGCGGCGCGACGAGCTGCGCGCCGCCTTCGAGGCGATCAACGGGCCGCTCGAATCGATCTACGGCGCGCGCGCCACCCGCCTCGAGGCGCTGGCCAAGGGGGTCATGGATCAGGACGGCGACCTCGAGGCGCTCTACGAGACGCCCGAATTCAAGCAGTCGCAGGCGGTCGCCGCCGCCGCGCTCTACTATCGCAACTGGCTCGACTACTACGGCGCCCGGCTCTACGACGGCGGGCGCCAGAAGGAGCTGCTGGCGGCCGCCGAGAAGGGGTTCGGCGAGTTCGCGATCGGCGACCAGCCGGGCGAGCTGAAGACCGAGAGTCTGCTGGGCCGCGGTCTCACCAATCTCGAGCTCGGCGACACCGCCGGCGCCCTGCGCGACTTCCAACTGGTGATCGACTCGCCCGTCGCGTCGCCGGAGCGCAAGGCGAAGGCCCGCCTGGCCATGCTCGACGCCTTTTCGCGCGCCCGGCGCACCCAGGACGCGCTGCGCTACTCGGACGAGCTGCTGCGCGGCGGCCAGGTGCCGGCCGCCGACGCCACCGTGGTCCGCTACGTGCGCCTGGTGACCCTGTTCGACGCCGCCGACAAGACCAAGGGCGCCGAGGGCGACCGCTATCGGCGGGAGGCGGCGAGCCTGATGGACACGCTGCGGGCCGCCGGCAAGGGCTGGTCGGACAAGGTCGACGCGCTGCTGGTGTCGCGGGTCGACGATCCGCGCCAGTGGGCCGGCAAGGCCGACTCGCCGCGCGTCCAGTGGGAGCTGGCGCGCCTGATGCTCGTCAAGAACGACTATGCCGGCGCGACGCCGTTGCTGCAGCAGGTGACGGCGAGCCAGGCGGCGGAGGCGAGGGAATTCCAGCCCGAGGCGCACTACTGGCTCGGCGTCGGCGCCTTCAAGAACAACGAGTTCCTCACCGCGGCCGGCGAGCTCGACGCCGCGTTGGCGGCCGGCGGCGGCGAGTGGGCCGGCGAGGCGCGCTACCTGCGCTTCAAGGCGCTGGAGAGCCTGATGGCGCAGCGGCAGGCCGATCCGGCGCTCGCCGCGCGCTATCAGGCGGCTCTGCGCGACTTCCTCGAGAGGAATCCAGACCACCCACTGGCCTACGAGGCGCGCTACCGCTCGGGCGAGCTGCTGCAGGCGAACGGCGACTTCGCCGCCGCCATCGAGGCATACGGCAAGGTCCAGGGCGATCCCGCCTACGTCCTGCGCGCCCGCTTCGGCACCCTCCAGTCGCGTTTCGAGCTGCTGAAGACCGACGCGCAGCCGCCGGCGCGCACGGCGCGGCTGGCGGCCATCGGCGCCGATCTCGACGCCGTGGATGCGCAGGCCAGGGCGCTGCAGACGCAGAAGGGCGCCGCCATCGCCCTGCCCGAGATCCAGGCCAAGGCGACGCTGCTGCGCGCCGTGTACCTCAGCCTCACCAGCGACAAGGGCGACGAGCAGGTGGCGGTGCTGCTGGTCGATTTCGCGACCCGCTTCCCCGAGCAGAAGGAGCTGTTGCCGCAGGCGGTGCGCCTGCGCCTCGGCGCGCTGCTCGCCCTCGGCCGCTTCGCCGAGGCGGAGCAGGTGGTGACGGCGCACGGTCCGGCGCTCGCCGCCGAGCAGCGCGGCGACGCGCTCGAGGGCCTGGCGGCGGGCTTCCGCAAGGCGTCGGCGCGGCGCAAGGCCGAGGGCGACGCCGCCGGCAGCGCCGCCGCGGCGCGCACCGCCCTCGCCCTGTTGGCCCTCGCCGGCGAGCGCGGCGGCGGCGCCAAGCAGCGGATGGAGACGGCGCAGTTGCAGGAAGCGACCGGCGACCTCGCCGCCGCCGAGGCGACGTATGCGGGCATCGTCGCCGCCGATCCCAACGCCCTGCTGGCCGTCCGCGGCCTGGCGCGGGTGGCCGAGGCGCGCGGCGATCTCGCCGCCGCGCAGGCCCACTGGGCCGACTACACCAAGAAGTCACGCGCCGGCGACCAGGGCTGGTTCCAGGGCGAGTACCAGCAGGCGCGGCTGCAGGTCGCCGCCGGCGACGCGACGGGCGCCTGCAAGCGCCTCGAGGCCCTCCGCCCATCGCTGCCGGCGCTGTCCGACGCCGACCTGCGCGGCCAGCTCAGCGCGCTGTACGAGCAGGCCTGCAAGTAGCCGCGGCCGCGGAGCGCGACCCCGCCAGCGCATGTCCTCGCACCGCGACACCATCGTCGACCAGTTCACCCGCCAGGCGGTCCCGTTCGCCACGGCGGCGCCGATCCGCGACGCGGCGGCGATCCAGTTGATCGTCGACACGGCGGGAACCACCGCTGACGACACCGTCCTCGACGTCGCCTGCGGTCCGGGCCTGGTCGCCTGCGCCTTCGCGCGCACCGCGCGGCAGGTCACCGGCATCGACCTCACGCCGGCGATGCTGGCGCACGCGCGGGGACTCGCCGCCGAGCAGGGACTGGGCAACGTCACCTTCGAGCAGGGGGACGCGCTGCCGCTGCCCTACGCCGAGGCGTCCTTCTCGATCGTCGTCTCGCGCTTCGCCTTTCATCACTTCCAGGATCCGGCGGCGGCGCTGGCGGAGATGCGGCGCGTCTGCCGGCCCGGCGGTCGGGTGGTGGTGGCCGACCTCACGGCGTCGCCGGATCCCGCCAAGGCCGCGGCGTTCCACCGCATGGAGACGCTGCGCGATCCGTCGCATGCGCGCGCGCTCACGCTCGACGAGCTGCGCGGGCTGTTTCACGCCGCCGGCTTCCCGCCGCCGCGGGAGGCGTTCTGGAGCATGGAGGTCGACGTCGAGGACCTCCTCCAGCGCTCGTTCCCGGTCGATGGCAGCGAGGCCACCATTCGGCAGATGTTCCGCGAATCGATCCCCGGCGATGCCATGGGGCTGGCCACCCGTCGCGAGGCGGATCGCGTGCGCTTCACCTACCGCAACGTCGTCCTGGCCGGGGCTCGCTGAGCACCGCCGTCCCCTCGTCGTCGGGGCGCCCTTCTACTCCGCGCGCTCGCCGCGTTCGCGTCCCGCGCTGGGCGCCTGCAGGACGACCGCGACGTCGCGTGTCCTGCCGCCGCGCGCGACGGTGATCCGCACGCTGTCGCCGACGTCGTGCTGCTCGAGGAGGAGCAGCACGTCGCCGGACGACTTGACCTCCTGGCCGTCGATCGCGGTGATGACGTCGCCGAGGATCAGCCGCCCGCGCTCGTCGCGCCGGGTGGGCTGGAGACCGGCGCGCGCCGCCCGGCCGCTGACGTCGAGGATCAGCGCCCCGCGGATGCCGAGCTGCCGCGCCACCTGGGCGCTCGCCAGTTGCACGCCGAGCGTCGGCCGCATCACCCGCCCGTGCTGGATGAGATCCGGCACCACCCACTGGACGGTGTCGACCGGGATCGCGAAGCCGACCCCGGCGTAGGCGCCGGAGGGGCTGTAGATGGCGGTGTTGACGCCGATCAGTCGGCCGCTGCTGTCGAGCAGCGGCCCGCCGGAGTTTCCGGGGTTGATCGCCGCGTCGGTCTGGATGACGTCGCGGATCGGGACGTCCGCCAGCGAGCCGATCTCGCGTCCCAGGGCGCTGATCACACCGGTGGTCAACGTGTGGTCGAGCCCGAAGGGATTGCCGATCGCCAACACCTGCTGGCCGACCAGCAGCTCGCTCGCGGCTCCCAGGGGCAGGGCCTGCAGTTGCGCGGCGGGGGCGTCGATGTGGAGCACGGCCAGGTCCTTCTCCGGCGCGGCGCCGACCAGCTTGGCCTCCCAGGAGGTCTGGTCGGCGAGCGTCACCCGCGCCGCGTCGGCGCCCTGGATGACGTGGAAGTTGGTGACGATGTTGCCGCGGGTGTCCCAGATGAAGCCGGAGCCGGTGCCGCGCGGAATCTGCGTCACGTCGAAGCGGAAGACGTTGCGGCGCAGCTCCAGCGAGGTGATGAACACCACCGACGGCGCGGCGCGCTGGAAGAGGTCGACGGTGGCCCGCTCGGCCTCGGTGAGACTGCCGGGCGCGCTCGCCAGGCGGCCGCTGCGGGTGGCGACGCCGACCGCGGGGCTGAGGGCATTCCAGCCCAGACCGCAGAGAAAGCCGAGCGCCGCCAGTCCGGCGCCGGCGATGATCCGTGACCGTCGCATGATTCCCATCCTGTCTGCGTGAGCTGCCGGCGACCGCGGATCGCAGGGACCGGCGCCGGCCGAACGGACTCGCTCCACCCTACGCGGCGGCGCCGGAAAAGTCTCGCGCCGCACGTTGACAGCACCGCGACCCGGATTAGCTTGCGGGCGCTCTCACAGCCCAACAAGGAGGTTGCGATGCCGCGTTTCCCATTCGACTCGCTGTCGCAGCTACAGGCGGAGCTCGACCGCTTCTTCGGCAAACCGCTGGTCGACTCCGGCCTGAGCGGCGCCAGCGTCTACCCGCTGGTCAACGTGTTCACCGACGCGAATGGCATGGTGGTACGCGCCGAGGTTCCGGGCATTCCGGCGGACAAGCTGTCGGTGCAGGTCGAGGCGGGCCAGCTCACCATCAGCGGAGAGCGTTCGATGCCCGCGTCCTCCGGCAGCCTGCACCGGCGCGAGCGCCAGTTCGGACGCTTCTCGCGGACGCTCCAGTTGCCGCCGGAGATCGATCCCGAGCAGGTCGCGGCGGAGTGCCGGAACGGCGTCCTGACCGTTCGCCTTGGCAAGCATGCGGCCGCCAAGCCGCGGCAGATCTCGGTACGCGCCGCGTAGTGGAGGAGGTCATGGCAAGCGAACAGCTCACTCCCAGGGAGAAGCAGGAAGTGCAGGGCGGCGAACAGACCCGCCCCGGCCGCTACTACGTGCCGGACGTCGACATCGCCGAGGGCGAGGACGGGTTGTGGCTGTATGCCGACATGCCCGGCGTCGAGCCGGACGCGGTGTCGGTCGAGCTGCACGACAACGTCCTGACCGTGCAGGGCGAGGTGAGCCCGGCGCCGTACGAGGGGCTGACGCCGATCTACAGCGAGTACCGGGTCGGCTCCTTCCTGCGCCGCTTCGCGCTGTCGCCGCGCCACCGCTTCGATCCGGCGCGGGTGTCCGCGAAGCTGATCGACGGCGTCCTGGCGGTCCATCTGCCCCGGTCGGAAGAGGCCAAGCCACGGCGCATCCCGGTCAGCGCCGGCTGATCCCGCGGCGCGCACCGGCGGCGCCCTCCAGGGCGCGGTCGCGCCGCGACACCCCGGGGCTGCCGAGGAGATAGAAGCGCCACGGCAGCTCCGCGGCATGGCGGATGCCGACGCGGGTCGTCTCGACGATGGCCTCGCGGTGGCGGCCGGCCTCGATCCACAGGCGCTCGCCGGCGGTGAGGTCGACGCCGTCGAGCGCCCGGTCGATCGCCAGCGCGCGGCACAGACGCCCCGGGCCGTTGGCGTTTCCGAGGCCGTCGAGGCCGCGGATCAGCACCGCGCCGGGAATGCCGTCGCGCTCCGCGACGACGTTGACGCAGTGGTGCATGCCGTAGGTGAAGTAGACGTAGGCGTGCCCGGCGGCGCCGAACATGACGGCGTTGCGCGGCGTCCGGCGATGGTCGCGGGCGTGCGACGCCGCATCGTGGGTGTATGCCTCGACCTCGACGATGCGGCCGCGGCGGATCTGGCCGTCGAGCTCGCGGCACAGCCAGTTGCCCAGCAGGGCGCGCGCCAGCTCGAGCGTCGGACGCGAGTAGAAGCGGCGCGACAGCGGACGGCGGGTCACGAGTCGGGTCGAGCCGGGGGGCGGACGACGCGTCGCTGCCGGCGCGACGCCAGCGCCGCGGCGAGATGGGCGAGCAGCAGGGCGCCGACCGGCCAGGCGTCGCCCGACGTCGCGGGTGTCACCGCGCAGCCGCCGCTGGCATGGGCGGCGTCCGCGCGTTGCGCCGCCGGAGGCGTGGTGGTGGCCCGCGCCGCCGGACTCGTCGCGACCGGCACCGCGGTGGGCGTACGCGCGTCGGATACGACGAGCGCCCCGCTGGTGCAGCCGAGGGGCAGCGCCCGGCCTTTGGGGTCGGAAGCGCCGGCGCCGCTGCAGCCGATCGGGTATCGGCCCGGGGCCGCGCCGGGCGCGATGCGCAGCGTGCAGGTGTACAGTGTGGCGGTGTCCCCGATCGGATCGACGTCGGTGAGCGACAGCACCAGCACGCGCGAGCCGCGTTCCGTCTCTCGGTACATCGCCTGCTTGCCGGTTTCCGCGCCGGCGCTGCAGTCGTCGAGGCCGGCGATGCCGGGTAGCAGAAGATCGTTCTGGGTGCCGGCCACGTCGCCGCCACCGCTGAGCGCGACGACCAGAGTGGCATGCTCGCCGGCGCGCCCCGTCGCGGTGCCGACGTGCAGGCACGGGGCGCCGCCGATGCAGTCGCCGGCCGGCGTCGGCGATGTCCCATGGGGAGGCGTTGCCGGCAACGGCGACCGGCTGGGGGTCGGCGACCACAGCGGCGTCACGGTCCGCGTCGGCATCACCAGGGTCGGCGGCGCCGGGCACGCCGCCGACGGATCCGCTGCCGGTGCCAGCGCGCGCAGCGTGTTGCCGTCGCGCACGAAGAGCGCCTCGGGCGTGACCAGATCGAGCCATTCGCCCGGGCCGATGGCGAGCAGCGTCTCCTCGGTCGCGCCGTCCCACGCCGTCACCTCGCCGTCGTTCGCCAGCCCCGACAGGAGCGAGCGTCCGTCGCGCCAGAGGCCGAGGTAGGGAAGGCTCCAGCTCGGCGCCCGCCCGGGCGGCGCCGTCTGCTCGATCGCGGCCGCGTCGCCGGCGGTGTAGGTGAACAGCCGGGCGCCGCGGTCGCCGGGGACGAGGAAGGCGGCGCGCGGACCAACGACGCGCAGGCCGCCGTAGTAGGTTCCGTACGACGCGTCGACCCCGGTGGCCTCGAGCACGCGCGTCAACATGCCGGCCGACCACACCAGCACGACGGGTTGCTCGTAGTAGTCGGCGCCGAAGTTGCGGTAGATGCGCTCGCTGGCGAGGAGGATGACGCCGTCGCCGAACAGGCGCGCCTGGTGGAGACGGTAGCGCCCGTCGCCTCCCGTGCCGGCCTGCATCCGCGCCCCGCCCGACCGCGACGCGCCGGCGCCCGCCAGGGCGGCGCTGGTGAAGGGGGGCAGGGTCGGCGTGTCGGTCTCGCCGGACAGGAAGCGGTGGTCGATGATGCTGGGGTCGGGAAAGCCGACGCCACTCGACGACCCGCCGCCGTTGGCGAGCGCGATCGGCAGGCGCTGCAGGCTGCCGTCGGAGTCTCGGACGACCAGCGCGTTGGGACCGTACGGTCCGTCGAGCGTCGCCAGCGCCAGCACCCGGCCGCGCGCATCGGCGTCGAGCAGCAGCGGGTAGTTGCCGTCGTCGATCGAGGCGAACTGGAGATCGAAGACGACCGATCCGTCGCTCGCGACATCGCCGCGGCCGATGACCCGCTCGAGCCGCGCCGGCGTGGCGCGGTAGATCGACGGCTCGACGCGATAGCTGGTGTAGCCGTCGCTGCCGAAGTCGTCGCTCGGCACCAGGATCGACGCCGTGAACAGCAGCGAGTCGGCGGGCGAGAAGGCGCACTGGTGGAAGGCGTAGAAGCGCCGGCCGCCGGGCGCGGGATCGCCGACGCGGGCCGCCAGCCGCGGGCCGCTGGCGTCGATGCACGCCAGGCCGGCGACACCCTCGGTGCCCTCGAGGCCGACGGCGATGCGGCCGTCCGCGGCGGCGCAGCCGGCGTGGATGCCGTCGTCGGCGAGCACGTCGCCGTCCGGCAGCACGTCGCCGGTGCGCGCCAGGCGCGTCGCCTCGCCATCGCGCCAGCGGGTCACTGCGATCACGCCGTCACCCACCAACTCCGTGAGCGCGATGTCACCGCGGTCGTTGAGCGCGCCGGCGAGCGCGATGCCGTCGAGCAGTCGGGCGGCCGGGCCGTCGGCCGGGAACAGGACGGCGCGATACTCGACCTGGGCGATGACGTCGCCGGCGTCGTCGAGCGCCGCCCAGCCATCGGGAATGACGGCGAGCGGGTAGCGCAGTCCGGGCGGCGGTGCGTCCCCGTTGGCGAAGACGCGGACGATGCCGCGGCCGGCGGTGCGGTAGAGCCCGGCGCGGCCATTCTCGGCGCCGGCGAACAGCACGTCGCCGCGCCGATTGGCCGCCATCACCGAAACCGGACCCAAGGGCGCGCCGTCCGCGCCGAGCGTGCCGGGATCGACGAGCACCACGGGCGGGGCCTGGCGGTCGAAGCGCACGAGGCTCGGCCCGCGCCCTGCCGTCGTCACCGCGACGATCGCGGCGCCGTCCTCGGCGAGCGCGACCAGGCCGACTCGCTGCTGATCGCCCGCGTGGATCGTGCGCGCCGCCGCCAACTCGTGCACGGCGGGATCGTCGAAGACGTAGACGGTGCTCTCGTCGCGGGTGTCGCCCTCTTCGTCCCGCTCGCCGCAGGGGCGGCCGCCGGTGGCGATCCAGGCCCCGATCGCCACCTGGCCGGCATCGTTGATGCGCGCCGAATCGATGTTGCACAGGATGTTGCCTTCGGCGTCGGCCGCCCCGGCGGCGACCCAGGTCTCGCCGCGGCCATCCGGCTGGACGACGTGCAGCGCGCTGCCGCGCCACGACCACGCCGGCGCGGGATCGGTGAGCCGCACGGCCAGCGCGCCACGCACGTTCCAGCCCAACTCCCATTCCAGGGGGCGTCGTGGGGCGACGCCCTCGGGGGCGAAGGCAGTGGCGATTCCTCGCTCGTCGGCCCAGTACAGCGACGGCGTGCGGCCGCCACCGGCGCGAACCAGGAGGGCGCGACCGGCATCGTCCAGCCCGGCGAGGGTGAACCCGTAGGTGCCGACGCGGCCGAGGCGCGGAACGGGATCGCCGGCGCCGATGACGCGGCGCAGCGCCGCAGGAGTGGTCGCCGCAGCGGCGGCGGTCACGGCGAGTAGCGTCGCGGCGCCGATGGCCGCGAGCAGCCGCGCTGGTCGCATGGTCATGCCGTCTACCCCCGACCGCCACGGTCGAGCAACGGCCGTGCCTCGCGCCGGCAAACGGCCGTTGTCGCGTCCGGCGGGTGCCGGCGGTCGCCGCGGCGTCTGCCGTGGCGCCGCTGCAAGGCAGCGCCGCGCCAGGTGGTGGGGGTCCGGTCCGCGCGCCTCACTCGCCGAGGATCTTGACCACCACCCGCTTCTTCCGCCGGCCGTCGAATTCGGCGTAGAACACCTGTTCCCAGGGGCCGAGGTCGAGGCGCCCGGCGGTGATCGGCAGGATCACCTGGTGGTGGACCAGTGTGCGCTTCAGGTGCGCGTCGGCGTTGTCCTCGCCGGTGCGGTGGTGCAGGTAGTCCGGCTTGGCCGGCGCCAGCTCGTCCAGCCACTGCTGGAAATCCTGCTTGAGGCCGTCCTCCTCGTCGTTGACCCAGATCGCGGCGGTGATGTGCATGGCGCTGACCAGGCACATCCCCTCCTGGATGCGCGAGCGTTCGACGATCTGCGCCAGCCGGTCGGTGATGTTGATCAGCTCCCGTCGCCTGGCGGTCGAGAAGGTCAGGTACTCGGTGTGGGCGGTCATGGCTCGTCGCGGAAGCGGCGTTCGAGCGCGTAGTGGCGCTCGAGGTCGATCAGGGCGTTGAACTCGTCGAAGCTCAGCAGGCGGTCGAGCTGGCCGCGCATGGTGCCGGCGCGGCGCAGCTCGGCGTAGGTCTCGCGCACCGCCTTGGCCGCCGACAGGAGCGCCGCCAACGGCGTCACGATGAGATCGAAGCCGAGGGCGTGCAGCTCGTCGGGCGGCAGCAGGGGCGTCCTCCCGCCCTCGACCATGTTGGCGACCTTGGGGCCGGGGATGGCCCTGGCGATCCGTTCGAGCTCGGCGACCGACTCCGGCGCCTCGATGAACACCGCGTCGGCGCCGAGATCGCGCGCCGCCTGGCCGCGCGCGATCGCCTCCTCGAGGCCGATGGCGGCGCGGGCATCGGTGCGGGCGACCAGGAACAGATCGCGGCGGTCCCGTTCGGAGACCACCGCCTTCAGCTTGGCGAGCCACTCGCGGCGTTCGACCACCTGTTTGCCGCGCATGTGGCCGCAGCGCTTCGGCCACACCTGGTCCTCGAGGAACAGCCCGGCGGCGCCGGCGGCGTGGTAGAGCTCGACGGTGCGCAGCACGTTGAGCGGGTTGCCGTAGCCGGTGTCGGCGTCGACCAGCACCGGCCGGCTCGTCAGGCGGCAGACGCGTCGCGCCGCCTCCGCCATCTCGGTCTGCGTCAGATAGCCGAAGTCCGGTTCGCCGAGCAGGGTCGCGGCGACGCTGAAGCCGCCCATGAACAGGACTTCGAAGCCCGCCTGCTCGGCCAGTCGGGTGGTGAGGCCATCGTAGACGCCTCCCATCACCAGTGGACGTCGTTCGGCGGCGAGATCGCGGACGCGTTGGGCGGTCGTCATGGGGACACAGATGAACACAGATGGCCGCCGATGGACACAGACTCCAGCCGCGCCCCGACGGGACGAGGAGAGGGGAGCGCCAGCGCGGCTCGCGGCGGCGGCGCCGGGCGTTCAGCGGCCATTGGCGCGGCGGACGCGCCGGCGCGGGGTGTCGAGCGCGTGCAGGATCGCGGCGCAGAGGAGCGGGAACATCAGCTCGTGGTGGCCGGTGAGCTGGTAGCCCCTGCCATCGCCCATGGTCGGTCGCTGCACGACGTTCACCGCCGGGCGGTAGTGGCGCATGAAGTCCATGTCGACGGTGACCAGCTCGCCGACGCGGGTGCCGACGTTGCGCGCCAGGTTGAGCGCCTTGAGGAAGACCTCGGGGATGATGACCGCCGAGCCGAGGTTGATGAAGACGCCGCGGTGCAGGTGCTCGCAGACGCCGGCGAGGCGGCGGAAGTCGGCGAGGCTGGCGGCGCCGATGGCGGCGCCGTCGGCGCTCGGGTGCATGTGGATGATGTCGGTGCCGACGGCGACGTGCACGGTCACCGGCACGCCCAGGCGCGCGCCCGCGGCGAGAATGCTGAGCTGGCGGTGCCGCAGCCTGGCGGCGAGGATGGCGCGGCCGACGGCCGCTCCCAGCCCGAGCTCGGCGCCGGCGCCGATGGCGGCGTTGAGGAAGCGTCCCGTCTCCTCGGCCATGCCGAAGGCGCCCGTGCCGAGCGCCGCGGCGACGTCCTCGGAGGTCGCGCCGTGATAGGCGAGCTCGAAGTCGTGCACGATGCAGGCGCCGTTCAGGGCCACGGCGGACAGGATGCCGCGCCGCATGAGCTCGATGATCAACGGGCTGAGGCCGACCTTGATCGGGTGGGCGCCCATGCCGAGGACGACGCGGCCGCCGGCGCGATGGCGTTCGGCGATCGCGGCGGCGACGGCGCGCAGGTCGCGCACCGCGAGGATGTCGGGCAGCGAGTCGAGGAAGCGGCCGAGCGCCATCGCCGGGCGGGGCATCGCGCCCAGCGCCGCGGCGGCGACCTTGCTGTGGCGGCCCGCCAGCGGGTAGGTGCGGACGCGCGACAGGTCGATCGGCGTCCCGAGCGGGCGGCGCGATGGGCGGCGCGGTGCCATCAGCGCCGGCTCGCCGCCAGCTCGCGTTCGACCAGCTCGCACAGCACGTGGCCGATGACGCTGTGGGCCTCCTGCACGCGCGGGGTCGTGGTCGTGCCGTCGACGCAGAGCAGGTGGTCGACCGCGTCGGCGAGCTGGCCGCCGCGACCGCCGCTGATGCCGACGGTGGTCACGCCGCGCGCCCGGCAGGCGGCGACGGCGCGCAGCACGTTGGCGGCGTTGCCGCTGGTGGAGATGGCGAAAGCGACGTCGCCGGGGCGGGCCAGGGCCTCGATCTGCTTGGCGAACACCGCCTCGTAGCCGAAGTCGTTGGCGATGCTGGTCAGCGCCGAGCTGTCGGTGGTCAGCGCGATCGCCGGCAACGGCGGCCGGTCGAGCAGGTAGCGGTTGGTGAACTCGGCCGCCAGGTGCTGGGCATCGGCGGCGCTGCCGCCGTTGCCGAAGAAGAACAGCGTGCGCCCGTTGCGCAACGCCGCGACGGTCACGTGGATCACCTCCGCCAGGGCGTCGACGTGCCGCTCGACGAACTGGCGCTGCGCGTCGGCAGCGGCGGCGAAGATGGCGCGGATGTCGTCCTGCAGCACGGTGGGCGTATATCCCGGCGATGCCGCGGCGGGAACCGCGGCGGATCCGGCCCAGAAACGACGAACGGCGCGGAGCCGCTGGCCCCGCGCCGTTCGATCGAACCGGATGGCGGTCTTACGGACGCTTGAACAGCGTCTGCATCTTCATCGCCAGGCCCATGTCGCCGGCGATCTTCAGCTTGCCGCTCATGAAGGCCATCTGGCCGTTGAGCTTGCCGCCGATGAGGTCGACGTAGTCCTGGGCGGCCAGGGTCATGGTCATGTTGGGCGAGGGCGCCGAGCCCTGCGACACCTTGGCCGTGCCGTCCTTGATCTCGACGTAGTAGTCGCCGCCGCCGTCGCCGGTGAGCTTGAACTGGATGGTCGAGTTCATGCCCTTCGCCGCATCAGCGTTGATCTGAGTCGGCATCGCGTCGAAGATCGCCTTGATGTCGTCTGCTACTGCCATCGAACTATCCTCCTTGTGGAATGACGGGCTTTGGCAGGCGCCCGAAGTCTGAAATTGTGAGGGTAGACGGAGGGGTTCCAACCGTCCCAGCCCCACCGCCGCTCGCCTACCTATGCGAGTGGGGTGACCTTGTCAATCGCTCGCCCACCCTGGTGAGCGACGATTCACCCACGCCGTCCGGGAGCCGTGCTGGGGGCGAGCTCGCTCGGGAGATTCAGGGTGCCGCCGACGTTCGAATAGGGGAAGAAGCGGGCGCAGACGTGCGCGTGCAGCGGCACGCCGCGTCCGTCGTGGACCTCGTAGTCGAGCGGCAGCGGGCCGAGGAGCTGCAGCGCCTGGTGCAGCAGCGCCGAGAAGGCGGCGATGGTCGCCGGCGGCACCTCGGTGATCGGGCCATCGATCGCCGGGCAGACGATCTCGTAGCTGCGCGGGAAGATGCCGAACGGGCAGAAGTAGAGGAAACAGCCGTCGCGTTCGGCGATCAGGAATCCCTCGTCCTCGGCGAAGGCGAGGATCTCGCGCCAGATGTCGGGATGCTGCTCGCCGCAGGCGCGCTCCTGGTCGATCGGGGGGAACGAGGAATCGGTGCCGATGACCTGGTTGTGCAGGTGCGGCTGCGAGGCGCCCGATTCCCGGCCCTGGTGCTTGCGGATCAGCACCGCGCGCACGGCCGGGTTCTCGTAGGCGATGCGCGCCACCGCGATGTCGGCGCGCAGCATGGCGAGAAACTGCGTTGGCGGCAGCAGGGCGGTGTACAGCAGCTCGTCGTGGTGGCGGGCGTCGTCGGCGAAGTGGCGCGGGTCCTCGACCACCACGTAGGACTCGTTGCGGCCGCCGGTGCAGATCTCGGGAATGCGGGGAAACAGGTTGCGGAAGGCGCGGATCAGCCACGGCGAGCCGGTGGCGACGGCGCCGGGCACCTCGTCGGGGCGAACGCGCAGCACCTCGGCCGTGGTCAGGGCTTCGTTGCCCGGGCAGAAGGGGCAGTCGCGCCGCGCCGCTTCGAGCTCCGCCATCCGCGCCGCCTCGGCCGCCGTCCAGTCGGGCGGGGTCGACGCCGGCATTTCCTGGGTGCGGCGCGGGAATCCGCTGGTCTTGCGATGCACCTCGGTGAAGTAGGTGATGGTGCCGGTGAACGGGTTCCGCACCCAGACCAGGCGTCCATCCTCTTTGCGGAACTCGAGCGGCATCGACCCGGCTCCTGAGTAGACCAGGGTGGCGGCGCGGGCAATTCGCCGTCCCACCCGCGGCGTGGCACGGCCTGCCCCGGGCGGCGCGAATTGAAGCGCCGCACCGCGTCCAGTATAGGATTCAGGATCGT
The DNA here is from genome assembly GCA_019637795.1 of bacterium. NCBI lineage: Bacteria > bacterium. The sequence continues at coordinate 227,545 of JAHBUY010000001.1, read as the reverse complement.
GAACTGCCGGACACGCCGCGGCCCGTGCGGCGCGGCGAGGAGAGGATCTGACATGCGGTTGATGGGTGTGCTCGTACTGATGCTCGTGTCCCTGGTCGCGCCGGCGGGGGCGACCACCGACCTGGTGAAGGATCCGGACGGCAAGACGCTGGCCGTCATCGTCGACTGCAACAGTTGCCAGAACCCCGCTTCCAAGGGCGCCAAGTGCGAGACCGGGGCGGAGAACGGGTTCAACGACGGCAAGCCGTGCGGCAAGTGCCTGCTCGACGCCAACTACCCGACCCGCATTCCCTACGCCTACGATCTCCAGTTCACCGGCCATCTGAAGGACGAGAACGGCGAGCCGCTGAAGGGCAAGTTCGTCCGCCTCTATCTCCCCAACACCTGGACGGTGCGCACCCGCACCACGGACGACGGCACGTTCCGCCTGCTCCTCGGGGCCACGGTCGAGCGCAAGGGCAAGGCGCAGATCATCAATCTCGGCGATCGCGTCATGCCCAAGGACAGCAAGGCGGCGGAGTATGCGCTGTTCATGCTGCCCGAGAACTACAAGCCCTGTGGCGGCGCGACGCCCAAGGCCGAGCCGCCGCCGCCGCGCTGAGGGTTCCAGGCCTGTGGGCGGTGCGCCGTCGAGGTCCCGACGGGATCGCCCGGACCCACCAACCACCTGACGACGGACAACCGCCCGGCGCGGCGTCGAGCGACGCCGGCGCTCGCGGGGCAACGCCGACGCCGCGGCGTTCCGGCGAATCCCGCTTGCCGCCCCTCCAGCGGCGCATCTAGACTGGCCGCATGACGTGGGGGCGCGGGCGCTTCAGCGGGCGCGCGACCATCGAGCAGGTCAGCCGAGCCGTCGGCCCGTGGCTGATCATCCGCGTCGTCGAAGGCCTGATCGCCTGGCTGTTCTTCAACGAGTACTTCTCGATCCAGGCGGTCCGCTGGGTGGTGCAGGGGGCCTTCATCGCCTACCTGCTCCTCAACCTGGTGGCGGTGCTCGGCTACCGCTTCGGCCGCGGGTCGAACGCGCTCATCGCCTTCGACATCGGGGTCAACATCCTCACCCTCGGCCTGCCGATCGCGGCCTCGGGCGGACACCTGAGCCCGCTGATGCTGCTGCTGCCGTTGAAGGCGATCGCCTACACCCTGGTCTTCGGGCCGGCGGTCGGCGCCATCTTCCTCGCCGCCGCGGCGACGATGCTCGGGGCGATGGAGTGGGCCGATCGCGAGGTGCTCATCTCGGTCGTCCCCCTGAGCGACCTGGTCAAGGGGAGCTTCAGCCACGTGGTCTGGTTCGCGATCGTCGAGACCGTCGTCGGCGGCCCGCTGGCCGCCATCTGGCTGCGCGCGGCGCTCGACTCGGTGCCGCCGCGGCCGCGGCTGACCATCGACCGCGACGCCAACTCCGCCGCCGTCGCCAACGCGCTGCTCATGGTCAGCGAAGCGGTGAGCAGCCTCACTCGCCTCGACGAGATCCTCGAGAAGGTGACCGAGATCGCGCCCCGCGCCATCGAGATGGACTACTGCGGCATCGCGCTGTGGGACGAGGACAGCGGCCAGTACGTGCGCACCGTCGCCTCGCCGGGCGCGGCCACCGACGGGACGCACCTGACCGCCGAGCAGGTGCCGGACTTCGAGTGGGTGCGCCGGCTCGGCCACTGCGTCGTCGTGCCGGTGACCGAGAGCCTGCAGGTGGTGCCGACCGACGTCCCGGCGGTGCTGATCGCCCCGCTGTCGAGCGGCCCGCGCTTCTTCGGCGTGATGGAGCTGGCGCGCCGCAGCGCCCGCGGCTCGTTCACCCAGCGCGACATGACGATCGCCGACGGCATCGCCCGCCAGACCGCGGTTGCGATCGAGCGCGCCCGCTTGGTGGAGGACAGCCGCCGCCTGGTGCGCGCCGTCGAGAGCACCGAGGAGGCGGTGCTGATCACCGACGCCAAACGGCGGGTGATCTTCGTCAACCCGGCCCTGATCCGCACCCTCGGCGTCCGCCGGGAGGACATCATGGGCCGCGATGCGCTGCAGATCGCCAGTCTCGACGAGCCGCTGGAACACTTCGCGGACACCCTGCAGCGCCGGAGCTGGCGCGGCGAGACGACGATCCGCCGGCCGGACGGCACGGCGCTGCCGATCACGCTCAACGCCAGCCTGATCCGCGACAGCGACGGCCGTATCCAGGGCGCCGTGGTGATCCTCGAGGACGTCTCGGAACAGAAGCGCTTCCAGGAGCAGATGCAACGCGCCGACCGCCTCGCCGCCGTCGGCGAGCTCGCCGCCGGCATCGCGCACGAGATCAACAACGCCCTGGCGGCGATCTTCGGCCAGACCGAAGGGCCGGAGCTGCGGGACCCCGGCGAGCTGCGCGAGGCGCTGGCGCGGGTCGACGCCCAGGCGCGGCGCATCGCCGACATCGTGCGCGGCGTCCTCGGCTTCGCCCGGCCGCGGCCGCCGTCGCCGGTCGCGGTCGATCTGGCGACGCTGACGGCGAAGACGCTCGAGCTGGTGCGCCACGACCTCGCCCGCCAGGCCATCCGCCTCGAGTCGGTCCACGCTCCGGACCTGCCCCCCGCCGAGGCCGACCCGCAGCAGCTCCAGCAGGTCCTGCTGAACCTCTTCGGCAACGCCATCCAGGCGATGGCCGGTCGCCGCGACGCCTGGCTGCGCGTCGAGGTGGCGAGCGTCGGCGACCAGCTCGCGCTGCGCGTCTCCGACAGCGGCCCCGGGATCGCGCCCGACGTCCTGCCGCGCATCTTCGACCCGTTCTTCTCGACCAAGGCGGAAGGCAGCGGCCTCGGCCTGAGCGTCAGCTACGCGATCGCCCGTGCCCACGGCGGCGACCTGCGCGTCGACAGCACGCCCGGGGTGGGCACGACCTTCACCCTGCTGTTGCCCATGGCGGCGCGTGTGGCGAGCAGCAGCGGGTTCGAGCGCGCCCTGCTGGTGGACGACGAGCCCGACGTCGCCGAGGCGCTGACCGCGATGCTCGTGCGCGAGGGCCTGCGCGTCGTCCACGCCGCCACCGCCACCGAGGGTCTGGCGCTGCTCGAGTCCGAATCGTGGGACGCCGTGTTCCTCGACGTCCGGCTGCCGGATCTCCCGGGACCGGAGATCTATCGCCGCCTGGCGGCGTCGAACCCGGCGCTCGCCCAACGCGTCGTCTTCGTCACCGGCGGCGTCTGGCGCAGCGACAGCCGCCTGCGGCAGGAGCTGCCGCCGCAACCGGTGCTCGCCAAGCCCTGCACCCAGGACGAGGTGCGCCGCGTCCTGCGCCAGCTCCGCGCCCAGCGGCGCCAGGCCGCGTGACACACCGGCGGATACCGATCCCGCCGCCTCGCCCCGACGAACACCGAGGTCGCCCGCGCCCGCCTGCGCTCGATGGCGGCCGCGGGGCTCCGCATCCATCGACGCGGGGCGGCGGGATCGGCGGTCATCGATGGAGATGGAACAGTCGCCGGGTGTTGGCGTTGGTCGCGGCGGCGACCTGCGCGATGGATTCGCCGCGCACCGCGGCGATGGTCGCCGCGGTCTGCGCCACCAGCGCCGGCTCGTTGCGGCGGCCCCGGTATGGGACGGGCGCCAGGAACGGCGCATCGGTCTCGAGCATCAGGCGATCCGATGGCACGAGGCGCGCCGCCTCGCGCAGCGCGTCCGCCGTCTTGAAGGTGACGATGCCGCTGAAGGAGATGTGGAAGCCGAGGTCGAGGAAGCGGCGGACGCTGACCGCATCGCCGGAGAAGCAGTGGATCACGCCCCCGATCTCCCCGCCGCGCTCGCCGCGCAGCACCTCGACGGCATCGTCGTCGGCCTCGCGCAGGTGGACGACGATCGGCTTGCGCAGGGCGCGCGCCAGCCCGAGGAAGCGCGCGAACGCCGCCCGCTGCGCCGGGCGCGGCGCGTGCTCGTAGTGGTAGTCGAGCCCGGTCTCGCCGATCCCCACCACCTTCGGGTGCGCCGCCAGCTCGCCGAGGACGGCGATGGCCGCGTCGTCCAGCGACGCCGCTTCGTGCGGATGGATGCCGACCGTGGCGTAGACCGCCTCGTTGGCGTCGGCGATCTCGACCGCGGCGCGGTTGGCGTCGAAGCGGCCGCTGGCGCCGATGGTGATCATCGCCTCGACGCCGGCGGCGCGGGCGCGCGCCAGCACCGCCCCGCGGTCGGCGTCGAAGTCCATGTCGAGGTGGCAGTGCGAGTCGATCAGCGCCGCGCCGTGGAGCGGCGGCAGGTCGGGGACGGCGTCGAGCGGTTTCCAGGCCATCGCGGCGGCTAGTCTTCGATGCGCGGGAAGAGGATCTCCGGCTTGTTGGTGACGTGCGCGTCCGGAATCGTCGTGCCCCACCACGCGTCGCCGCCGGGCAGCACGGCATCGGTCGGCATGGCGAGTAGGGCCAGCATGCGGGACGAGGTTTCCGGCAGGAACGGCCGCAGCAGCACGGCGGTGGCGAACAGCGCCTCCAGCAGGTGGTGCAGCACCGCGCCGGCGCGCGGCAGGGTGGCGGGGGTCTTGGCGAGCGTGAACGGCGCCGTGGCGACGATGTACTTGTTGGCGGCGTCGATGGCGCGCCACAGCGCCTCGAGCGTGCGGTGGAAGGCGAGCTGCTCCATGTGGCCCGGCATCTCGGCGATCGCGGCCGCGTAGCTGGCCGCGAGCTCGCGATCCTCGGGTGTCCACGCGCCGAGCGGCTGCACCGCGCCCGCGAAGTAGCGCTGCTGCATGGCGAGCGTGCGGCTGACGAGATTGCCCAGGTTGTTCGCGAGGTCGGCGTTGACGCGGGTGACGAAGGCGTCCTCGCTGAAGGTCGCGTCCTGCCCGAACGCCATCTCGCGCAGCAGGAAGTAGCGGAAAGCGTCCATGCCGAAGCGCTGCCGCATGTCGAGCGGGCGGATGACGTTGCCCAGGCTCTTCGACATCTTGCTCTCGCCGCGCGTCCAGTAGCCGTGGACGCGCAGCCCTTTGTACAGCGGCAGGCCGGCGCTCAGCAGCATGGTCGGCCAGAAGACGCCGTGCGGCTTGACGATGTCCTTGCCGATCAGGTGCTGCGCCTCCGGCCACCAGGCGTCGACGGCGTCGGGGCGCAGGTGGCGCAGCGCGGTGAGGTAATTGGTCAGCGCGTCGCACCACACGTAGGCGACGTAGCGGTCGTCGAACGGCAGCTCGATGCCCCAGCTCAGGCGGCTCTTCGGCCGCGAGATGCAGAGGTCGCCGAGGGCGTCGCCGCGCAGCATGGCCAGCACCTCGTTGCGGTAGCGATCGGGCAGGATGCGCGACGGCGCGCGCTCCAGCTCCTCGGCCAGCCGCTGCTGGTAGGCGCTCATGCGGAAGAAGTAGTTCTCCTCCTCGATGTAGGTGGGGGCGACCTGGTGATCGGGGCAGCGGCCGTCGACCAGCTCCTTCTCGGTGTAGAACCGTTCGCAGCCGTAGCAGTACAGGCCGCCATAGCTGCCGAAGTACACGTCGCCGGCCGCGTGCAGGCGGCGCAGGACGTCCTGCACGCAGGCGACGTGCTCGGGATCGGTGGTGCGGATGAAGTGGTCGTAGCCGATGCCGCACTCGTCCCAGGTGCGGCGGAAGAGCGCGCTCACCCGGTCGACGTAGGCGCGCGGCTCGACGCCGGCGGCGGCCGCCGCCTGGACGATCTTGTCGCCGTGCTCGTCGGTGCCGGTGACGAACAGCACCTCGTCGCCGCGCGACCGGTGCCAGCGCGCCAGCGTGTCGGCGACGACGGTGGTGTAGGTGTGGCCGAGGTGGGGCTCGGCGTTGACGTAGTAGATCGGCGTGGTGAGATAGACGCGGGCCATGCGGGATCGCGACGCGGCGGGCGCCGCGGCTCAGGGGGCGTCGGGCTTCTTCGCCACCAGATCCTCGAGCGACGCCTCCACCTCGACGTCGTCCTCGCGGCGGCGGATCAGTACCGTCTGCTTGAGGATGTTGTGGCGCAGCACGATGCCGTCGCCCTTGACCGACTCGACGGGCTTGCCGATCGGCGGCAGCGCCCGTCCGAGCTCGAGGTAGGTGTCGTACTCGTAGCGCAGGCAGCACTTCAGGCGCCCGCACATGCCGGCCAGCTTCGACGGGTTCAGGGACAGGCCCTGCTCCTTGGCCATCTTCACCGACACCGAGCTGAACTCGCGCAGCCAGCTCGAGCAGCACAGCTCGCGGCCGCACGGGCCCATGCCCCCGATCAGCTTGGTCTCGTCGCGATGGCCGATCTGCTTCATCTCGATGCGCATGTGCAGCGTCTGCGCGAGGTCGCGGACGAGGTCGCGGAAGTCGACCCGATCCTCGGCGAAGAAGAAGAACATCATCTTCGAGCCGTCGTAGGAGACCTCGGTCTTGATGAGCTTCATCGGCATGCCGCGCTCGTGGATGCGGTGCAGGCAGATGCGCTGCGCATCGGCGGCGCGGCGGCGGTTGGCGTCCTCGCGCGCCAGCTCGCGGTGATCGGCGCGCTTCTGCACCCGCGGCAGGTTGCGGGCGATGCGGGCGTCCACCGGGTGCGGCGGCACGACCACGGTGCCCAGGGCGCTGCCGCGCGCCACCTGCGCGAGGACGCGATCGCCGATGCGCAGCGGGATCGAGCCGGCGTCGTAGTCCGCCACCTGGCCGGTGGCGCGGAACTGGATGCCGACCACCGCGATGGTCGGCGGCGGCGGCGGGTCCTCGAGCTCGAAGGGGTCCACCATCGGCATCATCCGCCAGCCAGCCGCAGGGCGAGGGCTTCGGTGAGCAGGGCGCGGTTGGGGGTGCGCCGGCGCAGCGTGGTCAGCGCCTCGGCGACCAGTTCGCCGCGCCGCACCATCTCGGCGAGGCGGGCCGCGTCGCCGTCGGCGATCGCCGCCGCCGCGTCGGCGCGGCAGCCGGCGAGCAGGCCGTCGAGCCGCGCGACGGTCTCCTGCTCCGTCTTGCCGAGGGCCTTGCTCATGGCGAGCACCGACCCATATCGGCCGCCCGCCAGACCCGCAAGCAGGGTTCGGATCTCGCCCTGATCGTCGTCCGTCCAACTCCCGCGCAGCGCCAGGGCCCGCCCCGGGCTGCCCTCGGCGCGCGCCGCCAGCCGCTCCGCCTCGTCGGCCGCGATCCCGGCATCGACCAGCGCCGCCTGCACCGCCGTCGCGGCCAGCGGCCGGAAGGCGATGCGCTGGCAGCGCGAGCGCACGGTGGTGAGCAGGGCGCCGGGGCTGGCGGTGATGAGGATGAGCATCGCCGCGCCCGGCGGTTCCTCGAGCGTCTTGAGGAGGGCGTTCTGGGCCGCGATCGACAGGCGGTCGGCGTCGTCGATGACCGCGATCTTGCGTCCGGCGCTGATCGCCCGCAGGGCGACGAAGCGCTTCAGCTCGCGCGCCTGGTCGATGCCGATCTCCTTCTTGGTGCGCCCCTCCTTGCGACCGCCGGCGCCGGGGGCGCCGATGACCCGCAGGTCGGGATGGCTGCCGGCGACCACCTGCAGGCAGCCGGCGCAGGCGCCGCAGGGCGGCGTCGGCCCGCCGCAGGCGAGGCGGGCCGCCAGCCGCTGCGCCACCAGCGCCTTGCCGATGCCCGGCGGGCCGACGAAGAGCAGCGCGTGCGGCAGCCGGCCGGCGTCGAGCAGGCGCGTCAGGTGCGCCCAGGTCTGGGCGTGCCCGTGCAGGACCGGCAGGCTCATGGCGTCAGCGCCGGGCGAACGGCGGCCAGCACCGCCGCGTGGACCGCGTCCGCCGGTTGCGTCGAGTCGATCACCCGCCAGGACTCCGCCGCCGCCGCGGCGAGGGCGTGGAAGCCGGCGCGCACCCGCTCGTGGAACGCCTCCTCCTCGGCGTGGAAGCGGTCGTTCTCGCCGCGCGCGCGCTGCAGGCCGATGCGCACCGGGCAGTCGAGGAGCAGGGTCAGCCGCGCCTCGAGGCCGCCGCGCGCCCAGGTATCGGCGCGCGTCACCTGCGCCAGATCGAGGCCGCGACCGTAGCCCTGGTAGGCGATGGTCGAGGCGGAGAAGCGATCGCTGAGCACCACGGCGCCGGCGGCGATCGCCGGCGCGATGAGCTGCTGCACGTGCTGGGCGCGGTCGGCGAGGTAGAGGAAGAGCTCGGCGAGCGGCACCGGGACGGTGTCGCGGGCGTGCAGCAGGAGCTGGCGCAGGTCACGTCCGAGCGCCGTCCCGCCGGGCTCGGCGGTGATCTCGACGACGCGGCCCTCGGCGCGCAGCGCCGCCGCCAGGCGCTGCAACTGGGTCGACTTGCCGGCGCCCTCCGGCCCCTCGAAGGCGATGAGGCATCCCGCGGCAGACATGGCGCAGTCCTATACACGGTCGCCGCGCCGGCGTGGAGTGCGGCGCCGGCTTTGCCCGGACGTCCGCCGAGAGGGCCAGAGCCCGGCCGCCTATTCCTTGGCGGCGGCGGCCTCGACGCGGTCGAGCACCAGGCTGATGCCGTAGAGGAGCTGCTTCGCGGTGCAGGGCTTGGTGATGTAGTAGTCCGCGCCGTGCTGGTAGCCGGTCATCACGTCCTCGTCCTGGATCTTGGCGGTGACCATGATCACCGGCACCCGCGACCAGGTGTGCGTGGTCTTGATGCGCTCGAGGACCTCGATGCCGCTCATCTGCGGCATCATCACGTCGAGCAGCACCAGATCGGGCAGCTCGTGCGAGAGGAGCGTCAGCGCGTCCACCCCGCTCTGCGCGGTGCGCACCGTGTACCCCTGCGATTCGAGGATCGAGCGCAGGATCATGATGCTGTCGACATTGTCGTCCACGACCAGAATCTTCTTGCTCATCTGCCAGTCACCCGATCCAGCCGCGGCGCAATTTAGCATGGGGGTTTCCCCTCCGCAGCGCTGTTTTTTTTCCATGGGGCCCGCGCTCGCCATACGCCATGTCAGGCGCCCAGCGCCGGCTCAGCCCTCGGCGTCGGCGAGCTCGCGCCAGGCGAGCACGCGGGCGCGCGAGGGCAGCAGGCCGGGGTAGCGCGCGGCCAGGCGTTCGGCGACGCGCTCGTCGAAGGCGATGCGGCCGCTGCCGCGCAGGGCGAGCGCGCCGCCGCGCGGGCCCTGCAGGACGGCGCCGGCGACGCGCACCGTCGCGTCGGCGGCCACGGTCAACCCGGCGGTGGTGGCCACCAGCCCGTCGAAGCCGAAGTCGCCGGCGATCTCCAGCGGGCCGTCGACCAACAGGATGCCGCCGCCGACGACGTCGCGCAGGCTGGCCCCGGCCGGGGCGAGAAAGACGCCCTCGCCCAGCGCGCCGCTGACCTCGCCGCCGAGGGCGCGCAGGTCGCCGCGACGGGCGGCGGCGGCGAGCAGCGCGGCGAGGTCGGGCAGGGCGGCGACGCCGATGTCGGGCGTCCCCGCCGGGGCGGCGATCCGGCTGCGCGCGTCGGCATCCAGCCCGCGGCGCAGATGGTCGGCGGCCTGGTCGCTCGCCACCGCCAGCGGCGGGACGCCGGCGGCGCCGTCGATCCGCCAGTCGGCGCCGAGCTGAAGGTCGGGCGCGCCCGCCGCCGTGGCGAGCGCGCCCGGCAGATAGGGCAGCGCCGCGCGCTGCACCGCCGACGCGACGCCGCGCACGCTGCCGAGGGCGCCGTAGCCGCGGGCGACGATCTCGACCCGCTCGGCGGTCTGCGCCGCGACCCGCACGTCGTAGCGCGATGGCGCCGCCGGAAAGAATGCCGGCGGCGGCTGCGCGAACGGATAGTCGCCGTCGTCGGCGGTGCCGAGGCGGCCGTCGGGACCGGCGAGCAGGCGCTCGAAGCGCGGGTCGCGCGCCAGGTCGGCGAGGGCGTGCTCGAGCCCGGACTCGGCGACCGCGAAGGTCTCGCTGGCGGCGCGGGCGTAGTGCTGGACGAGGAAGTCGAGCCGCGCCTGCATCACCGCGAAGGCGCCCAACGGCAGCAGCAGGGCGGTCGCGATCAGCGCGGTGAGCAGCGCGTGTCCGCGCTCGTTGCCGCCGCGGTCAGCCATTGCGCAACACCACCGTCGTCTCCTGTTCGGCGCGCAGCGGCTGGCGCGCCGCGGGGTCGGGGTTGGCGATCTCCACCGCGACGCGCACCACGACGCGCCGCACCCGGGCGCGCGCCGCGGCGTCGAGCTCGCCGCCGGCGAGCGCGACGCCATCGGCGGCGACGAAGGCGAAGCGGACGCCATCGGCGGCGATGTCGTTGAGCAACGGTTGCGGCGACGCCCCGCCGGGCGCGCGCAGCAGGCAGCGCCGGCCGCGGTCGTAGGTGTACGCCACCGCCTCGTTGGCGTCGTCGCTGTCGCCGTCGCCGTTGAGGTCGCGCACCAGCGCCACCGCGTCGGGCGCGGCGCGGCGCAGGCCGTTGCCGAGACGGCCGTCGGGGCTGAAGCCGGCGTCGCGCAGGTCGCCGGCGATGAGCTGCGCGCCCAGGCGCGCCGCCTCCTGCGCCTCGGCCGCGGCCTCGAGCACGCGCACGCCGCGCAGCATGGCGCGGCTGAACTGGTGCACGCCGGTCGCGAAGAGGGTGCAGGCGACGATGCCGAGCAGCAGCTCGATCAGGGTGAAGCCGCGCGGCGGCGGCGCCGGTGGACGGGGCGTGCGGATCACGTCTCACCTCCGCAACAGCGCCTGCAGCGCGAAGCGCTGCGCGCCGTGGTCCTCCCAGACGACGCTGACCTCGACGCGATCGAGCCCCGGCGCGTCGGTCCAGGGCTCGCGCCGCCAGGCGCGCGTGAATTCGCCGATCGGCGCCGCGTCGTCGTCGCGGTCGCCGGCGCGCAGGCGCTCCAGGCGGTCCTCGGCGAGTCCGACGGCCTGGCTCCAGCGGGCGCTGCTGGCGCGCACGCGCTGCGCGATCATCAGCGTCTCGGCGAGGGCGGCGGCGCCGAGGGCGAAGAGGCAGAGCGCCACCATCACCTCGATCAGCGTGAAGCCGGCGGCGGCGCGCATTACTGCACCCGCATGCGGCCGGCGATGTCGACGATCACCCGGCGTTCGTCGCCGCGGCCGTTGCGCAGGATGACGGTGCCGAAGGTGATGGCGTGGCCGCGCGGCCGGAAGCCGATGCCGTCGCCGGCGGCGGTGCAGGCGACGACGCGGACGCCGTCCGGCAGCGGCGTCGCCGGCCCCGCCGCGGCATAGGCGCCGCCGGGCCGCTGGCGCTCCAGTCGATAGCTCTCGCCGGGCACCGCGAATCGCAGGCGGTGCGTGGCGCCGCCGATGATCGCCCGCCCGCGCGTCGCCTTGAGGTCCATGACCACCTGTCGCGCCGCGGCGGCGATCCGCCAGCGCTCGAGTTGGCGCTGGGCCGAAGGGACGCCGATCCCGGCCAGCACGCCGAGCAGGGCCACCGCGAGCAGCACTTCGAGCAGCGTGAAACCGCGCCGTGTCATGCGCCCCCGGGTAGGACGCGCGCCGCGCCAGCGTCAATCGCGTCGCCGCCTCGATGCCGGAACGCCAGGCGGCGGATCGGTGTCCGCCGCGATCAGCTCAGATCGGGCGCGCCAGGTTCAGGTACCACTCGATCAGCGCGTCGCCCCAGAAGAGCGCGCACACCGCGGCGACGGCGAGGAACGGTCCGAAGGGGATCGCCATCCTGGTGTCGCGGCCGCGAACCGCCATGAGCGAGAGGCCGATGACGCTGCCGAGCAGCGAGGCGATCAGCACCGTCACCGGGATGGCGCGCCAGCCGAGGAAGGCGCCGATCATCGCCAGCAGCTTGATGTCGCCGCCGCCCATGCCCTCGCGGCCGGTGAGCCATTCGTAGCCGGCGGCGACGAGCCAGAGGATGCCGCCGCCGAGCGCGATGCCGGCCAGCGACGACAGCCAGGTCGGCCGGCCGAACAGCAGCGCGGCGGCGAAGCCGACGAAGATGCCGGGAATGCTGATCGCGTCGGGGATGATCTGGTGGTCCAGGTCGATGAAGGTGATGACGATCAGCGCCGCGAGGAAGGCGAAGACGAGGAGCGCCCCGGCGGTGGGGCCGAAGGCGTGGACGGCGCCCACCGCCGCGATGCCGCCCAGCATCTCGACCAGCGGATAGCGCAGCGAGATGGGCGCCGCGCAGCGCCGGCAGCGGGCGCGCAGCAGCAGCCAACTGACGATCGGGATGTTGTCGTACGGCTTGATCGGCGCGTGGCAGCGCGGGCAGTGCGAGGCGGGGAAGGCGATCGACTCGCCGCCCGGGATGCGATGGATGCAGACGTTGAGAAAGCTCCCGACCAGCGCCCCGAAGACGAACACCGCGACCGTCAGCATCGGCCCCGTGTAGACACAGATGAACGCCGATGGCCACCGATGCACACGGAGCCTGGTTCCCCCTTCCAGATGAACGGGAAGGTCATCGGACCATGTCGCCGATCACGTGCCGCCGGGGTGGCCATCGGCGTCCATCGGTGTCTCAGGCGAACTCGCGCCGCGAGAAGAGTCCGACGCTGAGCAGGAGCAGCACGCCGGCGTAGGCGCCGGCGTAGCCCACCAGGGCGCCGAGGTACTCGGGCGGCAGCATCTGGCCGTACACCACCTGGTCGGCGATCGCATAGTGATCGAGGCGCGGCAGCACCCAGTACAGCCCCTGGGCGACGACGCGGAGCGCGGGCGAGTGATCGTCGCCGAGGAAGTAGAGCAGGTAGCTCGACGACCGCCCGGCGATGAAGGTCGCGGCGGTGAACATCCCGGCCAGCGACGGCGTGACCACCAGCGAGGAGAAGAACACCGCCACCGCGATGACGATCATGATCTCGAGCAGGGTGGCGCCGGCGGCGACCACCAGGCCCCAGTCGAGCCCGCCGGTGAAGAGCGCGAAAGCGAGCACCACGCCGCCGGCCATCGCGCCGACGACGATCATCAGGGTGCCGAACAGGCCGAAGAACTTGCCGACCAGGAACTGCCAGCGCGCCACCGGCTTGGAGAGGATGTTGACGATGGTCTTCTTGCCCAGCTCCTGGTGCAGGAGGTTGACGCCGAGCACGACGGCGATGATGACCCCGAACAGCGAGACGCTCATCAGGCTGAAGTCCTTCATGTACTTCACCTGATCGCCGATCGAGGCGGCGCCGAAGCCGGCCGAGACGCCGACCATGAGGATGGCGAAGAAGAGGATCGAGTAGAGGATCCGATTGCGGATCGCCTCGCGGGCCGTGTTGAGCGCGATTGCCGCCATCTGTCTCATCGGACCGCCACCTCGACCTCCCGGCGCGCCGTGGCGATCAGCGCCACCGTCTGTTGATCCACCGGCGGCCGGGCGCGATCGAGGCGCGCCAGCGCCTCGATCGCGCCCCAGCGGTTCCCCTGCGACAGCCGCGCCGCGGCCAGGTTGACCAGCAGCAGCGGGTTGTCCGGGTCCTTGGCCAGCCCCGCCGTGAAGGCCGACTCGGCGGCGGCGAAATCGCGGTGGCGTTGATAGAGCAGCCCGAGTTGCAGGTGCGCCTTGGTGAAATCCGGGTCCAGCGACAGGGTCGCGGTGTACCAGCGCAGGGCGGCGTCATCATCGCCCCGCAGGGTGGCGATGTGGCCGATGCCGAACGCGGCGTCGGCGTAGTCGGGATAGATCCGCAGCGCCTGCCGGTAGTGGGCGAGGGCCTCGTCGTAGGCGCCGGCGCGCTGCCGCGCCACGGCGAAATTGTGATGCGCTTTGGCGCTGTCGGGGGCGATCCGGACCGTGGCGGCGTAGAGCGTGCCCTCGTCCCGCCAATCCTGGTTGCGGACCCAGGTCCGCGCCGCGAAGAGGCCGAGCACGGCGGCGATCAGCACTGCCGCCGTCCGCGGCCGTGTCCGCCACGGGAGCAGCAGGAGCCACCCCGCCGCCAGGCAGGCGCCGGCCGACGGCAGGTAGAGCAGGCGCTCCGCTTTGATGGTGCCGATGGGGAAGAGGATGTTCGCGGTCAACGAGAGCGGAATGGCGAACAACGCCAGGGCGACGAGCAGCTCCGGCCGCCGCGTGCGTGACGCCAGCGCCGCGGCGGCGCCCCCACCCAGGATCGCCACCGGCACCCAGACGCGCGGATCGGCCCAACTGGCGACCAGCGGCACTTGGCTGAACGAGTAGTCGGCCGACAGGTGCACGGGGGCGATCAGCATCGCCAGGTAATCCCAGAGGATGGCGAGCGCCGTGCGCAGCCGCGTCGCGCCGTCGACGTGGGCGAGCGGATTGTCGAGGGCGCCCGGCGGCGCCGGCAGCCCGAGCGCCCCGACGACGGCCAGGCGGAGCCCGAGGTAGGCGGCACCGACCAGCGCGTACGGCAGGACGACGGCGAGCCGCCGCCGCCAGCCGTCGGCCGGCGCCAGGCGCCAGTGGACGACCAGCACCAGGGCGATGGTGGTGAAGACGCTCTCCTTGCACAGCAGCCCGGCGGCGAACGCCGCCACCGACAGGGCGAGCCAGCGCCGTGACGCGACGCCGCCGGCGAGCGCGCGCGCCAGCGCCAGGAGCGCGAGCAGCGAGCAGAGGGCGGCGAGCAGCTCGGCGCGGCCGACGATGCCGGTCACCGCCTCGGTGTGGATGGGGTGGACGGCGAACAGCGCCGCCGCGACCCAGGCGGCGCCGCGCGTACCGAGCAGGCGGGCGGCGAGGGCGTAGACGGCGACGGCCACCAGGACGTGGAGGGCGACGTTGACGGCATGGAACGCGTTCGCCCCGCCGTCGATCCGCGCGTTGGCGACGTACGACAGCATGGTGAGCGGACGGTAGAGCGCGCCCGGCTCGTACACCGTGGTGAAGACCCGCCACGCGGGCTCGCGCTGGACCACGGGATTGTCGCGGATGACGCCGACGTCGTCGAAGACGAAGTCGCCGCCGATCGCGTTCAGGTAGGGCAGCAACGCCAGCACGGCGATCGCGATGACGTCCCAGCGCGTGCGCCGCGCCGGCCGCGGGGAGTGATCCGATGTCGTGGTGGGGGCGGGCGCGGTCATTCGAGCGAGGTGGCGCCGACGTGGGCGAGGAAGCGCTCTTCGAGCGAGGGATGCGCCGGCACCAGGCTCTCGACGGTTCCGCCGGCGTTGCGCACCAGGTCGAGCGCCGGTCCGACGATGTTCGAGCCGGGCAGGCGCAGGCGCCAACCGCTGCCCTGCGGCATCGGCGGCGCGCCGGCGAGTCGCTCGAGCGCCGTCAGGATCTCGGCCGGCAGGGCGCCGACGACCAGATGGTAGACGGTCGCGCCGGCGTCGAGCCGCAGGTCGATGATCTCGCGCAGTCGGCCGCCGGTGAGGATGGCGACGCGGTCGCACAGCGCCTCCGCGTCGGGAAGGATGTGCGAGGAGAAGATGACGGTGGTGCCGCCGGCGTGCAGGGAGCGGATCAACTCGCGCATGGCGTGCCGGCCGATCGGATCGAGCCCGGACATCGGCTCGTCGAGAATGAGCAGTCGCGGCCGATTGAGGATCGCCTGGGCGATGCCGACGCGCTGCATGGTGCCCTTCGACAGCGTGCGCAGCGACGCCCGCTGCTTGGGCCCGAGCTGCACCTGCTCGATGACCTCGGCGACCCGGGCGCGCGCGGCGCCGCCGTGCATGCCGTACAGGTGGGCGTACAGCGACAGGGTTTCGCGCACGGTCAGGTAGTCGTAGAAGTAGGGCTGTTCGGGCAGGAAGCCGATGGCGGCCCGCTGGCGGACGTCGAGCGGCCGGCCCTCGAACACCACCTGGCCGGCGCTCGGCCGCAGCAGGCCGAGCAGGCACTTGAAGGTGGTCGTCTTGCCGGCGCCGTTCGGCCCGATGAGGCCGAGGATCTCGCCGCGCCGCACCACCAGGTCGAGGGCGTGCAGCACGCGCAGCCGGCGCATGGTCCAGTTGTGCCGGTAGTCCTTGGTCAGGCCGCGCAGCTCGAGGTGCGGCAGGGGCTCGGCATCCGGCGCCGGCGCCGACCAGGAGGAGGCGGGCGGCGCGTCGACGGCGGGCAGGAGGGCGAGGGAGGTCATAGGTCGCGCACCGATTCGCCGCGCACCGCGCGCTGGCGGATGCGGCTCTCGTGCAGCGCCGACGGCGTGCGGCCGCTCGCCGAACGCACCGCGCCGGTGGCGGGATCGAGCTCGTAGACGCTGTCGAACGGCTCGGCGGGAATGCTGTCGAGGATGCCGGCGTCGACCAGCGCCTGGAGCGAGAACGGGAGCACGCCGGTGCGCTCGCGGTAGGTCTCGACGGCGGCCTGCAAGCGCGCCAGGTCGCGCGCCAGATACGCCTCGCGCTTCTGCTCCTCGATGACGCCGCGCACCTCGGGCGAGTCGATGTTGCCCGTCGCCTCCTCGAGGAACGCCAGGGTCGTCTCCGGGCCGTACTGACGTTGCGCCAGCACGGCGGCCAGGTGGGCGATCGAGGGATGGGCGCCCGGCAGGGCCATCGCCGTCTTCAGGTGGCGCAACGCCGACGGGATGTCGTTCTTGAAGAAGTAGTAGTGGAAGCCGAGGTAGTAGGGGAGGACCCAGTCGTCGGGGAACTGCCGCGCCCCCTTCTCGAGCAGCGCGATGCCGGCGTCCACCTGGTTCGCCTCCCACGGCAGGATGACGCCGGCGAAGCGGTAGACGTGCTCGGCGCGCGGGTCGAGGTCGGTGACCAGATCGCACATCGCGGCCAGCCACGGATAGGTGTGATCGCTGCGATAGTGGGCGCCGAAGTAACTGATGGTGCGGAACCACAGCACGTCGGCCAGGGCGTTGTTCCAGCCGAGCGCCATCGGGCGCAGGTACTCGGCGCGCGGCAGGTAGACCGGCTCGCTGTCGGCGGTCTGCGATGCCATCCCATCGAGCCGCTGGCTGCTCCAGGCGGCGGCCGAGGCGAAGAGCACGGAGGCGAGCACCCAGGTGGTGCCTCTGACGATTGGCCGCAGCATGGCAGGTCGCAGGTTAGCGGCGGTTGGCGCCGCCGTCGACGTCGATTTCGCGCCCCTCATCGGCCCTGCGGGGAAAAAAAAGGGGAGGGCCAATGGCCCTCCCCTGGGTTGGCGCGTCAGCAGGCGCTTACTGCATGCCGCCAGCGGCGCTGTTGTACGAGAAGACCTTCCCCGAGCCGCTCGTCGAGGTCGACGTGCCGGTGAACGACGGGTTCGTACCGGCCGCGCCGGTCATCCCGATTTCGACCGTCCCGGAGAGCTGGAAGCCGGGCAGCGCCGGATCATTGCACGCACCGTTGGCGCACGTGACGTACGCTTGCGTGGTGGCGAAGATGGCCTCCTCCGAGGTCGCCGCGTTGCGCAGGTCCGAGTTGGCGCGGGCGTCGAAGCCGCGCTGGCGGTACGAGGCGAACTGCGGGATGGCGATGGCGGCCAGGATGCCGATGATCGCCACGACGACGAGCAGCTCGATGAGGGTGAAGCCCTTGCTGTCCCTGAGTGCCTTCATTTCTCTTCTCCTCCTGTTTGTGGGTCCGAAGACCGTGATGGGTGGTTTGCGTTCTTCTCTGGATCCGTGAATCCGACCGTCACATCGTTGCGACCGTCGGTGCGTCCTATTCGTCAAGGCGGGCTGTGAGTTGGCAGCAATCGACACCTCCTGTCCGTCCCCGGGAGCATTCATGTTGTCGCGTTCCACGGCAGGAGGTTTTGCAAGCGGTGTACCATCCGGTTTGCTCCGTACCCGATCGGAGCTTCCGCACGGGCCGAATGGAGGCGCCGGCACGGAGTGACGATTTGTGTCGATGGCCGACGCCATTCGGACGCCGCCGGCATCCGAATTGTGACGCTGAAGCGTATGCCGTGTCGGCGCGACGCCAACCGTGCCGCGCCGTCGCCGGCATCGCGGGTGATGCCGCCACGGCAGGCATGGCGGCAGGCGCCGCCGCGGTCGCGGCCGGCGGCAGATGAGCGTGGCGAGAGCGCATGCGTGCTGCCTATGACGCCATCGCCTGGTCGTCGTAGGCGTCGCTGAGCCCGTACTTCTGCAGGCGGTGCCGCAGCGAGCGGTAGTTGATGCCGAGCAGCTCGGCGGCACGCTTCTTCACGCCGCCCGCCTGATCGAGGGCGCGCAACAGGATCGCCTTCTCATACGCGGCGAGGTCGGCTTCGAGGTCGACCGGGTCTGCCGGCGTCGGCAGGCGCGGCGGTGCCGGCCAGCCGGCGGCGGCGTGGCCGGCGTCGGCGCCCGCGGCGATGGCGATCGGCTGCGCCGGCGCCGCCGCCGGCGCGCGCATGGGCACGTCGCCGGTCAGGTACGGCGGCAGATGCTCCTCGGTCGCGGTCTCGCCGTCGCAGAGCGCGACGGCGTGCTCGACGACGTTCTCCAGCTCGCGAATGTTGCCCGGGTAGTGGTGCTGGAGCAGGAGACGGCCGGCGCCGACCGAGAAGCGGCAGACCCGCCGCTCGTGCATGTCGGAGAACTGGCGCAGGAAGTGGCGGATGAGCAGCGGGATGTCCTCCCGCCGCTCGCGCAGCGGCGGCAGCTCGATGGCGATGACGTTGAGGCGGTAGAAGAGGTCCTCGCGGAACTTGCCGGCTTTCACCTGGGCGTGCAGGTCGCGGTTGGTGGCGGCGACGATGCGCACGTCGACGGCGACGTTGGTCTCGCCGCCGACCGGTCGGAACGTGCGCTCCTGCAGCACCCGCAGCAGCTTGACCTGCAGGTGCAGCGGCAGCTCGCCGATCTCGTCGAGGAACAGCGTGCCGCCGTCGGCCTGGCGGAAGCAGCCGGGGCGGTCGGCGACGGCGCCGGTGAAGGCGCCGCGCACGTGGCCGAAGAGCTCGCTCTCGATCAGGTTCTCGGGGATGGCGCCGCAGTTGATGGCGACGAAGCGCTTGTCGCGGCGCGGGCCGCGGGCGTGCATGGCGCGGGCGACGACCTCCTTGCCGGTGCCGCTCTCGCCGGCGATCAGCACCGTCGCGTCGGAGGCGGCGACGCGATCGATGAGCTCGCGGATGCGCGCCATCGCCGGGCTGACGCCGTACAGGCCGTCGGCGGCGTCCACCACCTCGCCGCCGGCGTCGAGGTCGAAGCGGCTCGCGTCCTCGCCGGCATCGCCGGCCGGCGGCTCCGCCGCCGCCAGCTCCTGCTTGAGCTGGGTCACGTTCTGCAGCACGTAGAGGGCGCCGATCGGATAGCCGAAGGTGCTCGCCAGCGGCGCCGCGACGCAGCGCAGGTGCGCCGGACGGTCGGTGTCGGCCGCGTGCAGGAACTCGACCGGTCCCGACGCCGCCGACGATTGCAGGAATGCCAGGCGCGCCGCCGCGGTCTGGCGCAGCGGCGCGAAGACGGCGCCGATCTCCTCGCCGACCAGCAGGTCGGCCGGTCGGCCGGCGAGCTCGGCGGCGACCGCGTCGGCGGAGGTGATGCGGCCGTCGGCGTCGACGGTGAGCAGGCCGCTGTTGATGGTGCGCGACAGCGTGTCCTGGAGCAGCGCCAGGTGGTCGCGCTCGGCCTGCTTCTCGCGCAGCAGGCGCTCGGCGGCGTCGAGGCGGCGGGTGAGAATGCTGGCCAGGAAAGCGATCAGGCCGAAGGTGAGGAGCGCGGAGCCGATGCGCAGGCCGATCTGGCCATCGCCGTCGTGGTCGCCGAACGCCGCCAGCGTCGTCACCAGCGCGCCGTAGGCGACGCCGGAGGCGACGGCCCCGACCATCGCCCCTTCGCCGAACAGCAGCACGGCGGCGTTGATGATTGGCAGGCTGTAGAGGAACGAGAACGGGCTGTCGACGCCGCCGGTCAGGTAGATGACGCCGGACACTAGGCCGATGTCGAAGGCGATCTGCACGTAGGTGTAGAGCCGCAGGCGGCGGGCGTGCGGCAGGACCAGCGCCGACAGCGCGGAGAACGCATAGGTCACCGCCACCGCCAGCATCAGGTTCTGGATCGGGACGTCGTAGCGCTCGCGGGCGCTCCAGATGTAGGGCGCGGCGACGATGGCGAGGAAGCAGGAGATGGCGGCGACGCGGCCGAGCAGGAACCACTTGAGGCGGCTGCGCAGCTCGCCGGCGGCGTCGGGCGCGGCGGCGGTCATGGCGCTCACCCGATCACCGATCCGAGCTTGAAGATCGGCAGGTACATCGAGATCACCAGGCCGCCGATGATGACGCCGAGGAAGAGGATGACCAGCGGCTCCATCAGGGTGGTGAGGTTGGCGACCATGTTGTCGACCTCGTCCTCGTAGAACTCGGCGATCTTCTGCAGCATGGCGTCGAGGGCGCCGGTCGATTCGCCGACCGCGATCATCTGGCAGACCATGGGCGGGAACACCTTGCTCGCCACCAGCGGCTCGGAGATCGAGTTGCCCTCGCTGATGCTCAACCGGGTGGCGAGGATGGCGCGTTCGACGACCTTGTTGCCGGAGGTCTTGGCGGTGATCAGCAGCGCGTCGAGGATCGGCACGCCGGAGGACACCAGGGTGCTGAGCGTGCGGGTGAAGCGGGCGATCGACGACTTGCGGATCAGGTCGCCGAACACCGGCGCCTCGAGGAAGCCGCGGTCCATCGCCAGACGGCCGTTCTCGGTCTGGTAGGCGTAGCGCAGCGCCACCGCGGCGGCGATCAGCACCATCACCATGAAGTGGAAGTAGGCGATGGTGAAGTTCGACAGGTTGATGACGAACTGGGTCGGCGCCGGCAGATCCTGGCCGAAGCTGGAGAAGAGCTCGGCGAACACCGGGATGACCCAGATGAGGAGCACGGCGGTGACGCCGGTGGCGACGGTGACGATGGTCGCCGGGTAGATCATCGCGCCCTTGATCTTCGCCTTCAGCTTCATGGACTTCTCCATGTAGACCGACAGGCGCTGCAGGATGGTGTCGAGGATGCCGCCGACCTCGCCGGCGGAGATCATGTTGACGAACAGGTCGTCGAAGATCTTGTTGTGCTTGCGCAGCGCCTCGGTGAAGGTCGAGCCGGCCTCGACGTCGTCCTTGAGCTGGCGGATGATGCCGCGGAACTTCTTGTTCTCGGTCTGGGCGGCGAGGATGTCGAGGCACTGCACGATCGGCAGGCCGGCGTCGATCATGGTGCCGAGCTGGCGGGTGAAGACGACGACGTCGCGGGCCCGCACCTTCTCGCCCAGGCCGGGCAGCGCGATTTCGCGGTCGAGCCCCTTGCCGCGCTCGCGGATCTTCGCCGGCACCGGCTGGATGCGCTGGGCGCGCAGCCGCGCCAGCACCGCGTCGCGGGTCGGGGCCTCCATCTCGCCGCTGATCGTCTCGCCGCGCGGGGAAACGCCCTGCCACCGGTAAATCGCCATTTTTTTGACCTCCGCTCCGTTCCGCAGGTGCGCGATTTCTCAACGACTTGGAGTCGAATGACGGCCTGCGCCCGCAGGAACAGCACGGCCTGTGCCACGATGCGTCCATCGCTCGATCGCCTGGCATGTCGAAGCGCGTGCCATGTCATCTGCAATGTGTTCATTCGCAGGCAACGGCGGACGTCCGTGCGCCAACATCGCCTAGCGGGCCGCGCGCCCGCGCGGCCGTACGAACGAGGGTACGGGGCACGGCGCGCCGGGTCGGCACGACGCGCCCGACCGGCGCCCGCGCATCGGCCGGCGTGCGCTGCGATGTCAGCGCGCGGTGCGGCCGCGCGGGCGCGCGGCCGGCCGGTTACGCTGAACGGGACAGGCGCGACGGCGTGCCCAGCATCGGGCGCAGCTCGTCGGGCTCGGTGGCGTGGCCCATCGCCTCTTCGTAGGAGATGAGCTTGCGGGTGTAGAGGTCGAGCAGCGACTGGCTCATGGTCTGCATGCCGAACTTCGACTGCCCGACCTGGAGCTGCGAGTAGAGCTGGTGGATCTTGTTCTCGCGGATCAGGTTGCGGATGGCGGGGTTGGGGATCATCACCTCGACCGCCAGCACGCGGCCGCGCCCATCCTGGCGCGGGATGAGCTGTTGCGACACCACCGCCTGCAGGATGAGCGAGAGCTGGGCGCGGATCTGCGGCTGCTGCTGCTCGGGGAAGATGTCGATGATGCGGTTGATCGTCTGCACGGCGCTGTTGGTGTGCAGGGTCGAGAGCACGAGGTGGCCGGTCTCGGCGACGGTCAGCGCCGACTGCACGGTCTCCAGGTCGCGCATCTCGCCGATCAGCACGACGTCGGGATCCTGGCGCAGGACGTGGCGCAGCGCCTCGTTGAAGCTGTGGGTGTCGGCGAAGACCTCGCGCTGGTTGACGACGCAGTTGCGGTGCTGGTGCACGAACTCGATCGGGTCCTCGAGCGTCATGATGTGCTCGTGGCGCTCGTGGTTGATCTTGTCGATCATCGCCGCCAGCGTGGTCGACTTGCCGCTGCCGGTCGGCCCGGTGACCAGGACCAGGCCGCGCGGCAGCTTGGTCATCTCGCCCACCACCGGCGGTAGGCCGAGCTCGGACAGCGGCCGCGCCGAATAGGGGATCGTGCGGAAGGCGCCGCCGACCGCGCCGCGCTGCAGGAACAGGTTGCCGCGGAAACGGCTGAGGCCGCGGATGCCGAAGGAGAAGTCGAGCTCCTGCTCTTCCTCGAAGCGGTGCTTCTGCGTCTCGGTGAGCACGCTGTAGCAGAGCTGCTTGGTGTCGTTGGCCGACAGGGGCGGGAACGGCAGCGGCCGCAGCTCGCCGTTGACCCGCATCACCGGCGCGCTGTCCGAGGTGATGTGCAGGTCGGTGCCGCCCTTCTCGGCGACGATGCGCAGGAAATCCTGCAGCGTCGGGGCGCCGGAGACCGAGGTTTCGGCTGCGTCGCTCATGCGCTCGGCCCCTGGAACACAGATGAACACAAACCCCACCTCCCGCCCCCCGATGAACACAGGGCCCCGCCACTCCACCGCTGCGTGCTGACGGCAAGGGATTGGGCGTTCATTGGGGCGCGGGAGGTGGGGTTTGTGTTCATCTGTGTTCCTCGGTGTTCATCCGTGTTCCTCGGTGGGCATTCGTGTCCTTCTGTCGCTGAGCCGCGGCATCGGTGTGCATCAATCCGCCATGGTCACGCGCAGGACCTCCTCGATGGTGGTCAGGCCCTGGCGCAGCTTGAGCAGGCCGCTCTGGCGCAGGCTCATCATGCCGAGCGACACGGCGGTCTTCTTGATGTCGGTGGCGGAGGCGCCGTTGAGCACCAGGTCGCGCAGCTCCTCGCTCACCGGCATGACCTCGTAGAGGGCGACGCGGCCGCGGTAGCCGGTGCCGCCGCACTGCGGGCAGCCGGCGCCGCGGAAGCAGGTCGCGCCCTGCGCGTCCTCGCGGCTGAGCCCGAGCTCGATCAGCGCCTGCGGGTGGATCTCGACCGGCTCGCGGCAGGCGCCGCAGATGAGGCGCGCCAGGCGCTGCGCCAGCACCAGGTTGACCGACGACGCGACCAGGAACGGCTCGACGCCCATGTTGAGCAGGCGGTTGATGGTCGACGGCGCGTCGTTGGTGTGCAGGGTGGAGAGCACGAGGTGGCCGGTGAGCGCGGCCTTGATCGCGATCTCCGCGGTCTCGAAGTCGCGCACCTCGCCGACCATGATGATGTCCGGGTCCTGGCGCAGGAAGGAGCGCAGCGCGTTGGCGAAGTTGAGGCCGATGTCCTCGTTGATCTGCACCTGGTTGATGCCGACCAGGTTGTACTCGACCGGATCCTCGGCGGTGGAGATGTTCGAGGTGATCTTGTTCAGCTCCGAGAGCGCCGAGTACAGCGTGGTGGTCTTGCCGCTGCCCGTCGGGCCGGTGACCAGCACCATGCCGAAGGGCTTGTAGATCGCGTCCTTGAAATCCTTGAGCGCCTGCTCCTCGAAGCCCAGCTTGGTCATGTCGAGCTGCAGGTTGGACTTGTCGAGCAGGCGCAGCACGATCTTCTCGCCGAAGATCGTCGGTAGCACCGAGACGCGGAAGTCCATGTCCTGGCCGGGGCCGAACTTGAGCTTGATGCGCCCGTCCTGCGGCAACCGGCGCTCGGCGATGTCGAGCTGCGCCATGACCTTGATGCGCGACGTGATGGCGTTCTTCAGCTTGAGCGGCGGCTTCATGATCTCTTCGAGCACGCCGTCGACGCGGTAGCGGACGCGGAACATCTTCTCGAACGGCTCGAGGTGGATGTCGCTGGCGCGCCGCTTGATCGCGCTGGTGAGGATGGCGTTGACCAGGCGGACCACCGGCGCGTCCTCGGTGGCGCGCTCGAGCTCCTTGACGTCGACGTCGTCCTCGGTCTTCACCAGCTCGACGTCGTCGCTCTCGACCTCCGCCAGCACGTTGTTGTAGTCGGCGCCCTCGTCGTACAGGCGGTTGATCGCCTGCGTCACCGAGCCGGTGGCGGCGACGGCGACCTTCACGTCGTAGCCGGTGAGGAACTTGACCTCGTTGATGGCGACCAGGTTCGACGGATCGGACATCGCCAGGGTCAGCGTCGATCCGGTCAGGCTGATCGCCACCAGATGATGCCGACGGGCCAGATTGGCTGGTACCAGCCGCACCACTTCCGGCGGCACCTCCATCGCCGCCGGATCGACCAGCGGCAGGCGGTACTCCTTCTGCAGGAAGGCGGTGAGCTCCGCGTCGCCGAACAGGCGGAGCTCGACCAGGGAGGTGCTGAGCGCGCCGTTCTCCTGGCTGTCGGTGTGCTCGATCGCCTTGTCGAGTTGGGCCGAGGTGATGAGCCCGCGTTTGACGAGCAGCTCTCCGAGCCTGGTGCTCATGGGGCGATCACAATCACCGTCATATGCCGCGCATGCGGCGGGGAGCGACGGTAGCGGCGGTCAGGTGCCCGGTCAATCGCTATTTTGACTGCTCGCTCAGTACCTCGCGCATGACGGACAGCGGCGCGCGCCGCCCGGTCCACAGGGTGAACGCGCGCGCTCCCTGGTGCAGCAGCATCTCGGCGCCGTCGCAGGCGCGGCGGTCGGCGGCGCGCGCGCGCTGCAGGAACGGCGTGTCGCGGCCGTAGAGCAGGTCGACGAAGAGGCAGCGTCGCGGCGTGGCCTCCGCCGCGAGCGGGGGGAAGCTGGCGTCGTGCAGCCCCAGCGAGGTGGTGTTGACGACCACCGCGGCATCGCCGAGCAGCCCCGGGTCGGCGAGCGCCGACAGGGACACCGTGTCGCGCCGGATGCCGCGCAGGCGCTGTGCGAGCGCGCTGGCGCGCGCGGCGGTGCGGTTGGCGATCGTCAGGCGGCCGACGCCGCCGTCGGCGAGCGCGGTCAGCACGGCGCGCGCCGCCCCGCCGGCGCCAATGACCAGCGCATGGCATCCGCGCAGGCGCAGCCGCTGCTGACGCAGGGTGGCGGCGAAGCCGTGCACGTCGGTGTTGTCGCCGAGCAGGCGGCCGGCGCGATTGACGATGGTGTTGACCGCGCCGACGCGGCGCGCCAGGGGGGTCAGCGCGTCGAGGTGGGGCAGGACCGCCTCCTTGTGCGGGACGGTCACGTTGAGGCCCGCCATGCCGAGCGCCCGCACGGCCGCGACCGCCGCGGCGACCTGGTCGCCGCCGACCGGGAACGGGACGTACACCCAGTCCAGCCCGAGCGCGGCGAAGGCCGCGTTGTGCATCGCCGGCGACCGGCTGTGCGCGACCGGGTCGCCGATGATGCCGACGACCCGTGTGCGGCCGGTGATCACGGAGTCAGCGCCGCGTGCGCCGCCGCCAGGCGCGCGATCGGCACGCGGTACGGCGAGCACGAGACGTAGTCGAGCCCGGCGCGGTGGCAGAAGCCGACCGACTGCGGGTCGCCGCCGTGCTCGCCGCAGATGCCGATCTTCAGCTTCGGCCGGGTGGCGCGGCCGCGCTCGACGGCGATGCGGATCAGCGCCCCGACGCCATCCTCGTCGATCGTCTGGAACGGATCGCGGGGATAGATCTCGTACGTCGACACGTACGGCACCAGGAAGCGGCCGGCATCGTCGCGCGATACGCCGAGCGCGGTCTGGGTGAGATCGTTGGTGCCGAAGGAGAAGAACTCGGCCTCGGCGGCGATGGCGTCGGCGGTGAGGGCGCCGCGCGGGATCTCGATCATGGTGCCGACGTTGTAGGTGAGCTTGGCGCCGCTGGCCTGCATCACCTCGGCGGCGACGCGGCGCACGATCGCCGCCTGCAGGGCCAATTCCTTCACGTGGCCGACGAGCGGGATCATCACCTCCGGGTGGACGGGCATGCCGCTCTGCTGCACCTCGACCGCCGCCTCGAAGATGGCGCGCGCCTGCATCTCGGTGATCTCGGGGTAGACGATGCCGAGCCGGCAGCCGCGGAAGCCGAGCATGGGATTGAACTCGTGCAGCGCGGCGATGCGCTCCTGGATCTTCGCGAGCGGGATGCCGAGCTCGTCGGCGAGCGCCTGCTGCTCCGCCGTCTCGTGCGGCAGGAACTCGTGCAGCGGCGGGTCGAGGGTGCGGATGGTCACCGGCCGGCCGACCATGGTGCGGAAGAGGCCGGCGAAGTCGGCGCGCTGCAGCGGCAGCAGCGTGGCGAGCGCGGCGCGGCGCTCCTCGAGGGTGTCGGCGAGGATCATCGCGCGCATCGGGCCGATCTTCTCCTCGCCGAAGAACATGTGCTCGGTGCGGCAGAGGCCGATGCCCTCGGCGCCGAAGGCGACCGCGGCGATGCTCTGGTCGGGCTGGTCGGCGTTGGCGCGCACGCCGAGCGTGCGCGCCTTGTCGGCCCAGGTCATGAGCTGCGCGTACAGTTGGTAGACGGGCGCGGCCTCGGGCGCGAGGCTGCGGTCGATGAGCACGCGCACCACCTCGCTCGGATGGGTGTCGATGCGGCCGCGGAACACCTCGCCGGTGGTGCCGTCGATCGACAGGTCGTCGCCCTCGCGCAGGACGTCGGCGTGGCCGTCGACGTGCAGGGTGCGGGCGCGGTAGTCGATGTGCAGGGCGTCGCAGCCGGCGACGCAGACCTTGCCCATCTGCCGCGCCACCAGCGCGGCGTGGCTGGTCATGCCGCCGCGGGCGGTGAGGATGCCCTGCGCCGCCACCATGCCGCGGATGTCCTCCGGCGAGGTCTCGATGCGCACCAGGATGACCGACTCGCCGCGCGCCGCGGCGGCCTCGGCGTCCTCGGCGTTGAAGTAGACGCGCCCGCTGGCCGCGCCGGGGCCGGCGTTCAGACCGGTGGCGAGCAACCGGTGCTCGCGCTCGGCGCGCGCCTTCTCGGCCGGGAGGAAGGTCGGGCGCAGGAGCTGGTTGAGCTGCTCGGGGTCGACGCGCAGCAGCGCGTCCTTCCAGCCGATGAGCTTCTCGTCGACCATCTCGACGGCGATGCGGATGGCGGCGTTGCCGGTGCGCTTCCCGACCCGGCACTGCAGCATGTACAGGGCGCCCTGCTGGATGGTGAACTCGATGTCCATCATCTCGCGGTAGTGGCGCTCGAGGACGCGGCGGATGTCGAGCAACTGGCGGTAGACCTGCGGGTTGGCGCGTTCGAGCTCGCGGATCGGCAGCGGCGTGCGGGTGCCGGCGACGACGTCCTCGCCCTGGGCGTTCATCAGGT
The DNA here is from genome assembly GCA_019637795.1 of bacterium. Classification (NCBI taxonomy): domain Bacteria; species bacterium. The sequence goes on along the minus strand of JAHBUY010000001.1, from coordinate 200,304 downwards.
ACTCGCCGTAGAAGGCGTTCTCGCCCGTGGCCGGATCGCGGGTGAAGGCGACGCCGGTGCCGGAGTCGTCGCCGAGGTTGCCGAACACCATCGCCTGGACGTTGACGGCGGTGCCCCATTCCTCGGGGATGCCGTTGAGCTTGCGGTAGGTGATGGCGCGGTCGTTCATCCACGAGCCGAAGACGGCGCGGATGGCGCCCCAGAGCTGGTCGTGCGCGCTCTCGGGGAAGTCGACGCCGCGGCGGGCGCGGATCGCGGCCTTGAACTCGGCGACCAGCTCGCGCAGGTCGTCGGCGGTGAGCTCGGTGTCGAGGGCGACGCCGCGGGCGTGCTTCTTGCGCTCGAGGATCTCCTCGAAGGGATCGATCTCGTCCTTGTGCTCGGGCTTCAGGCCGAGGACGACGTCGCCGTACATGGCGACGAAGCGGCGGTAGGAGTCGTAGGCGAAGCGCGGGCTGCCGGTCAGCGCGATCAGGCCCTGCACCGTCTCGTCGTTGAGGCCGAGGTTGAGGATGGTGTCCATCATGCCCGGCATCGAGGCGCGGGCGCCGGAGCGCACCGAGACGAGGAGCGGATTGCTGGGGTCGCCGAAGCGTTTGGCGACCAGGCGTTCGACGGTCGCGAGCTGGCGCTCGACGTCGGCCCGCAGGGTCGCGGGCACGTGTTGGTTGTTGGCGTAGTAGTAGGTGCAGACCTCCGTGGAGATGGTGAACCCCGGCGGCACCGGCAGGCCGAGCCCGGCCATCTCGGCGAGGTTGGCGCCCTTGCCGCCGAGCAGGTGTTTCATCCCGGCATTGCCGTCCGCCCTGCCGCCGCCGAACGCGTAGACGTGCCGCGGCTTCGCGGCGGGTTTCTTCGCCGGCTTCTTGGCCTTCGCCGTCGCCGCCGGGCGCTTGGCCGCGACCCGGACCACCTTCTTGGAGACTCGTCCACCCATGTCCCGCCTCGAAAGAAGAATTCACACGGCGGCCCGGCGCAACGGAGAGATCCCCGCCACTCCGCGCCTCCGTGTCTGTGTGAAAACGCTATCTACTCCACGGCCGGGCCAGGCGCTGCGCCAGCTCGCCGATGAGTCGATCGATGGGCAGCCGCTCTTGCTGCATGGAGTCGCGATCGCGCAGCGTCACCGTCCCGTCCTGCAGCGTCTGGTGATCGACCGTGATGCCGTACGGGGTGCCGATCTCGTCCTGGCGACGGTAGCGGCGGCCGATGGCGCCCGCCTGGTCGTAGTCGACCGCGAAGTGCGGGCGCAGCAGATCGTAGATCTCCTTCGCCTTTTCCGGGTGCCCGTCCTTGCGCAACAGCGGGAAGACCGCCGCCTTGATCGGCGCCAGTTGCGGGTGCAGGCGGAGCACGGTGCGCGCCTCGCCGTCGGCGACGTCCTCGTCGTACGCGTCGACCAGGAAGGCGAGCGTCGCGCGGTCGGCGCCGGCCGCCGGCTCGATGACGTAGGGGGTGTAGTGCTCGCGCGTCTCGTCGTCGAAGAAGGTGAGATCCTTGCCGCTGAACTCGGAGTGGCGCTTGAGGTCGAAGTCGGTGCGGTTGGCGATGCCCTCGAGCTCCGACCAGCCGATGGGGAACTCGTACTCGACGTCGGCGCAGCCCTTGGCGTAGTGCGCCAGCTCGTCGGCGGCGTGCGGCCGCAGGCGCAGCTTCTCCGGCCGGATGCCGAGGCTCACGTACCAATCGCGGCGCGTCGTGGTCCAGTACTCGAACCAACGGTCGTCGTCGCCCGGCTTGACGAAGAACTCCATCTCCATCTGCTCGAACTCGCGCGTCCGGAAGAGGAAGTTGCCGGGCGTGATCTCGTTGCGGAACGACTTGCCGATCTGGGCGATGCCGAAGGGGATCTTGGCGCGCGCCGTGGTCAGGACGTTCTTGAAGTTGACGAAGATGCCCTGGGCGGTCTCGGGACGCATGTAGACGACGCTGGCGTTCTCCTCGACCGGGCCCATGAAGGTCTTGAACATGAGGTTGAACTGCCGCGCCTCGGTGAGATCGCACTTCTCGAACTGTCCCGGCGCCTTGCTCGGCTTGAGGGGGCACTGGGCGTCGGCGATGTGGTCGGCGCGGAAGCGGCCCTTGCACTCGCGGCAGTCGACCAGCGGATCGGTGAAGCCGGCGAGATGGCCGGAGGCCTCCCACACCCTCGGGTGCATGAGGATGGAGCAGTCGATGCCGACGATGTCGTCGCGCGTCTGCACCATGTCGCGCCACCAGGCGTTCTTGACGTTGCGCTTGAGCTCGACGCCGAGCGGACCGTAGTCCCAGCAACTGTTGAGGCCGCCGTAGATCTCGCTCGACTGGAAGGTGAACCCGCGCCGCTTGGCGAGGTTCACGATCTTCTCCATCGTCACTTCGGTCGTCATCTCGGGGTGCCGCCTGCCTGAGGGGTGAGCCGCCAGCCACTAGCACGGCTGCCGGAGACTACAAACCACGGATTGCACGGATTTCACGCCTGAGGTCGGGATCTGCATCCGCGCCATCCGCGCCATTCGTGGGTGGTCCCCGGCTACCGGGCCCCGCTGTCTCGTTGAGGGGGCCGGCTCAGTTGCCCGATCAGCTTCACCGATTGCAGCGGGCGGGCGAGATGCAGGGAGAGCAGCCGGCTGGTGAGGACACCGGCGTCGGCGCTGAGCGGGCCGAGCGGCACGCCGCGACACGCCTCCAGGGGCAGGTTCTTCAGCCGATCGAGGCGGTGGAGGACGGTGCCGGAGACCGGTTCGGTCGCCTCCTCGGCGCTGCGACAGGCATCGCAGGCCACGGTGCCATGGTGGGTGGCGATCCACGCCCGCTCCTCGTCCCGCCAGGGGCGGCGGCAGCGATGGCAGGCGTCGAGCTGGGGCTCGAAGCCGGCCGCGGCCAGCAACTGGAGCTCGAAGGCGCGCAGGAGGGCGCTGGTGGCGGGGCCGCGCTCGATCTGGGCCAGCGCCTCCTCGAGCAGGCCGAAGACGTTGTGGTGCGGGTCCTCTTCGACCGTCATCCGATCCGTCAGCTCGGCGACGTAGCTGCCGTACGCGAAGCGCGACGGCTCGCAGAAGCCGGCGCTCGGCGCCAACAGCTCGCAGCTCTCGAGGAACGCGAGGCCGGCGCCGGGCTTCTGGCGGAAGTGGACCCGCACCCGAGCCAACGGCTCGAGCGAGTTGGCGAACCGCCGGCGCGAGTTCTTCGCCCCCTTGGCGATGCCGGTCAGCTTGCCGGCGTCCTCGGTCAGCAGGGTCGCGATCTTGTCGCTCTCGCCGTAGGACCGCCAGCGGAGCACGACGGCCCGGCTGCTGCGCGACTCGGCCACGTCGGCAACAAAACATCGGTCCGTTCGGTTGACAAGGCAGCGTCGAAGCTTAGCTTGCGCCGGCCCGACGCCCCCATCGCCCGCGAGCGTCGGTTCGAGAGGCATCATCCCTATGGCATCCGAAGAACCGAAGGACTCCACCGCGACCCCCGAGGCGGGCGGCGATCCCGCCCCGCCGTCGAGCGCCGGCCTGGCGGCCGAGCTCGAGGCCCAACGGGCCGAGACCGAGAAGTTCCGCGATCTCTACCTGCGCGAGCGCGCCGAGTTCGAGAACTACAAGAAGCGGATCCACCGCGATCATGCCGAAGCGGTCCGCTACGCGGCCGCCCACCTCACCCGCGACCTGGCGGACGTCATCGACAACCTGGAGCGCGCCGTCGAGCACGCGCAGGGCGGCGGCAACGGCCAGCCGCTCGTCGAGGGCGTCCGGCTGGTGCTCCAGGGCGCGCTCGATGCGCTGGCGCGTCACGGCATCACCCGCATTGAGGCGGCCGGCGAGGCCTTCGACCCGACCCGCCACGAGGCGGTGGCGAGCGAGCACGTGCCGGACACCGAGCCGAATCGCGTCGTGCGCCAGTTCCTGCCCGGCTACGCGCTGCACGATCGCGTCGTCCGCCCGGCGAAGGTGAGCGTGTCGGCCAGAGGTCCGGTTGAAAGCCCGAAGGACGATGATTAACTCCCGCCTGCCGCTGAGGAATCAGCGCCAAGGAGACTCCCCTACATGGCAAAGGTAATCGGCATTGATCTGGGCACCACGAACTCGTGCGTGGCCATCATGGAAGGTGGCGACCCGAAGGTGATCGAAAACTCCGAGGGGAGCCGCACGACGCCGTCGGTGGTCGCATTCACGGAAGCGGGCGAGCGCCTGGTCGGCCAGATCGCGCGCCGGCAGGCGATCACCAATCCCGAGAACACCCTGTTCGCGATCAAGCGGCTGATCGGCCGCCGCTTCGAGGATCCGGAGGTGCAGAAGGCGCTGAAGGTGGCGCCCTACAAGATCGTCAAGGCCGACAACGGCGACGCCTGGGTGGAGAGCCGCGGCAAGCAGTACAGCCCGCAGGAGGTCTCGGCGATCATCCTGCAGAAGATGAAGCAGACCGCCGAGGACTACCTGGGCGAGAAGGTCACCGAGGCGGTCATCACGGTGCCGGCGTACTTCAACGACAGCCAGCGCCAGGCGACCAAGGATGCCGGGCGGGTCGCCGGCCTCAACGTCCTCCGCATCATCAACGAGCCGACGGCGGCGGCGCTCGCCTACGGCCTCGACAAGAAGAAGGACGAGAAGATCGCCGTCTTCGACCTCGGCGGCGGCACCTTCGACGTCTCGATCCTCGAGCTCGGCGACGGCGTCTTCGAGGTGAAGTCGACCAACGGCGACACCTTCCTGGGCGGCGAGGACTTCGACCAGCGGGTCATCGACTACCTGGCCGACGAGTTCAAGAAGGACCAGGGCATCGACCTGCGCAAGGATCGCATGGCGTTGCAGCGCCTGAAGGAGGCGGCCGAGCGGGCGAAGATGGAGCTGTCGAGCGCCAGCGAGACGGACATCAACCTGCCGTTCATCACCGCCGACCAGAGCGGGCCCAAGCACCTCAACATGAAGCTCACCCGCGCCAAGCTGGAGGCGCTGTGCGCCGATCTGCTCGATCGGCTCGACGGCCCCTGCCAGACGGCGCTGCGCGACGCCGGGCTCTCGGCCAGCGAGGTCGACGAGGTCCTGCTCGTCGGCGGCATGACCCGCATGCCGGCGGTGCAGGCGCGGGTGAAGAAGATCTTCGGCAAGGAGCCCAACAAGGGCGTCAACCCGGACGAGGTCGTCGCCATCGGCGCCGGCATCCAGGGCGGCGTGCTCAAGGGCGAGGTGAAGGACGTCCTGCTGCTCGACGTGACGCCGCTGTCGCTCGGCATCGAGACGCTGGGCGGCGTCTTCACCAAGCTGATCGAGAAGAACACCACCATCCCGACCAAGAAGAGCCAGGTCTTCTCGACCGCGGCCGACAACCAGTCGGCGGTCACCATCCGCGTCTTCCAGGGCGAGCGCGAGATGGCCAACGACAACAAGTTGCTCGGCCAGTTCGACCTGATCGGCATTCCCCCGGCGCCGCGCGGCCTGCCGCAGATCGAGGTCGGATTCGACATCGACGCCAACGGCATCGTCCACGTCAGCGCCAAGGACCTCGGCACCGGCAAGGAACAGTCGATCAAGATCACCGCCTCGAGCGGTCTCAACGAGGCCGAGATCAAGCAGATGGTGCGCGACGCCGAGGAGCATGCCGACGAGGATCGCAAGCGTCGCGAGGCGGTCGAGGCGCGCAATCAGCTCGACGGTCTGGTCTACCAGACCGAGAAGAATCTCGCCGAGCACGGCGGCGAGGTCGACGCCGCGAGCAAGGCGACCATCGAGGAGGCGCTGAAGGACGCCAAGAGCGCGCTCGAGGGCAACGACGCGACGCAGATGCAGGGCGCCATGGAGCGGCTGAACAAGGCGCAGCACAAGCTCGCCGAGGCGATGTACGCCAAGGCGTCCGCGAGTCGCGGCGCCGGCGGCGCCCCTGGCGGCGACGGGGCGCCACCGCCGGGCGGCAATGGCCCCTCCGGCAAGGGCGGCGATGACGTCGTCGACGCGGATTTCGAAGAGGTGAAATAGCGGTCGGCCTCAGCCCTCTGCGGTCTCAGCATGCGCGAGGGGATCCCCCCGATGCTGCCGGACGCATCAGGCCGAGAGCCGACCGCCGACACCTGACAGCATCGGAAGCCCTCCCTCGACTTTCGGGGGAGGGCTTCTGTACTGTCGGCAGAGGATCAGGCGTGGTGGCGAAGCGCGACTATTACGAGGTTCTCGGCATCGAGCGCACGGCCTCCGCCGAGGAGATCAAGAAGGCGTACCGCAAGGTCGCCCTCAAGCATCACCCGGACCGCAATCCGGACGACAAGAAGGCCGAGGAGCGCTTCAAGGAAGCTTCCGAGGCCTACCAGATTCTCAGCGACCCGGAGCGGCGGGCGCAGTACGACCGCTTCGGACACGCCGCCTTCGAGCAGGGCGCCGGCTTCGGCGGCTTCGACTTTTCCGCCGCCGGTTTCGAGGACATCTTCGGCGAGGTCTTCGGCGACTTCTTCGGCGGCGGCCGGCGCGGCCGCTCGCGCGCCCGGCGCGGCGACGATCTCCGCTACGATCTCGAGATCACCTTCGAGGAGGCCGTCTTCGGCGCCGAGAAGACGCTGCGCATCCCCCGCCTGGCCACCTGCGAGGACTGCGGCGGCAGCGGCTCGCGCGACGGCGCGCCGCGCGAGACCTGCGGCGCTTGCCGGGGCAGCGGCCAGATCCGCTTCCAGCAGGGCCTGTTCAGCATCGCCAAGTCCTGCGGCCAGTGCCAGGGGCAGGGCAGCGTCCTGCGCGATCCCTGCCGCACCTGCGGCGGCAGCGGCGCGGTGCGCACGCAGCAGGCGCTGAGCGTCAAGATCCCCGCCGGCGTCGATACCGGCTCGCGCCTCAAGCTGCGCGGCGAGGGCGAGGCGGGCCACCACAATGGTCCGGCCGGCGATCTGTACGTGATCGTGCACGTCCGCGAGCACCCGCTCTTCAGCCGCGACGGCTCCAACATCGTCTGCGAGGTGCCGATCGGCATCACCCAGGCGGCGCTCGGCGCCGAGATCGACGTGCCGACGCCGCACGGCAAGGTGAAGATGAAGATCCCCGCCGGCACCCAGTCCGGCAACGTCTTCCGCCTCAAGGGCAAGGGCGTGCCCGACCTGCGCGGCTACGGCCAGGGCGACGCGCTGGTGCGCGTGATCGTCGAGACGCCGCGCAAGCTCACCGCCAAGCAGCGCGAGCTGCTGGAGGAATTTGCGCGCCTGAGCGGAGAAGAGGTACATCCGATCTCCAAGGGGTTCTTCGACAAGGTGAAGGAGATGTTCGGCTGATGCTCTCGCTCCGCGTCCGGCCCGGTGGCCACCCAAACGGCGCGCCGGCCCGGCGGAGCGCGCGCGTCGCCGGCCTCCTGCTGCTGCTCGCCGTCCTCGGCGCCTGCGGCGGCCGCACCGTCCCCCTCGAAGACCAACCGCTGCCCTACCGCCAGGCCGAGGACAACTTCCGCCTCGGCAACTACGAGAAGGCGGCGCGCGCCTACGGCATCTTCCTCGACAGCGAATCGAGCGAGGACTTTCCCGAGCTGGTGCCGCGCGCCTACTACCGCATGGCGCTGTCCGAGTATCGTCGCGGCCGGTACGCCGAGTGCCTGGCGGCGCTCGACAAGATGGAGCGCCGGCTGCCGGACAAGGAGTACCCGCAGGTGTATGCGCTGCGCGGCGACGCCGAGATGGCGCGCGGCAAGACCATGGCCGCGCTGCGCTGGTGGGAGCAGGGCTGGCAGGTCTCCGACAGCGCGGAGCGGCGCGATGCCAAGCAGCACATCGCCGAGGCGCTCGATCGCATGGACGCGAGCTCGCTGGCGCGCGCCCGCCAGGTGCTGACCGAGCCGCCGCTGCAGCAACTGGTCGACGAGCGCCTGCAGGGCGCGGGCGGCGGCCGCGCCGGCGCCAAGCCGGCCCCCGGCACCGCCGCGCTGCCGCCGCCGTCGCCCAGGCCGGGCATGCCGGCGCCGTCGGGCCCGCCGGTGCCGGGGGCGAATCCCCAGGCCCCGGTGCCGTCGACGGCGCGCATCGGCGTGCTCCTGCCGCTGAGCGGCGAATTCGCCTCCTACGGCCAACGCTCGCTGAACGGCATCAAGCTCGGCGTCGGCGCCCTCGCCGGCCAGCTCGACGTGCGCGACGACAAGGGCGATCCCGCGGTCGGCCGGCAGGCGTTCGACGCCTTCATCACCGATCCCAACGTCATCGCCGTCATCGGGCCGCTGCGCAGCAAGGTGGCCGAGGTCGTGGCGCCGCGCGCGGAGACCGCCGGCGTGCCGACGATCCTGCTGTCGCAGCAGGACAGCGCCACCGGCCAGTGGGTGAAGCAGCCGGCCATGACCTCCGCCAGCCAGGCGGCCGAGCTGGCCGCGTACGCCATCGGCCGGCAGGGTCTGCGCCGCTTCGGCATCCTCTATCCCAACGATCCCTACGGCGTGGCGCTGTCGTCCGCGTTCCGCGACGAGGTGACGCGGCGCGGCGGCACGGTAGTCGGGTCGATCGTCTACGATCCGCACCAGCGCGAGTTCAATGTCGAGCTGCTGAGCGTCGACAAGTGGATCAAGGGCGACGGCTTGCAGGCGGTCTTCATCCCCGACTTCGCCGACAGCGCCATCCCGCTCGCCAGCCAGTTGCGCACCGCCCATCCCGATGTCGCGCTGCTCGGCAGCAACGGCTGGAACGATCCCGGCGCCCTCGGCCCGGCGTCGGCCGACCTCGACGGGGCGATCTTCGTCGACGGCTTCTTCCCCAGCAGCACGCGGCGGGCGACGCAGGAATTCGTCGCCGCCTATCGCGGCGCGTACGGCGGCGCGACCCCCGAGATCCTCGAGGCGCAGGCGTACGATGCCGGCATGCTGGTCGCCCGCGCGCTCCAGGGCGGCGCCCGCAGCCGGCTGCAGATGGCGCAGACCCTGCAGACGCCGCGCACCGTCGAGGGGGCCGCGGGGACCATCGGCATCCTGCCGCAGGGCATCCAGCGGCAGCTCTTCCTGCTCAAGCTGAGCAACGGCACGATCAGCGAGATCCCGGCGTCCAGCCGCGCCAGCAATTCGCCGCAGGCGGCGGTTGCGCCGGCGGCCGCCGACACGCTCGCCGGCGCCGCCAGCGCCCCCTGAGGGAGCGAGGCGCCGCCCGTGCCACGGCGAGGGCGGAGCGTCCGTCCGGCGGGCGAGCACGCCCTGCTGGCGCGACTGCTGCCGACGCTGCCCGGCGCCGGGCGCGGCGTGCGGCTCGGCCCGGGCGACGATTGCGCCGTGTTGGCGCCGGGCGGGCGGACGCTGTTGCTCACCGTCGACGCGCTGGTGGAGAACGTCCACTTCCGCCGCGCCTGGCTGACGCCCGCCGCGCTCGGGCGCCGCCTCTTCGCGATCAATGCCAGCGACCTGGCGGCCATGGGCGGAACGCCGCTCTGGTGCGTGCTGCAGATCGCGGCGCCGCGCCGCGGCGCGGCGGCCGACGCGGTCGCGATCTCGCGCGCCGTCGCGGCGGCGGCGCGGCGCGCCGGGGCGACGCTGGTCGGCGCGGCAACCCGTCGCGCGCCGGCGCGCTCTCCGCCTCGCTGGCCCTGGTCGAGCGTGGCGCCGCCGCGGCCAGTGACCCGCGCCGGCGCCCGGCCCGGCGACGCGCTCTACGTCACCGGCCGACTCGGCGACGCCGCCCTCGGCGTGCGGCATCTGCGGCGCGGCGATGCGACGGCCGCCGCCGTGCGCCGCTGGCGCGCGCCGACGCCGCGCCTGACCGCCGGCGCGGTGCTGGCCCGCCGCCGCATCGCGTCGGCGATGATCGACATCAGCGACGGCCTGCTCCAGGACCTCGGCCATCTCTGCGCCGCCAGCCGCGCCGGGGCCCGAGTCGAGCTGGCGCGCCTGCCCTGCTCGCCGGCGGTGCGCCGCGCCGGCCTCGCCCTCGCCCTCGCCGGCGGGGAGGACTACGAGCTGCTGTTCGCCGTGCCGCCGCGCCGCGAACCGGCGCTGCGGCGCGCCGCCGCGGCCCTCGGCTGCCCGATCACCCGCATCGGCGAGTGCACCCGCGACCGCGGCGTGCGCGTCGTCGACGCCGCGGGCCGCCCCGTCACGCCGCGCCAGCGCGGCTTCGATCACTTCGCCTGACCCGCGTGGGCGGCCGGTCGCGCTGCGGCGTGGGCCGTGCGAGAATCGCGCTCCGATGACGCCGGAGCGGTTGCGCAGCATCTTCGATCGCGTGGCGCGTGGCGAGCTGGCGCCGGACGCGGCGGTCGAGGCGATCCGCCACCTGCCGTTCGAGGACCTGGGGTTCGCCAAGGTCGACCATCACCGGGCGCTGCGCAGCGGCGTCCCGGAGGTGATCTTCGGCCCCGGCAAGACGCCGGCGCAGATCGTCGCCATCGCCCGCGCGCTGCTGGCGCGCGAGCAGAACGTGCTGGTCACCCGCCTCGATCCCGACGCGGCGGCGGCCGTGTGCGCCGAGCTGCCGATGCTCACCTACGACGCGCACGCCCGCGCCGCCTCCTGGCGGCATCCGGAGACCGCGGTGGGCGGGCGCGGCACCATCGTCGTCGCCGCCGCCGGCACCGCCGACCTGCCGGTCGCCGAGGAGGCGGCGCTCACCGCCGAGCTCATGGGCAACGCCGTGGACCGCGTCTACGACGTCGGCGTCGCCGGCATCCACCGCCTCTTCGCCCACCACGATCGGCTGCGACAGGCGAGCGTGCTGATCGTGGTCGCCGGCATGGAGGGCGCGCTGCCGAGCGTCGTCGGCGGCCTGGTCGATCGGCCGCTCATCGCCGTCCCCACCAGCATCGGCTACGGCGCCAGCTTCGGCGGCCTGGCGGCGCTGCTGGCGATGCTCAACTCCTGCGCCGCCGGCGTGACCGTCGTCAACATCGACAACGGTTTCGGCGCCGGCATCGCGGCGGCCCTGATCAACCGCGATCAGCGCGGCGCGGACGCGCCGCCGCCGATCTCCGGCGCCTGAGCACCGCGCGCGTGCGCGCCCGCCCTCCACTTCGCGGGCGGGCCCGGCTATAAGCCGCGCATGCCGGCCGGTCGCCACGAGAGTCGCCTGACGCGCGGGCGCGCCAAGCGGGTGCTCAAGGTCGGCGAGCTGGCCACCTCGGTCGGCACCTCCTACGTGTGGGAGGCGCTGAAGAGCCCGTTCCGCTCCAAGGACAAGCGGCAGCAGGCGCTGCTCGACACGCACATCCGCAACGCGGTGCGCATCGTCGAGAGCTCGAAGGAACTGAAGGGCGCCTTCATGAAGCTGGTGCAGATGCTGTCGATGCGCGACGACATGCTGCCGGCGGAGGCGCTGCGCGTCCTGTCGGTGGTGCAGTCGCAGGTGCCGCCGATGGCCTACGCCGAGATCCGCGCCCAGGTGAAGCGCGAGCTCGGCAAGCACCCGGAGCAGTTGTTTCGCGAGTTCGACGAGCAGGCCTTCGCCGCCGCCTCGCTCGGCCAGGTGCACCGCGCGGTGCTGAAGAACGGCACCGAGGTGGTGGTGAAGGTGCAGTATCCGGGCGTCGACGAGACCGTCGAGCAGGATCTCTCCAACATCAAGGCGCTGCTGCAGGTCTTCCAGCTCATCGGCCGCGACGTCATGCAGCAGAAGATCGACAACCGCGAGGTCTACCAGGAGCTCGAGGAGCGCCTGCACGAGGAACTCGACTACGTCAACGAGGCGAAGAACATCGCCCTCTTCCAGAAGATGTTCCGCGACGACCCCGAAGTCGTCATCCCCGAGGTCTATCCCGAGTACTCGTCGCGCCGGGTGCTGACCATGAGCCGCCTCGAGGGCTACCCGCTCGCCGACATCCTCAAGCCGGGCATCGACCAGGACACGAAGGACTGGGTGGCGATCAAGTATTTCCGCGTCACCTGGCGGCAGATCTTCGAGTTCGGCACCCTGCACACCGATCCCCACCCGGGGAACTACCTCGTCACCTTCCACCCCCGCCTGGCGATCCTCGACTTCGGCAGCATCCGCGTCTTTCCCGAGCAGATCCGCCGCGCCTATCACGCGCTGGCGACGGCGATGCTGGGCAACGACACGCCGGCCATGGCGAGCGCGCTGGTGCGCCTCGGCTTCCTCGACCGCGGCGACGATCCGGCGCCGATGCTGCGCATCATGCGCCTGATCTTCGAGCCGGTGCTGATCGACAGGAAGTACGACCCGCGGAAGTACGACGTCCTCGAGCGCGGCATGCAGGTGGCCACCATCGGCATCGAGAACCGCCTCTTCAAAGCCCCCGGTCACCGCGTGTTCCTGGCGCGGGCGCTGATCGGGCTCGACGCCTACCTGAAGCAGCTCGGCACGGTCGCCAACTGGCACCGGCTGTTCAGGGAGTGCGTGGAGGCGTACGGCGACTGACGCGGCAGAGGACCACGGAGGCGCTCGGAACGATGCGGGAGTGGTGGCGGCGCGCCGTCTTCTACGAGATCTACGTGCGCTCCTTCCAGGACGCGAACGGCGACGGCGTGGGCGATCTCGCCGGCATCACGGCGCGCCTCGACTATCTCAACGACGGCACGGCCCGCTCGCTCGGCGTCGACGCGCTGTGGCTGACGCCGATCAATCCGTCGCCGATGTTCGATTTCGGCTACGACGTCAGCGACTACACCGCCGTCGATCCCCTGTTCGGCTCGCTCGGCGATCTCGACCACCTGCTCGCCGCGGCGCACCGCCGCGGCATGAAGGTCATCCTCGACCTGGTGCCGAACCACACCTCGCACCTGCACCCCTGGTTCATCGAGTCGCGCCGCAGCCGCGCCGCCGCCAGGCGCGACTGGTACATCTGGCGCGATCCGGCCCCGGACGGCGGCCCCCCCACCAACTGGGTGAGCAGCTTCGGCGGTCCGGCGTGGTCGCTCGACCCGACCACCGGCCAGTACTACCTGCACTCCTTCCTCGCCGAGCAGCCCGATCTCAACTGGCGCAACCCGGCGGTCGTGGCGGCGATGCGGCAGGCGATCGACTTCTGGCTGCGGCGCGGCGTCGACGGATTCCGCGTCGATGTCATCCACAAGCTGATCAAGGACGACCAGTTCCGCGACAACCCGCCGCCCGACGCCGACGATCCGCACCCGATCCGCGACTACTTCGGCCAGCAGCACGTCTGGGACCACGACCGCCCGGAGGTGCACGAGATCATCCGCGGCTGGCGTCGCCTGCTCGACCAGCACGGCGACCGCACGATGGTCGGCGAGGTCTACCTGCTCGAACCGGCCAAGGTCGCCGCCTACCACGGCGCCGCCCTCGACGAGCTGCCGCTGGCCTTCAACTTCGCCTTCCAGTGGACGCCGTGGGACGCCGAGCTGTTCCGTCAGCGGGTCGAGGAGGTGGAACGCCTGTGGCCGCCGGGCGCGCAGCCGACCTACGTGCTGTCCAGCCACGACGCGCCGCGCCACCGCACCCGCTTCGACCATCCCGAGCACGGCGATGCCCGCGCCCGCGTCGCCGCCCTGATGCTGCTCACCCTGCGCGGCACGCCGTTCCTCTACTACGGCGAGGAGCTCGGCATGCGCGACGGCGAGATCCCACCCGAGCGCATCTGCGATCCGGTCGGCAAGCGCTTCCCCGCCCTCGGCCGCGATCCGGAGCGCACGCCGATGCCGTGGGACGCGTCGCCGCACGCCGGCTTCAGCGCCGAGCCGCCCTGGCTGCCGCTCGGCGCGGAGTGGCCGACGGTGAACGTCGCCGCGCAACGCGACGACCCGCGCTCCCTGCTGTCGTTCTACCGCCGCGTCATCTGGTGGCGGAAGACGTCGCCGGCGCTGCTCGAGGGCACCCTGCGGGTGCTCGACGCCCCGCCCGGCGCCTTCGTGTACGCGCGCGACCACGCCGCGCAGCGGCTGGTCGTGGGGTTGAATTTCGGCGAGGTGCCGGTCGAGGTGTCGTTGCCGGCGCATGGTCACGTCGTCATCTCGACCCGCGGCCGGGAGGCGGCGGTCACCGGCCGCCTGCTGCTGCAGCCCGTCGAGGGCGTGATCGTCGTGACCCAATAGTGATGGAGGGCGCCGCTCCGTCGGCGCCGCTTGAAGGGGGAGCATTCGCTCCAGATCGTCAGGCGCCGACGGAGCGGCGCCCTCCAGGAGACGGCATTGGATTGGAAGCTGATCGTATCGACCTTCGGGGCCATCTTTCTCGCCGAGCTCGGGGACAAGACGCAGCTCGCGGCGGTCACGTTGAGCGCCTCGACGAAACGGCCGGTGGCCGTATTCGTCGGCGCCAGCCTCGCCCTGGTGGCGGTCAGCGCCCTCGGCGTCGCCGTCGGCGCCGGCCTGGCGGAAGTCATCCCGCTGAGCGTGGTCCGCAAGGTCAGCGCCGCCCTCTTCGTGCTGATCGGGATCGCGATGCTGATGGAGTGGCTATGAGGGAAACGCCGCGACGTCGATCTCGGTTCCCCGCTCCGCGGCTTCGTACACCGCGGCGGCCAGGCGCTGCGCTTCGACGCCGACCTCCAGGCCGGGGTCGGGATCGCGGTCGGCCAGCAGGGCCTCGATGAACGACAGGTCCTGCAGCAGATAGGGAACGCCGTACCAGTCGGCGAAGCGGTCCGCGGCGCGGCCGCGCCGCGCCGCGAAGCGCTCGTGGATCGCCGGCCAGCGCAGGAGCTCGAGCGGGTCGTCGCCGCGCTGCAGCTCGATGTCGCCGCGCATGTCGGCCTCGCTGGCGAGGAACCCGCGGCGGCAGAAGACCTCCAGCCGCCGGTTCGACGGCCGTTGCAGCATGTCGTGCCAGATCGTCACCAACTGGGCGCGCAGTCCGGTGGCGAAGGCGAGCTCCACCGCCACGTAATCCTCGACGCCGTCGTGGCCGGCGTGGTTCTGCCGCCAGGCGCGCAGCGTCGCGATCGGTCCGAAGAGCCAGGCGAGCAGATCGAGATCGTGGACGCCGTGCTCGATCAGCGTGCCACCCGCCGTCTGCTGGCGATCGGCGCGCCAGCGGGTGTCGTGCAGACCGCGGATCGGAAAGCACTGGTCGTCGCGAAAGACGACCGCCATCGGCGCGCCGAGGGCCGGGTCGACGAGCAGGTCGCGGATCACGCCGTAGATCGCCGAGAAGCGCAGCACCAGCCCGATCTGCGCTCGCACGCCGGCGCGCTGGACGGCGGCGTGCATCGCCCGCGCCTCGGGCAGCGACATGGCGAGCGGCTTCTCGCAGAACAGATGGCGACCGGCGGCGGCGACGTCGCGCACGATCGCCGCGTGGTGCACGGTCGGCGTGCAGACGAACACCGCGTCGACCGCCGCGCCGCGCAGGAGCGCGGCGTGATCGGGATAGACCTCGGCCCAGCCGTAGAGGGTCTGGAAGCGGTCGCGCGTCGCGGCATCGGGATCGGCCACCGCGACCAGCTCGAGGCGATCGGGCATCGCCTGGGCGATCGTCTGCAGGACGGCCGCGTGCGTGCTGCCGATCATGCCGCCGCCGATGAGCCCGATGCGGACGCGCTGCATGCGGCGGGGGCTAGCATCGCCGGCGCGGCCACGGCAACAACCGGCGCGCACAACCGGCGCGGACAACCGGACGCGGCTTGCGTCGCAGGCACCGCTCCGCCATCTTCCCGCCGCGCATGTTCTCGAAATACGTCACCGTCGACGGCACGGCGCTGAGCTACTTCCACACCGGGGCTTCGACGCTGCCCGGCGTGCCGCCGGCGCTCGCGCGCGGCGAGCTGCTGCTCTTCCTCCACGGCGCCGGCTCGAACGCGCACACCTGGCATCGCCAGCTCGCGCACGTCGCCGCCGCGCACTCCGCGGTGGCGCTCGACTTCCCCGGCCACGGCCGCTCGGGCAGCACCGAGGGGTTGCCCGACCTCGACGCCCACGTTCGCTGCCTGGCCGGATTCGCCGATGCGCTCCGGCTGCGACCGGCGGTGCTGGTCGGCCGCGCGATGGGCGGCGCCGTGGCGCTCGCCTTCGCCCTCGCCCACCCGGCGCGGGTGCGCGCCCTGGTGCTGGTGGCGACGCCGACCGCCTTCGCCATTCCGCAGGCCAGCCTCGACACCTGGCGCGAGGTCACCATGGGGCGCGCCACCCAGCCCTTCGCCATGAACCTGTTCTCGCCCGCGGTCGACATGGCGGTGGTGCGCGAGTGTTTCATGGAGCAGGTGAAGACCGATCCGCGCGTCCGCTATACGGACCTGCTCGCCTGCGACGGCGTCGATCTCGGCGATCGGCTCGCCGCCGTGCGGGTGCCGACGCTGGTGATCACCGGCCGCGACGACCACTTCGCGCCGCCCGCGCAGGCCGAGGCGCTGCAACGCGGCATCGCCGGCGCGCGCCTGGTGGTGATCGACGGCGCCGGCCACATGCTGACCAGCGAGCAGCCCGCGGCCTTCAATGCCGCGGTCGACGAGTTTCTCGCGGAGCTGCCGCGATGAGCCTCCTCGATCGCGCCGTCATCGCCGGCGTGTACGAACACCCGACGCGCTGGGCGCCGGACAAGACCCAATACCAGATCTGCGCCGAGGCGGCGCGCGGCGCCCTCGCCGACGCCGGGTTGACCATTGGCGACGTCGACGGATTTCTCACCGCCGGCGTCGGTCCGATCGGCATCATGACCCTCGCCGAGCACCTGAACCTGACGCCGCGCTTCCACGATGCGACCAACATCGGCGGCTCCTCGTTCGTCGCCCACGTGCTGCACGCCGCCGCCGCGATCGCCGCCGGCCTTTGCGAGACGGCGCTGATCGTCTATGGCAGCACGGCGTCGTCGGAGCGGTTCGCGGTCGGCACCGGCGGGCTCACCAGCGGCGACCCGCCGGACCAGTTCGAGGTCCCCTTCGGGCCGACGGTGCTCAACGCCTACGCGCTGGCCGCACAGCGCCACATGCACGAGTTCGGCACCACCGCCGAGCAACTGGCGGAGATCGCGGTGACGATGCGCCGCCACGCCGGGCTCAACCCGCGCGCCAAATACCGCGACCCGATCACCGTCGCCGACGTGCTGGCGTCGCGGGTCGTCTCGTCGCCGCTGCACCTGCTCGACTGCTGCATCATCTCCGACGGCGGCGGCGCCATCGTCGTCACCAGCGCCGAACGGGCGCGCGACCTGGCGAAGGCGCCGGTGCGCATCCTCGGCGGTAGCGAGTCGCTGTGCCACACCGCCATGGGCCGGCGCGACCTCACCGACATGGCGGCGAAGGCATCGGGACCGCGCGCCCTGGCGATGGCCGGCGTCGACCACGCCGACATCGACCTCTGCATGCTCTACGATTCCTTCACCATCACCGTCCTGCTGACGCTCGAGAATCTCGGCTTCTGCGCCAAGGGCGAGGGGGGCGCCTTCGTCCAGAACGGCCGCCTCGGCCTCGGCGGCGCGCTGCCGACCAACACCGACGGCGGCGGGCTCTCGTCCAACCACCCCGGCATGCGCGGCATCTTCCTGGTCATCGAGGCGGTGCGGCAACTGCGCGGCGAGTGCGGCCCGCGCCAGGTGGCGGACTGCGCGATCGCGCTCTGCCACGGTACCGGCGGCATGCTCGGCCTGCGCCACAGCGGCGTGACCCTGGTGCTCGGACGATGAGGACGGCGTCCACGCGGAGGCGCGGAAGAGCGGAGCGAGGCGGCACGCGCCGGTGCTCCGCGTCGCCGCGCCAAGGCGCTCGGGGGTCCGACCATGGCTGATGCGAAGTACGCCAAGCCGCTGCCGCGGATCGACGAGGAGTCAAAGGGTTTCTGGGAGGCGTGTCAGCGGCGCGAGCTGGTGATCCAGCGCTGCGCCGCCTGCGGCGCGCTGCGCCACTACCCGCGGGCGCTGTGTCCGACGTGCCTCTCGGACGCCGTCGAGTGGGTGCGCTGTTCGGGGCGCGGGACGGTCTACACGTTCACCGTGACGCACCAGAATCAGGCGCCGGGGTTTCGCGATGCGCTGCCGTACGTCCTCGCTTACGTCGAGTTGGAGGAGGGCGTGCGCCTGCTGGCCAACATCGTCGGCTGCGCGCCGGAGGCGGTGCGCATCGGCATGGCGGTGCAGGTGGCGTTCGAGGATGCGACGGCGGCGGTGACGCTGCCGACGTTCGCGCCGGTGTGACTCCCGTCCGCGATCGCGCGCTCCTCTACGCCACCGGCTTCCTGCGCGCCTTCGCGACGGGAATGGTCGGCGTGATGCTCGGCCTCTACCTGGCCGACCTGGGATTCGGCCCGGCGCTGATCGGGACGATCGTCGGCGTCGGCCTCGCCGGCGCGGCGAGCGCCGTTCTGGCCGTGACCATGATCGGCGATCGGGTCCGGCGCCGCGCCTGGCTGATCGGCCTGTCGCTGCTCAGCGCCGCCGGCGCGGCGGCGGTGGCGGGGGCCTCGTCCGCCGGAGTCATCGCCGTCGCCGCCGCGGTCGGCATGGTGAACGGCATGGGGCGTGATCGCGGCGCGGCGCTGGTGGTGGAGCAGGCGGCGCTGCCCGCCACCACCGACGACAGCGGACGCACGACGGCGTTCGCCTGGCTGAGCGTTCTCCAGGACGTCGGCCATGCGCTCGGCGGTCTCGCCGCCGGGATTCCGGCGCTGCTCGGGCGCGGCGACGACCTCGCGGTCCTGCGCCTGACGATGGCGGCGCCGGCGGCGCTGGCGGTGCTCTGCGCGGCGCTCTACGCCGCCCTCTCGCCGGCGGTCGAAGTGGACGCCACGACCGCGGCCGAACGGCGGCTGAGCCCCGAGAGTCGCGGCATCATCGCCCGACTGGCCGGGTTGTTCGCGGTCGACAGCATTGCCGGCGGCTTCCTGGCGACGGCGTTGCTCGCCTACTTCCTCGCCGAGCGCTTCGGCGTCGGCGGCGGGCTGCTGGGGCCGTTGTTCTTCGTCGCCCGGATCGCCAACGCCGGATCCCACCTCGCCGCGGCGTGGCTCGCCAAGCGCATCGGGCTGGTCAACACGATGGTCTTCACCCACATCCCGTCGAGCCTGCTGCTGATCACCATCCCGTGGGCGCCGACCTTTCCCATCGCCGCCGCGTTGTTCGTGCTGCGCGAGGGCCTGGTGGAGATGGACGTGCCGACTCGCCAGTCCTACACCATGGCGGTGGTGCGGCCGGCGGAGCGCACCACCGCCGCCGGCGTCACCAACCTGGTCCGCCTCGCCGGCTGGGCCGTCGGCCCCGCCTTCGCGGGCGCCCTGATGCAGGGCGGGGCGCTCGCCGGCCCGCTCTACGTCGGCGCCGCGATGAAGATCGCCTACGACCTGCTTCTGTACCGCGCCTTCCGCCACCTGCCGCCGCCGGAGGAACGGTGACCGCGCCGCGCGTCTATGACAGGAACAGCGCCCGCGAGCGGCGGGCGTAGGCGATCAGGATCAGCAGCGCGAAGGCGACGGCGGCTGGGCCGACGTTCGCCGCGTCGTTGCCGGCGAGGTGCGTGTAGATGGCGCCGATCATGATGACGATCAGGCCGGCCGCCGACCAGAAGGCGAGGCGCGGGATCAGCAGCGCGATGCCGCCGAGAAACTCGCTGGCGCCGATGAACAGCCGGAAGGCGTCCGAATAGCCGCTCTTGGCGAAGCCCTCGACGGCCTGCGGGTTGCCCAGCAGCTTGGGCGGCGAGGCGACGACGGTGAAGAGAAGGAACAGCAACACGCTCGCGATCCAGGCGGCGATGTTCACTGCGCGATGGGATGTAGCCATGTCGCCTCTCCTCGGTGGGTGTCGGTTCGTGGGTTAATGTCGCCCGGCGCCGGCGCCAGCCGTCACGGGGTGACGTGCGCGAGCAGGCCGTCGAGGACGCCGCCGCGCACCTCGGGGGCGTCGTCGACCGAGGTGTGGACCAATCCGCCGCCCCAGGGCTGGGCGCCGGCGTTGATGTCGACGTCGGCGCCGGGGACCGAGTTGCCGCGCAGGAAGAGATCGTTCCGCTGGTAGTAGTTCACGTGGTACGCGGTCGTCGGCGGCAACCGGGTCTCGGACGTGATGTCGATGTCCGACGAGTTGCGGATGCCGTCGATGTAGGCGGTGTAGGCGAGCGTGAACGTGCCGATGCCGGCGCGGTTGGCGTTCAGCCGGTTGGCGAGATCGCGGGTCGAGCCGCCGCCGTGGCTGTAGCCGAAGATCGCCACCACGCCGACGCCGCGCTGGCTGACCGCGCGCACCACCTCGTCGTACACCGGGCCGGCGCCGCTGCTGCCGACGTCGTCCTCGTCGTACATGTGGACGTCGTACCCCATGTCGTAGAGGGTCAGGGCGATGTTGAAGACGCCGTCGCCGGAGGCCGGCGGGTCGGAGGGCACCTGGTTCTCGCCGCCGAGCGCGATGACGACGCTGCTGAAGGCGTACAGCCGCGCCGGCACGGCGCTGAAGTCGGGACCGCCGCCGATCGGCCGCGCCCGCAGGGTCAGCAGCGTGTCGCCGGGGGTGAGCCGCTCGACCCAGACGGTGCGCGTGGCGCCGCCGAAGGCGAGGACGACGTCGTCATTGGCATAGAGCAGCGGATTGGCCTTGGCGGGGTCGGCCCACACGCGGATGCCGCCGTCGCTGCGCGTCAGCGCGTACTCGACGCCGGCCGGCGCCGGCGCGGCGCTCACCTGCAGCGTCAGTTCGACGAGGTCGTTCTCGTTGGCGACCGGCGAGTCGGAGTAGTCGGCGATGCCGTTGCCATTGTCGTCGTCGCCGTTGATGCGGACGCCGATGCCCGGGGTGAGGTTGAGCTGCGACGGCGCGGGCCGGCGCTGGAACGGCGCTCCGTAGCCCTCGCTCAGCGGCCGGTAGGCGTTGATGGCGAGGATCAGATGGGGCGTCGCCGTCGGCGTTGGGGTGACCGTCGGGGTATCCGTGACCGTCGCGGTCGCCGTGTCGGTGAAGGTCGAGGTCGCCGTCGGCGTGGCGGTGTCGGTATGGGTGGGCGTCGCGGTGTCGGTCGGCGTCGGCGTCGGTGTGTCGGTCTGCGTCGGCGTGGCGGTGGCCGACGGCGTCGCGGTCGCCGTGTCGGTGCGCGTCGGGGTGGCGGTCGCGGAGGCCGTCGCGCTGGCGGACGGCGAGTGCGTCGCCGTCGCCGTGGCGCTGGCGGTCGGCGTCAGCGTGGCGGTCGGGCTGCTGGTGGCGGTGGCGCTGGGGAGGATCGTGGCGGTCGGGGTCGGCGTCGGCGCTTCGAGCCGACAGCCCTGGTCGCAGCCGTCGCCGTTCAGCCGGTTGCCGTCGTCGCAGTCCTCCCACGGCTCGATCGAACCGTTGCCGCAGGTGCTCGGCCGGCATTCCAGCTTGAGCAGGTCGCCGTCGCGCCGCCCGGTCGAGTCGGCGCTCTCGACGCGCAGCACCTTGCGTCCGCGCCGCGCCGGACCCGAGCGGCGGACGCGCAGCGAGACGTCGAGCGGCGCCGCGACGCACGTGTCGGCGTCGGCGTTGGGGGCGCCGGCGAGATACACGGCGCGGTCGCGGAGCACGGCGACGCCGAGCGACTGGTTGGCGGCGCGCTCCAGCGTCTCCAGGTTGGCGGCATCGGCGGCGTCGCGGGCATGGCGCGCGGCCGGCTTGCGCACCTCCAGCGTCGCCACGTCGGTGGCGGCGCAGGCGAGCCGCGGGTCGCCGTTGTTGATGCACAGCGCGATGGCGATGCGGCAGCGGGCATTGCCGATGTCCGGATCGGCGTCGCACAGCGGGTCGCCTTCGTGGCAGATCACGATGCCGCGCGCCGCCGGATCCGGGGCGATCGGCAGACGCCACTCGAGCAGGCAGTCATCGGCCGCGCCGCCGCCGCCGGGGAGGCAGCGAACGGGATCGCTGGCGCAGTCGCCGGTCTGGGCGCCGGCGCGCGGCGTCAGTGACGCGACCGCGAGGCCGGCCATCAGCAGGCCGACGAGGCGTATGCTCCTGTGCCGACCGCGCACGCGAGTCCCCCGACGCGTCCGTACACGAGCCGGCTTCCGACGCGCAAGAGCGACGGCGTCGGGATGGCGGTGAGGGACGTGGGGCGGGTTGGTCGGCGCCGGTTGCCCGGCCCGATGTCCCGATCCTCCCCACCGGCGCCCGGGTGGCGAAGCTGAAGGCGAAGCGCGCCCGAGGGGGCGATCGCCGCGTCCGCCCTATCCCCGCAGTCCCTCGTCGATCGCCGCCAGGAAGGCGGCGGCCTGCGAGCCGTTGGCGACGCGGTGGTCGAAGACCAGCGCCAGGGTGGCCTGTGTCGAGCCGGGTAACGGGTCGGCCAGGCCGATGATGGCGGCCTGGTGCGGGTAGGGAATGGGCTGGAAGCGGTGCACGCCGCGCCCGAGCATCGAGGTGACGGTGATCGTGCCGCCGCTCAGGTGGTCGGCGGTGAGGCGGCGGCGCAGGGCCAGGAATTGCAGACCGCGCAGCTCCTTGGCGATCGCCGCCGGCTCCTTGGCGGCGGCGTCGTGGACGACGACGACGTAGAGGTCGCCCTCGACGTCGACCGCGACGCCGACGTTCACCCGCTCGAAGCGGTGGAGCTGGTAGTCGTCGGCGAGGAAGCCGTTGAAGCGCGGATGCGCGGCGGCGGCGCGCGCGACGGCGGCGACCAGCAGGTCGACCTCGCTGACCACCGCCTTGCTGTCGCCGGCGAGCGTCCGGGCGCGGGCGCGCACCGGGGCGAGGTCGATGAGGCGCTCGAGGGTCGACGCCGGGATGGCGGCGACGCTCTCGCTCATCACCCGCGCCACGCGGCGCTGGATGGCGCCCAGCGGCTCGAGGCGGAACGGGCCGCGCGGGTCGTGCGCGGCGGTCGCCGCCGCGTGCACCTGCGCCGCCATGTCGACCACGTCCTTCTCCTTGACGAAGCCGCGCCCGGCGAAGAGCGCCGGATCGAGGCCGAGCTCCGCCATCTTCTGCCGCGCCCTGGCGCTGATCTGCACCGCGGCGACGGCGGCCGGCGGCGCGGCGTCGGAGAGGCCGGCGTCGGGCAGCGGCGTGTCGGCGGCGATCGTCAGGTACCCGAGCACGCCGCCGATCGGCACCTCGTCGCCCTCGTTGGCGCGCCGGCGCACATGGCCCGTCCGCTCGGCGTCGACGTTCAGCACCGCCTTCGAGGTCTCGACCTCGCAGAGGGTGGTCCCGGGCTGCACGGCCTCCCCCTCGCCGACCAGCCAGCGCACGACGAAGACGCTGTCGGCGTTGACGATCTCGCGCGGGACGAGAATCGGGTGGACGTCGGCGGTCATGCGCGGCCCGCCGCTGGCCGATCCGCGATGGCGACCGCCCGCGTCATCGCATCACCTGTCGGATCGCGGCGACGACGCGCGCCGCGTCCGGCAGCACGACGTCCTCGGCGGGCCGGGCGCCGGGGATCGGCAGCGGATGCGCGGCGACGCGGGCGCAGCGCAGCGGCTGCTCCGCCATCGCCTCGCTGACCGCGGCCACCACTTCGGCGCCGAATCCCCACGGCCCGGTGCCCTCCTCGACCACCACCAGACGGCCGGTGCGGCGCACGGAATGGAGGATGGGCTCGAGGCGCAGCGGCGCCAGTTGCGCCGGCACCACCAGCTCCGCGACCACCTCGTCCTCGGCGAAGGCCGCCGCCATCGCCGCCTCGACGATCTCGGTCATGCCGCCGTAGGTGACCAGCGTGACGTCGCCCGCGGCGCCCGCCGGGCGCCAGATGCCGGTCGGGTAGAGCGCGTCCGCCTCGCTCGGGTGCGTCTCGAGCTCCAGCCCCGGCGGCGGCGCCACGTGCAGGCGCTTGGCGTAGAGCAGCTTCTGCTCGAGGAACAGCACCGGGCGCGGATCGAGACGCACGGCGCGTCGCAGCAGCTCGCCCGGATCGTGGCGCAGGCTGAGCGCCACCGTCACCAGGCCGGGGACGCCGAGGAACATCTTCTCGATGCACTGGCTGTGGGTCGGGCCGTAGCCGCGCCGCCCGCCGACCGGCGTGCGGATGACCAGCGGCACCTCCACCTGGTCGTTGTACATCCAGCGGAACTTGGCGATGTGGTTGAGGATCTGGTCGGCGCCGAGGGCGAGGAAGTCGCCGAACATGATCTCCACCACCGGCCGCTGGCCGCGCAGCGCCAGGCCGGCCGCGAGGCCGATGAAGCCGGCCTCGCTGATCGGCGTCGACAACACCTGGCGCGGGAACGCGGTCGACAGGCCGCGGCTGACCTTGAAGGCGCCGCCATAGGGGTCGAGCAGGTCCTCGCCGATCAGCAGCACGTCGTCGCCATCGGCCATGAGCTGGTGCAGGGCGCCATTGAGATGCTGCACGACCAGCGCGGCGGGATCGCGGACCGCGTGGGCGAAGGCGGACGGCAGGTTGGGATGGTGGCCGCGCGCCGCGAAGGCGCGCGCGTCGGCCTCGGGATCGACCGTGGCGTGGGGCGCGGCGTCGGCCGCGGCGACGGCGGCCTCGACGCGGGCGAGCGCCGCCCGCTCCAGGGCCGCCGCGGTCGCCTCGCCGACGCGGGCGCGCAGCCGTAGCAGAGGATCGTCGGCGCGCTGGGCGGCGAGCTCGCCGGCGTCGCGATCGTCGTCGCCCTTGCTGTGGGCGGCCAGGCGGTAGGTGTCGAGGACCTGGAAGAACGGGCCGTCGCCGCGGCGCACGCGCGCCACCACCTGGCGCAGGTGGGCGGCGAGCGCCACCGGATCGTCGGCCGGGCGGCGGTCGGTGGCGATGCCGAAGGCGGCGGCGCGGGCCGCGACGTCGCCGGCCGTGGTGCGTTCGGTCGGCGTCGACTGCGCGTAGCGATTGTGCTCGAGCACGAACAGGATCGGCGCCCGCCACAGCGCCGCCAGGTTGAAGGCCTCGTAGATCACGCCCTCGCCGAGGGTGCCGTCGCCGAGGAAGCAGACGGTGACGCTGCCGCGGCCGGCGCGCTGCTCGGCGAGGGCGACGCCGGTGGCGACCGGGACGATGCCGCCCTGGACGCCGTTGGAGTGGAAGTTCTCGACGCACAGGTGTTGGCTGCCGCCGCGGCCGCCGCAGACGCCGCTGCGCCGGCCCATGATCTCGGCGAACAGCGGTTCCGGCGCGTCGGTGTACATCAGGTAGTGGCCGTGGCAGCGGTGGCTGGAGAAGATCACGTCGCGGTCGCGGTCGAGGGCGCCGATCACCGCCACCGCGCAGGTCTCCTGGCCGATGCAGGTGTGGGTGGTGCCGAACAGCTTGCCGGCGGCGAACAGCGCCAGCAGCCGCTCCTCGACGGCGCGGATCAGCAGCATGCGGCCGAGCGCGTCGGCGGCGGCGGGATCGGCGGGCGCCGCGGCCCGCTGCGTCGCGTCACGCGCCATGGCGGGCGATGATCTCCTGCATCCGCTCGAGCGAGGTCAGCTCCGGCACCTCGTCGGCGTCGAACATGCAGCCGAAGCGGTCCTCGAGCGCCACCACCAGCTCGACGTGCTTCTCCGAATCCCAGCCCTCGACCGATTCCGGGCTGACGCCGCGCGCCACCGCGTCGGCCGGGAGACGGAGCACGGCGCTGACGACCGCGACGATGGCCTGGCGGAGCTCGCTGTCGGTCATCGATAGGCCCGGTCGCAGTCGAGCAGCGTCAGGTGCCACTGCTCGGCCGCCGGCACCCCGGCCGGCAGGCGATGAAACCAGAGCGGCACCGCGGCGCGGCGCCGGAAGCCGTTGCCGGCCAGGGCGCCGGCAAGGGGCGCGCTCGAGCTCAGGCATTCGACGTAGTCGGCGCCCGCCGCGCGCAGCGCCCGCACCGCTTCGCCGACGATCCAGGCGCCGAGCGCGGCGTCGTCCCACGGCCAGGCGGCGTCGACGATGCGGCCGCGCCGGCGCCGCTGGCGGTCGTCGTCGCAGCGGGTGACGAGATGCCCGACGTCGGCGCCGTCGCGCCGCGCCAGCCACAGCGCGTAGCCGCCGTCGGGATAGTCGGCGCAGAGCCAGTTGAGATACTCGCTGTCGCGGCGCATGGCCGTCGCCTCGGCGGCGCGGCGGGCTCCGGTCGCGTCGTACGACGACGGCAGGCGCGCGGCGGCGACCAACTCGGCGCCGGGCGGCCGCGGCGCCCGGCGCGGCCGCAGGGCCAGCGCCGCCAGCGGCGCCGTCAGCCGCGCCAGCGGCGCTGGCAGGCGGCGCGCCAGCCAGCCGGCGATGAAACGGCGGCTGAGCGGCCGCACCCAGGTGACCGCGGCGGCGCTCTCCTTCCAGCCCAGGCGGGGCAGGATCTGCCGGGTGTCGGCCGACCCCTGCAGCGTGAGCAGCATGCCGGCGGCCGCCTCGGCCCGGCGCAGCAGCCCCATGCCGATGCCGGGTTGGCCGGGCGCGACGTACCAGTCGACGAACCAGGCGGCGGGGTGGACGCCGCCGTCGCTGTGCAGCGCGGTGCGCATCAGGCCGATGAAGCCGAGCACGCGGCCGTCGGCGGCGCGCCAGTAGAATGCCGCCGGCGCATCGGCGGTGCCGCGACCGTACTTCCACTGCCAGTGGCGTCGACCGCGGCGCGACACGGTGTCGTCGAGGAAGGCGAGGACATCGTCCGGGATGGGGGTTTCGAGCGCGGTGATCACGCGTGCGCCGCGGCGCCGCCGTTCGCGGCGGCGACGCGTCCTGCCGCGCCGTCGAGCGTCATGCCCTCGAGGCCGTCGGCGCACATGGCGGCGAGGAACTGGTCGAGGCGCTGATAGAGATCCTCGATCGACGCCGCGGTGCGGTTGTACGGGCTGCAGCCGGGCATCAGCTCGCTCGAATGCAGCGTCATGTTGAGCACCGGCGCGCCGGCGGCGCGCGCCAGCGCGGCGACGCGGCGCAACCGCGCCGCCGTCTGGTAGGGATAGGGCCGCAGCCACTGGGCGCCGAGGTGCTGGCGGTCGAACAGCCGCCGCACGCGGCGCACCTTGCGGTAGAGGGTCTGCACGCCGGGGACCCGGCGGCCGATGGCGCTGTAGAAGACGATGGTCGGCGGGATCTCCCAGACCCGCAGCGCGCCGGCGCGGCAGACGTCGTCGCCCGACAGGCGGTAGGGGAGGAGCGGCGCGGCGGTGAAGTTCGGACCGCCTCGTCCGCTCGGCGCGCCTCTGCTCGGGCCCCAGTTGACGCCGGGGCAGACCGAGGTGTCGACGCGAAAGCCGAGCTCGTCGAGCAGCGCCGCGTGGGCGCCGTCCAGCCCCCAGCGGCCGGCCTTGTAGGACACCGGCCGCACCTCGTACTGGCGCTCGATCGACGCCACCAGGGTCGCCAGCTTCGCCCGCTGCACCGCCACCGGATACTCGAACGGATAGGGGTGGTGGCGGAGGTCGTCGTCGGTGAGCGGCGTCAGCGGCGGCGTGTTCCACGGGTGCAGGTGGGCGCCGATCTCGCACTCGCCGGCCCGCGCCCGCGGCCGCAGGTAGTCGCGCAGGAATGGATCTTCGGCCATCTCGAGGGTCAGCAGGTAGGTGACCGGGAAGCCGTGGCGCAGGCAGAGCTCGTGGAAGCGCGGCACGAAGCGGGCGTTCTCGGTGGTCGCCACCCGCGGCCGGCCCCACTCGTTGTCCGGCTCGGTGTCGAGCGTGATGACGAAGGCCGGTGCCGGCATCTCTGAACGGTTAGCGGTGGGGTGCGCGTCGCGCAATGGAAAACCGGCGCGGTCCGGCCGCCCCGGTCCTGGGGGTCGCGCGGCGGCTCGGCGCCCGCTGCCCGTCCGGCATCGAAAACGCTACCGTCCGCGCATGCGCACGGCACCCGGGCCCGATCGCCGCTTCTTCGACCTGTGGGCGCGCGTCTACGACCTCCCGGTGGTGCAGCGCGCCGCCTACTGGCCGATCCACGACGCGGTGGTGGCGGCGCTGGCGGAGCGGCCGCCGCGGCGCGTGCTCGATCTCGGCTGCGGCACCGGGCAGCTCGCCGATCGCCTGCAGCGGGCGTGGCGCGGGGCGCGCGTCACCGGCTGCGACTTCTCCGCCGGCATGTTGGCGCAGGCGCGCCGGCGCAGCCGGCGCGTGCGCTGGGTGCGCGGCGACGCGCAGCGGCTGCCCTTCGCCGACCGCCGCTTCGACGCCGTGGTCACCACCGAGGCGTTCCACTGGTTCCCCGACCAGCGCCGCGCCCTCGCCGAATGCCGGCGGGTCCTGGCGCCCGACGGCCGCCTGCTGTTGGCGGTCGCCTCGCCGCCCTTCGCGGTGGTCGCCGACCTCGCCGCCGCGGCGTCGCGGCTGGTCGGCGAGCCGTTCCGCTGGCCGACCGCCGGCGAGATCCGCGATCACCTCGAGGCGGCCGGCTTTCGCGTCGAGACGCAGCGCCGCATCTTCCGCTTGCCCGGTCTGCTGATGATGCCGGTGCTGACGGTGGCGACGCCGCGCCGGCGGCGGCGGCGCGGCGGTTGAGCGGCGGGCGCATGCATCCGGACGGCGGCCGCCGGACCCCTTGCGCCAGCTCCCGCCAAGCGCGAGGAGAGGGGGCGGAGGAGGCATGGCGATGAGCAGCGGCGCGCGATCCGACCACGACATTCCCCTGCGCAAGCCGAACCTCGAGTTCGACGCCTCGATCGCGCGGTACTGGATGAACGGCAATCTGTTCGCCACCCACTTCTTCAACGGGCTGAATCTGGTCTTTCCCGATGGCGAGCGGTTCTTCGTCAAGGCGGTTCACGACCACCTCGACCGCATCACCGATCCGGTGCTGCTGCGCCAGGCGCGCCAGTTCGCCGCGCAGGAGGGGCAGCACGCCAACCAGCACGAGAAGTACTTCGACTGCCTGCGCCGCCAGGGCTACGCGATCGACGGCTTCCTGCGCCGCTTCCACCGCTTCATCCGGCTCAGCAACGACCGCCTGCCGGCGGCGCTGCGTCTGGCGATGACCGCCGGGGCGGAGCACTACACGGCGGTGCTCGGCGCCGGCGCGATCGAGGAGTTCGACCTCCTCGCCGACGCCGATCCAACCATGCGCGCGCTGATCATCTGGCACGCCACCGAGGAGATCGAGCACAAGGCGGTCGCCTTCGACGTCCTGCGCGCCACCCACCCCAGCTACCTGCTCCGCATCGCCGGCTTTCTCCTCGCCACCGTCGCGCTCTTCGGCTGGACCTTCGCCGGCATGCGGATGCTGGTGCGCCAGGACCGCGTGACCCGCGCCGCCTTCCGGGCCCAGCGCCGGGCCGCGCTGGCGCGCGACCAGGGGCGTGGTCTGGTCCGCATCCGCCGCGGCATCCGCGCCTACTTCCGCCGCGACTTCCATCCCAACGACACCGACCACCTGGCGCTCGCCCGCCGCCGCCTCGGCGAGCTGCTGCCCGGGTTGGCGTCGTCTTGAAGGCGACGACGGAACGCTGATAGCTGACGGCTGATTCATGATCATCGATCTGCACGCCCACTCGGACGCCTCGGAGGACAGCCGGGCGCCGCTCGAGACCTATCTCAAGTGGCTGCAGCGCAAGCGCGACCTGCTGCCGATCGACGGCATCGTGCTCACCGAGCACCGGCAGTGGGACCCGCGGGCCGATTACCGGGCGCTCGAGGACCAGTACGGCATCCTCATCCTGCGCGGCGCCGAGGTGGAAACCGACTACGGGCACGTGCTGATCTACGGCGTCAGCGACGAGATGACGCGGCGCTTCGACTTCGCCGACGTGCGTCTGCCGGCGCAGGACGTCATCCGCGAGGTGAGCCGCATGGGCGGCGTCGCCGCGCCGTGTCACCCGGGCCGACCGACCATCGGGCTGTGCGAGCACTACGCGGCCGGCAAGCCGCCGCTCGAGGGGGTGGTAGCGGTGGAGGCGCTCAACGGCGGCAGCCGCCGGGGCGAGAACGAGCGGGTGGACGATCTGATCGCGCGCTACGGCTACGGCGCCTTCGGCGGCAGCGACGCGCACCTGGTGAGCCTGATCGGCATCTGCGCCACCGAGCTCGACGACGAGATACGGACCGTCGAGGACCTGGTGACGGCGCTGCGGCGCGGCCGCTGCCGGCCGGTGGACTTCCGCGAGCAGGTGCGCGCGGCGCGTGGCGCGGCATGAACGAGGACGCGCGCGCCATCGTCGGCCAGGAGTTCGACCGCACGACGTTTCCGCCGGTGACGGCGGAGCGGATCGTCGCCTATGCGACGGCGTGCGGCGAGACCAACCCGCGCTGGACCCAACCCGGACCCGAGTTGGTGGCGCCGCCGACCTTCGCGCTCAGCCTGCGCGGCAGGCATTTCATGCCGCAACACCTGCCGACCCAGCTCGGCCGCCACGCCTTCGACGCCGGCAAGGACATCGAGATCGGCGTCCCCGTGCTGCCCGGCGACGTCCTCACCGCCACCAGCACCGTTCACGACGTCTACGAGAAGACCGGCCGCACGGGCACGATGACCTTCGTCGTCTTCCGCACCACCGTGGTCAACCAGCGCGCCGAAACGGTCGCGGTCGTCGATCAGAAGATGATGTTCCGGTGACACAGATGGACACGGATGGTCACCGATGAACACCGAGGCCACGCGGATGGGTTCGTCGTTCGGCCTCCGTCTTTCATCCCTGTGCATCCGTGGCCATCGGTGGTCATCGGTGGATCTCGATCATGCCCTTCGCGTCGATTGACGTCGGTGACGAGCTGCCGCCGCTCCGCTGCACGCTGAGCCCGGAGCAGGTGCGGCGCTATGCGGAGGCGGCGGACATGCCGGGTGGGCGCTTCCTGAGCGACGAGGCGGCGCGCGCCGAGGGGCTGCCGGGGCAGATCGTGCCGGGCAACATGAGCCTGGCGCTGTTCGCGCGCCTCTTGACGGGCTGGGCGGTGGGCGGACGGCTGCAGCGCCTGAGCGCCACCTTCCGCGCCCTGGTGCGGCCGGGCGTGCCGCTGGTGGTGAGCGCCGTGGTCACCGAGAAGCACCAGAGCGACCACGGCAATTTCCTCGAGTGCGACCTGTTGCTGGAGAGCGCCGACGGCGACCGCCTGGTGACCGGCACGGCGACCGTCGCCTTCTGAGCCGCCGATGGATCTCTCGCTCAGCCCCGAGCACGAGGCGTTCCGCGCCCGCGTCCGCGCCTGGCTGAAGGCCAACGTGCCGAAGCGCGAGGTCGGGGAGCCGAGCCGCGAGCACGGCGATCCGGCGCGCGTGCGCTGGCTGAAGGACTGGCAGCGCACGCTCTACGAGGCCGGCTACGTCGCCATGGGATGGCCGGCCGAACACGGCGGCCGCGGCCTCGGCATCATGGAGCAGACCATCGTCAACCAGGAGCTGGTGGCGGCGCGCGCCCCGCAGCAGATCGGCATGATGGGCGTGCAGATGGTCGGCCCGACGCTGATCCAGTTCGGCAGCGACGAGCAGCGGCGCCGCTACCTGCCGCGCATGCTCACCGCCGAGGAGATCTGGTGCCAGGGATACTCCGAGCCCGGTGCCGGCTCCGATCTCGCGTCGTTGAAGACGCGCGCCGAGCTGGTCGGCGACGAATTCATCGTCAACGGCCAGAAGGTGTGGACGTCGAACGCGCAGATCGCCGACTGGATGTTCTGTCTGGTGCGCACCGACCCGAGCGCGCCGAAGCACCGCGGCATCTCCTACCTCCTGATCGACATGCGGACGCCGGGCATCACCGTGCGGCCGCTGGTGCAGATGACCGGCGACGCCGGCTTCAACGAGGTCTTCTTCGAGGACGTGCGGGTGCCGCGCCGCAATCTGGTCGGCGAGCTCAACCAGGGCTGGCAGGTGGCGAACGCCACCCTCGCCCACGAGCGCAACATGCTCGGCTCGACCACCCGGACCCAGCAGATGTTCAACGGCCTGCTGCGCATCGCCCAGACGCACCAGCGCTACGGCCGGCCGGCGGCCGAGGACCCGGTGGTGCGGCAGAAGCTGGCGGCGCTGATGATTCGGGTCGAGGCGATGAAGTACCACTCGCTGCGCCAGCTCACCGACGCGCTCAAGGGGCGCAAGCCGGGCATCGGCGCCTCGGTGAACAAGCTGGTGTCGACCGAGCTCAACCACGACATCGCCGCCCTGGCGATCGAGCTGCTCGGCAACTACGGCCCGCTGGCGCGCAGCGCGTCGCGGGTCGCCGACCGCGGCATCTGGCCCTACGAATTCATGTTCACGCTCGGCCTGATCATCGGCGGCGGCACGTCGCAGATCCAGAAGAACATCATCAGCGAGCGCGGGCTGGGGATGCCGCGATGAGGCAGGGGGTGCCGGGGCGAGGGATGACGAGCTCAGGGGTCGGAGCGCCGGCGTCCCATCCATTGCCGCCGTCCCCAACTCCCAACCGCTGACCGCATGGATTTCGGCCTCTCCCAGGACCAGGAGCTGCTGCAGCAGTCCGCCGCCGAGTTCCTCGTGGCGGAGTGTCCGCCGACGCTGGTGCGGGAGGTGGCGCGCGGCGGCGACGGCTATCCGCGCGCGCTCTATCGCAAGATGGCGGAGCTCGGCTGGATGGGGCTCGTCGTGCCGGAGCAGCACGGGGGCTCGGGGCTCGGCATGCTCGACCTGGCGTTGCTGTGCGAACAGCTCGGTCGCGCGGTGGTCCCGGGGCCGTTCTTCTCGTCGGCGGTGCTGGCGACGTTGGCGATCCTGCACGGCGGAGCGAGCGCGCAGAGGAAGCGATGGCTGCCGCGGTTGGCGAGCGGCGAGGCGGTCGGCACGCTGGCCCTGCTCGAGGAGAGCGATCGGCTCGACGCCGCCGGCGTCGCCATGCGGGCGCGGAAGCGCGGTGGCACGTGGACGCTGTCCGGGAGCAAGCTGTTCGTCACCGACGCGCACGTCGCCGACCTGCTGGTCGTCGCCTGCCGGACCGGCGGGCGCAACGAGGAGGGCGTGACGCTCTTCCTGGTGCCGCGCGAGACGCCGGGCGTGACGGTGCTGCCCCTGCCGTCGATCGACGTCACGCGTCGCACCACCGAGGTGCGCTTCGAGCACGTCGAGCTGCCGGCGGACGCGGTGCTCGGCTCGCCGGGCCGGGGGTGGAGGACGGTCGCCCGGGTGCGCGACGCGGCCGCGGTGCTACTCGCCGCCGACAGTCTCGGCGGCGCCCAGCGCGCGCTCGAGCTGGCGGTCGAGTACAGCAAGGTGCGCGAGCAGTTCGGACGCGTCATCGGCTCGTTCCAGGCGGTCAAGCACCTGGCGGCCGAGATGGTGAGCGAGATCGAGCCGGCGCGCGCCCTGGTGTGGTACGCCGCCTACGCCGCCGACGCGCTGCCGCGCGAGGCGCCGCGCGCCGCGTCGATGGCCAAGGCCTGTCTGAGCGACGTCTACAGCCGCGTCGCCAACCGCGCCGTGCAGATCCACGGCGGCATCGGCTTCACCTGGGAGCACGATCTCCACTTCTGGTTCAAGCGCGCCAAGTGGAACGAGCTCGCCTTCGGCGACGCCACCTGGCACCGCGAACGGGTCGCGACGCTGGCGAAGCTGTGACCCCGCGCGCCGCGGGCGCAGAGATTCCCAAGGTGCACCCCGTCAGCGGCGCGCGGCGCCGCCATGCCGATCGCCTGCCGGCCCCGCGCGCAGCACGCCCTTCAGCGCCAGCTCCACGGCCTCCTGGCAGCGCCGCACGACGAGGTTCCACGCGCCGTCGCCGTGCAGCCGCTCCGCTTCGCGCAGGACCGCCGCGGCACGGCGCAGGAAGCTGCGGGCCATCGCCGCCGCGGTCATATCTCGATCACGTCGCCGCGGCGGAAGTCGGGCTTCAGGTCCCAGTACCAGTGGCGGCCCTGGCGGATGCGCTTCGACCCCAGCCGTCGCAGCGCGGCGCGCACGCCGTCGAGCACGCCGGCGAAGAATCCGTCCCGGTCGTGGAGCAGCACCGCATCCTCGGTCATGTCCAGGTAGAGCGGGATCGGGCGCGAGGCCTCCTCCGGCGTGCGGACGATGCGCGCCAGGCGCGTGTCGATGCCTCGTCCCTCGGCCGCCCGCAGCGCCGGCTCGAAGGCGGCGTCGGCGGCCGCCAACAGGCGCTTGCGGGCGAACTGGCCCGGCGGGAGATCGCGCGCGACGATCAGCAGATCGATGTCCGACGTCGGCGACGGATCACCGCGGGCCACTGACCCGAAGAGCACGATCGACACCGCGCGGTCGCCGAGGGCGTTCCGCACCAGCGTTGCATACTCGCCGGCGAGCTGGCGCAGCGTCTCGGCCACCGGGTCGCTCATGACGTCAGAAGCGATAGCACAGCCTGGGCGTTCGCCGCAGCAACGGCCGCTGCCGGCGTGGGCGGCCGGAGGGCATCGCACGCGTCCCTTCCTCTTCGCGTGTCGTCGCGACCGATCCCGTGGTCGACGTCGCGGGGGTGGCGCCGGCGAGGGAGTCCCGCAGTCATCGACCGCGCCGCCGACGGCGGCGGTCGGGTCCCGTCACGGTTCGTCGGACGCCGGCGCCGGGGGCGGGCGCCAGCCGTCCTTCGGCACCACGATGGTCTGCGCCGGCTGGGCGACGAAGTGGGGCGACATGATCTGGACGCCGAATTCGTTGAAGGCGTCCTGGATGTTGGCGTGCAGCAACGAGAGGATGAGCGGTCGCTGCGCCGGCTGGTCGACGTTCACCAGCAGCAGGTACTCGACGTAGTAGTCGTCGAGCTTGCGCTGCGCGACGCGCGGCGGCGGCGTCTTGCGCACCAGCTCGGTGCGTTCGGCGGCCAGGATGAGCAGGGCGTGCACCTGGCGCCACGGGGCGTCGTAGCCGATGGTGACCGAAGTCGTGACGACCGCGCCGTCGATGTCGGCGAGGCGCGAGTAGTTGGTCGTCGCCGCGTTGGTCATCACCGAGTTGGGGATGGTGATCTCCTCCTTGCGGACGGTCATCAGCTTGGTGGAGAGCAGCCCGACCTCCGAGACCAGGCCCTCGGTCTCGCCGATCCGCACGTACTCGCCGGGGCGGATCGCCCGCGCGTAGACCACCACCAGCCCGCTCATCACCTGGTTCACCAGTCCGGCCGATCCCAGGGAGAGCATCAGGCCGACGAATACGCTGACGCCGCGGAAGGCATCGGTCCCCGAGCCGGGGATGTAGGGATAGGCGATGGTGATGGCGAACAGCCACACCAGCACGGTGGAGATGCGGCGCGTCGCCTCCGCCGTTTCGCGTTGCACGCCGGGCAGCGACAGGCGCCCCTGTTCGACGGCGAGGAACAGGCCGTGCAGCAGCCGGACGACGAGGCGGGTGATGACGAAGATGATCGCGATCGTGATCAGGCCGGGGATCGCGTCGACGACGCCGGCGACCAGGCGGGCGCACAGGTGCCGCAGGCCGCTGCCGAGCGCCCGGCCCCACGGCTGGGTGTAGGGAAACTGCGACAGCACGAAGGTGAGCCAGAGGTAGGCGCAGACGGCGCCGGCCGCCCAGGCGCCGACCTGCGCCGCGCGGCGGGTGATCAGGGCGACGTACTCACGGACCTGGCGCGCCGCGGCGCCGCCGCGGCGCTCGGCCGCCGTGGCCAGGCGCGGCTCGAGCCAGCGTTCGATGCGCACCAGCGCCCAGGCGGCGAGGGTGAAGAGCGCGGTGGCGAGGACGCTCAGCGCGATGCCCTCGAGGAGCAGCGGCAGACTGCGCTGCGCGGCGCGCGCCGCCAGCAGCTCGCGCAGGTTGCGTTCGACCGCGCGGCCGGCGTCGGCGAGCGTCTCCGGGCTCTCCGGATCGAGGTCCTCCGGCAGGATGCTGAAGAGCTGGCGCGAACCGGCGAAGGCCATCAGCCCTTCCAGATGGCCGACCTTGGCGGAGACCACCCGTATCTCCGCTGCCAGCTCGCTGTCGGGGATCGCGGCGATGCGCTCGGCGGCGCGCGCGGCCCGTTCCGCCGGACTGGTCTCGCCGATGCGCGCCCGCATGGTGAGGATCGGCCGGTTCCAGACCACCAGATCGGCCGGTTCTCCCGGCTCCACTCGCATCGTGCCGCCGGCCTGTGCCAGCGCCGGCGCGGCGCCGAGCGCCCAGGCGAGGAGGAGCAGCCGCCAGCGACGGGATGGAGTGGAGGAGGCCATGCGGGCGACTAGCGCGGCGCGCCGGCGCCCGCAACGTGTCCGGCGGCTCAGGCCGGGATCAGGAAACCGCGCACGGCCGCCAGGAGCTCGCGCGGGCGGTCGAAGTGCACCATGTGGCCGGCGCCGGGGATCTCGACGAATTCATGCGTCGGGAAGCAGGCGCGGCGACGCGCCAGGTCGTCGGCGTCGAGGTAGACATCGCCCGGCCGGCCGCGCCAGAACTCGCCCGACTCGGCGCCGTGGACGAGCAGCGTCGGGGCGGCGATGCGCCGCCACATGGCCATGGCGTATTCGAGGTGGAAGGGGCCGGCGACCGCCATCGTCGCCAGCATCGGATCGAACTTCCACTCCAGGGTGCCGTCCTCGATGGCGCGCGTGCCGAGCAGCGCCAACTCGCGGGCCTTCGCCTCGCTCAGGCGTGGGTTGCGTTCGCGCAGCCGGCGGTACGCCGCGTCGAGATCCTTCAGGCCGGGGTGGCCGGCGAGGGCGCGGTCGATGCGCGAGAACCCCTGGATCGTCCAGCCGACTTCCGCCGCCATGTCGAGCGGCGGCGGGCCGAGCCCCTCGATCATCACCACGCGCGCCGGCACCGCGGGGAAGCTGCCGGCGTAGTGGGCGACGACCTCGCCGCCCATCGATGCCCGACCAGGATCGGCCGTTCGAGGCGCAGGGCGCGGATGAAATTGTGCAGGTCGAGGACGAAGTGGCCGAACGCGTAGTACGGCGTCGTCTCGCTGTCGCCGTGGCCGCGCAGATCGAGGGCGTAGACGTGGAAGCGATCGAGCAGGCCGCGCGCCAGGTCGTCGAACGAGTGCGAGTGATCGCGCAGCCCGTGCACGACGATCAGCGGCGGCGCCCCGTCGTTTCCCCAGTCGCGGAAAT
The DNA here is from genome assembly GCA_019637795.1 of bacterium. Classification (NCBI taxonomy): domain Bacteria; species bacterium. The sequence goes on along the minus strand of JAHBUY010000001.1, from coordinate 163,790 downwards.
GGACGCGCAGGGTGCCGCTGCGGAAGAAGCGTTCGGAGTACATGCGGAAGGAGAGGCGTGGCCGGGCGCTGGGCAGCCGATCGTTTCGAGCGTCCCCGCCGGTCAGCCTCGATCCGGCGGAGGAATGCTCACCCGGAGGCACGGAGGCAGATGGAGCGGAGAGCGGCAGGCGGTGCGCCGCGTCACCACAGGGGGTCGCCCTCGTTGCGCACCAGCGCGTGGAACGCTTCCGTGAGTCGCTTCGTGACCGGACCCGGCTCGCCGCCGCCGATCGGGCGGCCGTCGGCGGTGGTGACCGGCATGAGCTCGGCGCCGGTCCCGGTCACGAAGGCCTCGTCGGCCGTGTAGAGGTCGTAGCGGGTGAGGCGAGCCTCCGCCGCCGGGACGCGGCCCTCGGCGGCGAGCTCGAGGACGACGCCGCGGGTGATGCCGCCGAGGGCGCCGTCCTGCGACGATGGCGTCAGCAGGTGGCCGCCGCGGATGACGAACAGGTTGTCGGCGGTGCACTCGGCGATGAAGCCCTCGGCATTCAGCATGATCGCCTCGTGCGCGCCGGCCTGCTGGGCGTCGATCTTGGCGAGGATGTTCTTCAGGTAGTTGAGCGACTTGATGCGCGGGTCGACGGCCTCGTGCGACACCTGGCGGGTGGCCGACGTCATCACCTTGATGCCGCCGGCGTACAGCTCGCGCGGGTAGACCCGCACGTCGTTGACGATGACGATGACGCTCGGCGTCGGGCACGACAGCGGGTCGATCCCCAGCTCGCCGACGCCGCGAGTGACGATCAGCCGGATGTACACGTCCTCGCGGCGATTGCGGCGCACCGTCTCCTCGACCACCCGCCGCATCTCGTCGATGGTCAGCGGGATGGTCAGCGCCAGCGCGCGCGCCGAGTCGTACAGCCGCTCGAGGTGCGCCAGGTGGCGGAAGATGCGGCGGTTGTACACCCGGATGCCCTCGAACACGCCGTCGCCGTAGAGCAGCCCGTGGTCGAAGACCGAGACCTTCGCCGATTCGCGATCGTGGAATTGTCCGTCGATGTAGATCTGCATCGTGTCACCCTGCGCCAGAGAGGAAGACCTTCACACGGAGCAACGGAGGAGCGGAGCCATCGGATGGCAATGTTGGCACGCGATTCTAGCAGCGTCTCCCCGTTTCTTCGTTGCGCGGTGCGAATCCGGTTTTCACACCCGGGGAAAACGGGGCGGGCGCTTCTCGAGGAAGGACACCACGCCCTCGCGGAAATCGGGGCGCTTGAAGCTCTCCAGCATGAGGCCGATGGCTTCCTTCTCGGCGCTGCCGAGATCGGCGGTGAGGTGCTGGTAGACCTGGCGCTTCATGATCCTCATCGAGGTCGGCGAGCAACCAGCGGCGATCTCGGCGACGTAGCGGCGGGTGAAGGCCAGCAGGTCCTCGTCGCGGACGACGCGGTTGACCAGACCGATGCGCTCGGCCTCGGCGGCGTCGACCTTGCGGGCCGAGAACAGCAGGTCGAGGGCGTGCGCCGGGCCGATCAGGCGCGGCAGGATCCAGCTCGAGCCCCACTCGGCGATCAGGCCGCGGCGCGAGAAGGCGGTGGTGAACGAGGCCTCCGGGCCGGCGAAGCGCAGGTCGCAGCAGGCGACGATCGGCACCGCCATGCCGGCGACCGGCCCGTTCACGGCGGCGATCACCGGCTTTCGGATCGACAGCAGGTACGTGTAGGTGCCGCGGAACGCCTCGCCCATCGACGGATCGCCCGGGCTCGCCGCGGCCAGCTCGGCGGGAATCGGCTCGGCGCCGCCGCCCTCGCTGATCGACTTGAGCAGGAACATGTCGGCGCCGGCGCAGAAGCCGCGGCCGGCGCCGGTGAGGATGATGGCGACGACGCGCTGGTCGGCCTCGGCCTGCGCCATCGCGTGCTTGACCTCGGCGCCCATGCGGTCGGTCCAGGCGTTGAGCTGCTTGGGCCGGTTGAGGGTGATGACGGCGGCGGGCTCGGCCACCTCGTAGAGAATCTGCTCGTACATCGTCGACCTCCGAGATCAGCGAACCAGTATTGGCGATCGCGCTCCGCTTGGCGAGACACCCCGCCTCGCTGCCCCCGGTGCTCCGCCATGGCTCAGCCCGCGGACTTGGCGGCGCGCACGAAGGCGCGGATGCGGTCGAGGTTGCGGCTGCCGTCGGGATTCTCGACGCCGGTGTGGACGTCGACGCCCCACGGGCGGACCGCGGCGATGGCGTCGGCGACGTTGTCGGGCGTGAGGCCGCCGGCGAGGATCACCGGCACCGGCACCTCGGCGACGATGTCGCGGCTGATGCGCCAGTCGTGCGTCTTGCCGGTGGCGCCGTGGCGGCCGGTCGCCGGGTCGTAGGTGTCGAGGATGAGCGCGTCGACCTGACGGGCGAGGGCGCGCGCCTGGGCGCGCGCCTCCGGCCCGGTGACGTGCACGGCGCGGATGATCTTGAGGTGCGGCAGGCCGACGCGCAGGACCGGGATCTCATGGGTCGGAAAGGCGCCGTGCAGTTGCAGCGTGGTCACGCCGAGATAGCGGCAGAGCTCGACCGCCTGGCGCGGCGTCTCGACATAGGTGATCGCCACCGTGGCGACGAACGGCGGCAGCGCGGCGATGATGCCGCGCGCCTTGGGTTCGGTGAGCTCGTCGTGCACGCCGGTCGGGAGGCGGAGCGTGAAGCCGAGCGCGTCGCCGCCGGCGTCGGCGGCGGCAATCGCCTCCTCGAGCGAGGAGACGCCGGCGATCTGCACCCGCATGGCCGGCAGGCTTACGAAGGATCGCCGTCGGGGACAACCGCCGGCGGGCCCTGCAGCAGCAGGTCGCGGGCGGCGGCGACGGCGTCGGAGGCGCCGGCGAGGGCGAGCGTATCGCCGGCCTGCAGCCGCTCGTGCGCCGTCGGCACCAGCGCCGCGCCGTCGGCGCGGACGATCACCAGCACCGTCGCGCCGGTGCGACCGCGCAGGTCGAGCTGGCGCAGGGTGCGACCGACGCCGTGGCTTCCGGGCGCGAGCCGCACCGGCACCGGGTCGCCCAGACCCGGCAGCAGCGCGTGCACGGTCTCCAGCCCGGTGCCGGCCGGCGCGCCGGCCTGCGCCGCCAGCACCTCGACGATGAGCTCGGCGCCGGCGTGCGCGTGCGCCTGCAGGTTGGCCGCCGAGCGCCAGAAGGCGAGGCTGAAGCCGGCCAGCACGAGCACCAGCACCGCGGCGCCGCGGAACGGCGGCAGGAACGGCTGCGTCGCCACGACCAGCGGCGCGCCGACGAGGAGCAGGATGAGCACCTGCAGGGCGACGACGAAGGCGCGCCGCGGCGCGTCGGCGATGTCGGTGCGGCCGCGCTGCGGCGCCGGCATGGCGGCGCGCCCGAGCAGCACGCCGAGGGCGCGGGCATTGCGCAGGATGCCGAGCCAGAAGGGGGCGGCCGCGGCCGCCGCGCCGGCGACGACCAGAGCCCAGCCGCCGTGCGCCGAGAGACCGATGCGCGCGTCGAGCCACGGCACGAGACGGGGGCCGGCGATCGACGCCGCGATCACCACGCCGCCGGTCAGCGCCGCGTCGATCAGCAGCAGCCGCGCCAGACGCCGCGCCGTCGCCAGCTCGCTCGGCCGCGTCGGCGAGCGCCGCAGCCCCTCGAGCCAGGTGCCGTAGAGGGCGGCGAAGGTCTGCACCGGCCGCGGCAGCTTGCGATCGACCAGCCTGGCGAACGGATCGGCGGCGCGGATCAGCCACGGCGTCAGCAGCGTCGTGATCGCGCACACGGCGACCGCGATCGGGTAGAGGAAATCGCGCGTCGCGCCGAGGGCGAGGCCGACGCCGGCGATGATGAAGGAGAACTCGCCGATCTGCGCCAGGCTCATGCCGGACTGGACGGCGAGCCGGATGCCCTGGCCGGTGAGGAAGACGGCGACGCCGACGGCGACCACCTTGCCGACGACGACGATGACGGTGAACGCGGCCACCGCCCCCCAATGGTGCGCGATCAGCGCCGGATCGATGAGCATGCCGACGGCGACGAAGAACACCGCGGCGAAGACGTCGCGGACCGGTCCGACCAGGTGCTCGACCGGCCTGGCGACGCCGGAGTCGCCGATCAGCGCGCCGGCGACGAAGGCGCCGAGCGCCACCGAGTAGCCGGCGGCGTGGGCGAGGATCGCGCCGCCGAAGGCGACGCCGATCGCCGCGACGACGGTGGTCTCCGGGCGCTCCAGCGCCACCACCATCCGCATCGCCCGCGGCAGCAGCAGCATGCCGATGATCACCATCAGGGCGAGGAAGGCGGCGAGGCGCCCCGCCGTCGCCGCGAGCGCGGCGACGGAGAGGTCGGCGCCGGTGGAGAGCGCGGTGAGCGCCGCGATCAGGAAGATGGCGATGAGATCCTCGACGATGAGGACGCCGAAGACGATGTCGGTGACCCGACCGGTGACCCGCTGGTCGGCGAACGCCTTGACGATGATGGTGGTGCTGGAAATGGCGATCACCGCGCCGGCATACAGGCTCTCGAGCGTCGACCAGCCGAGGAGCTGGCCGGTGCCATAGCCGAGCCACAGCATGGCGCTCGACTGGATGATGCCGACGGCCAGCGCGGTGGCGCCGCTGCGCAGCAGGCGGCGCAGACTGAGCTCCAGGCCGAGCGAGAACATCAGGAGGATGACGCCGAGCTCGGCCAGCGTCTCGCTGCTGCGCTGGTCGGCGAAGATCGGGATCGGCGTGTGCGGCCCGATGACGATGCCGGCGAGCAGGTAGCCGAGCACCACCGGCTGGCGCAGGCGCTGGAAGATGACGGTCGTGACCGCGGCGACGCAGAGCGCGACGGCGAAGGTGCGGAGGAAGACGTCGGGCTCGTGCATGCGCCAGCGCTAGCACGCAGGGCGCGGCGAGTGGACGCCGCCGCGCAGGGACGCCGGCGCCGGTGATCAGGCGCCGTAGAGGACCTGGCGCAGGTCGATCGCGAGATTGCTGCCGTCGAGGCGGAGGTGGCGCGGGTTGTACTCGTCGTGGTGGATGGAGAGCACGATGTCGCGCCGCGGCACGTCGGCCGGGGTCGAGAACCCGGCGACGCCGGCCGCGTTGGTCGTCAGCGCCGCCAGCAGGCGGTCGCCGCGGCCGAGCACGCGCACGGCGGCGCCGGGCACCGGCGGCTTCTCGCCGCTGGCGTCGGCGTCGTTGTCGCACACCACGACGCGCGCGGTGCGTCCGTCCGGCGCCGGCTCGACGGCGACGTCGAGATCGCGCAGCCAGATCATCGGCTCGCCGGTCACCGCCTTCATGCCGATGCGCTCGGGATGACGGGCCGGGTTGGCGGCCAGCGCCACGTTCTGCGCGGCCATGCCGTGGTCGGCGGTGAAGACGAACAGCGTCGAATCGAGCAGGCCCTTCGCCTCCAGTAGATCCAGCACGATGCCGAGCCGGCGGTCGGTCTCGGCGACGGCCTCGCGCAGGCCCTCGCCGTGCGGTCCGTACTCGTGCCCGGCGCCGTCGGTGAGCGTGAGCTCGTGCGCCGTCAGCAGCGGCGGCGGGTGGGCTGGATCGTCGAACAGCACCAGCGCTTGCGCCAGGCCGCGGGCATCGACCAGCGCCTCTCGGTGCACCGCGTCGTGGCCGTCCGCCAGCCAGCGCGGGTTGATCGCCCGCGTCAGCTCGGCGGTGAGCGCCTTCAACCGGTCGCGCGGTCCGAGCACGCGGCCCTCCAGGGGCGCGTGGTCGGCGCCGCGACCCTGCGGCTCGTGGATGCTGGCGGTGCGTGCGGCCGGCCCGCGCACCCGGTGCACGGCCTCGTACAGCGTCTCGACCCCGGCGCCCAGGAACGTCTCGGTCATCATCGTCTGTCCCTGGGGCGCCAGCGCCTGGCGGGCGGCGCGGTCGTAGTACGTCGGGTTGACGATGTCGTGGTGTCCGCACCAGGCGCCGGTGAAGAGGGCGCTGTGGCTCGGCCAGGTGATGGTCGGGAAGTTGACCGTCGAGCCGAAGCGGAAGCGGGCGCTGCGATCGAGCAGCCGGCGCAGGTTGGCGATGCCCGGATCGTCGGTGTCGAGCAGCCACTGCAGCTCGCTGTTGCTGAGGCCGTCGAAGATGACGACGTAGGCGCGCTCGGCGACCGGCCCAGGGGCGAGGATCTCCTCGAGCACGCGGCCATCCTGGCGGCGCAGGTAGACGTCCGGCGCGACGCCGCGTTCGCTGGCGGTGCGGCCGCTCCAGTCGCGGCCGTCGATCAGCGGGAAGCCGAGGCGCCGACAGATCGTCGGCGCGATATCGACGTGCCGCGGCGCGTCGTCGTAGAGCCCCGGGCGGATGCCGGGGCCGGCGAAGGCGAGCGGGGCGCGCGATTGGACGACGTCGAGCGCCCCGTGCTGCCCGGGCTGCAGGCCGAAGGCGTAGCACTTCGGGCTGACGACCAGATCGGGCGCGAAGGGGCTGTCGAACAGTTGGGCGATGCGTTCGAAGGCGTGCGGATAGCTGAGCTGGGCGGGCTCGATGAAGGCGCGATTGACGTCGTCGGTCGGGTGGCCGGACGCGGCCGCGGCGGCGAGCTCGTCGTCGCAACTGGCGATCCGATCGTGGCGCTGATCGGCGAGCGGGTTCTCACCCAGCAGCTCGACGACGGGAAAGCGCGGCTCGCCGTTCTCGCACCGGCGCTCGAAGCGTACCAGGCCCCGCCGCGCCCACACCTCGTAGGCGTCGTCGCGATGGGTGATCACCAGGTCGGTGTGTTCGGCGCTGTCGGGATCGGTGAGGAGGGCGAGGATCGCCCGATTGCCCGATTCCTCCTGGTTGCGGTCGAGCCCCTGGCCACCCGGGCGCTCCGGCCCCAGTCGCGTCGCCATCGTGTCCCTCCCTATCCAGCGGGCGCGGCGAGGGGAAGTCGTGGCCGACGGAGAATCCGCGAGCCGACCGGCGAGCATCCGAGCCGGGGCGCGCCGGCGTCCTCGTCCGGCCTTCGTGGAAGGCGGGAGCGAGGAGTGGGATCGACTTGCAAACGCGGCGCGGATCGGGGTTTGGTCGCGGGCGGGGGAGCCGGGAGCTCCTCCGTGACTCTCGAGGATGGCTCACTTGAGGCGGATACCGCTGGGGAGGCCGCGGCGCGCGGCGCTGGTCGCCGGCACCGTTGTCGCCGCCGGCGGCCACGGCTCGGCCTGGAGCGGCCAGTGAGCGTGGATCTCCACCTGCCGCTCACCGATCTGGTCGAGCGCCTTCGTTGCCGCGCGCTGTCGCCGGTCGAGCTCCTGCGCGCCTGTCTCGACCGCATCGAGCGCCACAACGGCGCCCTCAACGCCATCGTCACGCTCGACGCCGACGGCGCCATGCGCGCCGCGCGCGAGGCCGAGCGGCGACTGCTGCGCGGCGAGGACCTCGGGCCGCTCGGCGGCGTGCCGTTCGCGGTCAAGGACCTCGAGGACGTCGCTGGCCTGCGGACGACGTTCGGGTCGCCGCTCTACGCCGACAACGTCGCCGCCGCCGATTCGATCCAGGTCGCCAGGCTGCGCGCCGCCGGCGCCTACCCGATCGGCAAGACCAACACGCCGGAATTCGGCGCCTATATGCAGACCAGCAACGCGCTGTTCGGCGCCACCCGCAACCCGTGGAACCTCGAACGAACGCCCGGCGGCTCCAGCGGCGGCGCCGCCGCGGCGCTGGTCGGCGGCCTGGTGCCGCTGGTCACGGCGTCCGACGGCGGCGGCTCGATCCGCCATCCCGCCGCCTTCACCGGCTGCGTCGGCCTCAAACCGACCTTTCGCCGCGTGCCGCAGCGACCGCAGCCGATCCTGACCTTCGACGACACGGCGGTGTGGGGGCCGCTCACCCTGACGGTGCGCGACGCGGCGCGCATCGCCGACGCGACGTTCGGCCCCAGCGAGGAGGACCCGTGCGCGTTGCCGCCGCCCGACGGCTCGTACGAGCGCGGGCTGGACGCGCCGCTGCCGCGCCTGCGCGTCGCCTGGTGCGGGGATCTCGGCCACGTCGTGCAGCCGGACGTGATGCGCGAGGTGGCGGCGTGCGCGCGCATCGTCGCCGAGCTCGGCCACGACGTCGAGCCGTTCACGTCGCGCCTCCCCTTCGTCGGCAAGGCGTGGAGCCTCACCGGCGCGGTGACCGAGTACATGAAGCACGGCGAGGCACTGTCGACGCCCGACCAGCTCGATCCGATGCTGCGCGAGGGCTTCCTGCGCGCCCAGCGCCGCGCCGCCGACGATCTCGCGTACGCGTATCGGCGCCGCACCGAGCTGGTGCGATGGACGGCCGCGGCCTTCGCGCGCTTCGACATCCTGATGATGCCGACCCTGCCGCTCGAGGCGTTTCCGATCGGCCAGCTCCATCCGACCGAGATCGCCGGCCGCCCGATCCGCGTCCACGACGCCTTCCCGTTCACCCACCCGTTCAACCTCAGCGGCCATCCGGCGCTGGCGCTGCCGGCGGGACGCACCGACAGTGGCCTGCCGGCGTCGGTGCAATTCGTCGCGCCGCGCTTCCGCGAGGATCTGCTGCTGCGCCTGGGCCGCCAGCTCGAGCAGGCGCGTCCCTGGCCGCTGGCGCCGGCCGCGTACCTGGGCTGAGCCGGGACGGCTTGTCGCGCGCCGCGGCGCTGCGTAAGGATCCGTCGCCATGGCTCTCGACGCGCTCGCTCGCCGCTGGGAAGGCATCCCGTACTGCGCCGCGCTCGGCGTCCGGGTGGACGCGATCGAGCGCGATCGCGTGCGCCTGCGCCTGCCGTTCGCGGACGAGAATTCCAACCCCGGCCGCGCCCTGCACGGCGGCGTATCGGCATCGTTGATCGACGTCGCCGGCGCGCTGGCGGCGTGGACCGGCGTCGAGGATCGACCGGGGCTGGAGGCGTCGACGCTCGATCTCAGCGTCAACTACCTGGCCGCCGCCATCGGCGAGGAGGTGATCGCGAGCGCGGAGGTGCTGCGCCGCGGCAAGGAGCTTGCGTACAGTCAGGTCGACGTGCGCAGCGCCGTCGGCAAGCGCATCGCGGTCGGCATGGTCACCTACCGGGTCTTCGACCATGCGGCGAATCCGGTCGCGGCCGAGCGCCAGCGCAGCGCGACCGAGTCGGGCGGCGCCGCCGGCGAGAAGATCCGCGGCGCCGATCTGTTCGTGACGTCGCCGTTCATCGCCCGCCTCGGCATGACGGTGGCGGCGGCGCATGGCGGTGAATCGGTGCTGGTGATGCCGGCGGCGCCGGCGTCGGACGATGGCGCCGGCGCGGCGCACGAGGGCGCGGTGGCGGCGCTGATCGACACCACCGGGGCGCTGGCCGCGTGGTCGCTCGTCGGCCTCGACATGCGATTCAAGGCGTCGACGTTGGGCATCCACGTCAACTTCCATGCCCCAGCGCGCGGCGACCTGCGCGCCCATGCCCGCACCCTGCGGCGCAACAACGAGATCTTCCTCAACCAGGTCGCGGTCAGCGCCGGTGGCGACGTCGTCGCCACCGGCGCCGTCACCTATCGCATCGTCGTGGACTGAGGCGGGACGTTCCTCCGCGATCGGTCAGCGCGGGAGCGCCGACGGGTCGGCGAAACCGAGCAGGGCGTCGCGGTCGTCGGCGAGGACGAACCCGGCGGCGATGGTCGCGTCCGCGGCGGCTTCGTAGCGCCGCGAATAGTCCTCCGACGACGGGTAGAGGGCCGCGAGGCGTTCGGGCGAGAGCGGGGTCGTCGAGCCGAGCAGGATGCAGAGCAGGGCGGGGTTCGGACCGGGAACGCCGGAGAGGACTTCGACGGGAACGTCCACCGGCGGGGTCCGGATGCCGCCGAGCGCGATGGCGTCGGAATCGCGCGCCACCTGCGCCGGCGTGGTCGCCGTCAGCTCGAGGCGCGGGCCGACCGCCGGCGGCGTGCCCGTGCGCACCCAGTCGTCGAGGCTGCGCAGGGCGGCCTTCGCCACCAGGTGCAGCGGCCCGGCGTTGATCGGCAGGCCGCAGTCGACGGCGCTGGCGAGATGTCCGAGCAGATGGGCGTCGGCGTGCGCGGTGCCGGCGACCTCCCAGAGGCGCAGGGAGTCGCTGTCGGGCTGGCGGACGCTGGCGGAATTCAGCACGCCGACGACGTCGCTCTCCGCCTGCAGATCGAGCACCGGGACGGCGAGATCGGTCCGGAAGGTGCACGGCGTGGTGGCGAAGCTGGCGACGAGATCGGCGTATTTGCCGGGTCCGACCAGCGGGAGGGCCACCGCCGCGCGGCTGTGGACGAAGAAACCGTCGAAGGCGCCGGTCAGCGGCTGGACGCCGTTGTAGTAGGTGGTGAGGGCGAGGGCGGACTGCGATTCGCCGGCCGCCAGCAGCCGCTGCGGTATCGCGCCGCCGAGCGCCGGACCGCCCGCGCGCAGTGTTCGCGCCACCTGGGTGAAGATGTCGAAGGAGAAGCCGTCGCCTGGATGGGCGAGCGACCCGTAGCGGGCCGGGTCGATGGCCTTCAATCCCTTGCCCGCCAGCCCCTCGGCCCCGGGCGCCGCCACCAGCACGGGGCCGCCCTCGATGCCGATGAGCTGCGCCGACACGCCGACCCAGACGTGGCCCTGCCGGATCAATTCCTCCGCCAGGCTGGTGTAGTCGGGGTTGGCGTCGACGCCGCCGCTGACGTTCAGCCACTCGACGACCACGGTGCCGCTGAAATCCCGCGCGTCGGCTGGGCGGCGAACGAGCACCCGGGTGCGATACGGCGCGGTGCCGTTCTCGGTGAACGACCACCGGCCATCGGCGCCGAGCGGCATCGGCGCGGTGTACGATGCCGCGGTGCCGGCCGCGAGGTACTCCACCTGCACGTATCCGAGCTCCTGCAATGGCGGCGTCTCCGCCTCGCCGATGAAGGGGCCGTTGCCACCGCTGAGCTCCTGCGACAGATCCGCCCGCCCCGTTTCGGGCGACGGCGTGGCGGTGGCGGTCGGCGTCGCCGTGTCCGTGATCGTCGGCGGCGGGGTGGGGGTGCTGCTGGGCGGCGGCGTCACGGTGCCGGTTGGTGGCGGCGTCGCGGTGCTCGCCGGCGCGGTCGCGGCCGCGGTATCGGTCGGATTGACGGTGGCGGTCGCCGGACGCGTCGTGGCGGGCGTGGCGCTGCTCGTCGGCGTGGCGGTTGGTGGCGGTCCGCCGCCGTTGGAGTCGCCGCATCCGGTCAGGATGGCGGCGAGCAGCGCGGCGGCAAGCAGGAACACGGAACGGTGGCGCATGAAATTCCCCCGGTCACGCACGATGGCAGAGCGGGCGAACGAATGCACAGGGCGCGAGCGCGCGCCGCGCTGCGGCGTCGGCGGCGGCGGACGCTGATCGTCAGCGACGCCGCAGCCGCAGCGCCGTGTCGGCGAGGAAGAGCAGCATCGACAGGGGCACCAGCCACGGCGCCAGCGGGTAGATGGCGGCGCGGGTGCCCGGCTCGCGGGCGAGGAGGCGGTCGGCCGGCGCGTTCAGCGAGCCGCCGGTCGATGCCGTGAGGCGTTCGAGGAGGGCGAGGTCGGGTTCGCTGCGGCGGAATTCAGCGTCGGCGGTGTCATCGGCCGCGGGCACGGTGACCATCTGCGTGCGCTGGCTGACGGCGCCGCTCGCGGTGCGCTTGATGAGGGTGAGCGGATAGCGGCCGGGCGCGAGATCGAGCAGGCGGGCGGTGAAGCGGCGCGGCTCGCTGGGGACGAGCGGCACCTCGCGCGCGGCGGTCTCGCCGAGGGCGAGGCGCGCCGTCAGCGTCGCCGCGTCGGCGCTGGGGCCGAAGGCCCGCACGTCGAGCTCGGTGACGCCGCCGCTGCGTCGAGCGTCGATCGCCACTTCGTCGTCGGCGTGCTGGCGCGCCGTCCAGTGGCCGAGCTGCGACCAGAACTTGGTGAACGCCGGCCAGGCCACCCAGGCTTCGGCGTCGTCGCGCGGGCTGGCGGTGAAGGCGGCGACGCGGCCGAGGCCGTACTGCCAGACGGCGAGGAGCGGATCGCGCCGGTCCAGGCGGGGCACGTGCAGCAGGACCTCGGCGCCCGGCCGCGGCCGCGCATAGGCGTAGCCGGAGAGCGGCGGCAGCTTCGGCTCGTCGAGGCCCTGCAGCGGTTGGGTGGCGTCGCTGACGCGCGGATGGAACGTCTCGGCGCCGTTCGCCTCCGGCGCGAGCGCCTTGGTGGCCTCGCGCAGCATGAGGTCGGGGAGCTGGCGCGCATTCTCGACGTAGTGGAACTCGCCGCCGGTGCCGCTCGAGATGCCCTGGAGCAGCTCGAGGTTCACGGTATTGTCGCCGATGCGGATGGTGGTGACGCCGATGTGGTCGGCGGCGATCTGCTTGGTCAGGGCGCGGTATTCCTCGGGCGCGGCGCGGTTGGTGTCGCCGTCGGTGAGCAGGATGATGTGCCGCTGGCGGACGCGCGCCTGCGCCAGTTGCTCGCGCGCCGAGGCGAGCGCGTCGTAGAAGTCGGTGCCGCCGTTCTCGACCAGGCGCGGCAGCAGGTCCTCGAGCGCGGCGCGGTTCTGCGCCAGCGGTCGCAGCGGGGCGATCTCGTGCGGCTTGGAATCGAAGACGATGACGCCGACCAGGTCCTGGTCCTTGAGCTGGCGGACGACCGCCAGCGCCGCCTCCTTGGCGTAGCGCAGTTTCTCGCCGTCGCGCAGGGTGCCGACGCGGCTGTTGTAGCCCATGCTGTTGGAGCGATCGATGACCAGGAACAGCGCCAGCGGTTCGCGCAGCCCCGGCTTCGGTCGATTGGGCTCGAGCGTCACCGGCAGCAGGCGTTTCAGCGCCGTTCGGGCCAGGGCGGGATCGCCGTACAGCGCGCCGCCGCCGGCGACCAGCAACCCGCCGCCATGGTCGCGCACCCAGCGCTCGAGCACGTCGAGGGTGGGCGGCGGCAGGTCGGCGGCGGTGAGATCCTCGAGCACGACGAGGTGGTAGTCGCGCAGGGCCTCGACGGTCTTCAGCGCGCCGGGCGGGCGGACGTCGGCGCGCACCTCCTTGCGCGCCAGCGCGGTGGCGACGACCGAGCGCGGGCGGGTGGTGAGCACGAGGGCGCGGGTTGGATCGCGGAGCGTGATGCCGACGTCGCGGCTGTCGTTGGCCGGCTGGGCGTCGCCCTGGGCGCGCAGCTCGGCGCGCAGGCGGTGACTCCCCTCGTCCACCAGACGCGAAGCGAGCGTCATGGCGCTGCGGCCGGGCGGCAGCTCGACCGCGCTGCTGTCGGCGATCTCGCCATCGAGGTAGACGTTGAGCACCGCGGGGCGCAGCGGCCCGTCGTTGTGGGCGACGACACGCACCGGCACGGGGCTGTCGACGCCGGCCATCGCCGGCGCGATGACCCGCTCGACCCGCACGTCGCTCACCGCCTCGTGCGGCGGCACGGCGGCATCGACGCGGACGCCGGCGGCGCGCAGCCAGGGGATGCGGCGCGCGCCGTCGCCGCGCGTCTGGTTGCCGTCGGTGAGCAGCACGACGCGGCGGGCGCCGTCGGCGGGCAACAAGGCCATGGCGGCGTCGAGCGCGGCGCCGAGATCGGTCGCCGGCACCGGCGGCGCCGGCAGGGCATCGGGCAGCGGCGCCGGCGGACCGGGCGCGCGCAGCAGCTCGACGCCGTCGGCGAAGGCCACCACCGCCAGCTCGTCGCCCGGCACCAGGCGCGCCTGCAGTTGCGCCAGGTAGCGCCGCGCCCAGGCGCGGCCGGTGGCGTCGATGCTCGGCGATACGTCCACCGCCGCCACCACCGTCAGGCGGTCGCTGGGCATGCGCGTCGTCAGGGCCAGTCCGGCGAGCGCCAGCACCAGCGCCGCGTAGGCGGCGCTGCGCAGCGTCCCGGCGAGCCGGCTGCCGGCATGCGGGCGCAGGACGAAGACCGCGATCGCGACGAGCAGCAGCAGCGCCGCCGGGTGGCGCAGCGACAGCCCGAGCGCCGTCGGATGCGCGAGCACGTACGACAGGCTGGGGGTGTCCATCAGCCGCGCCGCCTCGCCGCCATCCATTCGACGATCAGCACCGTCGCGGCGGCGGCGTACAGGGGCCATGCGAGCGTGCTCGCCGGCGCCGCGGTGGGCAGACCGGCGCGGATCAGCGGCGCGACCTCGTGCGGTCGCGCCGCCGGACGGCCGATGTCCGACTCCTCGGGGTCCGCGAGGTTGGCGAAGATCCGCACCGCCGCGTCGCCGGCGGTGACGCGATACTCGCCGGCGTAGCGGGCATCGATCAGCGGCGTCTGGTCGGCGGGAAGGGTCGCCTCGCCGCCGCGCGGATCGACGAGGTGACGCGGCAACGAGGGGAGGGACTCGATGACCTCGACGCTGCCGGTGGGGATCACGTGCACGTCGTCGTTCGCCGGCACCAGCCAGTCGACGAGGTCGAGCAGCAGGAGCAGGAGATCGGTGTGGTCCGCGCGCAGCATACCCTGGGCGGCGAGGTCGTAGGCGAGCACGCCGATCCGCTGGCCGCCCACCTCGCCGGCGAAGGCCAGCGGCAACTGCTGGTCATCGGCGCGCGCGGTGAGCAGCGTCTCGGCCCAGCTCGGCGCCTCGAGGATCTGGACGTCGGCGAAGGCGAAGGGCAGGTCGAGGCGCACGCTGCGCAGCGCGGGATGTCCCACGGCCGCATCGCCGAGCGGCACGCGGGCGAGGCGGCCGCGCGGCGGGAAGGGGCCGCGCGGATCGGCGGGGGCGACGTAGAGGCTGGCGCCCTGCGTCGGCAGCGGCGGCGCGACGCGATGGAAGAGGAACAGATCGGCGCGCTGCGTGCCGTCGTAGGCGGCGGGCGCGATGGTGGCGAGCTCGAGGCCGGGCGCCGCGGCGGCGATCTGGCGCAGCTCGCCGAGCAGGGTTGGATCGTCGCTGACCACGAGCACGCGCACCGCCCGCAGCGGGTGCACGACGGCGTAGGCGACGTTGTCGGCGGCGAGCGCGTCGTCGGCGTCGAGCGTCGCGCGGAGCACGCCTGGTCCCGGCAGCGCGGGAACCGGGAACCCGGTGGCGCTGCGCGCCGGGAGGGTGAAGCCCTGGCGGCCAAAGGTGGTGCCGTCGAGCTGCACGGTGAGCACGCCGTGGTGCTCGCGTCCGGCGTGGTTGCGGACGGTGACGAAGGCGCGGGCGGCGCGCGGATCGTCGAAGCGGCTCTGGTAGATCTGGATGCCGTCGATCGAGAGATTGTCGTCGGTCTCGCCGACGGGGAAGACCGAGACGGCCTGCCGCCAGGGGGGGGAGAGGCGATCGAACGGAGTGTCGGTGAAGAGCGCCACGCGGGTGGTCCGGTCGGCCCGGGCGGCGGCGCGCTGCGCGGCGGCGAGGGCGGCGTCGAGGTCGGCGCGGGTGTCGGTCGCCGCCAGCGCCGCGAGCTGACGCAGCGCCTCGGCATGGTCGGTGGTCGGCGGAACGATCACCGCCGGCTGCGGGCCAGCCGCGATCAGCATCGCCTCGTCGCCGGCGCCGAGGGCGGTGATGCGCTCGCCAATGGCGCGCTTCGACAGCTCGAAGCGCGTGCCCGCCCCCTCCTGCGCCTGCATGCTGGCGGAGGTATCGAGCACGAAGACCGCGCGCTCGCTCGGATGCTCGCTGCCGTCGCGCGACAGGTATGGGCCCGCCAGGCCGGCGATGAGCAGCAGCAGCAGCAGCGCCTGCAGGACGAACAGCCAATCGGGGACGAAGCGGGTGGCGCGTGTCGCCGAGTCGGGAATGGTCTGCCAGAGCAGCAGCGACGGGACGACGATCGTGCGTCGGCTGCGCTCCCACAGATACAGCGCGATCAGCACCGCGAAGAGCCCGGCGAACAGCCAGGCGGCGGGGTTCGCGAACTGGACCATCACTGCAGCAGGCCGGCGCGCGGCAGCTCGCGCAGCATGGCGCCGTCGAGCCCGCCGGCGGTGTCGGCGGCGGCGCAGACGACGGCGCGGGCGGCGCACCACCGACGCAGGCCGGCGAGGTGCTGGTCGACGGCGTCGGCGTAGCGGTGCCGCAGCGCGGCGGTGAGCTCGACGATGCGTTCGCGACCGGTCTCGGCGTCGCGCAGGCGCAGGCGCCGCGGCAGATCGGCGGCGCTGCGCTCGTGCGGGCCGATGACGCGGATCGCGGCGGCGTCGTAGCCGTGGCCGAGCAACTCGTCGAACGTCGCTTCGTACGCCGTCGGCTCGACGAGGAAATCGGACACGACGACGGCGGTGCCGGGCAGGCGCGTCGTGCGGAGGTAGGCGCGCAGGCCGTCGAGCAGGCGGGTCGGGCCGTCCGCCGCCGCCGGGGCGAGGAACTGGTGCAGCTCGGGCAGGCGTTGGACATGGCGCAGCAGCGGCGCGAGGCGGGCGCCGTCGCGGCCGCCGAGCAGGGCGAGGCGGACGGGGTTGCCGTGGCGCAGCGCGACGTAGGCGAGGCTCGCCGCGAGGCCGACGGCGAACGGGAACTTGCCGTCGGCGGCCGGGGCGTTCATCGAGCCGCTGGCATCGAGGAGCAGGTGCAGCGGCGCCTCGCGCTCGGCGCGGAAGGTCTTGACGACGCGTTGATCCAGGCGCGCGAGCGCATTCCAGTCGACGTGGCGGAGGTCGTCGCCCGGCGCGTACGGCTTGTGCGCGGCGATCTCGTGGCCGCCCGGTTGGGTGATGCGGGAGATCGGCGTCGAGCCGGGGTGCTGGCCGACGCTGTGCCGGCTGGCGAAGCGCAGCCGATCGAGCGTGCGCAGGAAGGCGGGCGCGCTGGCGAGGCGGAGGGCGGAGGCGACGTCGCTGGCGCCGACGTCACCGGTGGAGGCGTTTGGCGGCATCGACCAGCCGGTGGATGAGGGCGCGCGGATCGACGTCGTCGGCGCGCGCGGCGAAGTTGAGCACCAGGCGATGATTGAGCGCCGGCACGGCGACGCGATCGATGTCGTGGTAGCTCACGTTGACGCGGCCGGCGAGGAGCGCGCGCACCTTGGCGCCGAGCAACAGCGCCTGGCCGCCGCGTGGGCTCGAGCCGTAGGCGACGTAGCGCGCGATCTGGTCGTCGTCGGGCAGCAGCGTCGGCCCGTTGGGGGCGAACCTCGACGTGCGCGGAATGGTGGCGCGGACCAGCGCCGCGGCGTACTCCTCCAGTTGCGGCGCGACCAGCACCTGCCGCACCAGGGCCTTCAGGTCCTCGACGCGCGCCGCCGCCTTGCGGGTCGGGAAGACCGCGGTCGGCTGCGGGACCTCGCTGCCGGTGGTGCTGCCGAGGATGCGCTGCATCTCGTCGGCGTTGGGGTACGGCAGGAAGACCTTGAACAGGAAGCGATCGAGCTGGGCCTCGGGCAGCGGGTAGGTGCCCTCCATCTCGATCGGGTTCAACGTCGCCAGGACGAAGAACGGCGGGGGAAGCTTGTGCGTCGTGCCGGCGACCGTCACCTGACGTTCGGCCATTGCCTCGAGCAGCGCCGACTGCGTCTTCGGGGTGGCGCGGTTGATCTCGTCGGCGAGCAGCACGTGGGCGAAGATCGGGCCCTTGGCGAACACCAGCTCGCGATGACCGTCCTGCTCGAACAGCATGCGGGTGCCGGTGATGTCGGCGGGCATCAGGTCGATGGTGAACTGGATGCGGTTGAAGCTGAGGTTGAGTGCCTGGGCGAGGGTCCGCACCAGCAACGTCTTGCCGGTGCCGGGGACACCTTCGATCAGCACGTGGCCACCGGCGAAGAGGGCGATCAGGATGTCCTCGACCACCTCGCCCTGGCCGACGATCACGCGTCCGAGCTCGCTGCGCAGGCTGGCGAAGACGGCGCGGAACTCATCGACGCGCGCCTCGGCCGTGGCCGCATCGGCCACCTGCGGCTCGCCGGCGCGGGCCGCGGCGCGTGCCATGCGGGAGGGCAGGATGCGACTGCCCGGCGCGGGGGTGCGGCTGGCGGGGTCGCGCGGCGCGACGGCGGGCTCGTCGACGGGGTCGGCGGGCGGATCGACGATGTCGGTCGGATCGTTCATTCGCGCGTGAAGAGGCGGCGGACGATGGCCTCGTGTTCGGGGCCGACCTCGAGTTGCTGCATGGTCGCGTCGGCGAGTTGTTCGCTGGCGAGATCGGGCAGGGGGGCGGTGCGGCTGGCGTTGGCGGCCGCGCTGGTGGTGACGCCCTGGTGGCGACGCTGCGGTTCGGTCTGGCTGGGGGAGACGCCGCTGATGGCGGCGATCTTGATTGCCATCGGCGCCGCGGGGTCGGATTCGAGACGGGGCGAGCCTGCGGCGCCGAGGACGCCGGTCGAGCCGGTGGCGCCGGCGCCGCCGCGGCCGCTCCCCTTCGCGCCCTGCTCGTCGGCACTGGGATCCGCGCCGGGCGTGACCGACTGGGTTCCGGCGGCGTTCGCATCGGCTGGCTGATCCTTGTTGCCGCTGGTGCCGGTGCCATTGGTGTCCGATCGCGCGTCGTCGGCTCGGTGGCGCTCGGCATTCGAGTCGCCGCCCGTCCCGGCGCGCTGCGAGCTGGCGGCTGGGCTCATGCCGAGGTCGCTCTCCGGCGCTGCGCCGAATGCCGCGCGGATCGACTGTCGCAGGTCGGCGAGGTGGTCCCCGGCCGCGGGGCTGCCGGTCTCGATGCTGTCGTCGGCGGCGCCGGCCGCATCCGATCCCGCCGCCGGCATCGATGCGCTCGCGGTGTCGGCGCCTGCTGCGGCGGCGCGCTGGGCGCGGTCGCGTTCGCCATCACGGCGGGAGGTGCCGGCCAGCGCGAGGATCTGGTCACCAGCGGCGGAGGTTCCACGATCGGTTGCGGAGCGCTCGACCACCTCGGCGCCGGCCAGGGGGTGGGTCTCCAGCGGCGATGACTTCGCGACCGTGGTCCGCAGGCCGGCGACGGCCGGCGGTCGGGCGTAGAACGCGGTGGCGGCGAGAACGAGTAGCCCCAGCGGCACGAGCATGAGCCAGCCGGAGAGGCGC